>NZ_LR134338.1:3995000-4595000 GCF_900637055.1 Brevibacillus brevis
TTTCTGCTCTGCATCATACCAAACTAACCCCGGTACTTTGTGTTGGTCGGGGTAAACTCCCGTTATGAGGGAGCAATCTATCGAAGCCGTCATCGTAGGGAAAACGGTGACACAATCTGGTATATACTGGCTATGCTCCATGAAAAACCGAAGCGCCGGAGCTTTATTGGCAGCAATGCATCGCTCCAGAACATCAGGCATCATGGAGTCGATCAGGAAAAGTATGACCTTTTTCATCCGGCTGCCACCTTTCTCGTCGTAGTAGTTATAGTCGCACCTGATAGTGTTCGATTTTCCAGTACCGAGTATACGCCAGAAAAAGAAAAAGCCCCTGCTCGCTAAAAGCGACAGGGGACCATACTCACGAAGTAAATGTGAGGGTGTTGACATCATTTTTCGTTTGCAGTTTTAGTGCAGGGTACTTCTTCAAATACGGATCAAGTACCACATAATCTTTTTCGCCAATGGAGGTATCACCCAGCAAATGCGAAAGGACAGCAGCTCGGACTTGCAGCCCTTGAGGCGTTTGTTTAAAGAGAGGATCCACTGTCGGGAAAGGAATTCCATTGATGACTGTGTCGCCTTCTGCGTCACTTAGTTCCCACGTATTGACCTTCAAGGAATGGAGAGCTTCTACCACTTGTGCTCCATAATCCTCCACAACCATATCCGGTTGAAGCCCTACGTGATTCACCACGGTATGCTTAGGTGTAAAATATTCATTCAGTGTAAGCTTGAGTGCATCACCGTCTGACAACGGAATAACTTGTTGGGCACTCCCTTTTCCAAAAGTTTTGGTTCCAACAAGTTTGGCGATGCCATGATCACGCAAGGCACCTGACAACAGTTCAGATGCCGAAGCTGTTCCGCCGTTCACCAAAATTCGCACAGGAATGCCGATATCTTGTCCATTTCTTACCCACGTCTCTACCTCTACCCCATTGCGATTCGTGGTGTACATGAGCAAGCCTTCTTCCATAAAGAGGCTCGCGATGTCCCGCGCTGTGGACAAGTATCCCCCGCCATTATCCCGCAGGTCTAACACCAGTCCGGACAACGGTTTTTGCACACGGGAAAGTTCTGCGAGCTTATCCCTTACCTGGATGGCTCCTTCCGATCCGAATGTCTCAAGACTGATATAGCCAATCGCGCCTTTCGTAAACATCTGTCCTTCCGCTTCCGGCAAGGTCATGGAGGCACGCTTCAGCTTCACCTGGTGCTCCCGTTTGTCGGATGGACGATACACAGTAAGAACGGCTTCGGTCCCTTCGTTGCCCTTCAAATAAGCATACGCTTCTTCAAAAGTCTTTCCGACCAACGAGGTCTCATTGACTTTGATCAATTGATCGCCTCGTTGCAAGGAAGATGCTGCTGCTGGAGAATTCGGAACGATTTCACGGATGATAATATGATCATTTTGCAGTCGCAGACGAAAGCCGAATCCAACGAATTGATTTTCAACGTCAGATTGGAACAGACGCAATTCATCTTGGGTAAAAAATACGCTGTGCGGGTCATTGAGCGTGGAGAGCATTCCATCAATCGCCCATGTGTTCATCGTCGGCGTATCAAACCCGCCTTTCTTCTGCCATTCTGCAAGCCTCAATTCCAACTCGTCCCAGGTGTCATCTTCTTCTGAAACTTCGAACTGAAGCTGTTTTTTCGATTTGGCCTGCTCACTGACCACCTCTAGAGCCCCTTTTACCAATTGTTTGGCTGCCGGCTTGCTCAAGTGGCTCTCCATGACGTGCAGGAACACTTCTTCTGTTTCCTCGTAAGGATACTCTGCCGCTTGCACGGGAAGAACAGTTGTGAGTAGCAGGGCAGCTGCTACTGCCCATTGACTAATTCGCTTCATGGTGCCACCCCTTTTCGAACATCATCAGGTATCGAGAATGCAACATTGCTTGTAAAGTCGTAATTGTCGGTACCCGAATAGGCTACATACCCGTCGCCCTCATAAATTTCTTCATAACGCCATGTATGTTTAACAATTTGGTCGCTGGCCCGATCAATATAATACTTGTTCATGAACAACGGAACGTCTTTCACTTTTCCTTGTCCGAGCGTAGCTTTCTTTGAGTTCTCTACCAGCATAGAGCCCGGAATCCACTCCGTAATGACATCGTACTTCCCGTACGATTGCTTGTAGTAGCGAGCATGAAGCTCCTTGGCACGATCGGCTACCTTGACAGCACCAACCCACTCGTGCAAAAAGTCAATTTTGTCCGTTCTATTCTTGTCCCATGTCTGCCGATCCGTATCGTACGAGTACTGCGTGTTTGTTTTCCCATCTGTATAGGAGAGCAGCTTGTCTGATATTAGTTTTTGCGGAGATTGATAAAAGCCGGATATTCTGCTTATTTGCTTTTCCTTGTTAATATCCTGCGTGTAGGAGAACGTCAATCCACTCAACACCGCTTCACCCTTCACTTGGTAGGTGTCGGCATTGTCCAACTGGCGCAAAGAGTATCCCAAATCAGAAATAATAGCTGGCTGATCTTTTAAAGATGCAAACTCTTGACGCAACATTTTGTGCAGCTGATTCATTCTGCTGTCTGACGCTTTCGGTTTCATCGCAGCAAGAACCTCTTCTGCTTCCTGCATACGTCCTTCCTGCAAATAATAATAGGAAGTATTCAACAATGCCTCCGGGCTCCTGTCAGCAAATCGCTGGTATCGTGCCAGCGCCAGGTCTACCTGACCACTCCGGATCTCCAGTGCCCCCAAATATACGGCGAGCGATTCCCATTCTTTGGAATCTTGTTTCACTTTTTGTTCATAAGCACTGAGTCGGTCGAGCACTTTTTTGTATTGGCTTTGATCCTTGTTCCCTAGCTGCAAGGAAATATCATACACATTGGCACTCAATAGCCCGAGTGTGTCCGGGAGAATGATTTTGTCTTCGAAGTAAGCGTCGATAGCAAGAAAAGCTTCGTCCAGATTGGTTTCAATCGGTGTTTCAGAATTCCAGCTCAATAAATAGTGAACACCGACTTGATTGGGGAAAGAGGAATCCGCCAGTTTGCGCAACTGTTCAAATGTCTCTTCACTATCATTTCTACTGCGAATAGCGGCAGCCGCATCTACATAAATCTGTTCTTCTGTTGTTTTGAGATCTGTATAGGTTGCGAATAACGGCAATACCTCATCGATATCCGGGACCATCGGGAACTTTTTCCCGTCGTAATCCAACAGAGGCATGATTCCATCCTGAAGGAAATAATTTACCATGCGATCAGCTGCGACTGCAGCATCTCCCCGTTTCACCCGATCCGTTTTTTCTCCCTCTAGCCATCCCCAGGAACGCACTTCTTCCCAAGCATTTTTACTATCTGGAGACATCGTGAACATTTGCAATATCTTGGCAGCTTCTTCGTTGGTGATCGGCTGGTTCGGCTTCATCATCTCACCAGGAAAAATGTACTGAATCGCATTTGGACCGTACAGTCTATCCAAGATCGTGGAGATGCGGAGCGTTGGTTTGTACATCCACGTCAGGCGATCAACATCTTTATAGGGCAAATACGGTTCCTGAAAACCTTCTGCTCGCGCCCACTCCGAATGCTCGGATAAGAAAGTAAGCGGATAGATATGATACTGCCCACCGTAATAAAGCCGATCGATCATGACGAGAAATTCTGCACGCGTCATGTCACGATTTGGGTAAAACTTCGGAACATTTGGACCAGCCTCAAACAAACCGAGCTGCACACCTTGAATAATTGCGCTTCTCGCCCAATGCTTGCTAATGTCATTGTATGGCAATAAGCCCCCAGCCGCTGATACGACGCCGGGGGTGAGTAAGCTTAACGTCAATAATCCACAAGAAATCGTCCGGATTAGTTTTTGCACATAAAATCCTCCTACACTTCATCTGGCAGGCAACATAAGGATGGTCCTGCTACGTCTTAAACAAACTGGAACGGATCTGTGTGCACGTGCGAAGGAATAACCTCTGTTTCGTAGCCATTTGCCTTCAATTGTTCAAGCAAAATGGTCGCCAGCTTTTCCTTCATGATTTTTTCGATATTGTGACCAGCATCTACGATCGACAAGCCTTCTGCCTGAGCATCATGTGCAGTGTGATAGCCAATGTCTCCTGTCAAATACACATCCGCGCCTTTAAAAATGGCTTTGGAAACAAAAGAGCTACCGTCTCCACCTACTACTGCTACTTTTTTGACTGTGGCATCCAAGTCACCAACTACGCGAAGACCATGGAGGGAAAAACGCTCTTTTACGAGCAATGCAAACTCACGCAGCGTAAGTGGTGCGGGCAGAGTACCGATTCGCCCAATTCCGTATGCAGTACCGGACTGCTCCAAAGGAATGATGTCATAGGCGACTTCTTCGTACGGATGGGCAGCAAGCATTGCTTTGACCACAGTCGATTGTTTGGACGCGGGAACAATCATCTCGATGCGAACTTCCTCTGCTTTTTCCAGTTGGCCTGTCGAACCGATATAGGGATTCGTCCCTTCCCCTGGCAAAAAGGTTCCGGTGCCCTCCGTCTGAAAAGAACAGTGGCTATAGTTGCCTACATGCCCTGCACCCGCTTCAGCAAGTGCGGAAAACACGGCTTCCTTATGGGTAGCGGGTACGAATACGACGAGCTTCTTCCAAGCCTCTCGGGAAAGAACATCCAGTACATCTACGTCAGTGAGTCCAACCGCTTCAGCGAGCCAGTCGTTCATTCCGCCATATGCAACATCCAGATTGGTATGAGCTGTGTATACCGCAATATCGTGCTTGATCAGCTTTTCGAAAACGCGTCCTGCGGCGAGATCCGTCCGGAGGTGCTTGAGTGGTCGATAAATGACGGCATGGTGAGCCACAATCAGGTCAACACCCTCTGCAATGGCTTCATCCACCACAGATTCCAGCACGTCTAATGCGACCATCACTTTTTTCACCTTTTTTTGCAAGGTGCCTACATGAAGGCCAATTTTGTCGCCTTCCATCGCCAACGATTTTGGTGCCAGACGTTCTACATATTGAATTACTGTTTGTCCGTGCGCAAGCATGCGATCACCTCATCGATCCATTGTACTTCTGCTTCGATTTCTTTAATTCGTTCTGCTGCTTCCGGCTTGTCCGAACGTTTTAATTGAACGATGACCTTTTGCCATTTTTCTTGCTCATGCAGCCACTTCTCTTGTAAAACCTCTGATTTTTCTCCCCAAAGAAACGGACCAATGCGCAGGAGCTCTTCCTGTGTACGATCTTTGCCCTCATAAGGCAAGGTAGGATTGCCTCGTTCTGCGACAAGAATCTCATAGATCACGCCGTCCTCTTGCAAGATGGACTCCGCAATTAACTGCCAACCATTTTCTATCATCCACAGGCGAACCGCTTCTTCCCCTACGTTTGGTTGCAGAATCAGGCGTTGCACGCCTTCCAGTTTGTCTTTTCCTGCTTCCAAAATGGAAACGATCAATTGTCCACCCATCCCAGCAATGCAGATTACATCTGCTTCGCCAGGATGTAATACCGCGAGCCCGTTTCCTTTACGCACCGAAGCGCGATCTTTTACCTGCAATGTATGTATTTGTTTTTGTGCCGCTTGAAAAGGCCCTTCGTTCAATTCGCCTGCGATCACGAAAGACGCAATTCCTTTTACAAGCAAATAAGAAGCCAACAACGCATGATCCGACCCGATGTCGGCGACGCGGGCTCCTTCTGGACAATAGCGGGCAATCGTTTGTAGCCGCTTGGATATTGATACTGATGTCATCTGTATATTCACCTTCCGTTGCCTCTATTCTACCCTATTTGGCAGCAATTGCGAAATGCTAATTCCCTAACAGATGATCAGCAAAGAACGACAAAATCTTCGCTGTTACCCACAACAAGGACAATGCAGCCAATAGGAACTCTTGGGTGGTAGTCGGGAGGCTTACAGGTGGCCGTTACGTTGGATGTAATGTTCGGGATAACAAGCAAAGTTTTTAAATATAACGATATTTTATGGTGTTTTATGTAATATAACTTAATTTTTACCAAATTGTGAACTTTATTTTAATAAATAAATATTTACAATTTTTTTACAGATATGTATATTAACGCCATGCACATCATGAACTACATAAACTAAATATCTTTAAGGAGGAGAACAGTATGAAAAAAAGAACCGGCAAGTGGTGGGGAATGGCATTACTCTCTTCGGCGCTAGTAATGAGTGTCTTCACAGGTGTGGGGGCAGCCAGTAATGATTCAACCAGTGAATTCAGTGAATTGGGTACTGCACGGGTATTAATTCAGTCAGATTCGGATGTGAGAACTGGTAATTTTGCTGAACCACTGGAAGTACGCCATGATTTTGGTGAAGAGGGCTTTACCCTTGATGTAAATAGTGATCAACTTAACCAACTGAAAAGCGATCCCAATGTAAAAATTACAGTGTTGAAAAAATTAAAGATCGCTGAGTATATAGAAGAAGACCAGGCAAGCGATCCAGAGTTCTCTCCTTCGGCAGTCGTTCCGTGGGGAATTAAAGCAATCTATAAGAACCAATCCCTCTCCGCTACGACTGGAGGTGCTGATGTTCGTGTTGCAGTCCTGGATACTGGCGTGTACACGCAGCACCCAGACCTAACCGCTAACGCAGAGCAGTGCAACGATTTCACGCAAGCTTCTCCTGTTGTTACCGGTGCTTGCAATGATGCGCATGGTCATGGAACACATGTCGCTGGAACTGTTCTCGCTGACGGCGGGGGTGGCGCAGGTATTTATGGTGTAGCACCAGATGCAAAGCTATGGGCATATAAAGTATTGGATGACTCAGGCTCCGGCTATGAGGATGACATTGCCTATGCCATTCGTTACGCTGCTGACCAGTCCGCTCAATTAGGCGTGAAAGCAATCGTTTCTATGTCCCTTGGCTCAAGCGGTAAGAGTACCCTTATGGAAAGTGCCATCACTTATGCAAACCAAAAAGGTGTATTAGTCGTCGCTGCGGCTGGTAACTCTGGACCGACAGTGAATAGCATTGGCTACCCTGGAGCATTAGTGAATACAGTAGCCGTAGCAGCGTTGGAGAATGTTCAACAAAACGGAACCTACCGTGTGGCTGACTTCTCTTCTCGTGGCAGGAGCGGTCAAGCGGGAGACTACGTAATTCAAGAGCGCGATGTGGAAGTATCAGCACCAGGACGCGCTATTCAGTCTACATGGAACAACGGAGGCTATAATTCCATCAGCGGAACCTCCATGGCAACACCGCACGTTTCAGGTTTGGCTGCAAAAATCTGGGCATCCAATCCATCTTGGAGCTATCAAGATGTTCGCGTAGAATTGCAAAAACGTGCGAGAGGAAATGACATCAAAGGTGGCTCAAACGCTGCTGTAGGTGACGATATCGCTAGTGGCTTTGGATTCCCAACTGTTCAACCTGGCGATCAATAAAAAATAAGAAACAAAAAAAGAGCCATGGCTGTCAGTTTTCGCTGGCAGTCATGCTCTTTCGTTATCAAACATGGAAAGGCTAGCACCCGATTTCTCTTGCGATGACATTACGTAAAATCTCTGAAGTCCCCTCGCCGATCTCTAACAGCCGGGCATCGCGGAAAAATCGTTCCACCTGATACTCCCGCATATAACCATAGCCACCATGAATCTGAATAGCCTGGTGAGTAGCAGACATGGCAATCTCCGAAGCATACAATTTTGCCATTGCCGCTTCTTTCGTAAATTTGCGTCCATGATCCTTCAGCCACGCTGCTTTATACACCATCGTTCTCGCCAGCTCTATTTGCATCGCCATATCCGCCAGCTTGTGCTGGATCGCTTGAAAATGGCTCAAGGAATTACCAAAAGCTGTTCGCTGCTTGGAGTATTGCAGTGCCTTATCGTAGGCAGCCTGTGCAATTCCTACTGCCATAGCTCCGATCCCGATTCGCCCACCATCAAGTGTAATGAGGAACTGCTTGAAGCCTTCGCCCCGCTTCCCAAGGACGTTTTCTTCTGGCACCCGGACGTTTTCAAGAACGAGCTCGGTCGTATTGGAGCTATGCAAGCCGAGCTTTTCATAGTTCGCCAGCACTTGAAAACCAGGTGAATCTGTCGGAACGATAAAAGCAGTGATACCTCGTGAGCCCTGCTCTTTGTCAGTCACAGCTGTCAAGGCAAGAAACGAAGCATAGGAGGCGTTTGTAATGAAGCATTTGGAGCCGTTAATCGTCCACTCCCCGTCAGCCAAGACCGCATTCGTCCTCGTGCCACCTGCGTCAGACCCTGCATTCGGTTCCGTCAAGCCAAACGCACCAAAGCTTTCGCCGGAACAGATTTTGCTTAAATAGTTCAGCTTTTGCTCTTCTGTCCCAAACAAAGCCAGTGGAGCGCCACCTAACGAGATATGAGCCGAATACGTGATTCCTGTAGAACCGCATGCACGACTAAGCTCTTCTACAACAATCGCAAAACTCGTGGAATCAGCTCCCGCACCCCCGTATTTCTCAGAGAAGGGAAGACCCATCAAGTTCAGCTCGCTCATCTGCTTGAATATTTCGACAGGAAATTGTTTGGTTTGATCGCGTTCATCTGCTCCTGGAGCCACTACCTCATCAGCAAATTCGCGTATCATTTTTTTCAACATTTGTTGTTCTGAAGTCAAATCGAAGTTCATAATCGCTGCCCCCTTGAAAACGCTTTAGTAAAGAACTATCAAGAAACACACAATTTTGACTGAGCGTTTGTTCAGAATACTCTTACCATTATACACCACGATTTTGGATTCATGTGGTAATTTCTCAAAAAAAAACACGCCTATGATCGGCGTGCTCCTAATAAAATCGCTCCCAAAAAAGATACAGCGGCTGCTATGAATCCGATGCTGTATGTATTTACACCCATAAGCTTGGCTACTGTTTCTCCACCCAGAAAAATAGCCGCCAGTAAAATACCGATTAATACTTTCCACTTGTTGTTCATTTATTCACCCCGTTTGCTCTCTTCTGAAATTGTAACAGATAAGCAGCGAGAGGAAAACGAGAAGTAGGCAGAGTCCTACAGCCTCAACCACGCATACCAATATCCACGCGTGAAGAAGAACAAAGTTGACGCGATGAACACCTTAATGAACAACAGCAATTGAATCATATCCCGCTTCGCTGCGGGAATATACAGAGCCTGTATCTCTGCACCAAAGAAAAAGGCAAGTCCACATACAGCAAATACTCCCGCCCATTTCGTATTGGCCTTATTCATCAAGAAGCCCATACCTGTAAGTAAGCACGCAAGCGGTACCCAGTACAACTCCGATGTCCACCATGTATAGTCCATCCCTACCCGATGAACGGTCGTAATGCCATACAAGATGGCCAACCCCAGTAATCCTGCATAGAGCAAATAAGCGTAGCCGAAAATAATTGCGCTGATGCACAGTAGCATGCAAACGAAGCCTAAATAAAACAGGATAAACGGCAAGCTACCATCCAATTTTTGGATACAATAAACGCCTCCCGCGATCAAGATCACAAAAGATAAACCCAGGAATAAATGCGTCAATGGCGGGGCTGATCTTCGATAAACGAGTCCCAGAATATAGAAAACCAGAGCAAAACAGGCAAAGATGGTAATTTGCATTGGGGTTTGAAAACGGTTAAAATGAAAAGCAAGTAAGATCAAACCAGCAATGACAAAGGCACCAAGGAGCCATGCCACTACCATTTTCCCCGTCACTGGAGAGACAGTTCTAGGTGCATATGTATTTGTGACAGATGATGTTGAATTGACTTTTCCTGACAGCACACCCGGTACCGTTCCCATACGCTCATTCCCGCCTGCGGACGCCGGTGTATTTGGCCGATCCCCTTCTGTATACAGATTTAACAAGAAGATGCAGTAATGTTCAGGCAGTAAATGGTTGCGCCGCCAGTTTTCTATTTCGGCGATGATCGTGCGCTTGCGCTGGTCTTCCAACGCGGCCCCTCCTAACTACGACAAAAAGTGTTTACTTTCATGAATAAGAAAAGCCTACGTCGGCTAACGTAGGCCACATACTTCTTATATCGGTTATTCCAAGAAATCTTTTAAGCGTTTACTTCTACTCGGATGACGCAATTTGCGAAGAGCTTTTGCTTCGATCTGACGAATCCGTTCACGGGTTACACCAAACACTTTGCCTACTTCTTCTAACGTCCATGTACGTCCGTCATCCAATCCAAAACGCAGACGCAGTACATTTTCTTCCCGGTCTGTTAATGTATCCAAAACGTCTTCCAACTGTTCTTTCAAAAGTTCATAGGCAGCTGCATCAGATGGCTCCAATGCATCCTGATCCTCAATGAAATCACCTAAGTGGGAATCGTCTTCTTCCCCAATTGGAGTCTCCAGGGATACTGGTTCTTGAGCAATCTTCATGATTTCCCGAACTTTTTCCGGAGTGAGATCCATTTTTTCAGCGATTTCTTCTGGCATAGGTTCACGACCTAGCTCTTGCAGAAGCTGACGGGAAACGCGGATTAATTTATTGATCGTTTCCACCATATGAACCGGAATCCGGATCGTTCTAGCCTGGTCTGCAATGGCACGGGTAATCGCTTGGCGAATCCACCAGGTTGCATACGTACTGAACTTGTAGCCCTTGCGATAGTCAAACTTTTCCACCGCTTTAATCAGACCCATGTTCCCTTCTTGAATCAAGTCGAGGAATAGCATGCCACGTCCTACATAACGCTTCGCAATCGATACAACCAATCGCAAGTTCGCCTCAGCCAGACGTCTTTTGGCTTCCTCATCACCTTGTTCAATTCGCTGCGCCAGTTTAATCTCCTCTTCTGCGGAGAGCAGAGGAACTCGACCAATTTCCTTCAGATACATCCGTACAGGGTCATTGATCTTGATTCCAGGTGGAACGGAGAGATCGTCAAAATCGAATTCTTCGTTGTCCTCGTCCTTGATGATCATTTGATCGACTTCATCGTCGTCATCTTCATTCTCATTGTTGTTAATCTCAATTCCTTGATCACCAAGATATTCAAAAAACTCATCCATTTGATCAGAATCCTGCTCAAAACCTGCCAGGCGATCCGTAATTTCCTTATACGACAAAACGCCGCGTTTCTTGCCTAATTCGACCAACTGTTCCTTCACTTGTTCGATGGACATTGCTTCCATGTCGGAAGTGATATTTTGCTTGTTCATCTACTTTCCCTCCTTCCCCGGGAATGATCTGAAGCTACCCTTCTTTTAAAGCATTTTCCAATTCAAGAATCTTCATCCCTGTAACGGCTGCTTGAAGTTCAAGTTGTTTGCGCGCATCCTCGCTGTCCGCTGCGGCCGCTTGGAGGTGTAAGCTCCGCTGCTCATCGCGCAATCGTTCCAACTCGGCACGCTTCGGGTAGTTATTCACTTGTTTGATGTAGTCACCGATCTCTAATTCAGATACGTCGTTGTTGCACTCCATCATGGCCAATCCCGAGGCTAATTGCTTTAACAAATCGTCTTGCACATAATGTATAAACTTTCCAGGGTCTTCCGGGTTTCCCTCTGCATAGTAGGCGTACAGGTAGGCAGCCAGCGCATCGTGTTCATCCACCTGAAAGTGGGCACTGCATTCCTGTTGGACGCGGGCCGCTATTTCTTCGTTCCGCATCATGTAGTAAAGCAGCATGCGCTCAGCCGTGTGATAAGCGGGTGGCAGTGTTTTCGCGAGCGTAACTTTGCCATTATTTATACTATTATTCCATGCTGGCGTCACTTTATCCCTTTGGCGCTCACTTTTTTGCTGATTGTAGGCGCGTTTGGACTCCCATTTGAGATCACCGAGAGTAAGGGAGTATTCTTCTGCCAATTGCCGTTGGTACATGTCCCGTTCCACCGGGCTGCTGAGCTCGTTGATGATCTCGACCGCCTTCGCGATTAAGCGGGCTTTGTCCGTCTCATCTTTTATTACGAACTGACTGCGTAAATGTTTCAGACGGAAAGCCGTAACTGGCATCGCCTGTAACAATACCTGCTGGGAAAATGCTTCAGCCCCATGCTGGCGGATGTAATCATCCGGGTCCACTCCTTGTGGAAGTGGAGCAACTCGAACGATCAAACCGGCTTGCTGCAAAACGTGAATCGCTTTGCTCGTTGCTTCTTGTCCTGCAGCATCTCCGTCATAACAGAGTACGACTGACTCTGTATTGCGACGAAGAATTCTGGCCTGCTGCTCCGTCAAGGCTGTTCCCAAAGTGGCAATTCCTTGCATAAAACCCGCCTGCCATGCCGATATGACATCGACATATCCTTCAAACAACAGCGCCTCTTTTCTCTTTCTAATAATGGGGCGCGCACGATGAAGATTAAACAGCGTAGCGCTTTTGTTGAACAAAAGGCTTTCCGGGCTATTCAGATACTTGGGTTGAGACTTTTGGTTGGAATTGGGCTTCGATCCTTGCAGTAAGCGCCCACCAAATCCGATGACGTTACCTTGGGAATCCTGGATCGGAAACATGATACGACCTCGAAAGCGATCAAAGATTTTTCCTGCATCACTCCTGGCCAAAAGCCCTGCTTCCACCATCAATTCCTGTGAAAATCCCCGCTTTGTCAACTGCTGCGTCACGAAATCCCATGAATCCGGGGCGAATCCGATTTGGTATTCGGCTATTGTCGCCTCAGACATGCCGCGCTTTGCGAGATATTTCATCGCTTCTGCGCCATAGGGTGTTTTCGTAAGCACGTAGTGGTAGAGGCGTGAAACGAACGTATGCGCTTCCTGCATCGCATGCTTCATCCGTTTTTCAGGTGAATCCTCTACTTGCTGCGGCTGGGGCACAGCTATCCCGGCACGCTCCGCCAATTTGTGCAGTGCCTCTGGAAAAGTCAATTGCTCCAGTTTCATTAAAAAGGAAAAGATATCCCCACCTGCTCCACAGCCAAAGCAATGAAAAAACTGTCGCTCTGCATTTACGTTGAAGGAAGGGCTCTTTTCAGAGTGAAACGGACATAGACCGAGAAAGGCACGACCGCTTTTTCTCAGTTGAACGTACTCTCCTACAACGTCTACGATGTCGACAGCGGCACGCACTTGATTTACAAATTCATCTGAAGTGGGACCAGTCATGTCTTTCCACCTTTATAAGGAGAATCGCACGTGAGAATATTTAGTTCGTCAAAATTCGTCAATTTCCTTCTTTGCATCAAACTTCTTTTCTTCTTTTCTACTTTTCCACATTTCTAAGGGCAATAAACGCTGAGAAACTTAGCTATGATAAGTACCTCGGCTAATTGATTTTCTACAAAAAACGCCAAAATCCTTCTTTCGGCCTATTTCCTTTCATTACGGAGATTGTTTTTTCGAATCATCTCCAAAATGATGTTTGCCGTTTCTTCCACTGCCTTGTTGGATACATCGATCACCGTACATCCGAGACGCTCAATAATGCGCTTGGAATAAGCCAGTTCTTCGGCAATCCGTTCGAGATTGGCGTAATTTGCTTGTGCAGTCAATCCCAGTGCCTTCAGACGCTCTGTCCGAATGCCGTTCAGTTGCTCCGGATTGATGGTAAGCCCTATACACCGTTCTATTGGCAGTTGGAACAGTTCTTCTGGTGGCTCTACCTCCGGGACAAGCGGAACATTGGCAACCTTAAGTCGCTTGTTAGCCAAATACATGGAAAGAGGCGTCTTGGAAGTACGCGAAACGCCGATCAAAACCACATCTGCGCGCAATAGGCCGCGTGGGTCCCGTCCATCGTCATATTTGACGGCAAACTCGATAGCGTCTACTTTGCGGAAATACTCTTCATCCAGTCGGCGTACCAAGCCCGGTTTTCCTGTTGGCGGCTCTTTCAACATGCCCTGCAATGTATTCATCAAAGGCCCCATAACATCAAGAGCCGGAATTCCGTGAAGAGCAGCTTGTTGTGTAATATACGCATTCAGCTCCGGAATGACCAGAGTGAACACGATCATTGCCCGCGATTCTTTTGCCGAAGCAATGATTTCGTCAATCGATTCCTTGTCTTCTATATACGGATATTTTTGTACATCAAACAAAAAACGATCAAACTGACTAGCTCCTGCGCGAACGACAAGTTCGGCCGTTTCGCCGATGGAGTCTGAGACTACATAGATGAGCTGTCCTCGCTGATTACCTTGCATCGCTTCTCCTCCTACACTTTCGGTTCGCTACCCAATTCTACAAATGCTTTCGCGATCGTCGTCTTGGTGACGCGCCCCAACAGCTCCATTTGCTTCGGATCTTCCTCGCTGGGCCTTACGACAGGCAGAGAATCGATCTGAAAATCAATCAGCTTTTTGGCGGCTGCGTACAAGGTCTCATCAGGTGCACAGGTAATGATATTCGGCATCCTAGACATGATAATGCTGACCGGAACATCCTCCAGCGTCTTGTTGCCTAAAGAAGCCCGCAGGAGGTCTTTTCGTGAGATCACGCCAGCCAAATATCCTTTTTGATTGACGACGAATAACGTGCCAACATCCTCCAAAAAGAGGGTAACGATGGCGTCGTAAGCCGAGGCGGATTCGGATACCACGATCGGTACCGCCTTGTAGTCATTGACGAGAAGCTTGTGAAGCCGTTCACTTATGACTGAGCTTGCGGGTCTGCCGGCATAAAAATACCCGACCCGAGGTCTGGCTTCTAGATATCCTGACATTGTGAGGATGGATAAATCAGGGCGCAGCGTCGCGCGAGTCAAATTCAGTCGCTCCGCAATATGCTCTCCTGTTATCGGTCCGTCATCCTTCACTATCTGTAAGATGTGCTCTTGTCGTTTGGTAAGCTCGATGACCAATCACCCCGGTTCTGTCTTTACCTCTTCCTAGTATTACTCTATTCGACGGGATATTCCTTCTTTCACGCGGAAAAAAGGTGCCCCCGCCTGATTTTCAGACGAAGGCACCAGTTTTATTTTGTTTACGCGAATACAACTTTGGAAAAATCTGCGTAGCGATAAAGCACACGAGAAAGCTGCAAGAGAAGCCCCAGACGATTCGCACGAACGGCCTGGTCTTCTGCCATGACCATTACTTTATCAAAGAATGCGTTGATCGGTTGACGCAGGGTTGACAAGGTTGCGAGTACCTTCTCTTGATCCTTCAGACCTTCTACATCCTTCTGAACAGCTTGGAATGCCTGATACAAGGCACGTTCCACATCTTCCGCGAACAAAGCTTCGCTGACTTGGTCTGCTTCCGCTTTTTGCGCCAGATTGTTCACCCGGTTAAACTGCTCCACAATCAGCTTGAATTCTTCTGTTTGTACGGCTCCCATCAGTGCTTTTGCTTTTGCCAGCACCTCTGGAACCAGTGTCAGATCGGCAGCAAGAACAGCGTCGATGACATCGTAGCGAACGCCATGATCCTGCAAGACATTTTTCAGACGGAGTGCGAAGAAATCTACCAAGTCTTTTTTCACGTCTTCTGCCGCTCTCTTGTTTACGCCTTGCGCTACATAGCCTTCCATCGCGGCATTCCACAGATCAGAAAGAGAAATTTGCCAGTCGCGCTCCACCAAAATCGAAACGATCCCCGCTGCCATACGGCGCAGACCATACGGGTCCTGTGAGCCAGTAGGCACAATGCCGATCGAGAAGCAGCCTACAATCGTGTCCATCTTGTCAGCCAGGCTGACGATAGCACCTTGGGCGGAAGAAGGCATTTTGTCCCCTGCAAAACGCGGGAGGTAATGCTCGAATACGCCGCTTGCCACGAGGTCGGACTCACCCGCTTTGCGCGCGTAATCTTCCCCCATAATCCCTTGCAGTTCAGGGAATTCGCCTACCATGTTGGTAACGAGGTCAAATTTTGCGATTTCTGCAATGCGGTCTACTTGTTTGGTCTCTTCCGCGCTCACACCCAGCTTGCTTGCAATTTGGGCAGCTGTTTTACGTACACGGCGAACTTTATCTCCGATTGTTCCCAGTTCTTCATGGTAAACGATTGTCTCCAAACGTTTCAAGCAGCTTTCAATGGACAGCTTTTGGTCCTCTACATAGAAGAAACGAGCATCAGACAAGCGTGCGCGAAGAACTTTTTCATTCCCTTTCGCTACGTTTTCGAGAGCGCGGCTGTCTCCGTTACGCACTGTCACAAAATGATTCAGCAATTGACCCTGAGCGTTTTCGACAGGGAAATAACGCTGGTGCTCACGCATGGAGGTAACCAAAACCTCACGTGGAATGGAAAGGAATTCTTGCTCAAACGTACCGTAAAGGGCGGTAGGATATTCCACAAGATGGACTACCTCATCCAAGAGTCCCTCGTCCATTGGAATCGTCCAGCCATTTTCCTTCTCCAAGCGATGAATTTGTTCTACAATGGCTGCTCTGCGCTCGTCGGGATTCACCATGACATATTGCTCAGCCAGCTTGCCTACGTATTCGCTTGGGTGATTCAACGTAACCTCGGTTCCCAAGAAGCGGTGTCCACGAGAAACGCGTCCGCTTTTTACGCCTGCAATCTCCAGATCGATCAATTCATCGCCGAACAAAGCAACCAGCCAACGAATCGGACGAACGTATTTCAAATCGCGCGCGCCCCAGCGCATATTTTTCGGGAAGCTCATGCCGGTGATTACTTCAGCCAGTTGCGGCAAAAGCTCGGTAGTCGGTTTTCCCGCTTCCGATTTGCGAGCATGGACATACTCGATCCCGTTTACTTCTTTATAATACAGTTGGTCAGGCTCAACATTGTTGCTTCTAGCAAAGCCGAGTGCTGCCTTGGACCAGTTGCCCACTTCATCTTGTGCGATTTTGCGTGCAGGGCCTTTCGCTTCATCATTGCGGTCAGGCTGCTTTTCTGCCAATCCATTGATCAACAGGGCAAAACGACGAGGTGTCTCCAATGCCGTAATTTGATCAAACGGCACGCGCTCAGCAGTCAGCCACTTTTCTACTTTTTCCTTGAATTGTGCCGCTGCCTGTGCGACAAAACGAGCAGGCATTTCTTCCAAACCAACCTCTACAAGTAGATCGCGCTTACTCATTTGTATCCTCTCCCTTCACCTGATTCACTTGATCTGCAGCGTCTGCGTTGCCTTTTTGCAAAAGCGGGAAACCGAGGCGCTCACGCTCTTTATAGTAGGTTTGTGCGACTTCACGAGACAGATTGCGTACACGAGCGATGTAGCCTGTACGCTCCGTCACACTGATCGCTCCACGCGCATCCAACAAGTTGAAGGTGTGGGAGCATTTCAGCACGTAGTCATAAGCTGGGTAAACCAGTCGCTCCGCCATCAGTCTCTTTGCTTCTGCCTCATACGTATTGTAGAGAGAGAACAGCATATCGACATCAGACAGCTCGAATGTGTATTTGGAATGCTCGTATTCTGGTTGCAGGAATACATCTCCGTACGTATACCCGTTGCACCATTCCAGATCGAACACATTTTCTTTTTCCTGAATATAGGAAGCCAAACGCTCCAGTCCGTAAGTCAGCTCAACTGCCACTGGTTTACATTCCAGACCGCCCACTTGCTGGAAGTACGTAAACTGTGTAATCTCCATTCCGTCCAGCCAAACTTCCCAGCCTAAGCCCCATGCGCCGAGACCAGGGTGCTCCCAGTTGTCCTCTACAAATCGGATATCATGCTCCAGTGGATCGATTCCGAGTTCGCGCAAGCTCTCGAGGTACAGCTCTTGAATGTTGTCCGGCGATGGCTTCATGATCACTTGGAACTGGTGATGCTGATACAGACGGTTCGGGTTTTCCCCATAACGTCCGTCTGCCGGACGACGGGAAGGCTCTACATATGCCACATTCCACGGCTCAGGTCCAATGGAACGAAGGAAGGTCATCGGGTTAAGCGTACCTGCCCCTTTTTCAACGTCATACGGCTGGACAATGAGACAGTTTTGCTTTGCCCAAAAGTTTTGCAGCGTCAAAATGATGTCTTGAAATGTCATTTTCATGCTTTTTCCTCCTCTAAACTTATTAGAACTTGGCTTTAAGTCGAAACTAAAAAAACCTCCCGCCTCTACACTGCCTGATGCGACAGTGTAGGGACGAGAGGATTCTCGCGGTTCCACCCTACTTGGCGAATGACTTCTTCGCCCACCTTACAATCAAATTGCTCCAGAACGCCCTTCATCAGCATGGTGACCGGGCTCCCACTATCCCCGATTCGCTATTCACAGCCAGTGGCCGACTACTCTTTTCCTTCATGGCAACATACGTTATACAAGTTTGGTTCTTATCATAACGAAAACAAATTCGTATGTCAATTAGTCCTGATCGGATTGCGTCATTCTTTCCATACGCTCCAGTTGTTCCAGAAATGCTCGACTTTTCAGCCTGAGATCCAGGTACTCATCCATGAAGCTCCGCAGCACATGCTTGAGCTGGTTGCGGGTAGCCGGTTTCACTTCAATGTCACCAAGCCGCTCCAAATCAAATACCTGGAACAGCCGTAACAGCTTCCAGGTTGAGGGTGTAACTGCCATAGCATATGGATCGGAAGGCTGGCAAACTGGGCACAACAGACCCCCCTGTCCCACACTGATCGCATAGGGCTCGCGCTGTTCGCCACAGTTTACACATGCCGTGAGCTGCGGGGAGATCCCCGCTACAATTAGCATCTTGGTCTCAAAAATACGACATAGGATCTCAGCATCTCGTCCTTCATCCAAATAGCGAAATGTATGAAGGAGTAGCTGAAACAAGTAGGGATTTGGTTCCCTTTCCTGCGTCAGCCGATCCAAAAGTTCTGCTATGTATGCGGCATAAGCCGTAGCAGTCAGGCTTTGCCGCATATCCCGGAACGAATCCAGCATATCTCCCTGAGAGAGATCGGGCATTCCCGTACCGGGTCCCGCCTTGCATAGGTAATAACTATGCGAAAACAGCTGGGAGACGGCGGCAAGACGGCTTTTGGTCTTTTTAGCACCACGGGCCATCACGCCTAATTTGCCGTTCTCCCGGGTAAACAATGTCACCACTTTACTGGACTCACCATAGTCCACACTGCGAATGACAATCCCTTCCCACTTTACAAGCATGCCTGCGTGTCACCCAATTCTTCCTGGGCGAGATCAAACGAGGTTTCCTCGCTGGAAACATCCGTTTGATGGTGATCACGGTAGAGAAGGTAAGCATGGATGTCACCGGTTGAAGCGAAAACTCTCCAAGAAAAGTCACGAAGCATGGAGCATCATCCTTTCCTATATCGGGTCTATCCACTTCCTTCTTAGAATCACCTTTGCCCGTTATTCTATGCCTTGGAAAAATTAACACATCGCGATGGGAATATTATTGCTCGTCATAGAAACCGAAGTTACGCAGCATCCGCTCTTGGTTGCGCCAATCCTTTTTCACTTTGATCCAGAGCTCCAAAAATACTTGGTCACCCATCAGCCGCTCGATATCCTTACGCGCCCGTTGACCGATTTCTTTGAGCATCTGGCCTTTTTGCCCGATCAAAATTCCGCGCTGAGAATCCCGCTCTACGTAAATGGCCGCGTAAATGTAAAGGGTTTTGCCATTTTCGCCCCGTTTCATCTCTTCAATTACAACAGCAATGGAGTGAGGTACTTCTTCTCTCGTCAAATGCAGAACTTTTTCCCGAATCAACTCGGCTGCTACAAAGCGTTCCGGATGGTCTGTCACCTGATCTGCAGGGTAATACATCGGGCCTTCTTCCATTTCACCCAAAATAGCCTGCTGCAATGATCCCGTATTGTTACCTTCCAGTGCAGAGATTGGAACAATTTGCTTGAAATCATATAATTTGCGGTAATCGTCAATAATCGGCAGCAGTGCTTCCGGGTGCACTTTGTCAATTTTGTTGATGACCAAAAATACTGGCGTTTTGACCTGCTTCAACCGCTCGATGATGTAGTCGTCCCCGGCTCCGCGTTTTTCTGTTGCATCGACAACAAACAAAACGAGGTCTACTTCGTTCAACGTATTTTCGGCAACGGAAACCATGTAGTTTCCGAGTTTGGATTGAGGCTTGTGAATCCCCGGTGTATCCAAGAAAATAATTTGTCCCTCTTCTGTCGTATGCACAGCCGTAATTTTGTTGCGTGTGGTCTGCGGCTTATTGGACATGATGGCGATTTTATGTCCCACAATATGATTCAACAGTGTTGATTTTCCAACATTTGGGCGTCCCACAATGGAGACAAATCCCGATTTAAACGATTGCTTGGTCTTGCGATTATCCACGTAAATCCTCCTTGGTGAATGCGCCTGGCAGCAGGGCAGATACTGTCGTTTCCCAAATGTCGCCTTTGAGATTCGTCAAAAATACAGGCATGTCCGGCGGGCACAGCTCTGCCATGACTTGTCGGCAAGCCCCGCACGGTGATACAGCTTGCGGTGTATCGGCAGCAACGGCTAATGCCTTGTAAGTCCGATCACCTTCCGAATACGCTTTAAAAAGAGCCGTACGCTCTGCGCAGTTGCACAGCGAGTACGCTGCATTTTCAATATTGCCTCCCAAATAAACCTTGCCTCTCTCAGCTAAAAGAGCTGCTCCTACCTGAAACTTGGAGTACGGTACATAAGCGAGCTTTCTGGCTTCGATTGCTTGTGCTAATAATGCTTGTTTATCCATTCTCATCATTCCTCATATGATTGGTCTTTAACATCATTTCAAAACAGAATGTGTCCAATGAGACACGAAGAAACCAGACTGAAAGGTCAACTAGAATGACCCGTCCGGTACCTCATTTGGCTTATGGAAAAATTTCTTCCTTCTCTCTAGTAAAAACTATCCCCATACTTTTTGCAACAGTGGCTGTCCAAATACGAGGACTCCGATGATGAGAGACAGGATTGCCGCCACAAGCACAGCTCCTGCCCCCACATCTTTGGCAATCTTCGCCTTGGCGTGCCATTCCGGGGAAGCTAAATCCACGACTGCTTCAATCGCGGTATTTACCAGCTCAAGGGAGAAGACCAGACCGATAGAAAAAAGGACCAGCAAAACATCGCTGCGGGGTATCTGCAGCCACCACGCTGCCGCCAGCACCAAAATGGCTGCGGCTACATGGATTTGCATGTTTCGCTGTGTCCGTACGGTATAGGAAATTCCTTGCAGAGCGTAGGCGAAGCTGCGAGTCAATCGTCGCCATTCCTTCAACGTAATCTCCTACCTCGTCAAGCCGATTTGTTCCAGAACCTTTTCTTGACGTGAAAACATTTCCTTCTCTTCTTCTGGCGTCCCATGATCATAGCCCAGAAGGTGAAGAAAACCATGAACCGTGAGAAATCCGAGTTCGCGTTCGAATGAATGACCATAGTCTTCGGCCTGCTCATGTGCTTTTGGCACCGAGATAATGATATCTCCCAGCATATTCGGAAACTCGCTGGCCTCATCCTCATCGATGAAGATTTCCATTTCCCCTTCACCCGGTTCGTTCATCGCAAAGGACAGAACATCCGTTGGCCGATCAACGCCACGATAGTCGCGATTCAGCTCGTGGATGCGCTCGTTGTTCACCAGCGTGACAACTACCTCTCCTTGTACGTCTTCCAGCTTTGCCGCTGCTTCCAGGCAACGTACAAGCAGGTTTTGCAAATTCTCATCGATCGGTTCGATTTCTTCATGAAGGATTTCTACAGATAACACAGGTAAACGATCTCCTTTTTGTGACGCCATTTATTAATAGCCGTGTTCTACTTCTTCCTTGGCATAGGCAGCGATGATTTTTTGTACCAGACTGTGACGAACGACGTCTCCCTCTTGGAAATGAATAAAGGCTACATCGGAAATCGGACTTAAGATGCGCTGTGCTTCGCGCAATCCGGATTTCTTGCCCTTCGGCAAATCCACCTGGGTCACATCACCCGTAATGACCATTTTGGAACCAAAACCAAGCCTGGTCAAAAACATTTTCATTTGCTCGGGAGTCGTGTTCTGGGCTTCATCCAAAATGACAAAGGAATCTTCGAGCGTACGACCACGCATGTACGCCAAAGGTGCAACCTCAATGAGTCCGCGTTCCATCATTTTGGCGACTTGTTCATTGCCCAGCATGTCGTACAAAGCATCATAGAGCGGACGCAGGTAAGGGTCTACTTTTTCCTGCAAATCTCCTGGCAAAAATCCAAGGCTCTCCCCCGCTTCTACGGCCGGTCTGGTAAGAACGATCCGTTTGACGCGCCCATTTTTCAACGCATTTACTGCTGTGACAACAGCCAAATACGTTTTTCCGGTACCAGCTGGTCCAATTCCAAACACAATGTCATGCCTCTTGATCGCAGACAAGTAGTGACGCTGGCCCAAAGTCTTTGCCCTGATTACTTTGCCACGTTGGGTACGAGCGACTTCTTCATCATACACATCGAGCAGTTGGGTACCTTCTCCCCGTTCAATCAACGACATCGCATAAGAGATGTCTCGTTCGGACAGGGCAATCCCTCTGCGAATCAACTGTAGCAGAATTTCAATCAACTCTGTCAGTTTGTCCACTTCCGGCTTATCCCCGCTAATAACCAGTTCGCCTTCTCGGGTCATAATTTTGGCGGAACTTCTTTGCTCGATCAGTGTTAGGTACGCGTCATGTGGTCCGAACAACAGCAAGGCCTCAGATGCGTCTGAAAACGGGATTCTTACCTCATCTTGTACGTGCAACAGGCTTCCATCTCCTTGCAACGGTAATCAGCAATGCGTCATTTGCTTGCCATCCCTCACTGCCCAACGAGAGGCTGTTCAATGGCAATATCTTCAATAACGGAAAAATGAATGCTTACGTAAACTTTACCATTCTCTGTTGTGACGTGCAAAACTTTTTCGTCCTGAATGAACGCATCTTTTCCAGCTTTTTGCAAGATATCCTCCCTGGCGAATTTTTTAGCCAGTTCCGTCGCTTCCTCCACGCTCATTTCTGTTTGGACGGATTCTGTTTGCGCGTACGTTACTGTCTTCCAGCCAAGTGGTGAGGTATATCCCGCGTACGAGGGCAAAAACCGTCGTTCCGCCATTTCGGCTTGTGCAAAGGACTGTTTTTCAAATGGCCACACGTATATCGCATAGGGGCCTAGGAGCAGGTATTGATGCTCCAGCTTTTCTCCCGTCAGACGGTGCATGGTTTGTTTTAGCGGAACCGATGTGTTGCTCATATACCACACTTCCCCTTGCACCTTGCCTCGTGCTGATACGGCTTGTTGACGGGCGTCATTGCCAATAATCCCGGAAATAAGCACTTGGCCTTTTTCTACCAATTGATTGCTCACAACCTGACTGCGACCAACCTCTGGGAGAATTTTATGGACGACAGCCCTCTTTTTCGCTACAAGATGACGGGGACCTGTTGCAAGCGGCTTAACGGGAGCCTCTTTTTCCACCACTTGAAGCATAACCTTGGTTCCTTGAATCTCGATTCCAACCCAGGACGCTTCAGGCAGCAGACTCAACAGCTCTTTTTGCAAAACCAACGGTTCTTTTAGTTTGACCTTCCATGCCCCTTCTTTAATCCCCACTTGTTCGGCAGCTTGAATCACTCGTCGCGGATCAACCATTTTTGTCCCACTCACTTCGACACTCCAAACAAAAGAGGAGAGCATGTACAATCCGATAAAAAAAAGAGCAGCCCCAATTGCCAATCCAGATCGTCTGCGTATACGCAGCAGCCAGAAAGGCAGCCCGTCTCTTGCCTCGACGTGACTACGACAGCCTGTCTCTTTTAAAAGCGGCCGCAAACGAAAATAATCACGAATCAAAATATCGCAGCGAGTCACCTCTTCCCCTACCCTGCGAATATTCCATATTCGAATTCCATCCCGTACGGCCATATTCAGCATCCGCTCAAACCGTTTTCCCCGAACAGTAATGGTTACATGTCCATCCACCCACTCCTTAATTCCATACCGCATACGTGCCGCCCCCTCCTCTAACAAAGATTACGTGCTCTGTGGTCCCGTCTCCAAAAATTTCACGCCACCGATTCTGCCTTCTAACAGAACCTCCTCAGGCAAAATCGCTCGGATGACAAGCTGTTCACCTGAAACAATCATTTGACCGTTCGTCAGCAACAGGCGAAGCTCTTTTTCGCTAAAATGCAAGACTCCTCGATGATTCTCTATATACATTTGCAAATGACCGATCATCGTAATGCGCGGGACTTCCAGGACGACATCTTGCGGCAGATCCAACACCCCTCCGGCCAGCTGGCGCAGACGGCGGCTCCAACGCTTCATGGATTAGCCCCCCTTCTCGTTCTATATATTGGCGAATATGACGATCTCATCTGTTTGCAGGTGCAAAACCATTCTTATCTATGCGTATGCGCGAGCATAAAGAGGCATTCATCAAAAACAGCCACAAAAAAAGAGCCCTCGTCGCTTGCGATTTAGCAAGCAGTTGAGAACTCAGTCTTTGAAATACATTCTACAAAACCCATTGATTATTTGCTTTCTTTTGCAGCAGAAACCAGCTCTTTTTCCTTTGTAAGCGCCTTCCATTTTTTTATGACTCGTTTTACTTTCTCAGCTGAACAACCGCATGCGATCGCCGTTTCATATACTGATTTGTTTTCGAAGATGGCAAGCCGAATCACTTTTTGACGAAACCGCCCCATTTGTTCAAAAATTTGTTGATTCATCGCTTGACCTCTACCCTTTCTTCTATTAGAAGAATTTTCTTTACATTCAGGATAGTCAACTAGGATACGAGAAACAAGACAAGTTATTCGATATATTTCGACATAAATACACTGCGTATCAATAAAAAACAGGCGAACCGAGGTTCACCTGTTTGACTAGCTGCTATTATAAAATCTTTCTTTGCCGAACCTGCTGGGCGTACGGAGCTTTTGAGCGCGGCTCTCCAAAAATGAGCGCCCATTTCATCCCATCACGCGGATTGCCGTGTTTCGATGTGAGTGTTCTCACCCGTTCCGAATCAGCGACCTTCATCGTTTCCGATTGCTTCACTGTGATGGTTGGACCTGTTGAAGCACGGGCCGGACTGGAGAATGCCCATTCCTGCTCGACTCCAATACCTTCCATCGATTCACGCTGAAGTGGCTCATATTTGGTGGATGCCCGCACTGTCTCTCTGCCGTAATCCTCAGTGTCCATAGGGATATCCGACTTACTTGCCGGGGTAAGCGGAGGCATTTTTTTGCCTTGCGACATCTTCTTTCCGGCTTTACCAAGAGCTTTATATCCTAAGTAACCCAGGATGACAAACCAGAACTTGCCGATGAGCGGGATGATCCACTCGACTAAACCCAGTAAATCTACGACGAGATCCATGAGATCTTCCATGGCAATCGCCCTTATTCTTTCTCGTCTGGCATAGCAGGATCTTGTTTGTCACCTGCATGCCCGAAGGATTGACGCATTTGTGTATCCGCAGCAATGTTTTGCATGTTGTAATAATCCATTACGCCCATTTTGCCGCTTTTCAATGCTTCGGACAAAGCGAGTGGTACTTGTGCTTCGGCTTCTACTACTTTTGCCTTCATTTCTTGTACGCGCGCGATCATTTCCTGCTCTTGGGCTACCGCCATGGCGCGACGCTCTTCCGCTTTCGCTTGGGCAATACGCTTATCTGCTTCCGCTTGGTCGGTTTGCAATTGTGCCCCGATGTTCTTCCCTACATCCACGTCCGCAATATCAATTGAGAGAATTTCAAAAGCAGTTCCGGCATCCAAACCTTTGTTCAATACCGTTTTGGAGATCAGGTCCGGATTTTCCAATACGTCCTTATGTCCTTTTGACGAACCAATTGTCGATACGATCCCCTCACCTACGCGGGCGATAATTGTTTCTTCACCAGCACCACCGACCAATCGATCGATGTTGGCACGAACCGTTACTTTTGCACGAGTCCGCAGCTCGATACCGTCCTTTGCCATTGCTGCTACCACAGGTGTTTCAATTACTTTTGGGTTAACGCTCATTTGTACCGCTTCCAATACATCACGACCAGCCAGATCAATTGCTGCTGCTCGTTCGAAGCCAAGTGGAATATCTGCGCGTTGTGCTGCTACGAGCGCATCTACTACACGGTCTACGTTACCGCCTGCGAGATAATGGCTCTCCAATTGGTTGGTATCCAGCTGCAAGCCCGCTTTGCGCGCTTTAATCAACGGATTCACGATACGAGATGGTACGACGCGACGCAAGCGCATAGCGACGAGGGTAATAATCCCGATATTCACACCGGAAGCCAGCGCAGAAATCCAGAGCATGACTGGTACGAACGAGAAGAAAACGGAAAGTACGACGATGGCTACTGCCACCATAAAAATAAGGGGAATCAAACCGCCTTCAAACATATAGAGCTCACTCCTTTTGTTCTAGTTCAGCAACGACGATACGCGTGCCTTCTACTTGCACAACGGTGATGGCGGTACCCGCTTCGATGAAACCACCAACCGATACTGCATCCACACGTTTTCCTTCCACCTTGACGACCCCTGCCGGGCGCAATGGTGTTACGGCGATGCCTGCTTTTCCTTCCAGCTCACGCTGATCGCGCGGAGCTACGTAACCTTCTTCATTGCGCTGTGTGTCACCCAAGACAAACTTGTTGAATAGACCTTTGACCCCGTATTTCTTCACTAACAGGAACGTTACAATTGCCGTGATCAAAGCGGCCACACCCAGAGATGCGAGCCCTTGCTGCGTGTCGTAGGCTGCCATCACGAGGCCTGTCACAATGCTCACGAAGCCAATCGCACCAACAATGCCACCCGGAAGAAAAATTTCCAGAAGCATCAGTAAGATTCCGATGGCAAACAGTCCGATGTGCAACCAGTTGGCAAATCCCGCTACATAATGCCCGAAGAAATACAGACTAAACGCAACAAACGAAATCGTCCCTGCGACACCAAAGCCAGGGGCAAACAGTTCTACTACAATCCCTCCCAATCCAATGATGAGCAGAAGACTCATCACAATGGGACTCGTCACCCATCTAGCTACCAGCTCTCCACCTGTTGGCTCAATCGCCTGAAGGGAATCTGGCTGAATACCAAGCTTTTTGAGCAGTTCTTCCTTATTGGACACCACATCATCCGCATAGCCCAACTGCTTCGCTTGTTGGGCATCGAGAGAAAGCACCGTGCCTTTTGGCTTTAATCCCGGGAATTCTGTATCGATTTCCACCATCGCGCGAGCAACGTCAGGATTGCGATTGTTCAGCTCAGCTGCCGCCTTCATTTTATTGCTCCAGCCGGAAATGAACTTGATGTCTGCTGCATTCCCTGCCAAGTCAATCGGTGCGGCTGCCCCCATGCTACTGCCAGGAGTCATAATAATTTCATTGGCATTCAGGGCAATGTAAGTACCCGCTGAAAAAGCCTGGTTATCAATGTAGGCTATCACATGCATGGGAGCCTGACGGATCAACTGCCCAATCTGGTCGGCAGCGTTTACTTCTCCACCTGGCGTATTGATATGCAAGATAACAAGGTCTGCCTGCTGCTCCTGTGCGTCAGCAAATGCTCTGTGTAAAAAGCTCTCCAGCCCTCGCTCGATCGTGCTATCTACTGGAATCCAGACAGCTTTTTGATAGGTCTGGGCTGTTGTGGATGCGGGAGCAAGAAGCATCGTCATTCCCATGATCAGGCAAAGAAGTGAAAAAAGCAATCGCACGCGGCTTTTTACTAGCCTTGTTGCACTCATTGCATGTACCTCCTTTCCTTCTATCAGCTTCAACGTATGTGCAATAAGGTATACGAAAGAGCGTGGCAATCGTTTCATATTTATTTCACATTTGGAAAAAAAGAAAAACCCAACCTTTGCAGGTTGAGTTTTTCTGTTCGTATCTATATGAGGTGTTACTCTCGTCTACGATGGTAGTTCCTCAGATACAATCTTTTGCACGAGGTTTCCGTCTGCTCTGCCTTTCACTTTCGGCATGATCGCACCCATCACTTTGCCCATCTCCTTTTTGGAGGAGGCATTGGTAGCTGCGATACCTTCCCGAACGATATCACGAATTTCGTCTTCGCTAAGCTGAGCGGGTAAGTAAGCGGAGAGCACGTCGATCTCTTCGCGCGTTTTCGAGGCAAGTTCCACGCGGCCTGCCTTCTCAAATTCGTGGAGGGATTCACGGCGTTGTTTTAACTCACGAGTCAAGATGGTCAGCACTTCGTCTTCAGACAAAAGTCTGCCCTTGTTAATCTCTTCGTTCTTTAATGCGGCTTTCACCATGCGAATAACAGAGAGTTTTAGAGCAGCTCTGTCCTTCATTGCTTGCTTCATATCTTGATCGAGTCGCTCCATTACACTCATGATGAGCCCTCCGTCAATTAAAACTTGCGCTTGCGAGCTGCTTCGGATTTCTTCTTGCGCTTAATGCTAGGCTTCTCAAAGTGGCGACGTTTACGCAGTTCCGCCATCACCCCGGATTTTGCGCTTTCACGCTTGAAGCGGCGAAGTGCGCTATCCAAAGACTCGTTTTTCTTGACTCGAATTTCTGCCATTTGTCTTCCCTCCCTCCGCTAAAACCGTGGGACGCCTGAGTCGAACGTACGAACAGACTGTCACACTTCATTATAGGATAATTGACTAAAGAAGGTCAACCTTTAGTTCAATTTTATTCGTAAAAACCGGACAACAGGTGATAATGGATGTGGAAAACCTCTTGTCCACCCTCTTTGCCGCAGTTGTTAATCAGACGAAAGCCTGGCAGTTCCAGCTTTTTCGCCAAGAGTTGTGCTACGTGGTGGATATGCCCGATCAGCGGCAGATCCTCGGCGCTTACATCCATAAGCGTGGGAATTGGCTTACGTGGGATAATCAACAAGTGAACGCGTGCTTTTGGTGCAATATCGTGGATGACAATGACCTGTTCGTCCTCATACTCGATACGAGCAGGAATTTCACCGTCCATGATTTTGGTAAAAATACTTTTTTCCATGGGAGACTCCTTTCTTCCTATGTATGTGCCTAGTTATGTATGTAAGAATTGATCGTATCACATTCCCTCACTTTTGTCTTGCGGCGCTACCTAACGCATGGTAGCATGACTTCGAGGTTACTACTGGATCATTAGAAAACTTGGCTTCGCCAAGCTTTTTGGAGAAGCCTTAGTTGTACTTATGTCGATATGAATTTCTATAAATTCATATCAACCAAGAAAAAGGAGTTCGTGCAGATGAAACCAATTGCACTGGATCAGGCAGCAATCAACGCAGAAGGGATTTTGCTCGCTGGTTCCCCAGGGCTTGCCTTGTCATCCGTTCACTTTGATACCCGCGAGCTGACTGCGGGATCATTGTTTGTAGCGCTGACAGGCGGCGCACGGGATGGACATGATTTTTTGTTACAAGCAGCTGAACAAGGAGCTGTAGCTGCTCTCGTTTCAAATCAGGATAAGATTCCTGCGAACTTGCCAAACGATTTTGGGTTAATTCTCGTCAATGATACACTGCGTGGCTTTCAAAAGCTGGCTGCCGCTTATCGGAAAAGCTTTTCGTTCCCTCGCATCGCCGTTACAGGCAGTATCGGGAAAACAACCGTGAAGGACATCGTCGCACACGTACTAGCTAGCCGTTCGCCCGTATACAAGACGTATAAAAACTTCAACAACCACATCGGTGTACCTTTGTCGTTATTACAGATGGAGGAAAAACATCAAGCTGCTGTACTGGAGCTCGGGATGAACCACGCCGGGGAAATCGATCTGCTCGCTTCGCTGGTCCAGCCTGATATTAGCGTGATTACATTTATCGGTGAATCCCATATTGAGTATTTTGGCACGCGTGAAAAAATCGCTCTAGCGAAGGCGGAACTGCTTCCTCATACTGCTCTTGACGGGCTCGTGCTGCTCAATAAAGATTCCGAATATCTACAGTTGGTCGCCCATCTGTATCCGGGTGAAATCATGTACTACTCTGTTAATGAGAAGGCGGATATTTGGGCGGACCAAATCGAAACGATTGAAGGTGGAACCCGCTTCAAAGTGTGCTTTGCCTCCGGGGAGCATTTCGAGGCATTCCTTCCGCTGCACGGCCGCCACAGTGTCTTGAATGCACTGCCAGCTGTCGCGATTGCCAAAAGGCTCGGAATGGATACGGAGCAAATCGCTCACGCCTTGTCCACCGTTCAGCTCTCCGCCATGCGGTTTGAGCAAATTAACTCCAAGCACGGTACTGTGTATATCAGTGATGCGTACAATGCCAGCCCCGTCTCCATGGAGGCTGCCGTACGGACATTTGCTGAGCTCTACCCTGTGCGCGCAAGAGTCGTCGTGTTAGGTGATATGTATGAGCTTGGCCCAGAAAGTGCGGCTATGCACGCGGGCGTCGGAGCCTCGCTTCAAGACATCGCTGAGTGCTTCGAGCTGCTCGTGACAGTCGGTGATGATTCACGCTATCTCCATGATGCTTACACGGGGAACAAGCTGCATTTCGCTACCAAAGCAGAGGCAATGGCTGCTCTACTGCCACTGCGGGATGAAAAGCATGCATTTTTGTTCAAGGCTTCCAAAGGTATGTCATTATGGACGCTTATCACTGATCTGGAAGGTCACGAATAATAGAAAAAGAACAGCCGCCTCACGTTTGAAACGGGAGACGGCTTCTTTTTTAGCGCTTGTCCTTGTCATTCCACAGACGTTCTACCTGGATCAATTGATCTTCCTCAAAGCTTAGTTTATAAATATCGGGCATCGAGGTCTTTTTCCAAAACGAGAAATCGTACAATGAGTCGTAGTGATTCATGATGATCGTCATGATGTTTCCATGAATGCCAACCGCGACTTTTTTGCCTCGATGGTGATCCAAAACTTCCTGAAAGGCGGTGAGTCCTCTTTCCCCCGCTACTACATTGGATTCTCCCCCTGCGAAAGCAAACTCACGGTTTGCAAACACATACTCTATAGCTTGCACAAAATGTTCAAACGGCTCTCCCCAAGCGCCTAATTCCCGCTCGCGAAGACCCGGTTCCAGCTTAATTTCCTGATTCGCTTGCTTCGCTGCCGCTTCAATCGTCTTAATAGCCCTCGCATATGGGCTGGAGACAAACACGTCAATCTGTTCGTCTTTCAGGATTCCTGCTACACGCTGCGCATCTTGCAATCCCTTCTCTGACAATCCACGCGTTTCCTCCTGGTCCTGAATGTACGGCGATTCTGCGTGGCGGACCATATATACATGTGTGCGCATCCTTACACCTCCCTTTCGTTTGGGATCATTTCGATTGGGAAATCATCGCTGTTCAATGACATTGTTGAAAGGATTCAACTTTTCAGGCGAAAAAACGCTATAGTGGATCGATGCGAGATCAGCTACATAGTACGACTTCCCATCCTTCGCCCAGCCGATGATGCGATAATTGTCACTTAAACGATAATAACCAGGCATTCCCTTTTCAGGAGAGCCAAATGGATAGCCGCATTTCGTGACTTGTTTGCATGATTGAATGTACATATACGAATCTTGAGAATTGGAAGTACGAGCGTGCTGTTCTACTGCCATCTGATTTCCTGATGGCGACCAAACAATCTTGTCCAAGTAGCTCTCAGTGAACACGGAATCCTTCAAATTGACCTTTTTCCCTGTCTGCAAATCCAGCATGTATTCTTCTGTAGTAGTTCGCAAGTAACGGTACTTCATATCGTTGGAGTAAGAAGGAAATGCCGTCATTTTGTGGTCGTATTTCAGGCCAGTCGGTAAGTCTAATTCCTTGTATGCGGTTTGCGTTTTGTAAAACAGCTTTTTCGAATTTGGGACCCAGTAATACATTTCTTCGTCTGTTCCACTCCGCCACTCATACTGGTCATTCTTTTTCATTTTGAGTGTAGGCAGGTGCTGCAAGTACAAGTGACCACTTACTTTGGCATTGGAAGAGAGCATGTCCATCCGTGTGAACGCCATGTACTGTTCATCCGGTGAAACGGAAAAATCTAGGACGGGATACTGAGCTGCTGCCGGGACAAGTACCGTTTTTTTGCCGTCTGGCAGACTGAGCTTCACGATACCGCCATTTTCACGAACGTAGAGCGCGTCCTGCTTCGGCGACCATTTGCCATAGCCGGATAGCTGCGTCATCTTTTTTGTTTGCATATCGTACAAGTACGGTATAGTTCGGTCTGCCTTCCCGTATCCGATCCGCTCACCGTATACAAACCTGCCCGATGGCGACATGCTCGCTCGGTGAATCAAGGGCATGTTCGTCACGGTTTTTGTTACTTTTCCATCTATCGTCACTTTATAGATGACGACCGGCTCTGGCTTGCGAGGGTCAGCCTGCGCAGGAGCAGAGGCATTGATTTGTTCAGGGACAAGGATGCCCAGCAAGGAAATCAGTAAGCATGAGAGCAATAAGCGTTTTTTCATCAAGGGTCCTCCCGAATATGTAATCAATACCTAGACGTTCGCTGGAAGCACTTGGTTTCCCTTTGCACGAAAAAAAGATCGGAAGCACCCCTGCGCCTCCGACCCTTTTTCACTTACGCACTAACCATCATTGCCTTCCGCAACCACTCTACCTCTTCAGCTAATACACACTGCGGACTCTGACCAAACCATTCAATAGATGCAAAATAATCCGTATCCGCAATCTTTTCTAAAATAGGCCCATAATCTACAACGCCTTCACCGAGCAGTACCATTCCCTCACGATCGCCGTTAGGGGCATATACATTATGCGGAGCGAATACCGGCAGATGATTCGATGAAGAAATATTTTTCAAATGATAATGAGCTACCCACGGTCTCAATTGCTCGTACGCATTGATCGGATCAGCACCTGATTCCCAGACATGAAGAAAATCAAGATTAACTTTTAGAGCAGGATGATTGACCTCCTGCAACAAAGCAAGTGTAGAACTCATAGAATCTGTGAGCGTGTTCGGATGTGTTTCGACCAAGAGCTGAATTCCGTGCTCTTGACACATCTTACATAAGATTTGCAGATGATGCACATAGCGTGCCCGCTCTTCTGGCCCAACTTCACTACTCGCCTTCTGTCCAGCAAACGTCCTGATTTGTTTTACATGTAGCCAATTCGCCAGTGAAATGAGTCTTTTTGCTTTTTCCAGTGTACGCTGAAATCCAGATGAAGCAGCAATATCCAGATAATCGCTAAGCATGGAGATACTCATGCCTTGATCCCTGACCAACCTTACCTGCTCCTCCATCTCTAATCGATCATGATCGTACAGATGTTGAGCGTGGGTTCCCCATAACTCGATTCCATCAAAATGATGACGATGAGCAAACCGAACAATCTGTGCAAACGAAATCAACTGGTGGCGAAAAGTGATTGTGCACAATGAGAGTTTCATTTGACCTCTACCTCCACCCTTGTTCGTCTACAGTGACGAGACTTTTATCCATTTGGGTCCACAGAACAAACTGACGTTCCAACTCTTTTTTCACTTCGAGTTCAATCAAATCAATCTCTTCTAACGCCTCGATAATCGGAGGTAACAACGCCATATTCTTGGTCATCGCCATTTTGACAGACAAGTACTGAGCTGTCGTAAACCCTTGGTAGATGTCCTCCACTTTATATGCGATGCGCAAAAACTCATCACGATGGTATTGCAGGTAATCTTGCAGATAGAGAAATGCATACTCGTAGCTGTATTTACGGATCGCAATCACCTTCACCTGAGTCACTGCCGGGAGCAACATGTCCAAGTTGTATCCATTGCGCCCTTCTGCCATGTCTGTAATCAATTGCTTCAACTCAAGGGTAAACGGATTATGATCACGTTTGAGTGCTGCGTAGAAATATTCGTGGATCATTTCATAGGTTGGTTCCTTAATTTCACTCGCATCCACCATAAAGCCGCCACCGAACGGATTTTCCAAGAAGGATTTGATCACCGTCTCCTTCTTCACATTGCCCTCCCAACGAAAATCCGGGTCAAACATAAACCACTCATCTTCGTTCTCCGTCTTTGAAATCATCAAAAAATGCGGGAACGGCTTCAACGCAAATTTATTATCTCGTTCTGGAACGAGTGACATGTCTATCTGAACTAGGACAAACTGATCCTCAGTACGCTTATCAATGAGTTCTAAGAACATGTCCAGATTGGAGGCTTTATCTTTGGAATGATCGTACCATTCCGTTACTTTCGCTCGGAAAAGTCTCTCATATCCCTTGATAATCTCCTCATGATTATCAATGTAATACGTAACCACACCTTGATCCGTTATCGAGTACTCGGCATCCCATATACCAAAATAATAGGGACGATAATCAATTTTTGTGCGGCGCTTAATCACTTCGCATAGGCATGAAATAATGCAATGAACCTTAACCATTCTGTATCCCCCACTCGATGTTTGGATAGACGCTAATTCGATACATGCTGCGGTTCCAGCTGTTCAACAAAAGTAAGGAGTGATCCTACCGTTTGGAAGATTCGTGGATCTAACTCATGAGCAGGAACTACCAAGTGCAAATCCTCCTCGATATAAACAATCAGTTGCAATAGCATAATCGAATCGATATGTAGATCCTCATTCAATCGCATGGACTCCTCTAGCGTGACGATATGCGATAATTTTAATTTTTCGGTCATGATCGTATGGATTTGCTCGATTCTTTCATTTCGTGTCATTTGCTGATCGTCTCCATTTCTAATAATCGACGGCTGATTTTTCCTGTGGCTGTCTTAGGAATGCTCGTCACACATTGGATTTCGAATGGGACTTTATAGCCTGGCAAACGATCTTGGCACCATTCCCTGATTTGTTCAGGAGCAGTTCCTCCCTCTGTAATCACCTGCGCTTTCACAATCTCTCCCATAACCGGATGACGTCCACGATACACGACCACTTCTTTTGTCCCACTCATTTTCAAAATGACGTCCTCGACCTCTAAAGGAAACACCTTTAAGCCCGAAACGTTTATCACATCATCCATCCTTGATACAAATTGAATATGTCCTTCTCCTGTCCAGAAACCTAAATCCTGCGTCGCTATTTCGTTCTGTCCAATCCGAATCATTATTTCATCGGGTTGTTCTTCATTTTCACCTGCTGTCATTGTGACATGGGAAAGGGGAATTCCCAGATCTGTATGCGTCCGCATTTGTTTACTCATACTGACGCACCCCGCCTCAGAGCATCCATATTGTTGCATCAGGACGTCGCTCATACCTTGCAGCTTTAGAAACAATCCTTCTGGCATGGGAGCACCAGATGTCATTAACCGGTGAAAGCGTACCTGCTCCCGCGTAAAGCTTGATAAGATGTGATAAAAGACTGGCAGACCATAAACAATGTGCTGGGGAGCAGCTTGAATCACTTGCAACGCAAACTTCGGATTTTTGTGGGTCACAATCGAAGGCTTACTTCCCCGTTCCAGAGCTGCCAAAACGCCACATATCAAGCCATACGAGTGTGTCACCGATGCCAGCACGATCGGAGTTAGCGCTTCCTCTCCCTGAAACAACTGGTTGTAGGCATGAATTTCTGTTTGGATATCATCCCAACTTCTCCCGATGAGCTTCGCGTCCCCCGTAGTACCTGAGCTATATTGGTAGAGGGATGGTTTTTCGCTCTGTTGTTTATCCGTGATAGACAAGAAGTGCTTCGTCTCCTGATAAACAAGCCCATAACACCTTGCCTTCACTGCCATTTGATAGGCTGTTTCCATTGGGGTTTCCCCATGAATTAATAACACCGAGCCATTATGCTCACGTAAATATTGAACAAGACTAATCACGTCTAGTGGGTCAGCTATGCAGACTGCGTACCTCTTTCCTTCTGGCTGTCGAAAATGCTCCATGCTTTCGAACCCTTGCCTATGTCGCTCCATTTCATGTACAGAAATCTCATTTTGATTGACAATGATCATGCGATTAACCTCCCACAGCCATGGAATGAAGCCTTTTCCTTGCCTCGAACAAAGGATTGGGAACTTCATGCAAATGATAGTTCTCATTCGTTGTATATAGCTTTTTCTTGGTCAATTTCTCTACCTGCACGCTTGGAACAAACAGATCAAATCGCTTAAATCGCTCCGCCAATTCCGGGAATTGTTTTTGGTGACCCTCCAATACCTGAACGGCCATCTCCCAGAATTGCTCTTCGGCATATCCGTAATGCTCTTCTAATAGCCGTGCGAGTTGCCCCAGATTGATCAAAAATAATGTCTCTAACGTCAAATCTCTGACGGTTGATGTTTCATCCATGTGGAACATCACATTATCTGGTTTCGTTGCGTAATATTCGTGCACTTCCGCGAAGTTCGGGCATTTGTCTGGCTCACTCAAGAACGGTTGGCAAAAAATCAAATCTTCATGAAAATCCTTCAATGCTACCCGAGTAGGGACACCCTCCCGATGCACCAGGATCATATTCTGCCCGTGGGATTCCATCGCAATCCCGTGTTTCACAAGAATATGAACAACTGGCAATACACTGCTTTCCATTAATCGTGCAAGCCAATTCTCTAGCCCTTGCTCACGAATCCAACGATCAATGAACGGCACCCCATCCACCTCTACAGCCGCTAATGCGTTATAAGGAACCGCATCTTCTCCCGCTTCGAGATGAGGGATGAGACTTTCTCTCCACATGCACCCAATTACCCCGAATGTAACCATTTCCACCAGGTCAGAAGCAGGTGGAGGATCGTATGCCACTGCTGCAAACTCTTGGAGCATGATCACCTTTTGCACATCTCGTAAATACGAATCTGCGTCCGTTATCCCCTTGAGCCACCTCGAAACGATGGGTGCACTTGCCAGTGAATGGGGGGTGAGATGACGTGCCGCTGAAGTATTCACCACGTTGATCGAGAGTTTCAGATACGGTTTATGCGGATTACTTTTGTTAGCAAATGTGCGAATGGATTGTTGTGGACGATGACCATCAGCGCCTACGCCTAGCACAATGATCTCTTTGCGATGGATATCGTCCAGAAATCCAGGCACGATATGATTCCGCCACTGCCAAGGATGGACAGGCACGAGGGCATACTGCTCAGGATCGCATCCATGATTGACGATGATTTGCTGAAAGACTTCTTTTTGTTCTCGACCTATTTCATCCAAAAGAAGGTCATCGAAATTTCTTCCTTGATCAATGGATACTTGAGCATATTGTTTTTTTATCGCTAACCAAAGAAAATGAACTTCCTGCTTAAATTCAGGACCATAGGCAAAATGATCTGCGTAAGTAAATCCAACACGTGATTTATAGCTTGGGTGGTAAGGGTGACCGTCCATCAGATCACCTTCCAGCTCATCGTACGATTTGCCCTGCATCCGTATATCATTTTGTACCCGATAGTATTGGGATAAAGTATCCTTTAACAACGTTTGTTCCAGATCATTGGCAAAAAGCTTCAGCCTTTGTTCATCTACCGTTTTCATTCGGAATAATTCCAATAAAAAACGAGTGAGGGATATCGCTTCTGATTCTTGCTGGGCAGCTCCGCTTTGATCGTAAGCAACACGAGTAACGGGGTCCTTCCCAAGACGAACAAGTCCAAAACTAGCACTCCTCCGCCCTCGGCAACGATAGCGAATAGGCAGATTCCCCTCATCAAGCCCATGTAGGGTGTAAATCGTCTCTTCACCCTCTTGCAAGGTCTCAGGAATCAAAATTCCCTCATATAACAAAGACTCGATGCATTGTCGAAACACCCTTCTTCTCACCTGAACGTACTGTGTCGAGTGAAGTGCCTCTTCAATCGAGAAATCTTGTATTGTGAACTCCATACCTTATCCTCCAAGTCTCTTCAAGCTGGATGCTCGTAAGCTATCCAAAAGCATGCAGCTCTGCCTTTTCGGTCTGCTTTACTTTTGCTAAAGGATTATCTATGTAAACAAAAACAGATGATCTCTCTTCCGGTTGGGTTAATTCATCAAGATCATAGAAGCGCGTGAGCAGATTCGCCTTACAAGGAAGCTGTTCGCGCGTAAGTAGATTCTCCAGAAACTTCGATGCCTCTCGATTCATAGGTAAAAACTCTGTCAAAACCTCATGCATCTCTGCCAATAAGATTTGTTCATCAATTAATCCTTCTGTTCCAAATCCATTAATGAGTCCAAACATATGGTTAAAAATCATATAATAGGTGATTCGCTCATCTACAAGATGGTCTTTGTAAATGTTCCTACTCGCCTTGCCAATCCCAGGCAATTCTGCCTCTAATACTTCTTGCATCGATTCTGAGAAATAGTAGCCTTGATTATCACGATAATAGAACTGATCCGGGTATCCGTCTTTAAGAGTGACCACACTATTCTGTTGATGGGCTTCCAAGCCGATTCCGTACTTTAGATAGAGCCATACCATTGGTTTCAATGAAATATCTACATACCGCTTAAACCATTCCAAACTAACTACTTCCAGTGTCTTACCTTCCTTTTGTGCCAAATGGTGAATGATCGTTGCCAACCTACTTTTGTAACCAGGAAGTGGATCTTGCACGAGCGCAGCGATTTGTGTGACTTGCCGAGCATTACTCCCCATAAAGGGATTATCACGCAGGATCACTTCAAATCCTGTTTCTTTCTCCCGATCAAACGTGATCGTGATGTAAGCCGGATCAGAGATAAAGCCAAAGCCTGGATACTTGCGACTCACTTCACCGATCCCTGTTTCAAAAATTTGCTTCGCCTCTAAACCAATCTCCATTTCACTTAACTTGTTGATCCGTAAAGAATTCGTAACTTTGATTGGGACGGACAGCTTGAGCATGTATTTCTTTTCAGGATGATAAACCGTTCGAAGAGAGGATGTTGCCATATACTCCTCACCCGCTGGGCCCAGGTATAGAAGCAACCCTTTCTCGATCAAGGATTGAACGGCTACCTGTTCAAGCAACCATTCTGCTTGAAGCGGATGAATCGGGACGATTGAAAATGATGGATCGACATCAGATATCGAAGGAAACTCGCCCTTCAGTAATTGCGAAGCGGATTCTGTTAACCCAGATTTTTCGTGAACAATCGACGGATGGGCAGCAAACAAATGGAGTTGAAACTTCCCGCAACACTCCGGTGCATACAAAGCTTGCTTGGCCTCAGGAATTCCTTGCTGACTCTTCGGTGTTGGATGGAACAAATGACCGAACAAAAGTGCCTGCTCAGCTTCGATGAAGCTTTGATCCACCCCATATAAAATCTCCGCGTTGCTTTTGCGAGTCCTAACAAATTTCTCAATGCTTTGGCAACTTTGAATCATACGCAAGACTAATTCATCTGGAACTGCATTTTCCCCATGCTGAAGCGTTAACTCTTTTATCAAAAGAACCGCTAATGTCAAATAGTCCGCCTGAACGAAACGAGAACAGTCACCACTTCGGTAGCAAGCTGGATAATGAAACAAATGCCTGCCTGTCACCGAATGATATTTGACACCGACATAGAGGGATATCCCCTGATGCGGGAGTTCGCAATGAAGGTACGTACCTGTTGTACTCGGCTGTATGATTTTCGTTAGATGCTTCGTAATCTCGTCTTTCCGATTGATCCACTCGCCCCTACCTGTTTCTCGGAGATAACAATTGAGAAAGCTCTGCATCGTTGCATGCTCTGCGATATGCTTGACTACAAACATGTTACCTCTCCTCTTGCTTGATCCAATTTTTTTATCCAAGCATAGTGACTTACATAACTGGTAAAACGTCCCATAAATAATGTAAACGATTATCATTCTCATTTCAAGCAATAATATTCATCTTATACAGTTAGGAGAGATCGGCTGACCGAAATTAGTTCCTCCCTCCTACACAAAAAGAAAAAAGATGCCGATTCATCAGCATCTTTTTTCTCATAGTTATTCCAACTCTTCCGCATCTACAACGTTGCGACCTTTATCCGCATGTCGCTCGATAGCAAGTTGCACCAGGCGATCGATCAGCTCGCTGTAGCTCACACCCGCAGCTTGGAAAAGCATTGGATACATGCTAAACGGCGTAAAGCCTGGCATCGTATTCACTTCGTTGATATAGAGCTTGTCGTTTTTCTCATCCCAGAAAAAGTCTATGCGGGAAAGGCCAGAGCCATCGAGAGCCTGGAATGCTTGCTTGGCTATTTCCGCGATTTGTCCGGATACATGCTCGGGAACGATGGCAGGAATGGAGAGTTCTGTTCCCGCCCCTTTGTACTTTGCTTCATAATCGTAAAATTCTTTCGCGGCAATGACTTCCCCAACGACAGATGTCATCAGCTCTTCATTCCCCAAAACGCCAATCTCCAACTCACGTGCTTGAACGAACTCTTCCACAATCAATCTGCGGTCGAATTTGGCAGCTACATCTAATGCGTGTTTGAGCTCCTCACGATTTTTCGCTTTGTTAATCCCTACGCTGGAGCCCATATTCGCCGGTTTGACGAAACACGGATAGCCGAGTTCACGCTCGATCCGATCCATGACATCATCCTGGCCTTTTTCCCATTGCGAGCGCAGAAAGCCTACATATTTCACTTGTGGAAGTCCAGCCTGTGCAAAGACGGTCTTCATCATCCATTTATCCATTCCGACAGCGGAAGCCATAACTCCGGTTCCCACATACGGAATATTCGCCAATTCCAACAGTCCCTGGATCGTCCCATCTTCGCCAAATGGTCCGTGGATCACAGGGAAAACAACATCCATTTGCTCATTCATGGCAAACAGCGATCCTGGCTTGCTTGCGATCGCCAGTTCTTGCCCTGTCTCTGTTGCCTCGGTAATAGCTGGTGTTTTTGCCGACAAGCGCAACGCTTCGATCTTATCCGGCAGTTGACCAGCCAGTGTTTCCCCAGTCACCCAAGAGCCATCCAATTGAACGTACACAGGGGTTACCTCATATTTATTTGCATCTACAGCCTGCATAATGGACATGGCCGTACGCAATGAAACTTCATGCTCTGAGGATTTTCCTCCATAAATAATGCCCAGTCGAATCTTTTGATTACCCATCTGTGTCATGCTCCTTTCCCCTCCGCACAAAAACGGAGAGTCTACCCAGTTTCTACTCTCTCCTATGCTATGCAAAAGCCCAACATCTGCTCTATTTACCGGGCCGAGCCCGTCATTTAGCATACACAAACCAAACGCCAAAAACAAGAGAAGCAAGTATCACCTGCTTACGTTTTTTCTCATACCATATAAATAAAATTCCTGTCATGGAGCTATTTTTGGAGGGATTTCCATGAGAGATTATTTACTGTACTGCACGTACTGCTCTTCTTACACATTATTGCACAGCTACGATAAGGACAGCGGTTCTTTCTTGGGGGAATATTCGCTGCTGCATAACAACTACACCCGTGACCCAATCGTCTTGAACAAATTTCTCCTCGCCCATCTCGGTCACACCATCCGTACCATTCCCTCTAAGACGGATGATTACCGCCAGATCATCTGCAATGCCTCACATTTTTTGGAGGATGATATTGACAAGTACGTGGAGGAAAGTCAGCAGCGGGCTAAGTTCAAGGAGCGTGATCGGAAAAGCGAACGGGAAATTGGTCAGGTACAGTTATATCTGGTCGAGCATCTCTTGACCCACGAGCTTCAGAACTTAAGCCAGACCCGCGCTTCTACCCCCGCCGAAGGACAAGTCTTTTTAGGCAAGGAACTGGGGTTCAAGCAGGCACTCGATCTCGTCAGGCGTGTAAAAAATGATAAGCAATTATCATGAGCACTTATTTCTTGATTCGAAATGATTCACATTCTTTTTGCAACTCTTTCCGCTCGTCGCGCGTATAAAAAGAGAGACGATACAAGCGGGGGGAAAGAACATGTTTGAATACAAATTCGTCCGAGTTGAGCTGTCCTCTTTTCGACGCCAACCAAAAGAAGATTATCAGACCGTTGTCCACGAGCACGCCAAGGAAGGCTGGCGTTTGGTGCAAATCTTTGCTCCAAGCATCGGGGGCGACGGTATGGCCAAATACTTCGAATTGATTTTTGAAAAACCAAAGTCTTAACTCAGTCTGAAACCGAAAAGAAAAACAGCGCCGTTCTTAAGCGGACGCTGTTTTTCTTTTTCTCTATCGACGATCTCTTACTTCAAAGATGGCAAATTTCAAGTAATGAGCTTCGTCAGCCCCACTGATTTGTGGATGATCCTTGCCCGCGCCTCGCCATTCAATCAGGCGCAATATCTTTTTCGCATCGACCGCTGCTTCTTGAATCGTTTGCAGGAACAGCTCAGGTGACATATGGTACGAGCAAGACGCTGTAACGAGAAATCCGCCTGGACGAACGAGCTTCATCCCGTTTAAGTTAATATCTTTGTAACCGCGGCAAGCGCCTTTCACTGCTCCACGCGATTTCGCGAACGCTGGCGGGTCAAGAATGACCACATCCCAGCTCTTACCCGCCTCTACATTTTCTCGCAAGTAATCAAACGCATTGGCCACCACAAAATCAACGCGATGCAAAAAGCCATTGAGTGTAATGTTACGCTTCGCTGTTTCGATGGCGTGCTCGGAAATATCGAGAGCTGTCACTTTTTTCGCACCGTGCTTGCAAGCATTCAGGGTAAAGGAACCTGTGTGTGTAAAGCATTCCAATACCTCAGCGCCATCCCAAAACGGATTTTTGACCACTTTACCGCGCTTGTCTACTGGCACCTGCTTTGTCTCGCCGTCTACTTCCATGCTCGTCAGGGTAATGCCGTGCTTTTCGCCCCAGCCTTTCATCAATAGCGCGATGGAAGCGCGATTTTCCCGCTGATCATAGAAAAAGCCGGTCTTTTGCCCCTCTATGATATCGACATAGTATTTCAATCCGTTTTCTTCGATCAATACCTCACGCGGACACTCTCCGTACAGGACTTCTTTGCCTTGAGTCAGCCCTTCCAGTTCACGGACAGGTACATCATTGCGCAAATAAATACCTGCCGGTGCAAATACCTCTACGAGTGCATCCCGAATCCAATCGATGCGCTTCTCCATCCCCAACGAGAGAACTTGGACAACCAATGTGTCTTCGTAGCAATCGACGATGAGTCCTGGCAAAAAGTCTGCTTCCCCGTAAATGACACGGCAAGCACGCGGGTTGTCTACAAATCTCGTCCGGAATTCTGCCGCCTGCTTGATTTTGCGCAAGAAAAAGTCGTAGTTGATCTCTTCCTTTTGGTCGTAGCTCAAAATGCGCACGATCATTTGTGAAGCTGGGTTAATGTAGCCCTTTGCCAAAAAATGTCCTTTGTGATTGGTGACCTCGACGATTTCACCTGGTTCTACATCCCCTTGAATTTCCAATACCTCTGATTGAAAAATCCACGGATGTCCTACTTCTAGCCGCTTTTTCCGATGTTGATTCAATAGCACACGTGCCATACAGCAATTCCTCCTCTTGTCATGCTTGCCCTTGTACAGGCATAGCGTTATAGTAACTTGCTAAAAATGGACAGGGAGGAACGTATCTTGTGATAGTCTCCATCCTCGCCCCTTTTACCTTTGGGCTCACTTTTTTTCTTATCGGTATGTACGCCATGCGCTCCGGCTTTCAAAACCTCGCCGGCAAAAAAATGGAAGAATGGATGGGGCGATTTACACGTACCCCACTCCATAGCTTCTGGATTGGTCTCTTCGCTACTTTTGTCTTGCAAAGCTCCAGTGCGGTAACCGTCCTGACGATTGGGCTGACGAACGCAGGCATCATCCAGTTCACGCAAACCGTCGGCATCATATTGGGAACCAATCTGGGCACGACAGTGACAACGGAGCTGGTTGCGCTCAAGCTCGAGTCGTTTGCCATCCCCATGCTTCTCATCGGAGTGGCTCTATGGCTGATGCCGCGCCGAAACATTCGTTGCATTGGTCTCGTCCTCGCCGGCTTCGGACTGATCTTCCTCGGTATCGATACGTTGAAAGTCATGGCAAAGCCTTTGGAGCAGTCTGAGACGTTTCGTTCGCTTTTTCTGGAGAGCAGGCATTCCATTTGGATCGGTTTGATTACCGGGATCATTTTCACCGCTCTCATTCATAGCGGTTCCGCTACGACCGTAATCACGATGGGCCTGCTCAGCCATCAAATTCTTTCGATGGAAACGGCACTCGCCATCGTATTGGGAGCGAACGTCGGAACTTGCTTTACCGCTGTCATCGCTGCGATTGGCACGAATACGGCATCCAAGCAGGTCGCATGGTGCCATACGCTCTTCAACGTTGCAGGTGCGATTGTTTTTTTACCGTTTCTTTCCCAGCTTGCCCTCGTCAGTGCATTTTTAACGGATAGTCCTTCTATGCAGATCGCCCATTCACAGACGATCTTCAATCTCGTCTGCTCGTTGGTCGCGCTGCCATTCGTCCCGCAGATTGCCCGGTTTATTCAATGGCTGATCCCTGATAAGCATCGTCCTACTGACTTCACCTTCAGAAAGAAAATGGTATCAAGTAGATGGAAGTAATGACGCCTGCCACGATCATTGCGACACTTGACGCTGCCGTTTGAACAGGAGAAACGCGATTCAAGCTGGCCGTACCAATGGCGTGTGCACTCGTACCGATAGCGATCCCGATTGCCCAATCGTCCGTGATTTTTCCCCATTTGAGAACAGGACGGGCAATCATCACACCGACCATACCTGTCAACGCGGTAAAAAAGGCCGCAAGCGCAGGTTCCCCACCTATGGAACGACTCAGCTCTAACGCGATCGGGGTGGTCACGGATTTGCTAAGCATGCTTTTGTATACGAGCTCATCTGAACCCAGACACCAATGAACCGCGATAACGACGATGATTGCAACTGCACAGCCTGCACATACACCAAGCAAAACACCGCGCCAAATATGCGCAAACTCCTTGATCTGTTTCGCAAGCGGAATAGCGAGTGCCACGGTTGCAGGGCCGAGCCAAAAGGAAATCCACTGGCCTCCTGCAGCAAATGCCTCCCAATCGCCGCTAAACGCCCACCACAAGGTCCAGACCAAGATCACAGCCACCAGTAGAGGCTGCAATCGTTGGAATCGAGCGTTGATCATTGTTGCCCCTTTGTACCCTGCTATCGATACCAAAATGGCGAAAAATTGACTAAGCATCCAGAGTCCTCCCCTCTTGCTGCAAGGACGAATCTGATTTTTGTTTATGATGCTTCAAATACCATTGCACAACCACACCAGTCACAAGCATGACTAGCAATGGACCGAGAACCATCGATAGTATGATTGGCAATGGATTTTGCGTGAATACGTTTAAATAGGATGCGACCCCGACGATAATCGGTACGAAAAAGAGCAACATGTGTCGGATTAGAAAAGTACCCGCTTGCTCCACCCAATCCATTCGTATCCATCCCATACACAGTCCCAGTGTTAACAGCAGCATTCCCACCAGGTTACCGGGCAGGGGAATATGCAGCCATTTGCTCGCCGCTACGCCTACTCCATAAAAAGCCAACAGGATGACGATTCCTTTAACAAATTTCATTTTGCTAATCTCCTCCCCGCTCCCTATCCTCTCTATAGGAACATCAGCATGCAGGACGGAAAAAGCCCGGCCTTACCTCGGCCAGGCTTTCTTTCGTATTAGTATCCGCTGCCTGTGGTTTTTGCTCCAGTTACAATGGAAACACCGGAGCTCGTACCGATACGGCTCGCTCCTGCTTCGATCATCGCAACCGCTGTTTCACCGTCACGAACACCACCAGACGCTTTTACGCCTACATTTGGTCCTACGGTTTTACGCATCAGGGCGATATCTTCAACCGTTGCTCCACCTGTTGAAAACCCTGTGGAGGTTTTAACGTAATCAGCACCAGCCTCTACGGAGAGCTTGCACGCTACTACTTTTTCTTCTTCGGTCAAGAGGCAAGTCTCCAGAATCACTTTCAAGAGAATATCGCCAGCAGCTTGCTTCACAGCAGCGATGTCATTTTTGACAGTTTCCAGGTCGCCGGATTTCAGGGCACCTACGTTCAGCACCATATCTACCTCAGTCGCTCCGTTTGCAATCGCATCGCGGGTTTCGGCTGCTTTGGACTCGATCGTGCTTGCTCCCAGAGGGAACCCGATAACCGTACACACTTTCACATCAGAGCCTGCCAGGAGTTCAGCAGAGCGTTTTACCCAATAAGGGTTTACGCATACAGACATGAAGTCGTGCTCTCTTGCTTCTTGGCAAAGCTTGTCAATCATCTCTTGTGTAGCATCAGGCTTCAACAGCGTGTGGTCGATATATTTGTTCATGTTCATAGAACTACACCTCTATCCCTAATTGTTCGAATGCAAGGCGAAGAATGCTGTCATTGTTACGGTATCCTCGTTGCAGTTGCAAATCCCAAGCTTCCTTTGCTGGATGCCAATGAACATCATTGATTTCTTCCAACTGTACGGTGATCTCTGTGTTGTAGGCTTCCACCAAATAATAATGGACTTCTTTGTCGATGGATTCGCCCGTTACCGGATGCGTATACTCGTAGGTGATCATGTCGAGCTTGGACCCCAGTCGTCCGGCTACGCCTGTTTCTTCCAAAACTTCGCGCAGAGCCGTTTCTTCGATGGTCTCACCCATCTCCTGCTTCCCTTTTGCGAGTGTTACTTTGCCATAGCGGTCTTCAATCAATAGGAGCATGTACTCTGTGTCTTGCTTCTGGTATACAACGCCTCCTGCCGATATCTCCCTCATATAGCTCGCTCCTTTAGAAAAGGCAGCGCCTCTGTTTCCACTACGCGGACAAAAGTTCCTTTGCAGTATTCCGAGCCTGGTTCGTCCAGTCTGACCTTGCAAATCTTGCCGATCATGCTCTCATCGCCAGGGAATACAACGTTCAGGTAGTTATCGGAGTAGCCCATGAGAAGACCGCTGTCAGGTGCTTCTTTAAACGGACGCTCCGGAATGACTTCCAGTACATCTCCTACGAATTTCTTCGAGTATGCCAAGGTCAATTCCTGATTGAGTTCCAGAAGCTTCGCTACGCGCTCGTTCTTTTCTTCTTCAGGAATTTGATCCGTCATACGGGCTGCTGGTGTACCTGTACGCATGGAGTACGGGAATACGTGCATCTCGGCAAAACCGATTTTCTTCATAAACTCGTATCCGTTCCAGAATTGCTCTTCGGTCTCACCCGGGAAGCCTACGATGACGTCTGTTGTAATGGCTGCACCTGGCAATGCTTCGCGTACTTTGACCATTCTTTCGTAAAACTCAGCAGTCGTATACTTGCGGCGCATGCGTTTCAACACTTCGTCATCGCCCGCTTGCAGCGGTACATGCAGATGGCGCACGACACGATCGGAGTTGTTGATGACCTCAATCACTTCATCGGTGATTTGGCTCGCCTCGATCGAACTGATGCGGATGCGCTTGAGGCCTTCCACTTGGTGAAGGTCAATCAACAGCTTGGCCAAATTGTAGTCTTCCAAATCCTCGCCGTATCCACCTGTATGAATCCCAGTCAAAACGATTTCCAGATAGCCCGCTTCCACCAGCTTTTGTGCCTGTTCGACGACGCTTTCCGGTTTGCGGGAACGCATCAGACCGCGCGCCCAAGGAATAATACAAAACGTACAAAAGTTGTTGCAGCCCTCTTGAATCTTGAGGGAAGCACGTGTGCGATCCGTAAAGTTAGGAACATCCAGCTCTTCGAATTCGCGAGCTTTCATAATGTTGCCTACTGCGTTGATCGGCTTGCGTTCTGCACGAATTTGATCCACGTACTCGATCAGCTTCTCGCGCCCTTGTGTACCAACTACGATATCTACACCGGGAATTTGCGCAATCTCACTTGGAGAGGTTTGCGCATAGCAGCCAGTTACTGCTACGATCGCCTCAGGATTCCGGCGAATCGCACGACGAATCACCTGGCGGCTCTTCTTATCTCCCGTGTTCGTAACCGTACAAGTATTAATGACGTAAACATCTGCATCATCTTGTTCAAAGTCGACTCTCTCGTAGCCGTCTGCCTTGAACAATTGCCAGATGGCCTCTGTTTCATAGCTGTTTACTTTACAGCCCAATGTATGAAAAGCAACGGTAGACATTGCCATTCCTCCTTTTCCGTGAAAAACGTCTCGACGTTTTTCATAAAAGTGGATGTGACCGCTTGCGGTCAACGAAACGGTCATGACCGTTTCGTTCCTGCTCATCCTTTGCGAAGTGATGAAGCCTTTCGTTCAAACTGATAGGAAGCGCAGGCCAAAACGTACTGGCTTGCCGTTTCCGTGCGCAAAATGCGCGGGCCTAAGGAAACCGTCCGAAACCCTTTGCTCTCTGCTTGCGCCACTTCCTCAGGAGAGAAGCCTCCCTCCGGTCCAACGAGGACGAGAAGTGAATCCCCAGCAGTCATCTCTTCTAGCACTTGATGAATTGTGGTACTGCCTTCTTTTTCATAGGCAATTGCGCAATGCGTATACGACTGGCCAGCATGAAGTATCTCACGAAAAGAAACAGGAGATAAAAGCTCTGGCAAAACAGCACGATGAGACTGTTCAGCAGCCTCCTTAACAATTTTGCGCCAACGCTCCAGTTTTTTCGCTTCTTTTTTGGCGTCCAGCTTTACAATGGTTCGCTCAGAAGAAAACGGAAAAAAAGAGTACGCCCCAAGTTCCGTCCCCTTTTGCAAAATCCACTCCAGCTTCTCGCCTTTTGGAAGCCCCTGACCAATTGTGACCCGGATCGGCAGTTCTCGTTCTTCTTGGAGCATTTCGATTACTTCTGCTCGTACTTCCTTGGCAGAAAGATAGACAAGCTTGGCCCGTGCCGACCTGCCCGCTCCATCAGAAACGATGATTTCTTCGCCTTCCCGAGCACGCATTACATTTACGATATGGTGTACATCGTCTCCGACAATCGTTAGCTCATTCTCAGTAAAGGAATGTGGCTCGACAAAATATCGTTGCATCTCGCCAACCCCACTATTCTATCGTTTTTTTGCTACAATTGCTACCCAGTCATCGATGAAAATGGTTTCCACGACCTCAAGACCTGAAGCCGCCAACGCCGCTTTCACATCCGCTTCACGTGCAGCAATAATACCTGACGAGATAAAGGTGCCACCTGGCTTCAACACGCGGAATACATCGTCGGTGAAACGCACGATGACTTCAGCCAAAATGTTAGCCACGACCACTTCCACCTGCTCCTCGATGCCGTCGAGCAAGTTGTTTTGTCTCACGTTGATATGCTCATGCACACCATTTAATTCTGTATTGGCCTGTGCAGAGCGTACAGCTACTTCATCCAAGTCCATCGCCAGCACATCTTTTGCTCCGAGCTTGATAGCTGCAATACTCAAAATAGCTGTGCCTGTCCCAACATCATACACCTGATCGCCTTTCGCCAGATACTTCTCAAGTGCTCGCAGACAAAGAATGGTCGTCGGATGTGTACCTGTTCCAAATGCCATGCCTGGGTCCATCTCGATAATGATCTCATCCGGATGCTTCGGCACGTACTCTTCCCATACTGGCTTGATCGTCATGCGATCAGACACGTGAACCGGTTTGTAATATTTTTTCCAGGCGTGGGCCCATTCATCTTCGTGAACATCGTTTACAGCAATCGATGCCTTGCCGATGTCCAAACCGTACTCGATCAACTGCGCCAATTGCTCTTTCAGCTCTTCTACAACGTCTAGCAGTTCGCTGCTGTCAACCGGCAGGTATGCTTTAACGAATACGCCCTCGGCCGGAAAATCATCAGGAGAAAGCTGGTAGATTTCGCCAAAGGGGGTATCCCACTCACGATAAAGCACCTCCGGGTCTTCAATTACGACACCATTGGCACCCAATTCATACAAGAGGCTTGACACCGCCTCCGTAGCCTCCGCTGTAGTATGGATACTGATTTCTGACCATTTCACGAATCTACCACTCCCCACATAAGCTCCCAATTGGGCTTTTCATTTAATCGGCTTCGCTACACGAAACATTAGGCAAAAAGCGGACAAAACCGCGACGGATTACTCGCCGCGGAATGCCCGTTTCATTTTTTCGAAAAAGCTTTCGTCTTCTCCCCCATGCTGTCCTGGCTTTTCACCAGACAGTTCGGCGAGCTCACGCAACAATTCCTTTTGTTTATCGCTCAGCTTGGTCGGCGTAATGACGCGCACTTTCACATGCTGATCTCCGCGGCCGTTTCCACGCAAATGCGGAACACCTTTTCCACGCAAGCGGAAGAATGTCTCTGTTTGGGTACCCGCCGGGATCTTCAACTTCACGCGACCATCAACAGTCGGCACTTCGATCTCATCTCCAAGTGCTGCCTGTGCGTAAGTAAGCGGAACCTCACAGTAAATATCATTTCCTTCACGCTCGAAAAACTCATGACTTTTGACACGCAATACGACGTACAAATCGCCAGGAGGTCCACCGTTTGCGCCCGGTTCTCCCTCGCCTGTTACGCGCAATTGTGCTCCATCGTCCACACCTGCTGGGATGTTGAGATGAATTTTGCGGCGTACCTTGACACGTCCACTACCACGGCAAGTTGAACATTTTTCTTTGACGACTTTCCCTTTGCCTTCGCAAGTCTGGCAAACACGGCGATTGACGATTCGGCCGAATGGCGTGTTCGCCACTACTTCTTGCTGTCCTGTACCGCTACAAGTCTTACATGTATCTACACCGGAACCAGGCTTCGCACCAGAACCAAGGCACGTATCGCATTCTGCTTCTTTTGGAATTTCCACGTCGGTTTCTTTTCCAAAAATCGCGTCGATAAATTCAATGCTGAGGCCAAATTGCAGATCAGATCCTTTGCGCGGCGCATTTGGATTCGAACGTCTGCCGCCACCACCGAAGAACATATCAAAAATATCTCCGAAGCCGCCCATGCCTGATCCATCAAAACCTCCGCCACCGAAGCCCTGATTCGGGTCTTGGTGACCAAAACGGTCATACTGCGCACGCTTTTGTGGCTCGGACAGGATGTCGTACGCATCCTTAACTTCTTTGAACTTTTCTTCCGCGTCAGCCTCTTTATTTACATCCGGATGGTACTGACGTGCCAGCTTGCGATACGCTTTTTTGATTTCATCAGCGTCCGCGTCCTTTGCTACGCCCAGAACCTCGTATAAATCACGTTTCATCTCCTACATCACTCCCATGACAGTCAACTGTTATCATAGCATGTGACAGACTTGAAAAAAAGTCAAAGTCAGCATTCCGTGACTTTGACTTTCATGGGTCACATCGTGGGAAGTGAGGGAAGAAATCTCTCCCCTCACAGTTCCAGCGTGTTACTTTTTATCGTCTACCACTTCGTAGTCAGCATCAACGACATTGTCTTTCTTCGGCTCTTGACCTTCAGCGCCGCCACCTTGTGCCGCTTGTGCTTGTGCAGCCTGCTCATAGAGCTTCACCGAAATTTGTTGGATGATCTCGGACAGTTCATCTTTCGCTGTCTTGATCTCTTCGATGTTGCCGCCTTCCAGAGCAGCTTTCACTTTATCTTTCGCAGCGTTAGCGCGGTCGATTTCAGCTTGGTCGATCTTGCCTTCTACTTCTTTCAGTGTTTTCTCAGTCGTGAAGACGAGTTGGTCAGCTTCGTTGCGAACTTCTACTTGCTCTTTGCGTTGTTTGTCCGCTTCTGCATTCAACTCAGCATCTTTTACCATGCGATCGATCTCATCGTCGGACAGACCGGAGTTAGAAGTGATCGTGATACGTTGCTCTTTACCTGTACCCAGGTCTTTTGCACGCACGTTTACGATACCGTTCGCGTCAATATCGAAGGATACTTCGATTTGCGGGATACCGCGTGGCGCTGGCGGGATATCGGACAAGTTGAAGCGTCCGAGCGATTTGTTGTCGCCTGCCATTTGACGCTCCCCTTGGAGAACGTGAATTTCTACAGATGTTTGGTTGTCCGCAGCTGTAGAGAACACTTGGGATTTGCTTGTTGGGATCGTCGTGTTGCGATCGATCAGCTTGGTGAATACGCCACCCAATGTTTCGATACCGAGGGACAGTGGAGTTACGTCGAGAAGAACGACGTCTTTCACGTCACCAGTCAGTACGCCCGCTTGAACAGCCGCTCCCAGTGCTACTACTTCGTCTGGGTTCACACCTTTATGTGGTTCTTTCCCTGTAAATTTCTTGATTGCTTCTTGTACCGCCGGGATACGAGTAGAACCACCCACCAGGATAACGCGATCCAGTTCGCTTGGAGTCAGACCAGCGTCTTTCAGCGCTTGACGAGTTGGGCCCATGGTACGCTCAACCAGTTCAGCAGACAGCTCTTCGAACTTCGCACGAGTCAGGTTCATCTCCAAGTGCTTTGGACCTGTTGCATCTGCTGTAATGAACGGCAGGGAAATGGTCGTAGTCAATACGCCGGAGAGGTCTTTCTTCGCTTTTTCCGCAGCGTCTTTCAAACGTTGTTGAGCCATGCGATCCTTGGACAGGTCGATGCCATGCTCTTTTTTGAATTCGCTCACCAGGTAGTTCATGACAACATCGTCGAAGTCGTCTCCGCCCAGCTTGTTGTCACCGGAAGTCGCTTTTACTTCGAAGAAGCCATCTGACAATTCGAGAATGGATACGTCAAAGGTACCGCCGCCCAAGTCGAATACGAGAACGGTTTGATCTTCTGTTTTCTCCATACCGTATGCTAGTGCAGCTGCGGTTGGTTCGTTCACGATACGCAGTACTTCCAAGCCAGCAATTTTACCAGCATCTTTTGTTGCTTGGCGTTGGCTGTCATTGAAGTAAGCTGGAACCGTAATCACTGCCTGCGTCACAGATTGACCGAGGTAGGCTTCAGCGTCTGCTTTCAGCTTTTGCAGGATCATAGCAGAGATTTGCTCAGGTGTGTACTGGTTGCCTTCCAGCGTTTCTTTATGGGTGCTACCCATGTGGCGCTTGATGGAGATTACGGTATTGTCTGGATTGGTGATCGCTTGGCGTTTTGCCGCTTCCCCAACGATGCGCTCGCCGTTTTTGAATGCTACCACGGATGGTGTGGTGCGGTTTCCTTCCGCATTGGCAATAACGACTGGCTCGCCGCCTTCCATAACTGCTACACAAGAGTTGGTTGTTCCCAAGTCAATTCCGATTACGCGACTCATACAAAATGTCCTCCTAACACTATACGTCTAGTGAATTTAGCTTATTTGAGATTACTCGTTTACTTGAACCATCGCCGGACGAACGACGCGGTCTTTGAACATATATCCTTTTTGCAGCTCGGCTACCACAACGCCTGAGTCAAACTCAGGGTCTTGTGTTTGCATAACCGCCTGATGGATGTGAGGGTCAAATGGTTTTCCTTTTGCCTCGATTGCAGCCAAGCCTTCTTTATCGAAAACTTGGACCATCTGACGATATACCATGTTTACACCCTCCAAGAGGGAGTCTACTGTCATGGATTCCTTGTCAGCGGCAAGTGCTCGCTCGAAGTTATCGAGAACTGGCAGAAGCTCTTCCACGATTTTAAGAGAAGCGTATTTAGCCAGATCTTCCTGCTCTTTGCGAACACGGCGGCGAAGGTTATCCATATCGGCCATGGCGCGCAGCATGCGGTTTTGGTGATCCTCAGCCTGAGCCTTCCAGTGAGCAGCCTCTTGCTCCCAGTTCATCTCGGTTGCTTCCGCTTGGTCTGCATCCTTTGCTACTTGTTCTTCTTCGAGAGTCGGGTCTTGCGTTACTTTTTCCTCGCTCAACGTCACTACCTCCTGGCGGCTTTTCTCAGTCAAAAGACTTTTTAGCCATTCACTCCATTTATTTCTCAAACTGCGAAGTCAGCATGCGCGATAGGCCTTCCGCCAAATGGTTGAGCACAGTAATGACCTTGCCATATTCCATTCGCGTCGGACCAAGTATCCCCACCATTCCGACCGGCTTGCCTCCAAGCGAATAAGAAGTGGTAATAATACTGCATTGCTTAATCGCGTCTAGCTGGTTTTCCTGTCCGATGCGTACCGTGAGACCATCACCCTGCATGCCGATCACATTCATCAATTGATCGTGCTGCTCCAATAGCTCGAGAATATCCTTGACTTTATCCACGTCTCGGAATTCTGGCTGATTCATGATCTTGGTCGCACCGCGTAAGTATACTCGTTCTTCTTCTTGTGTCAGCGAGTTGTTGAGGAGCTGAAGAATTTCTTCATACTGCTCCGTATGACGTTGCATTTCACCGGAAATCTCTTGATAAAGACGCTGCCGAAGCTGCCATAGTGGCACGTCGCTCAGCTTTGCATTCAACAGATTGACGAGTCTCTCGATTTCCCCGGCACCAATGCCTTCTGGAAGATCGATCAGCTTGTTCTCCACTCGTCCGGTATGTGTCACCACAATCGCGACAGCCTGTTCAGGATTGAGAGGAACGATTTGAATATGTTTTAACCGATGCTCAAAAATCTCTGGACCCAAGACAATCGCCGTGTAGTTTGTCAACTGAGAGAGAATTTGGGCAGTGTACTCTACCACTTGTTCTGCGTGAAGAATACGTTCGGCAAACAACTGTTTTAGTTTACCCAACTCAGCTTCCTCCAAAAGATGGGGCTGAATCAGGTTATCGACGTAGAAGCGGTATCCTTTTGTAGAAGGAACACGTCCCGCCGATGTGTGGGGCTGTTCTAAGTATCCCAGCTCCTCCAAATCAGACATCTCGTTACGTATCGTTGCCGAAGAGAATCCGATGTCGTCCCGTTTGGAAATGGTTCGGGAGCCAACAGGTTCGGCAGAATGAATGTAATTATCGACAATCGCGTTCAAAATCATTTGTTGACGGTCTGATAACATGGATGTCGCTCGCCTCCTGTTGGATTGTTAGCACTCATGCTTATCGAGTGCTAAATCTATATACTAAGGTATCAATAGTAGAAGGATTTGTCAACGAGCTTGCGCTAGTTCCAGAGACAAAAAATCTCATTTTTCGCGAGTTTCGCTTTGTCCTTAACGGAGAAAGCGCGCAAATACCTCATTTCCGAGCGGAAGCCCCTGTTTCGTCAGCTTCAAAAACCCGCTCTGTTCTTCCAGCATTCCTTTGGCAATCTCTTCTTCTATTATTGTCCCAAAAACATCATGAACAGTTGCGCCAAAGCGGGAGGCAAACGCTGAAAGGTCAACTCCTTCTCTCAAGCGTAGTCCCAAAATCATCTGTTCCTCCATGGCATCCTCACGCGGTACCTCGAATTGTTCTACACGCGGCAGCCCTTCCTTGCACTTCTGCATGTAAATCGCAAGTGGTCCAGCATTCACGTGTCGATGGCCGCACACATACCCGTGGGCACCTGCACCCACCCCATAGTATTCACGATTGAGCCAATAGGTTTTATTATGTTTGCTCTCGAAGCCTGGTTTTGCAAAATTGCTGATTTCATATTGCTTGTACCCATGCCGCTCCATCTCTTCTATTAATACCATGTACATCTCAAGCTCTGTTTCTTCAGATGGCAGTGGCAGCTGATCCTTCTGATAGAGCGTGTGGAACAGCGTGTTCTCCTCCACCTTGAGACTGTACGCGGAGAAATGGGTGGTTTCTAACCCAAACGCCTTGTCCAACGTCTGACGGAAAATGTCCAGTGTCTGATCCGGCAATCCAAACATCAGGTCGATGCTGAAGTTGTCAAAGCCTACTTTTTTCGCATTATCGATACTGCGGTACACAGCTTCCTGGTCGTGGATTCGTCCCAGTCGCTTTAAGAGCGCGTCGTCAAAGGACTGCACACCAAAGCTCAAACGATTGACACCCAGCTCACGCATGATCCGCAGCTTTTCCACATCTGTCGTTCCTGGATTCGCTTCCATCGAAAACTCGATATCATCCGCCCAGTACTTGCCCAATTGCTTTTGTACGATTTCCAAAAACGCGCGCATTTGGGCGTGATCGAGAAACGTAGGCGTCCCTCCACCGACAAAAATCGTTTTCACTTGCTCGATCGGCTGTTGGCTGAATGTGAGCTCCATTTCACTTTTCAACGCATCTAAATAATCCCAGATGAGCTGCGGATTGTTCGTCACAAATGAGTTGAAGTCACAGTAGTAGCATTTATTCGTACAAAAGGGAATGTGAATGTAAACCGATTGTGGCATCATGTCCCTTTCCCTCCTTAATAAAAACGGCTTTTTTACAACCTTTTTCAATAAAAGTCAAAAAATCGGCTTTTCAGCACCGAGAAAATGGCGAGAACCTGATGAAGGAGGAGCGGAGTGTAGGGGACCTACATGAGCACCGGACTTCGAAGGTGAACGCCAATTTCGACGCCGAATCAACTTTCATTACTACTTCGTGATCAAAAGCCGATTTTTTGACAACCTCTTTAATGGAAAAGACCTGACACAAGGTCAGGCCTACTTCTTATCATCCATGCGCAATACAGCCATAAATGCTTCTTGTTGACCCAACGCATCATAATGCATCGTATCAAATCAGAGCGTATTCTGTAAACGTTGATATGACAAGAATTTGTGAAGGCTTCAACATCATAGTGTATTTTTGCGTATCGAGTCAATCCGTCATCTATTCACCAGAAACGGTGGCTGTAGGGTGGATAAATATTTTCAGCTATACAAGCTATATATATTAATGAAGGAATAAAAACAACCCGCCTCATTTTTCTTGGCGGGTTGTTTGCTGCTATAGTCCCTCTGTTCAGTTTATGCACGCCCGTTCGCATGGCACTGTATAGAAAATCGTTAAGCCTTACCTGGCATTCAGCTTTTAAATGCGTCACGTTATATATGCACTCTTCTTGTCGGCCACGGACAGTTACAACTACAGAGTATAGAAAACCATCAGTTGTCTTCTGAACGTGAATTTTGCCACCCATCCTCCCAAACTGGCTCCGATATTCGTGGTGTTTCCGCTCTGCCCACATAGAAATGGTATCCATCATTGGGCGGTATGACATTTTGAGCTGATCCTGATTAAGACTTTCTGCATCCATCGCCAGCGCCTTAAAAAGCGTGCCATACAATATCGTTTCGTGAAGAATCTCTCGCCATTGGTCAGGTTGAATCATTGTCTAATACACCCGCTCTACCTGTAGCATTTTTTCAATGGGCACCCACCATACACCATCAACCCGAACAAGTTTAATTTTACGGGCCTCCTGGTCAATGTCTTTGACCACGCCCCATTCTCTCCGAATACAGTTCTCGTGCCAACTAACGTTGACCGCATAGTCTTTACGTACAGAGTCGTAAATAATCACGTTCATTTCTGCCAATGAATCTGGATCAACCTCGGGTAACGGAACAACGACTTCTTCATAGTGATGTTCATACAGTAGGGTCATTCAAAGTCTCCTCCACCAATCCAGCCTCTATCAAATCTCGGAGAATGTCAGGGGCGCATCCAGGACTTGCCCCAGTACGGATTTTGCGTATTGCTTTTAGGTGCTTTGGGGGTAAAACGGGTATTGCTTGGAGTTGGCCATCAATCTCTTCTTGGATTGTCTCCATGTTAATCATCCTTTTACGAACGTTTGTTCTTATTTTATGAGAACACCATGCGAACATGCAACCACAATTTTTACCAGTGGGGAGATATAAAGTGAATATACGAATTAATTACCAATAATTGACATTTATAGAAACAACATTTATACTCTAATTGTTTACAAAATTATCCAATTAATGGGAGTGGATGTAAATGAAAAAAGTATTATTCTCTGGAGCTATGGCTATTGTAATGGCGGTATCTGCCATTACACCTGCGTTCGCTGCTCCTCAAGACCGCGCAATTCAAGAGGCACAAGCTAAATCAGAATGGGATGGGTCTTTTAGCAACAGCTATACAATTCCTAAAAGTTCCATAATTGCTGCTGTTGCTGGTGGAACTGCTACTATCGCTAAATTGTTGGAAAAACGTGGCGTGCCGACTGAATGGACAGCTCCTATTGCGGCTGCCATTTCTGCTGGGGTAGGTTCCTCTATTACTGGCGACATCAAAGTTTCCGGAACGACATACTACAGATGGATAAAATTCCCGACAAAAGCTTTCTATCGAGTTGAAACAACAATAAAAATGGGAAACACCGTTATCGATGAAGATGTGATTGAGTATGAAGCTGATGCAAATCACGGCGGCGACGTCGCACCGAAATAATGAAAAAGGCCCAACTCCTTATCAGTAGGAGTTGGGCCTTTTCTGTTGCAAGTTACCCCTAATCACCAGAGGTATTCTTACCTGTTTTATTTCTTAATTCGAATAAAAATAATACACATAGATAAGCAAGTGATGAGATTAACCACACATCGAAACTATCATTGTAGTCTACGTATCCCACTCGGAAATACGAAATAAAACCCAATATAACAACTAGTGCAACAGTAAAAATAGAGAAGTTTTTAAACATTTTTTTAAAAGACACTCCAGTCACAGCAATCACCTTTTTTTTCAGAATGATACTACAAGAAGCCCTTTTTTATTCATTATGATATCACACCGCTAAGTAAATTGGTAATAAATTCCATAGTTCTTAATGCGTATATTTGTAATAAACTGTAATATAATTCAAGTGATAAAAGACGTCCATTTTCAAATAAAAAATGCCCTCCCCCGTTTTACCGGAAGGATGGCTTTCGCTTTACTTTGTCGCTTTTTCTGTTACTCGATCCAGCATTGTAAACATGAGCCAAGGCAATTCGTGCAGCACGCCCACCGGGTCGTCAGTCAATCGCTGCTTCCATTTATCGGGGTCATTCAGCAGACCCTTGGCCGCAAGACTGTCAATCGCATTCAAGCCTGCTTCGCGTTCCCACTGTGCCAGCTCCAAAGTAGCAGTCTTTTCTTTATCCACGGATTTGTCAGACTTATCAACATCATACTGGTGCAGCTCATACTTCTCGATCAGGCTGACCAGCTTACCAGGATAATCAGGATCGGTCGCATAGCCGCCTTTCCACACGGCATAGCATGCTGCTTTGTAGTCAGCTCCCAAGACACCATGATATCGAGTAGGCTTGTCCCTAGTACCATTAAGGATCAACTTCGAATGGTCAGCAATGGATTCGGCCCAGCTATTGTAGGCTCGAAAGTTGGCGTTGACCGTAATCCATTTCCCTGCGGAAAACTCTTTGGTCGGCATAGATACATGGCCGGCTGTCCCAGTGCCCTTGATACCGAACAGATTATTTGCCTTTTGCGTCAGACCACTCTTTCCCCAATTGCTCTCCAGGATTGCCTGTGCAATGGTCAGCGAAGCAGGTACCCGGGTCTTTTTCATATCCGCGACGGCTGCAGGTGCAATCTTTGCGATAAACTCTTGCTGAGTCATTATTGATCACCTTCCCTTTTCACAAATGTCTGTTTCCAAATTTGATGCCCCAACGTCGCGATTCCAGCAGCGAGGATGCCCTGGATCGTCGCTTGGACACTGATTGCTCCCATCACTCCCCAGGCTAGTCCAACACCACTCACGGTCAAAAGCCAAGGAATCAGCCAGTCAGCTACCCGTGGTGTTTTCTTGAGCATCGTCCCAATTAACAGGAGTGCGATAACAACAATTAGAATTTCATCCAACAAGTATTCGTTGGCCAATAGCAACAGGTCTGTTTCTTTCATTCTGTTCATCCACCTTTCGTAATCGATTCAATGAGTTTCCAAATCAGCGCTCCAGCTCCTAGCACTGTCCCAACAATCCAACGTTTATCATCTCGGCCTTGTCTTTTATCGTTATCGATTCGTTGCTCAATTTCTTTCTTGATGTCCTCGGCCTTCTTCGTTAGATCGGTGATCTCTAAGCTCAACTCATCGAGACGCTTGTGGGCTGATCTCGTGCTTTGCATCGCTTCGATGGCCAGCTTTTCCGTTGAGTCGAGTTTGTTTGCCATATTGCCGAGCTGCTTAATTTCTGTTTCGATTTTCCCTATCGCAACCAGGATGTCAGTGATTCCTTTTTGTAAATCTTTGATCTCGTCTGCCACTAACACATGACCTCCTCACCCCCTGGGGGCAAAAGTAAAGGGAGCCGCGTCAGCAGCTCCCCATGAAAAAACGCCTTCTCTGAATGATGAGTCGGCGTCAGCGCGGTGTAGCCATGATATTTTTCTTTTCCTCTTCGGTAATGTAGTCCTTCGCTACTGCATTTGACAGGTTCTCTTCGTCTACCGACTTGCAAACCCAGCACATCAAGAAATAGTTAAACAGTCTACTTGCCATGTCCTTATCTCTCCCTCTTGAATGTTTTTTATATACCAAGCAGGTAGTTGATTGTCCCCTGCATGATAAGCGCTTGTTTTTTGAGTTGGGCAATCTGTTCCTCCGGCGTAACATATAATTCATCCGGAAAATCAGGATTTTTGTAAAAGCCATCTTCTGGCGTATAACAATATTCCATGATTCGCACGTCACCGGGAATAATCTCCACATCGTGGATCACGTAGTCTTCTGTATTTGCATAAACGGTATGGCCCACATCGATTCCATTTTCTACGATGGTTGCTTTTTTCCCGATATGCAAAATGGTTTTGTCTGTCGCTTTCGTCAGCACTTTCACGGTACTCTCTCCCTTCTAAAAAAGTGTTTTCGGAATCAGTAGTTCTGTCGGTGAAATGGCGATCCCAACGAACACTCCGCTTTGTTCTTGAGAAATAACACCAGTTGTCGTGCTGTAGTAATAATTTTCACCCGGTCTTAGCCCGGTGTGCCCTCTTGAAATACCTCGCGCCAATATTTTGCCTCCAGGTTGAGCAACACCGAAGTTTATACCAGCCCCTGCTACAATCAAATCAACGACACTTCCATTGGGCAAAATTTTTACTACCCGTCCCTGTGTAATAGTCCCACCTGGTGAAACGACTACATCAGTTGAATCCCCTGTTATCCTGCTCTCCCAAAATGGGAATTGAATAATCATTTGATTGCTCGCAACAGCTAAACCAACTTTATGATTGACGTCGGTAGCAGTAACGTTCCCGTTGTCATCGACATACTGATGATTCCCGGCCGCTAACGATCCAGGAGCCTTCGAAACGCCTCGTATACCCATCTTTATCGTTTGCCCCGCTGTGCCGCCATTCAACGCGATCCCTTTTGAGCCTAACCCACGTACTTTGTAACCTCTTAATAACCCCATATAAAAGCCAGCTTTGTAGCTACCAAAAGGCATGACTAACCGCCCTTGTTTCTCAAACAACAATGGCGAAAACGTATCGGTTGCAAACTCTTGCCTTCCGTCTACCCAGAAACCTGTTGGGAATGTTATTTCATTGGTGGATGAAATGGCAATACGTTGAAAATTAATAAAGTCTAGATTGGTATTTACGTAGGTTGCCGCATAATAATCTGTGCCATTTCCATCTTGTTTTAGAAACGTTACCTTTAGTCCAATACCCGCAAGCTGTCCGATCATAGCTCTAGTAGTGTGATACGTAATAACATCACCAGCGACACTTAATGAATGAGCGTATCCCCCCGTTGCAGTTGTGTGCGGTAGCGCTGTCACAAGGCAAATCCTATCCGGTCCAGACTTTGCCGCATAACAATGAGACGCTTCATAGAAGCCTATGCTTACAATCGAATTATTTAACGAATCAATAGTACTTCCGTTTACCGTTAGCAAACGAGCATACAGAGTGTATGGACTTGATGAGTTGTTATAAGCAACAAAAACACGAGTTGGCGACAAGACAAGCAAGCAAGCACGATACCCTTCTACACCAGTCATTGACCACGCCTGCGTATAAGTAACCGTCATACCGGAAACCGTTGCAATCGAAAACCGCAGCTCTGTTCCATTGCTTCCGTCACGCCATGCTACAATCGCTTTATTCGTTTCAAGCAAATCAGCCATGACTTTATCATTGTTTTGCCAACCGTATGGTGGACTTGTGATGGTTCCAAACGTAATGACGTTGTTTGCTGTAGAGACAACAACCGACCTCACCTGATGTGTAAATAAGTTATTGTATCGAAGTACATACACGAGCAAAACCTTATCCTTATCCACCAATACAGGAGTCATATGTTTCGGGTCCTGGTTAGTATGAGCTGCTTCGAAGACGACAGGTGAGCCAACGGACATATTCCCCGCATCATCAATCGTCATAATCAATGCGGCTGCTGACCAAAGTGCGTTCGTCCCGTCTTGGATTTTGTACGCAATAAATGCGCGGTTCTCGTCCAATTTGCACGCCCCAACTGCCTGAATGTTTTTGCCGACCTCGAAATTCAATGCAGAAACGCCGTCTTTGGTGAACTCCGCTTTTGTTTTGCGTACCTTGCCATTGATATACTCCACAACATCCCCGGCTGTCACTGTCTCCCCTGGCGCAACTTGCAATCTTGCGACGATACCCTCGCCAACATTTTGTCCTGCTCCACCCCCCAAACCATGAGCCAGTAACAAGCTATCGATATCCATTATGAAATGCCCCCTTAGAAGTTTGGTACTTTTGACGTAATCAAGCCGTCTGAATCATACGTAAAGGTCCAGCTTTTCGTCTCCAGCGCCACGGTTCCAGCGTTGTTGTAATACGTCAATGAGAGGGTTTGGTAATTACCATTGGCATCAGGATTGGACAAAATGGATTGGGCATAAATAGTACCGTCAGCTCTCTTGTGGTCTACCACCTTGTACAGCAGTTTCATTTCGTCCTTACTGCCTGCATACTGGCGCAAGTTATTATGCTGGCTAACCAGATACCAAGGTGTCCATTTTCTCTGTGATCCGATATCCTGAGAAAACCGCTCATATGTCCCTGTGCCATCGAATGCGGTCATAACTTGATGAACCCATCTTGCTCCACCATCTTGACTATGGGAAGTAACTTGACAATAACGCCACCCATGAGTACCACCAGGGCAAGCGTTTAGCAAAAGGTTCCCGTCGTAAAAACCAGTGGTTATTACATCGTTCCAGTCTCCAGTGACAGCTTGCGTTTTTCTTACATACTGGGCGTGCGGATCGCCTGAGTTGTTGTGGTTGCCAGTGTGGAAAATTAGTTTGTCAGCAGAACCGAGAAATCCTTCTCCAGTTGTTAGGTCGATACTGAACCTATCAGAAACTTTCGCACCCGCACCATCTGTCTGTTGCACAAACAACTTGTTCAAGTCATTCACGAAGGCGACCCCTTTTGCATCGGGAGTGCTGTCCTGCAATAAAAACCTTGGGGCTGTGTTGTTAATTTCGAGTTGCCCTGTCATCCTGTCACCGTCACGTTTTACAGCATTCTCCAGAGTAGTACGAGGCTCCGTCTTCCAGTCTGATTTACCTGTGATTTTCTTAATCATGTTCGCCAGACCACCAAGCAAAGCTGACAATACCCCTGTATTCACAGGCGTTTTCGTCTGATCAATTGTCCGCTCTCCAATTTTTGCATCGGTTACGCTATTATCAGGATGGTCTAACGTTGCGGCTGCTTTATGAGCTTCGAACATTGAATCGATGATATCCATATTTCCGTTTTGATCTTCAACGTTGTAGTTCTCCGTCGGAAACGGCTGCTTGAGTTTAAAATTAGGCGTATAATTCGGCACTTGTCTTCCTCCCTTCTATCTAAGGTAGCGTCGATGAGCGCAATTCTTCATGTGTCCTCGTCGCCAACTGGTTGTGTGTGTAACCCAATAGTTGCTCATATCGATTGAACAAATAAACATAAAGCACTGCCAAATGTGCTGGCTTAATATCTTCAATGGCGACCTTCACGTCTTCGATGTTCGGCGGGATTCCTACAATGCTAGAAAAAGTAATCGTGATGGTGCTGTTGGCGAATGCTACTTCCACCTGGCCGTTCGTCCAGCTATCCACCACCAACTTAATAAGAGCGGCGTCGACTTTTCCTGTCCCGCGCATTTTTGATTTGATAAGCGATCGGCGTTCATCAATCGGTTTGCTGGCATCAACAGGAATGCCTAGCTCCGTCTCATAGATAGATAAAGCCCATGTTGCGGAGTCAACAGACATTTGCCTATGCAAATCAGCGATAGCCGCATCCCTGCTATCGAGCTGTTCGGCCTCTGTGTCAAAAATAGCTTTATATACTTTTGATTTTCGCTGGAACGGCTGTAATCGTTTTAGCATAGTATCCGACCTAGACATTGACAGTCACCGTCCCTACTACAGCCACTTCCTCGTAATTGATAGGCACATTCGCTGTACCATTGTTGACCAGGAGGTTGCTGTAGTCAGTCACGCCCTCGCTATCCAAAATAGCCGCCCCTACCTTTGCGTAGCTGACAATCGCTTCGACGAACGCGATCTCTTTCAGGCGCTTTGTCAAACTTGCGGTGATGTTTTGCGTCACCTGTTCTTGTGTATACCCTGGAGATAATGTCACGGTTACCGATACATTGATGTCTACTCCTGTTGCACTTACAACTGTGGTATAGGCTCCGATTGGAGCTGCGCCTTCCCCGAGCCCCTTTTTGCCTGGATCGATATGAGTCTGCGCGTCATTGATAATAGCCATACTTGCTGGTTGCTTATCACCATCGATGATGACAACCTTCACCGTGTTGGGGCCCTCCCATAGCGGAATAACGCGGGCATCTCCCACGCCCGTTACTTCTTTTGCCCAGTTTTTATAGTGAGCCTTATTGGCGCTTGTAGCTGGTGTACGGATGCGCTCATAATACCGCTGGAGAAGGTCTTCATCTGACTCGGCATCGAAACCGTCTGTCATAGGTTCCGGGTTTGTTATGGAAGTAAAGCCGGGCAAAGTCACAGGGAACATCGTAATCGTGTTTGCCGGAACATTACCGGTACTACCCGCAATAACAGCTTGAGCCTTCACTGTTCCTGACGTGGTGATTGTTTTCGTTTCGGTGATCCGGAATTGAACGCCGCCTGGCGTTTCACCCAAGTCGCCTAGATTGGCTGTACCAGTTCCATGTAATAGTACATATCCAGAAGAAAAGGTCGCCTGTTTTCTATCAATTCCAGTGCGTTCCTTAATACGTTTTGCCAGCTCATCGCCAGACAAGTTTCCAATATCCAATTTTTCTTTTACGAAGCTAATAGCCTGATCTATTTTTTCGAATTGCTCTGCTGGCGGCACAAGAGCGTCATACATAAACGATCCTTGCCGCTTGTCGTGCTCATTAGATACAGTGTGAAGCATTTCAGAAAGGATTTGATCTTTGTCTGCCACTATATGGATACCGTCCTTTCTACCGTGCCATAAATGCTAGACACCTCAAAGTTGATCTCCAATCGGGAGCCTGTCTGTGAAAAAGAGAAGTTGTCCACCTTCGTGATCGCCTCGTTTTGCAATAAAGCCTCCCGAATCATCCTCTCGTATTCAGACCGAGAAAAGTCAGGATGAAAATTCTGGCCGATCAATGAGTGGTGCTCGCTGCCGTATTCGGTTTCTGCGTAGATCAAGCTCCTCTTAACAGTTCGGAGTATTTTCTCTATCCACACTTTGATGTACTCCAATCCGGTTACCTCGATCAGCTTTCCATCTTTTAAAACAAAATCACCCGCTACAAAGTCCCACAGATACGTTTTATGAACGGTCTGGGTCTTCATCTGCTGGGTGATCTGTGCTTGCGGTAAATCCAACTGAGCAATCTGTGGTAAACTCATTCATCCGGCTCCTTCCATACACGATCTTTGACAAACCACAGTTTTAGCGATTCGTCTGGTTGCAAAATAACCTGGTCGCCCACTTTCAGCCCGTCGGTATACGTGATGGTTGCCTTGATCTTATTTTCCTGACTGTCAGGGTTATCCGTGATAGGAATATCCAGATTCGTGATACGTTCCTGTATAGTCCCACCTCTTCGATAAAACGTAATGGCTGCTGGATATTCCTCATCAAGTCCGGACATCTGTAGCTCCGTTAATTCGATGGTACGCTTGTAGCCGGGCATGAGACTTTCGCCAATAATCAGGTGCCGCCTCTCTAAAACGATGCTTTCGCCGTACTGAATTTTGAGAGGTGTTACAGAAACAACCGTCCCGACCCGCGGAGCCGTACTCGGTGGGTTGCGGTTCTCATTGTACAAATCAACAATCAGTTTGGCCAGTCGGTCTTCACTACTCACCTAATCGCCTCCTATTTCACGTCCTCGGGTAAAGCCAAGTCCAGTTGCATCGTATGCATTTGGTTCTTCACTTCATGCTTGGCGCTGGTAATCATAAATCGATTTTGCATACCAGTGACCGGCTCTGTTACATCGAGCAGACGGCCAGCCTTAAAAGCAACGTCACCCATTAGCTGGATGGTGTTTGTCTCGTGAATTCGTGCCAGCCTCTTCAATAGGATTCGAGAGACTTCCCTCGCTTTTGCGGCATCCTCTGCATCTATCTTGAATACCTCTTCCAGCAGACCGTATTTGCGTATTAGCCCCTCGTCCTGGGACATTGCCACGATCTCATACTTGGGCTTTGACTTTTCCTTCTCATCGCGCTCGATGAGGATTTTTACACGGTTTCGCATTTCTTCAATGGATCTCGTGCGATCCGCGCCTAACGGGTTTGTCATCACGTCCATAGGTGCGATGTTCTCAGCCAGCTTGAAGGTGCCTTTGATGAGTAAATCTTTCATTTCCTCAAAATAGATTTTCCCTTGCCGCATCTCGACATTGTATCGTTTCCCGCTCCGGCGCTCATGGAGCTTGTAAATGGTTTCGATAATCTCGGCAGGACTTTTCTCTAAGAAAATATCGTCTATGATCGTCGGCATTTCCGGGACATTTCCGATTAGCATACCGAAATCGCTAAGAATCTTCGTAATGGCTTGTGAAGCCGGTATTTTATTAAACTGGTACACGCTTTTTGACTTTCCAAGATACCAGGCATAATCATATACGGTGTACGTAATCGCGCTGCGTCCCTGCCGACCTTCTTTTACAACCACACCACGGTTTATTTCTTCACCATCTTTGAGAAGCAGCACGACGTCGCCAAGATCACATGGGTTAACCGGGAACAATTTTGCGTCCGTCCAGTTCACATCAAAATTCATCGCGGACATCAGCGACAGATTGGAGTCCCATGAGATACTGCCCACCAAGGGTGTGAGGTCATGGCTTTTCTGACCGTCGTTTTTGATTACTAGGACTTGAAACATGGCCTCAGCTCCTTGCCGTGCTTACAAATGGAAATTCGGTCATCTGCAAAGTATAGTCAATATCACCGCTCCGCCCCACACTATGTTCGAAGTTCGTTATGGCAACCGCCATGTTCAGGGACTGTGCGCCGTTTGAGTCAACAATGACCAGTCTCACCGGAATCCGCATCTCGCGCCAGCGCTCAATTGTATTTACATAAGCCATTCCCCACATGCTGCGGTTTTGCAAGAAGGGATAGTCCCGGATCGGGAAAAAGCTCTTGATATCTACTGATCGAAGTCCTTTCAACCCGATCAGTAGAAGCGACTGCTGCAGCCCATCCACCTGTTCTGTGCCCCAAGGCGAAGGTACGTTGTAATCGGCTGGAGGCACAGGAAGTTGCATGACCTCTGCATTGTTGTTAATCGACAAAAACACGTTGATCAAGTCAGCACCCCCTACGTACTCCACATATGACGCTCAATTCGTCCGAGTAAGCTGTCTGCCAAATCTACCGGGCTTAAATTATCACGTAACGTCGCCTTTGTATTCTTGTCTGTTGCCTTGGTATTTCCGGCTGTAGCGTCAGTGTTAAACGCTAACGCATTCGTATTTGCATTCAGCGCGTCCGTCAGCTTCTTGTCGCGTTGTCCGCTTGCCTCACGCTGCTCTTTCCTAGTTTGGTTCAGGTCATCTTGGAATCCGGTATTTGCTTTTGCTGCTGAAAAATCAACCTGGGGAATGATGCTCTTTGTTTCCCATTTCGGCATCTTCGCATCGAATTGAGCAGCACCAAAATTGACATCGATTCGTTGCCCGCCGACTGCTTCCAAAGCTGCGTTGATCGGAGCCAACATATTTTTAGCGCCCCATTCCGCAGCAGAAACAATCCCGTTCCACATCATCGCAGCGCCGAACCCAATTCCTTTCCATGCAAAATCGTATGCACTTAAAAGTGTGTTGGCTAGGCCAATCGAATTGTTTACACCCTGCTCTGTATAGTCCACGACACCGTTCCACAGTTCTTTAGCGGCCTGTTTGACGGTATCCCAGTTTTGCACGACATAAATTCCGGCTGTAACCAGGAGTCCTAGCAGCGTAATAACAAAGCCGATCGGGTTGGCTGCCATGACCACATTGAGCCCCATTTGCGCAGCTCGCATTATCCCGATCTGTCCGGACGTTACCATCGCCGCTGTGCCCATTAATCCTGTTCTCATGGCAGCAAAGGATGATTCTTTGCCAAATAACGCGGTGGTAAGTGTAGCGGCTGCAACAGCAATCTTATAGACCACAAGCGATCCAGTAACCCCGTAGACAACAGGCCCAATTACGGACCAGTTACCAGAAACGAATACCGCAATATCGCTCATTACCCCGAATGTGGATTTCGCAGCATTGTAGACGGTCATTAACCCAGCAGAGAAACTGGCTCCCCAGGCTGCCGCGCTGTCACTGGATAGAAACGCCTGTATTCCTCTCAGGTCATCCTTGAGAGCAAGAAACAGAGGCGATGTCAATTCAGCCAACTTTCGCGTTCCTGACTCTTTAATGTTGGCAAGAGTGTACTCAAAAGTGTCTGACATGGACTTCATGGAGCCGCCAAAACGTTTCTCCAAACCAGTCATGATGGCCGGCAGAGCCTTGTCCGCAAAAAGCTCTCCGTTTTCGGCCATCTTCATTAGCTCGGCTTTTGATTTCCCTAACTCCTGTGACAACAGGTCCCATCCAGCGACACCGCGTTCCGCTAATTGGTTCATTTCCTCTGCGGATACTTTTCCTTTGGTTTGGATTTGACCGATCGCCAAAGCAATTCCTTTTAACTGATCTGTATTTCCTCCCACTGCCGCTACCGTATCACCAAGTCGCTGTAACATCGGGATAACCTGGCTACCAGCAAAACCCATGCCCAGCAAAGTTTTCGCTGATTGCTGCATGCCCTCAAAGTCAAACGGGGATGTCTCAGCTAATACTTGTAAATCCTTCACCATCTTCTTTGCATCTTCGGCGGATTTTAATAGGATGCTAAAGGATCGTTCCGCTGTCTCGGCTGTCATATTCGCTTTCACGCCAATTCCGACCATGGCTGTTGTTGCGGCTCCAATGGCGACAGCGGCCATGCCTGCACCTGACTTAATCGATGACCAAGTTTCAACGCCAACGTTTTTCAGGTCCTTCAAATGCTTTTTATAGGCGACTGTGCCGCCAATAATCTTTTGTAGGGTCCCTGTTACCCCGTCTTTGAGTACAAGGGTTTTGCTAATGTCTTTTGCGCTCACATAGTCCTCCCCCCGCTTCTGTGACCTGTCTTTCAAGACACGTAAAAAGGGCGGAATTTATCCGCCCAACTTTTTGCTCTCTTCTTTCAGGTGTACAAGAATGGACTGCATCATAAATCTTTTCGTAAGCAAATCCAAGTTTAATAAATAATCGAGGGCGAAACCGCGCTGCACATAGTGGTGCAGAAAGTAAAAATCGGCATCGCCCTCGATTAGTTTTTTAATTCAGTGTCAACTTTTCGCACGCCTACTTGATATCCTGCAAGTTGCAAGGCGAGTCCGCCAATCGCAGCAATCTCACCCGGTCGAAAAATTATTGAAACAATGTCTATTGGTTCTACACATCCGTACGCCTGCTGCAGCGAAGCGTCTTTCAAATTTGGCTCACTCACACAATGATAAACAAGATGGTGGTCGGCCATTTCGCTTTGCGCTTCGTCATGAACCATAATTAGTGCTTCCGTTGCAATCGCTTTACTCGGTTCTTGGACGGTAATTTCTCCATCCAACGACTCCACATACAGAGTAATCGTTTTTGCCTTCCGTTTTTTGATTTGTTCTTTTTGAGCGATCAAATCTGCAATTGTAATTTTTTTGGACATTTTTATTCCTCCATCTTTGGGGATTATTATGGGAGCATGTCAATCATTTCGTAATCACTGAACTTGAATGGTATTTCCTCGCTACCAGTCGTTTTTAACTCAAACTTTAGAAGCATAAACTCAGAAATCGTCACATCATGGATTGCCACCCGTTCAGCCCCACTCGCTCCTGGGTCTTCCACTTTGCCGACAATCGAAAATCGAGGATATTTCCCTTGCTTCACGTCTGCAGCCATTTTACGTTGCACGCGTGAATGGATTTTCTTGATTGTCATGGAACCTTCGCCTGCCCACCCAAGCTCCTTTTGGTAGGTAGCAGGATCATTTGCAAAGGTGACATCCTCAGAGTTAATCGTCACCTTTGCTTCAAAGCTATCTACTTCCGCCCACAGTTCACCGTCTACCCAAACACGGCCGTACGTCCCATTCACGATTTTTCGGGAATCATTTCTTGCCATTCAGATCACCGTCCTTTCCTTAAACGTGAATTGCAATTTTCAAATCTTCAACCGCGTCTAAAAACTTCAAACCTCCGGACAAATACACATCATCCTGGAAACTCGACGTTTTTACTTTCTGATCATCCCACCCGCTCGTGTCAGTGCCGACCGATTCCCACGCTTGCCGTTGGGCTTCGATATCCACCCCCATAGCGTTATTTGTGCTTGGGTCCAACACTTCACCCTGTAGCCCACGAAGGTAAGCATTAATGGCCGTGATTAACAACACCTGATTGTCATAGCTGTTGTTTACTTTCCCGGCATACTCCTCATTAAAGGTGCGGGTGATATCTTCTTTTACCAGGTCATGTCCTTCGATGATTTTGATTTTCTTAAAATCAGGGCCCTTTGTTGGCGTTGTGGTCGTCAACGAGTTTACTCCGCGTGCGATCTTGATTTTCTCCCCATCGTTGATAAGGATAAGCTTTCCTGCGTCAATGTCAGCGTCTGGCGTTTCGCTTTCCTCAATCGCTTCAACCTCTGGCAATTCGTAGAAAGTAGCGCTACGCGTAAGAGGCAACCCCGCTAGAATGCCAGCGACCCGTGCCGTATACTCCGATGCGGAATAGGTTTTCGCTCCGACAACAATGCCCCCTGTCGTAAAATCGATAATCCCTTCATGGTCGGGGGTACTGTTTGGCAATACTGCCTTGAACTTCTTTTTGTTTACATCACGCCACGTCTTTAACTGCGTGGCAATGTCAGGGACATCAGCAGCCCCAATACCAGGCACAGCCAAGTAATCCCACCGTTTTCCTGCCAACCTTGTGAGCGCACTTTTGTAATCCGTTGCCGTTGTAGGTAGTCTTTCAACGATAATCTTCGATGGAACACCCAAAAAGGCTTTTTTGATATAGTCCAAATTCGTTGCTGACCAATCAGTTGCATCTATGTCCGAAATGGACCTGTATTCCTTCGTGTTGAAAGTTTTTCCTGTGTCATCTTTCAAAATTAAGGCCACAATGCCCCGCTGGCTCCTTTGGACAGCCGAGACTGATAATGAGGAAAAAACAATTGAAATCTCAGGTAGCCCCATGCAGCATTCCTCCTATAGTTTTTTCAAAATCTTGTACAACTCTTCATCTAGTATCTCGTTCCAATCTTGGTTTATTTCCTTACCAGCTTTGTCGAAGATGTTGAATCCAAGCACATAGCCTAATTCTTTCTTGTCTGGCTCTGGCCCGACCATTCGGTGACCATATTCCAGCAAGTGGGCGACAGGGGAACGGGAGTAGGTTCGCACTTTGTACTCCTTTCCTTTCACCCACACCTTGCCACGCTTGATTGAACGGAAATATTCGCCTGTATCCTCGACAACAGATTGCTTGGCTTTACGTAGCACAATCTTTCGGGCATGATTACCGGATCGCATCATGAGGCGCCTGGCTTCCTTTGGAAAATGCTTCACCAAATTATCAAGCTCACGCCGGAACGCCTCGATATCCTTGTCGTCCACATCAAAGTCAGCCACGGAGCTTCAACTCCTGCATTTTCTCCTGGTTCTCTCCTGCACATGGATCAACTGCCGGATCATCAAAGAAAGTAAAATCAAAATCGTAATGCACCACTTTATCGAAGATACGAGAGGAATAGTCGTCAATCGTAAAGGTGCGATCAGCCACAGCAAAGTTCAGGCTGAACAGTTTTTCAAGCCGATCCTGCACGTTGTAAGCCTCTTCCTTATAGTCGTATCGATCAGTAGGGAAAAAGAGTATGCGACATGTCATGTCCCGTTGTGTGCTGAATTGCCCGCCATTTCCGCTGTTCGTCTCCAGCGTCACGAAAAAAGAAGGGCGTGCAAACCCTTCTTCAACGTCACTGCTTTGGATTATGATGTTTGGAAACTCTGCTTCGATCTTCTCGTTAATGGCTGTGTTTATCTGAACGCGTGTCAACATGTCATCGTCTCTCCTTACACATCAATTGCAACTCTCGCTTATTGAATTCAGGATGGATAATGTACATAATCTCAAACGAGATTCCGCGATAGTCAATCATCATCGAAGGCTCTATTCCTTCTCGAAAGCGAATCCGTATGCGAGTAGTGACCGTCGACTCACTTTTCTGGGCCACAAGGGATTCGTGTCCACGTAAAGGTTCTATAGCTGCCCATACCGTGGCATAGTCGATCCAGGATTGCTTCTTTTCTTTCATACTGTTCTCGATCCATTTTTGCTTGCGAATCGTGATACGTTTATTTAACCGATTAACGAGCTGCTTCATGGCGTCCCCTCCGGCGCATAGCTATGCTGAAGTTGCGCCATAATGGACTGACATGTAAACCGTACCTTGTCAGAAGATGGCTGCGAGCCAATCAAATCTCTATTTTCGTACCAGTCCGCACAAAGGACGAGGCAATATAATTTCGCCAGAGGATTCGTTCCGTCAAACACAACCTCAACAGCGTTATGCAGATATTCCTCGGCTGCGTTGGCGATGATTCGAATGATTGCGTCTTCATCCTCCCCATCCACGCGTAACCAGGTCTTTGTTTCATCAAGCGTCAATATTGCCATCGTCATTCACATTCCCGTCATTCTCAGTGACGCTATTCTCAAGGTGTGCCTTGTATAACGCTTCTCGCTTTTCAGCATTGCTGTCGTCGCCTTCAATTTTTAATACATCTAGCACCTTTTTCTGTTCGGGTGCTGCAAGGGCGGCGAATTCCTCGAACGTCAACTCTTTCTGTTCTGGAACATCCTTCTCTTCCGACACTTTCAAAAAGCCTTGCGATACCAAATAATCTACGCGTTCAGCGTTGTCCAGCGAATATGTGTCCCCGATGCAGTATAGCTTCATGTTCTGATATCGTTCTCTGAAATCTTGAATCACTTTCGCTACCATTTTGACCACCTCCCCTTCAATCATAAAAAGGCCGGTTGCCCGGCCCTAATCGTCGTATTTTAAGGCGTTGGAGTGACATCTAACTGACCAAATACAGCAGCCTCGGCATCCCACTTCACGTAATCGTCGCGCATGATTGTCCGCAATTCAGTAGTATCACGACGCCATGCGTCGCCACCTTCGCGTGTGCTAGCTAGCTCGAAAAAACGGCGGTTAAACAGCACCATGAATTGTTTGAGGTTTCCTACAATAAGTGGTGCTTTATTGGTATTGGACGGCAGATTTCGATTACTCATAACAGCAATAGGACGGCCCTTATACATCTTACGCCCTGGTTGTGTAAAGTCGTCCGTAAGAATTGGACGGCTGTTACCGTCGACCTGATTATCCAGCCAGTTGAATCCGTCCTGGTTAGTAAGGATGGCAGCCGAGCGACTGATTGCTGGATCAAGGTCTACATTGAGTACCGTGTTGATTGCTTTCAAATCAGCTAAAGTCTTTGGAGTGACTGTTTTCAAAAGGTTAAGAATGTGGAAATTACGTGTGTGAGCCGCCTTACGGGCAATCCAGTTTGTAATATAAGCGATCAGGTTAGCGTCATTATCGGCTAATAGTTCGTTAGTCAACGGTAAGAATCCAGCTCGTTTCTTGACCTTATATGAGATTGGAGTGAATTTCGGGTTGTCAGTAGCCTGAATATCTCCATACTCATCAACATCCGCAAATGGTGTCATGTCTGCGTCGGATTCCAAAACACGAGTTCCAGATAATGCAGTGACGTTTTCAACAGACACGTATGGGCTCAAATCATTCCAGTCACGCATGAGCATATTAATCTGTGTTTGGATGTCTTTCGGAACGATGATTCCTACATCACCATCTGCGATAGCCGGATTCGTTCCGCCCTCATTCATAACTGCTCGTTGCTCATACTCCCGAACCACAGAACGCATCTCCTCATTGATTCCTCGGCGTCGAATCCCCCGGAGCACGATGCCTGTATATTCTTTCTCAAGTTCCTGCATGTCTCGTTCTTCAATGTTTCCGTCGTCGTTCAGTTCTAGGCCACCCAAGCCGCGGGCTTCTGTTTCCTCAAGCTCACGTTGCAAATCCACTTTAACTTGTAGGCTACGGACTTCGTCCATTTTCTCTTTTGCCTCGTTCGTTTTATCATCAGCCAACATGGTACGTACTTCCTGTTTTGCGGTGTCCAGTTTCTGGAGCAGCGCTCGCAATTCCTTTGTCATTTGATCACCTCATAAGATTTTTGGCAAAACAAAAGCTCAACCGATGAGGTCGAGCTCGATAAGCATTTTTTCTTTTTCGTACTGATCGACAGCCCGTTGCTCACTAGCTTTGAAGTCTTCTAGTGATCGAACAGATACGTCATTCTCTGGGTATGCTGCAAATGGTGTCGGTGAAATTTCGGGAAGTGTTGCATTCAAGACTGTTCGCTTATATAGGGATTTTCCGTCTCTCTCAATCTTTGACCATCTGTCTCCATTCGTCCTAACATTAAAACCGAACGAGACTCCGTCAACATCCCCGCGTTGAATACTCTCATACGCATCGTTTCCCCAACTGCTGTTCGGCAAGTCTAATTCAAATCGTAATTCGGATTGTCCATCGAAAATACGAAGGGTCCCACTCTTGGTATTGCCCAAGATTTGATCAGTTCTATGGCACCAAAGTGATACTGTCGGATTTTCTCGTAAGTATTCAGAAAAAGCTCCTGGTGCTATTACCTCCACAAATTCGTCACCATACCAGTCCCTCATGACATGCGACTCAGAATCGTACTTAATCCCCCCCTGAATCGTCCGTTTGCTTTCCTCGCCCTCGACTGCTCGAATCTCAAGCTTTACCGGCATCGCTCTGACTTCCTTTGTTTGGGTCGTCCTTTTCTCCTGTGCCAGCTCCCCCACCTCCTTTCGCTTGATAAGCTGCGCCCGCTTGTGTGATGGGCACGTAACTACCGTTTACAAGGAGCTGATCTCCTCCTTCTTTTGGGGGCAGATTTTCCAGTGATCTCGGCTCATTTGGTGTCATAAAGCCACCTTGTACCCCGATTCGATAAGCTTCATATCTGGTTTTGATATCACTGCGTAGGATCGCATCGACATTAAATCGAAAGAATAACCCCGCTTCGATCTCGTCAGTAAGGAGCAACTTCCAAGTCAACTCCTGCTCGTACCCCGTCAACTTCGGTTGTAACGTGTCAGTGTAAAACCCTCTTTGCTGCTCGACTACATTTGAATGGGTGGCTGCATCCAAATCGTTCAACTGGTGCATTTTAACGCCCCACGCTGCCGCGATCTGGCGGATTGTAAGCTGATTGTTTTCGAGAAACTGTGCATCATGCATATTCAATGCGATCGGCACAAATTGATACCCCACAGGCATCAGTGCAACTCGATGACTGTTGTTCAACCCAGAAGACATCGTTTCAAATTTCTCTCGAAAATTTTTCTTTGCTTTTTCGTCAAGGTCGCCAACGTACTGGATAATACCTTTGGCTTGAAGCCCTTGTTTGTAGAAATTGTTGACGAATTTGCTTGCCGATGCCCCATTTTCGAGTGTGCCTTTGAGCATATCCAGAGCTGAAAGCCCAACAATCCCGTCAAGCGTAATACCGCCCTTGAAATGCAGGATTTCATGCGGCATGACCTTTCGCTGTTCGTACCCCAAATTGACTTCGTACCATAGACTTGATCGATTTGTGATGATACCACTTGCCCTCGTGTCATTGTCTACCCAAATTTTTACCCTACTTGCATCCATCGGCCACAATCCTACGATTCGTCCACGTCGGTCAAACTCAATACTGGCGTATGCATTTCCGTACACATTGCATTGTGCCTCAATGCATTTCCAAAAATCGAAGGAGCTCATGTACGGATTTGGACGGAGCCGGAGTAGTTGGAAAACCGGGTGCCGCGTTTGCCTCTGAATCCCTGATTCGTCTTCCTGGTATACTTTGATCGGCAATTTCGCCACAGATTCCGACAGAATACGGATACACGCATAAACCGTATCGATTTTGAGAGCATTTTTCCCTTTTACATTCACATCGCCAACGTCGATCCCTAGAACTTCAAGAAGCCGACGATCATCTACGTCCAGTTCTAAGGTTTCACGCTTTTCAATCCCGAGCCAACGCCGTGCTATTGTCTTGATATTCACATTTGCACCTCCCTCCTCTCAAAATCGCAAGCGCTTGGGAATTTACCCCCAAAGCTTGTCCAAGAATTCTTCTTCTGCGAACTCTCCAACGTTCAAATCGATCTCCTCAAATAGCATGGCCGTTGCCATCGCATTGATCATGGCGACAATCAGGTCGATGCGTTCCTTCGATTTGTTTTTCATTGGCTTGATGTTCTCGTTTCCATCGACAGCAATAACGATATTCCCCCAGCACCAACGCGCAACGGGATTTGTTTCGTGGCTCATAAGCCCCCGCTTCATGAGCTGCTCGATCATCTTCATAGCAGGGCTCATGTTCTGCATGTTTTGGGGGATTTCAACGACATCAACACCACCGCGAATAAGCCGCTGAGACAGCATGCGGCTGTTCCATGGGTCGGTGCCCAGGGTTTGAATGTTGTATTGCTTATTTGCATCCAATATGCTGGCCTCAACGAAGTCATAGTCCACAACATTCCCGGGAGTAGTGTGCAAATATTTCTGTGTGACCCATATATCATAGGGAACTCTATCAACTCGGACTCGTTCTTTCATGTTGTCTTCGGGAATCCAAGCATCAAAGATGACTCGCCAATCAGGGATACCCTCTTGGGGAGGAAAAAGATAACAGGCTGCTGTGATGTCAGTTGTGCTGGACAAATCCAAACCTGGATAACAGCGTTTGCCTACTAATTCTGACGGTTCCCACTGTCCTTCCGTCTTGTCCCACAATGTCAAAGGTTGCCACCCCGTTTTTTTCAGTGATATCCATTGGTTTAGCCGCAGCCATCGGAAAAGTTTCTCCGATGCCTCACTGTTGCGTGCCGAAACGGCCTCTTGTCGGACAGATTCAATGCTGATCGTATGCCCCAAACTCGGGTTAATCCTATACCACAAAGCCTCGTCATAAATGTCCTCTTCCGGCTTGTCAGGATCGAAACCGTAGTCGTCTGGAATGCCATAAACTCGAACGTACCATGATGGATCAACCAGCTTACCGGACAATAACTTGAGCGCTTTATCATGGATTTCAAACCCGATTGAATGCCGATCCGGGTCATCCCCTGCGGTCGTAATCACCCACCACAGCGGTTCCTTCCTCGCCGCCCCTGCGCCGAACGTCATCACGTCCCACAAGTCCCGATTTGGTTGAGCATGTAACTCGTCAAAGATTACAACTGTCGGGTTGATACCGTGTTTGGTGTATGCTTCGGCCGACAAGACTTTCATAACAGTGCCCGTAATAACATTTTTGATTTCTTTTTTGCTATCCAGCACCTTTAGTACGCCGTCAAACTCTGGCTCTTGCTCAATCATTCCACATGCGGCCTTATAGACTAGCTCCGCCTGCTGCCGATCCGCCGCGCAACAGTAAATCTGTCCTCCTGGTCCGTCGCAAACCAAATGATAGAGAGTTAATCCAGCAATCATTGTCGTCTTACCGTTTTTCTTCGGCATTTCCAGATAGGCATATCGATATTGGCGGTAGCCGCTCTCGTTAACCGTGCCATATACATCCTGTAATAAGCTAGTCTGCCAGTCGAGAAGAACAAGGGGCTGTCCATAAAAATCATCGACACCCTGGAGCATGCTCATAAACTCGATTGGCTCAAGCGCTCGTTGTTCATCATGGACCATGGCTAGCACGCCTGTTCATAAATTGCGCCATTGCTGATTTTTTCTCTTCCTTTTTCGGCTTGGGGACGTTTTTAACTTTGGCCAACGGATTCAGGAAAAGCCGATCTTGCATTTTTAGCAGCATGTCCATCTTCTTGTTGATTGCCGATTCGATTTTGAGTATGCCTTCAATACTTGCCAACTGGGATAGGTAACGGAGTGCTTTGTAATTCACCTCGTCTACCGCTTCTGCACGACCAATGTATTCATCAAGGATGTGTTCATCGACGACAATGTTCTCAAGTCGCTGATACTGCACAAGCAGACGCTCATACTCGCTGAATGTCTTACAGTACAGTGCAAGCGTGCCGACGTCTGAGCTGGTCAGTAATTCGACTCCCTGATCAGCCGCACTCTTATACTCCTTTACCAACTCATTCCAGATACGATTTGCAATCTTGTCCTTGCTGACGTAGCCTGGCTTTTTCAATTTTTTTAGGTCTTGGGCTCCTAACTTGACTTCTGCGTCCTTTCGTTGCTGGATTTGCTCTTTGGTCAATCGATTCGGGTTGCCCTCTGCAAGATGTAGAGCAACAGGTTTTGCATTTCTTCCTGCCACGAGGGCTCACCTCTTTCCAGAAAAATTTCAAAAAACGAAAAAAATTCGTGCGAGGGGGGCGAGGCGGTCTATAAAAAGACGCCTACAGATTTTTTACCCTCCCCCGTACCTTCTCCGGTCCTCTGCTGTCTTCTTGTTATGGTGTGCATGGCACAGCGACCGTAGATTGTCCAGCCGTAGACGTAAATCCCAGAAGAGAAGCAGCGGCTTGATATGGTCAACCACATCAGCCGAAGTGATACGCTGCTCCTGCTTACAGTCTTGGCACAAGCCGTAGTCCCGTTGCAAAGCCTCGTTCCTTACGGCTTCCCATTCTTTGCTGTGATAGAAGTCGCTCGACTGTTTGTTGCGCCTATGCTTATCGTAGTTTGCTTGCTGTCTATTCCTGGCCTGCTGTTGTAAATGCTGGTGCTCCTCACAATACCTATCTGCCGTAAGCTCGGTGCAGCCTGCTTTATTGCAGGGTCTTTTCGGTTTTACTGGCATATCGCACCCCGTTTTATTCTTGACCTCGCTCGTGGCATCTGCACTTTTTGAAAGGATCAGCTTTTCGTTGCACCGAACTTCCTGGTTTTGGGGGAATAGGAGGTATCGCTATTTTCATATGCGTACCTGGACTCCTTTTCAAAAATAAACCACAAGGCTGCAAATCAGTTAGTTCAAACCTGCCTTTACTGCATTGCCTAATCCTGACTTCCCCTTCGATAACGGTCTTATCCGGCATGACCTTATCGGATGATCTTAGCTCTGCGTAGTGTTCACAGTGTCGGCAATTCAGAATTTCCTGTTTTTCCGTAAACGGCCACAATAGAAACACCACCTCGTTAAGATAGTAAAAAGCCACCCGATATGCCGGATGGCTCATACATTTTCGCTGTTCATAATTTTTCGATGTTATCATAGTAACACGGGCTCACTGAATAAAAAATGAAGTGTTTTTGAAACGAAAATGAAATCAGTTGAACTCTATCCCATCTACGCCAAACACTAGGACTGATAAGGTATTTACCGCATTTTTCACATCATTGTACACCGTTCTAGGCTCAATATTGTGAAATTCTGCGAGCTCCTCAACCGTTTGTTTTTTCTCGGAAATGTACAACTCATAGATGATGTTGTATCGACGTAAATCCTCTTGTAGCCCTGATGTTTCACACATTGCTTGATAGACACTGATCATTTTCCGTACGAATTTCACCATAACGATCGTCCTTTGTCTGCTGCGTTTGATGGACTCTAATGCTAATTCACTGGAGTACAAATCCGTCATAACATCTGCATATTCCACCGCTGTCACTTTATCCCTCGCACCTTCTACATGGCTCACAAACGACCGATAGTGTTTCAACAACAGCTTTGTATTCCGGAGCCGCCAGTCCCGTTTTTCTTTTTGCTGCTTCTGTTTCTCTTTTTCAAGAAACTCTATCGCTGCCTTAACCGCAGTTTCCGCAGACAGCTTGGTTACTTCTTCTGCTAGTCTTTGATTCAAGGCGACCACCTCCACTTTGCTGTTTATTTCAACGGGCTTTTGATTCTCTCGTGATGAGGTTTGTGGTTCTCCACCCAGAGCCGATCCGCTTTGAAATAGTTCCCGAAATCGTCCTGTTCAGGAAAACCTCCATTCGTCGCATCACGTCTGACATGCTTCGTATTGCATTCAGGGCAATAGACGGACAACTGCAATTCCTTCACGAACACTTTTTTTCGTTTCTGGCATTTTTGATTTTTGCAATAAACGTATGTTTGATAGTGCGGTACTCCATTGATGTTCCGAATAGCCGGATACTCCTTAGTTGGATCAATGAGTGATTCTTCAAGTGGTATGGTCATATGAGATTGGCTCTCTTTAGGAACAATTGGATTTTCCGATCCATCCACCCAGGCCGCGCCCTCCTTCACTTCCAACCCAAGAAGCGGCCCCAACTTTTCTCCAAGAGACTGAGACAAAGTATGTCCGCCATTAATGAGCGGTAGCTGTCGCAATCCCTTTACCTGCTTGTCCACTTCTTCGGAAGCTTCCGGCATCTCAAAGGGTACAAAGGGTATTGGGATACCTTTCGATTCAACAATAGGCTCCTCTTTATTTGGCGCTCCTGGATCAGAAAAAATCGGGCCGTAACTCATACTTTGCTGAATCGGCTTTGTGATTTCTTTCAGCTCGTATCCCAAGAACCCAAACATCCCTTGAATGATGTTTAACACCTGCAGGTTATTCGCTTTACTCAACTCAAGCTCTACGCGCTTTGATCCTTCGGAAACATACAGTTTTACACTCATCGTACAATCCCCCTATTTTCAAAAGTATTTATACTGCTCTTTGATCGCTGGTTACTTCCAACCCAAGGCTATACTTCTCATTGATGTGCTTGAGGTATCCTTCAAACTCGCCGTAGCTTGTGTCATAGATTTCCTGCGATGCAATCATTTCGAATTTCACCCGAGTGCCTTTCTTGGTAGGCTTGTACCATCTTATGGGCTTCATTTTTCCTTTCAACATGTCAAACCAAGCGAAAGCTTTCACACCCGCATATGCTGCTTCATCCTTTGCTAATTCGCTTGTCATGCCACTGTAGTTCTTTTCTCCACCTAGAACTCGGAAATTTGATATGCTCATCCAAAACACTCCCAAGAATAATTTTTGGAATAATTCGAGTTAATCTTGACAAAAGTCATTACAACCATTTCTCCTAAAAACCGAGAATTTTACAACCAGTTACCGATTTGTTAATTCAAAGTAGCTCTTTCAGTAACGCTCGCATCAGCTCAATTGTTCTGTCATTGTTAGACTTTTCATCGACATTCGGGATATACTGACGATTAGGTAATTTCATTTCCTGTTTCAGTTGGGTGAGCATTTCTCGGAGCTCATTCAACTGTTTTTTTGTTTCTGCATGTTCAGCGGCCAATTCGTCCATTCTGGCCATAACTTCTTCAAGCGAAACTTCTACAGGAGCTGCATCGCGTTTATTACCAGCGCCAGACGCCTCTAGTATTCCCCAGTTTTCTTTCATCCGTTTCAATTGCGTCCAACTCGAAAGTCCGTATTCCTTACGAATATGCGAATCGATTTTGCCTTGCTTGACCAATTTCAGGTAGACCTCTTTGGTCAAATCCTTCCTACTTTTCGTTGCAGCACCCATCGTATTCTTATCTCCCTTCACGAGACGTTCCATTTCTTCTGGAGAGAGCCGATAGGTAATAACCTCGCTCGGCTCCATAGCCTCTTCGTTATGTGGAAAACGGATATCACCACGTCTCCTGGTTCGTCCAACAATTCTCGCTTTGCTTACCATGACTGATTCAGCACAAGGCTACTGCAACATTTTTCATGTTTTTTAGTTTCCTAGACACGTTGACCTGGCTCATCCCTAGCTTTCGCCCAATCTCTTTTTGAGTGTATCCCTCCAAAGCAAGCAAGGTGATATCTGGCTCTTGACGGATCAGCTCCGTGAACAACCTTTTAGCTTCGACCTCTTCTTCCACCGAATCAAAGTTTGCGAGTAAATCCGCCAGTGATTCCTCTTCATTACCGACCCAATCCATGGAAATGACATCACCTGTCCGCTTCGCGGTCATTTGCATACGGATGGCTTTTCTTATCTCATTCTCAATCCATACTCCTGCATACGTCGTGAATTTAAAGCCCAGAGACGGATCAAACTTTCTTGCGGCTTGAATAAGTCCAATGCATCCAACTTGAAAAAGGTCATCGTAATCAAAGCCAGTAGGCGGATAATAATTTTTCAAGATATGGTGAACGAATGGCAAACTGTTCCGAACTAGCGTATCAATGTCGTCGCTCATTACAGCGTTCATTGTTTAATCCCCTTTCCCCCATGTGCATTATTCTCATACGCTTCTTCAAGCCAGTTAACGAGCATGAGCATTTGTTTAATGACCAGCGGATTGTCCCGATACTTCTTGCTGATAGCAGCGCTTGAGTCGGCCACCCATGCCCAGAACTGCTCGGTATGCATCCCATACATAACAGCAGCCTGGTTTGCCTGATTGATCCAGCCGACAACATCGTCGTAAAAGGCTTTGTAATCCATAGGCTATACCTCTTCGATGCGAATATAGATTCCCGGGAGTTTGGCCCAGAACTTCTCCGCGATCAAGCTGACCACTAGGGCATCATCCTTCCAGAATTTCAAATCAGTCATGCAGTCAAACAGTAGTTTCTGACTGTTGTCGATATCCGGTTTCGTAGCCTTGTACTCCCCGTCTTGTCGCTTGCCTGTGATCGGGAAACACCACTTGACGATCAACCTGACAGGTTTGGTATACATATGCTCTGGCGCTTGCCGCCCAAGGTGAGCCATCAACTTCGCCCTGGCTGCTTTCAATTCGGCAGGCTCATAAAATACTGGCTTGTCATTTATGATCGTGACCTGTTTCTGTTGATGGGTGACGGTCGGGGGATTTTTCATTGGCATAAAGAATTCAGTTGTCATTGTTTTGATCCTCTAGCATCTCTTCCCAGTCACTTACTGTCCCTCGCAAGTAGGCCGGAGCCTCTTCGCTGGAGAACAATGCCGTTCTGTCCAAAACAAATTTGACGATAAACTTGCCGTCGATCTTTACGCCGAATTGAAGTTTTCCGGCTTTATCAAAACAACGCATGAAATAATTTCCGAATTCGATCGTTTCGGGAGTTTCATTTTCCCAATATTTTTTCGTCATGATTTTTCTCTCCCTTTTCTCTCGCGCTTACGTAGTCAACGTGAGAGCAGGGGGCGCCGCAGAAACGGCAGCGGCGACCTTCTCTCTCACTACGTTTTACACTAGTAGATTAATCATTATTTTATTTATTACATCGCGCGTATATATATAGGGGTGCTTTTTTCCGCGCGGCGGCGACCATAAATTCATGGTGTTCGCCATCTTCTGCATTCGGCGGCGGCAATCATATTTTGATGGTCGTTGCCGCCGTGTTCTAATTTGGCGGCGGCGGCATTAATCATGATCTCCGCCGTTGTCTTTGACAATCACGCCGTCCTTTAAAACGTAACCGTACTTCTTGATCCAGTCCCTAACCGTCCGCTCAGAAACCTCTTTACCGGACTTCCCGAACCATTCCACGATGTCTTTGACAGTCGGAGGCTCACCAAAATTGCAATTGTTCACAGCATCCTCAAATTGTGCCTCTTTGCTACGCTGTTCTTTCTTGGCAGACGATTTCCGCTTATCGGTCGCCTTCTTCCATGCTGGCGCTTCCCCTTCTGGCTCGATGTCCTTCAAGCTGCCCACGTCATCGACTCGATGAATCGGATACTGGAACCACATGTTGACTGCATCGAATTTTGGATACTCGCGCAGCGTGCCCTCCACTCGCCATGCCGAACGTTTGCGGACACTGCGCACCGCTTGTTCAATGCTCTCTCTGGCTGCTTCCGCTTGTCTTGGAATGGCGCGTTTGGCGTGATCCTCCATCGCCCGGGCACTCAGTAAATCGTCCTGGGAGATATGCTCGTCCAAATAGTTCAGATTGAATTTTTCAAAGAGCTGCCTATATACGGCGCATACCGCCTTGTTTTCCTCTTGCTTGAGTAAAGCCTCGGTTACATCTAGCTCCACTAAGTCGATCAGCGCGTCTGGATCGCGGGCAAATACGCCGCTGCCACTGGCCCTGTCCATCGACTTTTTGCCGCCTTGTGACCCCTTTGAATGGTGGTGACAGTAGATGACGCTGGCACCAAGCTCCGTTGCGATCTTGTCAAACTGGTTTGTGAAATGCGCCATTTGGTCAGCGCTGTTTTCGTCGCCAGTCAGGACCTTGTAGATCGGGTCGATGATGACCGCGATGTAATTCTTCTTGGCAGCTCGCCGGATCAATTTGGGCGCCAGCTTGTCCATCGGTACGGATTTGCCGCGCAAATTCCAAATGTCGATCTTGTCAATGTTTAGGGGCTGCAACCCTAGTGCTTGGTAAACATTCTTGAAACGATCTAAGGCACTGGCGCTGTCTAGCTCCAGATTGACGTAAAGCACCTTGCCCTGCGTGCATTGCCATCCTAGCCACTTGATCCCCTCTGCGATGGCGATACTAAGCTGAATTTGCAAGAACGACTTACCAGCCTTGGACGGACCCGCCATCAGCATTTTATGGCCTTGCCGGAGCACACCTTCGATTAACGGTGGTGCCAATGGAGGCATGTTGTCCCAATAGCTCGCCAAACTCTCCGGGTCAGGAAGATCGTCGTTGATTCCCTCAATCCATTCATTCCATTCGGCCCAACTGCTTTTTCCAATGTGGGTGTCTACAATGAATTGCTTTTTCCCGTTCCTCTCAATGCCTGGCATTCGGGAAAGTCGAGATGGGTTACGGTTTTGATTGTCGATGCTAAGACCGTTCTTTTTGCACACGTTGTACAGGTAATCGACGCGCTTCCGATATTCGTCGTAGCTGACAGCATCGATGCGAACGATCGCGTGGAGGCTCTTCCCGCCGCTATATACGAGGACAGCGATTGGCAGCTCCAGCTCACGCATAATCGCGTGTTGCTTTTCAATATCCATCGTGTCGGACTCTACCAAGGCGTACCGAAATTCGGTCACATTGTCGTTCTTCACGCCCTTGCCGTCGAGCGGATTGAATCGTATCCAAGCCCCTGCTTCGGGATTATAGTCACCCAGCACTGACCCGATATCGCCATTGCTTTGATTCAGCAATTGAATCAGCTCGCCTGCCGTCCGGTCCCATGCCCCTTTGGTGGGCAGGTATTTTCCTTCATCGTTTTGCCATGTATCCACCACGTATCCGACATTTTCGGATGCCTCAAACAGTGTGGCCAGATACGTTGTGAGCTGTTGCACTGGATTCCACGAAGCAGGCTCGTGGATCTCCTTGCCCTCGATCCAGTTTTTATCGACCACTACATAATCGCCGGCAATCTCATCATCCCAGCCCAGCTCTCTGTCTTCTACGCCAGAACGCGGCAACCAGCCGTTGTCCTTCGCCATTTGCGTAATCGTCGCACCAGTAATTGGCTTACCACCTGTGCCTTCAAAGGTCGTCCACTTCTTAAAGCATTCTCCGGGATGGTAACGGCCCATGTCACGCTTGCTCCATTCATCCCAATCGCTGGCTGTATAGCCCTCATACTTGAGGGCCATGCCAACGTTTAACCATTCCTGATAGGTAAGATAGGCCGGGTCGATGTAAGCCAGCAGCGCAACGAGATCCAATCTATTTTCCATAGGCTTTACAACCCTTTCTGTCGTCTCACATAGACAATTGCAGCTGCCCTTCTTGCTGTTTGTATCTCTCGAACGCCAAGGAATTTCCTGATCCAGTACACATCTCCGGTAGATTCGCTCGGACCAATGCTTCTGCGAAAGGGGGCGGTACTGAATTGCCGCAGCGCGCTACCTGGGCACTTTTTGGGTATGATTTACCGTCTGCGTCCCGATCGATGATGTATGTGTCAGGAAAGCCTTGGGCGGCAAACAACTCATGTGGCTCCAGCATCCGCATACCGATGTCGACAATCTGATAGTCTTGCCCATGAATGGTCACCAGTCCAAATCGATCCCGAGTCGTTACTGTTCCAAGTGGTTCATCTGTCTTCTGCCCGACACTGCTGCCGTAGTAGGCCATCAAAAACGCTCTGACCTCCCCGAAGTGATTGCCGCCGGCTGTCACCGTCTGCAAAGGAACATCAACCCTCTGTCCGGTATTGGTCCCGCGCATCTTGACCAAATGGCTTGTTACAAGCGCGGACTTACCGCCTCCTCCTGCTGTTATCGTAGCTGCTGGAGCATCTGCGGCATGTCCAACTGATTGTCCGAATTGGCGTGATAGAAAAGCTGTTACCATTCCCATTGCGTGAGCTGCTCCAGCAGGACGTTTACTTCCCGCACCAGAAGTTACAGTGTGTAATGGCTCGTTGACATCATGGCCAGTAGCTCCAGTCCGGAACTTGGTAATATGGGGAACAGCGATTAATTCAGCGGTCGCAAGTCCGAATTTGTTACCACCTGCTGTAACTGTTCCGATTGGCTTTTCAAGATCAAGAACGCGCGGCTGCTGTCCCTCCCTTTCTCCGTAGCCCATCTGGATGAGTGCTGGACTAATTAGCATATGGTGACCGCCCGTGGTGACTGTTCTGAGAGGTTCATCTACCGAACTTCCTGGGTGCCCTGATGTATTGACCCCCAATACTGGCGTCACGAGTAGATGTTCAGCTTTTGTTATGATTGTCGTTAGAGGTTCTTCCACTTCATACTGCAATCGATCACCGCCAAATCCGGTCTGCCCGATCCGAGCAATGTAAGGAGTGACAATACCCCACCCATTTTTTGCTGTTATGGTCTGCATCGGCTCGCTGATCTGTTGCCCACGGAATTGCTCTCCTTGATGATTGACCTTTACGATAAAGGGATTCGGATTATCGATCACAAAACGCTGGATTCCTCGTGCGATCCGACGCAACGTATTCTCTGCCAGAGGCTTCTTCCGTTCAAAAATGGACGGGCATGGCAACGACCAATCAATGATCTCCGCTGCGGTCCGCCAGGGCAGTAGCTTTCCAGATTTGACTTCTGCACTCTCTGGATCTCCGTGAGTCGGTTCCGGCCATACAATCGGGCGTCCATCGCACCGAGCAATCAGAAAGAAGCGTTTCCTAATCGTTGGCGCGCCGTAGTCGCATGCCCGCAACTCTCTGTGGTCAACCTGGTATCCTTGACGTTTTAGCGCATTGATGAAAGCATTGAACTCGCGGCCTTTGTTTTTCGGGTCTGGCATACCGTCTTTTAACAACGGCCCCCACGTCTTAAACTCTTCAACGTTCTCCAGCATGATTACCCGGGGTCTTACCGTTGCCGCCCAACGTAGGGCCACCCATGCCAAACCTCGGATTCCTTTCTCTTTCGGCTTACCGCCCTTTGCTTTACTGAAATGCTTACAGTCTGGACTCAACCAACAAAGCCCCACAGGGCGCCCCCGTGTAACTTCACGTGGGTCAACGTCCCAAACTGACTCGCAGTAATGTTCTGTCTCAGGGTGGTTTGCCAGATGCATGGCAATGGCTGCTGGATCATGATTGATTGCTATATCTACAGAGCGTCCGAACGCAAGTTCCATGCCCACACTTGCCCCGCCGCCACCCGCGAAATTATCAACTGCAATTTCCTGCATCCTATTACTCCCCCATCACTGAATCGAACGCCTTTTTATTCCGGGTATTGCTTCGGTGTACCCGGCTAGCTCTAGCCGTATGCCTTTGTAGAACTGAACCCTATAATTCATAGCGTTTATTGCACATTGAAAAATCTATTTTTCTTAACCCAGTCCAATCCATCAGGAGTATTGAAAAACTCCTCCGCCTTTTTGCAATGATCGATACGCTTTACGTAGCCCATTTTCTGCAATTCATTAACACTGACATAACCGAAGAATCTATCATCTTTATCATGAATCTCGTAAATCTTTCTTGGCCCAATAGTCGCCCAGGCTGCTATGGTCAGATTTAGCAAAGGCTTATCATTTTCATCCACTTCAATACTCCATCCGCATTTGCAACTGCGTTTGAAAATATCGTCTTCAATGAGCAAAGTCCCTTCACCATTACCAACTTTGTCGTTACCGCATTCCTTACAATTTGCATACTTGCGCATCAATTGAACAGATTTAAGAGCGTTCATATTATCCTCCTCTTGTCTACTCCCCACGGTACTCTTTGGGATTTATGCCGTCCGGCAAACGCCATCCATTAGCTGCGATACGATCGATCAGACGCTTTGCATTGTCGAATGACCAAGTGCCAACATGCTCGAATCCTCGTTGCTCCAGGAACCGGATTTGCTTCGGCGTGGTCAACCCTTCCTCACGCCGTTTGTCCAAGCGCTCCAGCAGCTTCGTAGCTTTACCGGCGTTATGGATGTCATCTGGCAAAATGCCCAACTTCTCCAGCGTCTTGATTTGCTGATCACTCGGCGGTGCCATTTCCCAGCCAAACGATGGAACATAACTAGCTAGATCCTCCGCTTGGATACTCATTTCAAATTGCAATGGATCGACCAGTTTGCGCTTCCGTTTCTTCATTTCTTCAAGTTGCTTGGCGAGAGCTTCCTCACGCTGCGCAATCACATCTTCCACAGCTTGCTTTTCGACATCTTCCAGATCGAGCGCAATTCCGGCTTCCTCAATCTGTTTGGTCATGGCCTTGGCGATTTCCTCATTCTCAGCAATTAAATGCGCTGGATGGCAGAGCTCGTGCCGCTCGGTATGCCACAGGAAATCCAACAACAATAAATCAGTTTTTCCAGGATGTAGTCGGGTACCGCGCCCGACCATCTGGCTGTATAAGCTGCGAACTTTTGTTGGCCGCAAGACAACGACACAATCAACGCTTGGGCAGTCCCAGCCCTCTGTTAGCAGCATGGAGTTGCATAGGACGTTATATTTGTCCCGATCAAAGTCTTCCAAAATTTGCGCTCGATCTTGTGAATCGCCGTTTACCTCTGCAGCCTTGAATCCAAACGAATTCAAAATATTGGCAAATTTTTGACTTGTTTTCACCAACGGAAGGAATACCACAATTTTTCTGTCCTGCGCCACTCGCCACATTTCCGCCGCTATCGATTCCAGATACGGGTCCAGGGCTGTTCCCAAGTCGCTTGATTTGAAGTCACCAGCCTGCTGACCAACTGCTGTTAAGTCCAGTTGTAAAGGGATAGTCATAGCCTTGATCGGGCTGAGATACCCACCCTTGATAGCCTTCGGCAGCGTGTATTCATAGGCCAAGCTCTGGAAATAGCTTCCGAGATTGCGCATGTCTCCACGGTCCGGTGTAGCAGTCACGCCTAAGACATTTGCTGAATCGAAATATTTCAGAACACGTTGATAGCTCTCTGATAAGCAATGATGTGCTTCGTCAATGATGATCGAGTCGAAGAATTGACGATCAAACTTTTCCAGGCGCTTTTCACGCATCATTGTTTGCACGCTGCCAACCACAACACGGAACCAACTTCCGACTGACGTTTCCTCGGCTTGTTCCCTAGCACATTTCAGACCAGTAGATTTTTCAAGCTTGTCAGCTGCCTGATCTAGCAGCTCGCCTCGGTGGGCCAGGACGAGCACGCGCTCGCCCAGCCTTACCCGATCTTCGATGACCTTCGAAAACACGATTGTCTTGCCGCAACCAGTCGGAAGGACCAAAAGCGTTCTTTTCACGCCGTTTTCCCATTCAGATTGAATGGAATCCCGCGCCTCCTGTTGGTAAGGTCGTAAATTCATCGTTTCATTACCTCCACGTTCCCGCCAGAAATACGGTGCTGCGGCCCAACCATCGACGTCGGAATTAAGTTCCCACGGCATACCGGGCATTTCCCATCTGGCGTGTCATGTTCCCACTTTAGTCCGCACCCTGGTAAATCCCGCCACTTTTTGAAAAGCCCATATGCAGGCTTACCAATGCAAGTAAAGCGTTCGTCTTGAATCAATACTGTTTCAGACATACGCCCCTCCTAAAACTGGCCAGGAGTAAATCCGCCACCTTGCTGCTGTCCGCCTGTCGGAAACGGAGCTGGATACTGTTGTTGTGGCTGTTGTGGCTGTTGTTGCTGGTATTGCGGTTGCTGGTAAGCAGGCTGTTGTTGCTGCTGTCCGAATACCTCCTCATATGGATAAAAGGACTTCACTTGGTTATTTGTCCGATTCTCGCCTTTGCCGTTTTTGAATTGATGGATCTCCAATTTCAATCGGCCTTTAGAGCCTACAACCGTGTTCCAGTTCATTCGTAGCTTTTCGCCCTTCTTCTTTTGGCCAATTCCGGCAAAGAAATTGGACAACAACCCTTCTGTTTTGGTATGCAAGAGCAAATTATGGAATACGACAACGTCACCATGTTCGGGAGAATGAACCTTTAGTTCCAGTTTTGCCTGGTTGCAAGGTGGCATTTTCTCACTACCCGCGAATCGCCCGCGCTCAAATTTCGTGACTGTAAAGTTGTAGTCACCTTCTGGCAGGACAATAAATTCCATACCGTCCTTCTGAATCTCGTCATCCCATCCAAGTTCTCTATCCATTTGGGTCATGTGTAATTCCTCCCGCTGTTAATTAAATGGCAAATCATTTCTGGTATCTTGAATCATTTGGAAAACTTGCTGCCATGCACCCACAAGCACTCCTTGGACAAAACCAAGATCATACTTCGCAATCGGTGTATCCATCGGATAGTAACCTTTTTTGCTCACTACGATCTGAATTTCATTTTCAGACACCTGATGTTGGACCATCAAGTCTCGCAATGAAGCAGGAATATTACTAGGGATGTGCGGTTTCAATGCATCCTCGGTAGAAGGTTGCTGATCCTCTGCTAGCTGCTGCCCCCCGGTCATCTGGCCCCAAGCTTCTTGAGCAGTCTGTGATGGTGGGTCGACTACCTGCGGAGGTGCGGGAGGTGTTGCCAGTACAGGCGGCGCTTTTGTAGAACTATTGAAGATATGAGCAAGATAGGAATAATCCAGTGGAAACTCGTCTGGCAGTCCATGGCGGTTTTTCGCGTCCCAGGCTGGATGATGCGTTGCATAGACTGTGCGTGCTCCGCCTTGCCCCTTGTTCTTCTTTCCCTCCTTGTCTGTAGCAACAGAGAACGTCTTGTAATTGATGAACAGAACCATATCAGCCCATTCCTTGACGAGTGCTGCCGTTCTCGAACCAGTTTTTGGTCCAAGCTTGAGCTGGTAACGGTCATAAGCTCCCATCTCGTCTGGCTGCTCAAACTTGATGATCTGTGCGTGAGCAGTCAGCACGACATGAAAACCTGCTTCGATTACGTCGCTGAGAAGATTCAAAAAGCGACCTAATTCCTCCGCCACATAGATGTAGCCTTTGCCATAGCCGAAGTCCTCAACGCCATTCTTCTGATGCTTCGCGCAAATGCATTCCACGCACAGCATTTCAGCCCAATCGACCGTATCGATTATGAGCGTTTCATATCTCCCAATTTGTGTCATAACCCATCTAACTTGTTGGTTGATCATCTCCCAGCTTGACGGCTTGGGCAGACGTTCAACATCAAGCTCCGTCGTCGATCCTTCTGTATCAATGAAGATGGGCTTTGGGAACATGGCCGCCAGTGAGGATTTCCCGATCCCTTCCGGGCCATACAAAACGACTTTCTTTGCCTTTACTACCTTTCCACTAATGACTTGCATCAAAATTCACCTGCTTTCCAAGTGGGGCCTGGATCGATCTCACCAGGCTGCTGTTGCAATTGAACGCCTTCCTGTCCAGCAACGTACCCGTCTTCGATGATGATAGAGCATTCGTCTCCGGTACTGACTCGCGTTGCAATGGCCTGCAGCCCCTCCTCTTCCAGCCAACGACCGAATTCGTTCAATGTCTCCAAGTCCATTTGCTCAAGCTTGTCCAGCAAGATAAATCCGCAATTTGGCTTGAGCCTACGAACAATCGCGGTGGCTACCCTCAATTGCTCGGCGCCACTCATGTTGTCCCACTTCTGACCGTTATAGGTCAGCTCACCATCCTCAACAGAAAGCCCAGGCAGTGGCAAATTCGCATTTGTCAGAAGGTCTGTCTTTTGCTGGCGGATCGCCGTGATGTTGCCCGTCAATGCCTCGTATTGCACGCGGTAGTCGTTTGCATCCGTTTCTGCCTTGTCCTTGTCCAAGTTAGCTCTGACCTTGCGGTTGATCTCGTCGATCCGCTGAATATTGGCTTCCAACTCTTCGGTCGACTCGTCCATCAGGTCGAGTGTATCTTTTTGAGCTATCTCTAGGTCGGCCCCGAGTTGTGCATATTTGGTCTGTGCCTCATTTAGCAACAACTGGAACCGTTCGACTTCCTGTCGTTGGCTAGCGTAGGCTGCCTGAATTTGCGTCAGCCTGTGCCGTTTACGCTGATTTTCGCCATTTCGTGCGAGGATTTCTTGCTGTTGGCGAATAAGCTCCGACGCAGAAATCGGCTCTTTTGGGGCGTCAGGATAGAATAGTTGCTCCTTGGCAAATTTGGCTTTCTGATCAGCAATCTGACCGATGGTATGGCGTTGGTTGTAAATCTCCTTTTCCTTGGTTTCCAGCTCATGGAGCTTGTCACCAACGCCGATAATGCGGAGCAGGATATTTGCCTTTTCCTTGCTCGTAGAATTCATGAATTTCGGTAAATCAATTGCCAGTTCTTCAACGAAACTGTCAAGCAGCTGCTGACCGCCTTTATGGCCGTTTGGATCGATGACCTTCAAGTCCGAGTTTTTACCTTTTCGCTCAACGATCAGACCATTAGATAGGACGAGATGGAGATATGGAGGAACAACCGATCCTTCGCGTTCAGCCTGGGAAGGGCGGTACTTATTGCCGCCCAATGCCCAAGCAATGGCATCCAATACGCTAGTCTTGCCTTGTCCGTTCTTCCCACCGACCACCGTTAATCCCGCTCTTGTCGGCTCGATTTTGACAGCTTTGACACGTTTCACGTTTTCGATTTCCAGCCTACTAATTGTTATCATGGCTTCCTCCTCGATTTCTCTCGATTACGTGTGAGGATTGATTCAATATTTTCCGTCATGGTAATAATGATTTGCCCGTCATTTGCCTTCACTTTGCACCAATCCCGGGCAATCCCCCATGTATCGGTTACTATACCTATTTCACCGGATTTCATCTTGACTTCATCGCCCTTCATACAAAGCAATGTTCTTCCCTCCTGGCGTCATCTGTGGTAGCATGAAGCCAACCATAGTTGTACTTAGGACTCCGTTGCAGCGGAGTCCTTTTCTGTTTGGATTGCTAGGCGATAATTGTTACTTTTCCACCTTTGATTTCATCTTCAAGGGCACCTTGCAGATACTCACTGATTCTAGCAATCGCAGTCAGCTTCCATGCGCCTCCATCTGCTTCAAACAAGGCTGCGGAGGGCCCGGACTTCATACGGAAAACGAATTCGCTCTCGGGCTGTTCAATTTCTACAAAAGTACGGAATGGCTTCAAAGAAACTGGATTCGGTACTACGATATTTTCAACAGTTGTTACCCCTGTCTTTGCAGTTACTTGTTGGGAAACGCCATCGTCTCCGATGTTGGATACTGTTTCCTCTTTAATGTTGCCGATTACTTTTAACACGACGGATCGCGCTTCATTAGGAACAAAGCAGCTTTGCAAAAGAATATTGAAAGGTTCAGCATCCAAAAATTGTCCGAATGCTATTCTTGGTAGCAGTGCTTCTGCTCTCAAAAGATGATTCCGGTTGTAGTCGTTATTAAAAGTGCTGAATACATCAACTTGTGTAGGACTAGCGACATGGACGAGAACAGGCGGTTGATCGTCATAGTTGTGAATCAGGTAATCTACCAGACCTGAGAGATTCCGAACAACTAATGCTTCTGGTGTTGGCTGCTTAATCAAGTGAACCGGCTGTGAGGCGTATTCCTGACCTGTTGCAACAGTCAAGATTTCTGTGTTTCCAAGACCAATCAAATATTGCAAGGCTTCTTTTAACACGAATATCCCTCCCGATTATTTGAATTGCACAACTTTGTTACCCTTGTCGTCTGCCACATCGCCTTCATCCGTGATGTATGTTTGGCCAACTGCCCCTGATTTCAATTCGGCAGCCTCAACCTTCCCTTGTCTGTCACGTCCCATGATGATTTTGGTTTGTACGCCTTTTGATGGAGCAAGCGAAGCTTTCGTGTTGATATCAACCATTGCCAGCTCACGGTTATCATCTGCTTTGAGTGTGATTGTCATGGTGATGGTTCGCGCTTTCTTTGGGTCTGTATTCGGATCAGCAATGTTTTCCAAAACCCGTTGCGCCTCCATGTTGAATTTTTCTGTGAGCGCACCATTCGCAAAATCGTCCAATCTGAACATTCTTTCTCCTCCCTTCTCTTTAGTCACGAGGCCGCCAGCAGCCCAACCTCTCTGCCAGCCGTACAGCTCCTCTGACTGATCCCGATGACCTCGCTATGTATAACTTGGAGGTTCGAACCTCCGTGCAACTGACAATTTCATACCAGCTGCACGCAGGGCCGAAGCCCGCGGTGTTTCCATTTATGCTCCTTTCCTCGCTCGTCCACGTTCCTTTCCTCTTAATGCTTCATGGCAAGCATCTGCTATTTGAGTGGCCATTTTCATTACGAATGAAAGCCGCGTGTTTTGAAGGACAAAATATTCCATGAATCCTCCGACATTAACGATTCCGTATATGTGTGCGTCACCGACAGTTGGTAGCTCCTTCCCTACACCTGCACCTGGTTTCAGGGCACCACACGATACTTCAACATTTCCCACATTTTTGAAAGCCCCAAGGCTTGCATCTATCGCAATAACAAAATGGTTCGGATAGTTCTTCTCAATTTGAGTAAGTGTTTCGGCAATATTCATTGCATGCACAGGCTCGTCCAGTGTTCCCAACACGTCAAATTTGAGCTTTTTCAATGCAGTACCAACCAGCGGACCAAGAGAATCACCTGTTGATCTGTCTGTACCAACGCAAACGAACAGTACTTTTTTCCCTTTCGGGATAAGTCGCTTAATTTTTGTTGCGAGCTTTAACTTTCGTTTTATAGGCATCCTTTGCACACCAACTTTCCGCTCTTATGCGGTTGAACGTTCTCAACACTCCCACACAAAGCGCAACCAGGCACATACTTCTTGAGAATGATTTGGTTATTGTTCACGAAGACTTCCATTGGAGTCCCTTCCGGAAGATCATGAGTATTACGAAGCTCCTTTGGCAAAACAACTCGTCCTAAATGATCGATCTTTCGTACAATGCCTGTTGATTTCATGTCCTTATTTCCTCCTGTGTTTTCAGTTAGATTCAAGTTCATAGCGTGCATTCCAACGATCTTTATACACCTGGTACATTCCGTTTTTTCTCAGTTGATTAACCGTGGTTCTAATCGTGTGTTCCGTTCTTCCTAATGCAAAGGAAAGCGATCTTGTTGCATCTGTTTCATAGAACTTGCAGAGGTATTCCAGCTCATCCTCTTCAAATGGTGTTTTATGATTAAAGTGAAATTCCGGGTGGTATTGCATCCTGCCGTACCGATCATATTCAATGCCGTCTTCGATGACGATGGTTGCAGCAGCTCGTGTCATAGTGCTTGTCCACCTCCAAGGAACTGTGGTAGGATAGGACTATTCAAATTTGTTTGTGTGTTGAATTGGTCACTGTTACGAGCAGTGGCCATTTCCTTTTCCAGCTCGTTTACTTCATTCACGATCCACCAGTCACATGTGCCGTCAGCAGGCTGATTACGCAGTGAACGATAGATTCTCCAAAGCTCTGCTATTCGGTTAATCGCAGAATCAAAGTCGTACATCACAACCTTCACCTCGCGTTTGGTTTTTTTGAAGATTGCAAACCTTCATCCGTCACCGCTCTTAAATCAATGACATTACTTAAGTCCGAGAAGTCCTTTCCTGAATTCCTTTGCATGAAGCTTTCCAACTCAAATGTTGAGACTTTTAACCTTCCAAGTTTCAGTGCTTGTAGATGGCCATGGCGAATTAAGTCGTAAACGTAGTTGTTGTTAACCCCGAGAATTTCAGCGACCTCTGAAACTGGATGAAGACGATTCAATTTTAATCCCTCCCCTCTCCTGCCCAAATTGTTTTCAGGCTGTGTTGTGTTGATCATCTTGTTCAATCACAGGAAGAATGCCTACCCGTTTCAACAGATCATAGATAAAGAGTCTACCTTTCTGGGTCCACTTCGTGCTTACTCGTGATAAATCCGCATCAATGACGTGCGTTGTTGTCTGGGTGTAACCCTTATCCTGGTACTTTGCATACAGCAGCCAGATGTCGCCTTGCTTGAACTGAATACCGAGTTCGTTTAGCTTCTTATTGAGAGCCACCGCACTCATTCCATAATCCTTGGCAATCTTAGAAACAGATAATAGCGATTTATTCTGGAGTACCAAGTCATAATAGGAAGCTTTAGGTTTTAATTCGCCATTCTGTTGAATGAGAACCATGTTCTCTGTAGTAAGGGCAGCCACTTTGCGCTCAAGAAACTCGTGCGCCCGCTTGATGACCATTTCAGGACTGTTCCATTTACGTTCAAGCTCGAGGAAGTATTGTCGAGCTTGCTTCCCCTTTTCGTTCCGCTGTATCATAGAGATTTCTTTTGCCATTTCGATTTTGATATGGTGATCGGTAAATTCGGTAACCGGATTTTTAGGATTATTGGTTGACCTTTTTTGAACAACCAATATAAAGTCCACATTTTCTACGAATCCGTATTCTTTCATTCGATCGAACCAGATATCATAACGAGTACCAACTTCCAAAAATTCATGAAGATCACGACCGCTCACAAGAAGGTTTCCATTTTCATTGGAGTGTGTTGGGATTAAATCGTTCATTGCGCTACCTCACTTTCCATGCCGAGCATCTTTACGATAAGTGGCTTTTGCTTTTTACCTTCACGTGTGCCTTTGAAAATTTCTGAGATGTATGTAACCGAAACTCCTAGCTCTCTTGCTACGTCTACCATTTTGATTTTCTTTTGGAGCATGATCTTTCTGGCTTCTAATCCGAAATCGGTATAATTGGTCACTATAAAACCCTCCCACCTAAAGTTTGTAAAAAGCACAGCTTAATCGTTGACAGAAAGTCGTAAATGTACTACTATCTTAAAGAAGGCAAAACCAAATAACAGTCGTTGGGGAACGATTTTTAAAATTGGGTTTCAAACCCTCTGATTTTTTATTGCCTTTTTTGCCAATAATTAAGCTGTTGACTTTAGTATAGTGTTATATTTCCTACCTGTCAACATGTAAGTGCTATATTTAATACTCTTTAGTTTGTGGGAGGACTTATTTATGTCTTTAGTAGGGCGTATCCAAGATTTATGTAGTAGTAAAAACACTACCTTGATAGGGTTAGAAAGGGAGATTGGGCTTGGAAGGGGTACTATCCGTAATTGGGATAAAAACTCCCCTTCTGTCGACAAAGTACAAAAGGTGTCCGAATACTTTGGTGTCTCCACTGATTATTTGCTTTACGGATTCGATAAAAGCGAGCTCACATCGTTTATCAATTTGATTAGGTACAAAAGATCGATAAAGGAGTTTGCCTTAGATACAGGCTTGGATGAATTTTATTTAAACAGGCTATGTTCAGGTGTCGAGTATACGCAGCCATCTATAGACTCCGTTTTGAAAATTGCTGTTCATAATGAAAACGATTGGCTGGTTGACGCCGAATCTCTTTTCAAAGCTGCGGGATACGATCTGGGAGAAATGAGCGATGATTTATTAGAGGACATTCCCATAGAATTATTGCATCACTACCAAAAGCAGGGCATGTCTGAAACTGAAATGGTGATAGCTTATGCAAGATTTAGGGAAGCTGAATTTAAAGAAGCGATGTCAGAACCAAGCAATACAGAAGAGAGTTCAAGCTATGAACCTGAAACCATAGCTGCCCACCATGACGGGGATGAATGGACAGAAGAAGAACTTGCGGAGATCGAACTCTTTAAACAGTTTGTAAAAACGAAGAGAAAACAACAGGAGTGACATGATGACGTATGAGCAGCTTCTAGTTGAGGCTGTACACCAAGGAATAGACATCTACGAAAAGCCTCTTTCAGCACGAATCAAAGGATTATACAGCGATAACGTAATTGCAATTAATAAATTGATACCGACCACCATTGAGAAGGCATGCGTACTTGCTGAAGAACTTGGACACTACCACAAAACAGTTGGTAACATTTTAGATCAATCAAAAATAGAAAACCGCCAGCAAGAGAACCGCGCAAGAAGTTGGGGATACGAAAGACTTGTTCCACTCTCGGCTTTTGTGCATGCCCATAAACAAGGTATTAGAAACAGATATGAACTTGCCGATCATCTTGGAGTAACTGAGGAATTTCTGGACTCATCACTGAAAAGGTACATCGAAAAATACGGAACCCATGTAATCGTCGGCCCATCTATTGTTACTTTCGAGCCATTGGGTGTACTTGAATTCTTTGAGTAACTTTGCGCTTTCCAGCCGCAAGGCTGTTTTCTATACAGCTTTAACCGAACATACATTCTGATAATGAGGTGAGTTATTTTGGAAGGCGGAGTAAGAAAGCGTTATGGCTCTTGGTACTACTATTTTGACCTAGGGGAGATCGATGGAAAGAGGAAGAAGTTTGAGCGAAAAGCAGAAGGAGCTGAGACTAAAGCTCAAGCAAAACAAATATTAAGAAGGGCTATTTCTGAATACGAAAACACCGGGACAATATTTGAACCTTCTAAAATCAGCTTATATGACTTTATGGTTTTTTGGCTGAATGAATATGTGATGGTTAACTTAAAACATAACACTCAAGAAAATTACAAAGGGATCATCAAGAATCACATCAAACCAGCAATCGGAATGATTAAGTTGAAATCACTAACACCAGAGCTCCTTCAAAAGTTCATAAATGACAAACACAGAGAAGGCTATTCCCGAAAAACGTTAACTATTTTCCATACAGTTTTGCAACATGCTTTAAAGCAAGCAGTGTATCCGTATAAGCTACTAAACGAAAATCCCATGCAGTATGTAAAGCTCCCCAAGAAAGAAAACAAAAAGACGACAGAGACAGATTTAAAAATCTTACCCTTGTCGTCAATAAGAAAGATTGCTGAGTTCCTTGATCCATCCAACACATTCTACATCCCTTTTCACATCGGACTTAATACCGGTATGAGAGTAAGTGAGGTGTGCGCCCTCACTTGGGATGCTGTTGATCTACACGAGGGTACGATTACTGTCGATAAGATATTGGTCAATGTTAACAAAGAATGGGTCTTTGGTACACCAAAAACTTCATCATCTTACAGAACCATTCACATAGGGGCTACATTGATTCGAGTACTCAAGGAGCATAAAGTTCGTCAAAAAGAGAATAGGTTGAAATATGGCGAGTTCTACCATGTCAGTGACTTTGTATGCACCAAAGAAAATGGCGAGAATGTCACTCCTTCAAGTTGCAAGTGGAGTGGTAGAAATATCAGGGAAAAACTCGATATTGATTTCAATTTCCACTCACTTCGACACACCCATGCGACACTGCTGCTGGAACAAGGAGCCCCCGTCAAAGATATCCAGGCAAGATTGGGTCATAGTCGCTCGGGAATCACCTTGGACACTTATTCCCACTTAACTGACAAAATGAGAAACCAGACCGTCGACATCTTCGAGAGACTCATGGGCGAAGTAAAATAAAATCCCCCACCATTTTGCCAATCCGGTGGCTGTACGGTGGGGGAAAGCAACTTTTGCCTTACATGCAAATCCCTAAACCCTTGATACTACTGCTACTTCTTATCATCCATGCGCAATACAGCCATAAATGCTTCTTGCGGTACCTCTACGGAACCGACAGACTTCATGCGCTTCTTTCCTTCTTTTTGCTTTTCGAGCAGTTTGCGCTTACGTGAGATGTCCCCGCCGTAACATTTGGCAAGAACGTTTTTACGCAAGGCACTGATCGTTTCACGAGCGACAACCTTGTGTCCGATGGTCGCTTGAATCGGCACCTCGAATTGCTGACGTGGAATCAGTTCCTTCAGTTTTTCGCAGATGACTTTTCCACGAGGATAAGCCGTGTCTTTGTGAACGATAAACGACAGAGCATCCACCACTTCACCGTTGAGGAGAATATCCATTTTCACCAGCTTGGAAGCTTTGTACCCACCTAGCTCGTAGTCAAAGGATGCGTAGCCTTTTGTACCCGACTTCAGCATGTCAAAGAAATCGTAAACGATCTCCGACAAAGGCATGTCGTACTTCAGCTGCACACGGTTCTCACCCATATACTGCATGTCAAGAAACTCACCGCGTTTACCTTGGCACAACTGCATAACATCACCGACGTATTCTTTCGGCACCATAACAGTCGCCGTAACATAAGGCTCCTCGACCATTTCGATCTTTTGCGCTTCCGGCATTTTGGACGGGTTGTCGATTTCGAATACTTCGCCGTTCGTTTTGGTAATGCGGTAAATAACGCTCGGCGCGGTCGTAATCAGATTAATGTTGAATTCCCGTTCAATACGTTCTTGGATGATCTCCATGTGCAGAAGTCCCAAGAAACCGCAACGGAAACCAAAACCAAGTGCTTGGGAAGTCTCCGGTTCAAACTGCAAGGATGCATCGTTTAGCTGGAGCTTTTCCAATGCATCGCGCAGATCGTTGTACTCGTTCGTTTCGATTGGGTACAAACCACAGAAAACCATCGGGTTGATCTTGCGGTAACCAGGTAGCGGTTCAGGAGCAGGGCGATTCGCATCTGTAATGGTATCCCCCACACTGGTGTCTCCCACTGTTTTAATGGAAGCAGCTACGTAGCCTACATCTCCGACCGTCAATTCTTCTACTTGCGTTTGACGCGGTGTCGATGTACCAATTTCGGTTACCTCAAACGACTTGCCAGTCGCCATCATCTTGATCTTCATACCCTTTTTCAAGGTTCCGTTGATGACACGGATGGAGGCAATAACGCCACGATACGCATCAAAATAGGAGTCGAAAATCAAAGCTTGCAGTGGAGCATCCGGGTCTCCCTCTGGAGCAGGTACTTTTTGCACAACGGCTTCCAGTACTTCTTTAATCCCGATACCCGCTTTGGCAGAAGTCAGGACCGCATCGCTGGCATCCAGACCGATCACGTCCTCAACCTCTTGCTTCACGCGCTCAGGCTCTGCACTAGGCAGGTCGATCTTGTTAACAACTGGAATGATCTCCAGGTTGCTGTCCAACGCTAAATACACGTTAGCCAAAGTCTGGGCCTCGATCCCTTGTGCTGCATCCACGACGAGGATAGCCCCTTCACAGGCAGCCAAACTGCGGGATACTTCATACGTAAAGTCGACGTGTCCTGGGGTGTCAATCAGGTGGAGAATGTATTCCTCACCGTCATCTGCTTTATAGTTCAAACGCACGGCATTCAGCTTAATCGTAATCCCGCGCTCTTTTTCCAGCTCCATCGTGTCAAGAAACTGGGCTTCCATCTCACGTGCAGTCAAAGCACCGGTCAGCTCCAAAATGCGGTCTGCCAGCGTCGACTTTCCATGGTCAATGTGGGCGATGATGGAAAAATTTCGTATCCTTTTTTGTCTTTCACGACGATCCATGTGTTGTTCGTTCCCTCCCACGCGAATCCATTCAAACGTTCAGATTGCGCCTCGCAAAAAATACACTAACAGTAATTATAACAAACCGATGATATAAAGAGCAACCAAAGAGAATCAGGCATTTGCCTCCTTTTTCTCGTATCCAAACTTTTCCTGTGCTAAAGTGGTACATAGATGGAGGTGCCTAGCCATGAATCCACAGAAAGCAGATTGTTTAGGATGCCGGTTGGCCCATGGAATTGAAGAAGCGCATATCGTCTATGAAAACGAATGGGTGGCGTGCCTCTTGGATATCGATCCTTTTTCTGAAGGTCATGCGCTCGTCCTCCCGAAGCAGCATCTGGTAGATTGGATAGACTTGGATGAACAAACGATGCAAAAAGTGTGCGAGGTAGTCACATCCCTGTCCCATGCCCTTACCAAGTTGTACAAGCCCGATGGCATTACCATTTGTCAAAACGGCGGTGCTTTCAACGATTTGACTCATTTCCATGTGCATGTCATCCCAAGATTCCATCATGACGGCTTCGGGTGGAGTGATCCGCTGTACGAGCATGGAGCTGCGAACCGCTTGGCCGCTACACGTACAAAAGTGGCGGAAGCATTAAACGATTTCATAGGCGATACCACCGTGAACACAAAGAAAGAAACGGAGAATGATCAAAGTGAACAGCGTTGACCCTTGCTTGCATTCCTTAACGATATCGGATATTCCCGGACTCATTGCCTTATCTGATTCCGTAGGCTGGGATTACGACGAAGCGGAAATTCGCACAATTCTGTCTATCGGGAGCGTATTCGGTCACAAAGATGGGAGTGGTACCCTACTTTCAAGTGCGGCTATTATTCCCTACGAAGACAAGCTTGCCAGCATTGGTATGGTGATTGTCCATCCCTCGTCACAAGGAAAAGGATTTGGACGCGAGCTCATGAAGGCTTGCATGGCGTCTGTTTCTACGGATACAACGATCATGCTTATTGCGACTCCAGAAGGAGAGCCATTGTACAAAAACCTCGGGTTCGAGACAGTCGATCGTATTCGGAAGTTTATAGCTGAACGCTTTGTACCTAAAGCACCTCTGCCTAACGAAGCCAATGTCGAGTTTGAAATGGTGCCAATGGAGTTAGACGATTTCTCGAGCGTGGTTGAATTGGACAAAGCAGCGCTGGGTAGCAGACGCTCTCATTTTCTCGGGACACGCATGAGACAAGCTAGCACCTGTCTGGTAGCCAAAAATTTCTCAGGCAAGATCATCGGGTATGGCTTCGCTGTTCAAGGCCCGGTCAATCTTATCGCGGGGCCGATTGTCGCAGAAAATGCCGTCATGGCTGAACATATCCTGTACAAGCTGACACAACATCATACCGGACGTGTGCGAATAGATGTACCGGATGAGCAAGCAGCGTTTCACACTTATTTGGAGCAAAGCGGCTTCACACAGGTTTCACATCCCCCAGTGATGGTTGCGAATGCTGATAGCCTGCCACGTCGTGATGGGACATACTGGGCGATAGGCGCTCAAATATACGGATAGACATGAAAAGCTAAAACGGACCTTCTTTTAGGCAGAGGTCCGTTTTGTCATTCTTACTATGTTTTTGATCGGTTGTTAACTTGCTCCAGCACTTTAGGTGGAAACAGTTTTTGCAGGCTGCTCTGGTAGTTACTGCCGTCCTCGGGCATTTGGAAGTCAGTTACCCGATAACCCTTCCCATTGTAGACGATTTGAAAGACCATCGGTGCACTGAGTGCGGAAGAATTGTTTCCCGTTATTTTTACCCACGCGTATACCGTTCGTTTCGCAGCATCTGGCGCTTCGACTCCGAGGAGCTCGACATTCATCTCGCGTTGTTTTCCCAGCCACCCCAGCTTATCGCTTTCCGTCTCCAAATACTGCTGAATGATAGGGCCGACCAGTTGCCGGTTCGCAGGTGCTATCCCTTTTTTCACCTCGACAAAAACTTGTCCAAGATGTTTGCCTCCTGATCTTGCTTCCAGCTTCCATTTTCCCGGTTCAGGCAACACGATCCCTGATGGAAAATGGCCATCTGCATCGTATAACGGGTCCATAACCTCGTAGCTGCCCAATGACAGACGGGTCCCATCGGTGCTGTAAGCAGCGATCTCTACTTCTTGTGCGTAGTCCCCATTCAATAGCCATATCACACGCTGCGTCTGCCCTTCGTAGAAAGCGTCCTGATCTGTCATGATGCGGACAGGCTTTTCTCCCAAATAAGAAAAGGACTGATTGTCGTAAGTGGAAGACAAAGAAGGCGACACCTTCCACAAATCCGCTTCGACGATTTGGCCCCCTGGCAACAAGGAGGGTACTTGTGTCTCTTGTTTTGAAGGTCTTACCTCGTGCTGTGAAGAATGTCTCTCCTCCTGAATTAGGAGCCCGAACCACAATAGCAAGCCCATCGTCAGCACAACACCCGGCAAGGCTATTTTGCTCCAGCCAATCATCCATCCTGTCCCGGGCCTCACCCTCTGACGCACTCGCTCTTCCATCGATGCAGTGAATTGAACATTACGAAAAATGGTCTGATCTGCCCGTTCCTTTAAGTCCGTGAGCCATCGGTTTTCGTCCATTCCCAGTCCCTCCCCTCTCCCATACTCTGCCGCAGCTGCTGTCTGGCCCTATGCAACCGGGTTCTGACTGTTCCTTCCGTTACCCCTAGTACCTCTGCCACCTCTGTGATGGATAAATCCGCGTAGTAATGAAGGGCAATCACTTGGCGATAGAGCGGAGGAAGCTGCAGCACTTCTGCTACGAGCTGGTCCCTCTCGGCTTGATCGAGCACAAGACTTTCTGTAGAAAGCTCCCCATCCTGTCTAATCCACGAACGGGGAAGGATATGACGGAACGACCAAGAACGCAAATAACCTTTGCATTCATTTACCGCGATGCGATACAACCACGTGTGCACGCTGCTCTCCTGCCGAAAGCGGGGAAGATGCCGATACACCTTGACGAAAACGTCCTGGGTAATATCCTCTGCCAAGCTGCGATCCTTGACCAGAAAAGTGACGAGTCGAAGCACGCGGGTCCCATATTCCCTCATGATTTGTTCAAACGCAGCATCTGTCGTTGGCTGCAATTTTTCCAAGGGCGCGACCTCCTTCACTCGCAATCATAATGGTTAGATGCAGCAGCAGACGTTTTGTTACAAAGTGGGGGAAGAAATTTTTTTCGCCAAAATCGTCCAACGAGTAGCTCCACCGGGTATCCCGACAGGCTCAGCGAATGGATACCCACCATGCTGCCAACGATCCATATCATAGCCCTCGTCCGCTTGACTTGGCTCGAAGTCTTGCTTGTGGTATACATTCTCTTTGCTATAGGTGACGTGAAAGCCTGATCCTTCCAATAACAGCTCAAGCTCTGTAGGCAAAAGCAACGCCATCTCACGCTCTACGCGATACCTTGGCTGCTCGATCTGATCAAGAAAAGTCTCATAAGTGAGCGTGTAACGGAACTTTTGATCCAAGAGCGAGGTTTCCCCCTCCACCTTTTGATACACCATTCGGTCCGGGAAAACGAATTTGCGTTGCATCGTTGTCCATTGATTTTTTACTGGAGGCAAAAGCAAGTCAATTGCCAATGTTCCGCCCTCCATTATGTAATCGTGAATGACCGAGAGCAATTGACGTTGCTTGTCTCTACAGGTGGCCTGCTGAAAAATCCCTTCCGGAAGAAGCACATGCGTAAATTGCCGATCAAGCTCCATCTCCCACATATTTTGTTCGACCAGCTCCAGCAGTTCTTCTTTCCCTTTTAACATGCGCCGTTTCTTTTTGGTGGCCATCTCCAGCATATCCGGGCTCCAATCTACTCCGCAGACGGACAAGCCATTCCGTGCCAGCTCAATGGCAATTCTCCCTGTTCCAACACCCAGCTCCAGCACGGAGATTGGTGATTGCTCCGCTTCCTGCAACAACCAGTTTCGATAAAAAGCGATGCTGGCCTTCCCGGCAAACTGATCGTAATACGTAGCTTCTACGTTTGTGTACTTCGTTTCAGGAAGCGGCAAGTGCCGTCCTTCCTCGTTCATCCCACAATCGGTACACACAGAGCCTGCCAAATGCGGAAAAGGCACCCCGGGCGGGACGCCATTTTTTGTATCACCTAGCCACTCGTCGTAACGGAATTTGCATATTCTGCAACTATAGACAGTCATAATGCTTTAGATACCTCCTGAAGATTGCTTGCTTCCCCCAGAATGCAAGAGAGGGAGCTTGATAGGACTCGGATACTGGCCAAAACACTCGCCAAATGTATGATAAAAATGATTTGAAATCCAATCCATGTGCCGTCGGCTTAACAAAAAAGGACGCCGCCTAGGCATCCTTCCAATGAAAATCAAAGAATCTCAACTTGCCCCCTATCAGTTGACTCCACTGATTATCTTCTGGTTAGATGGCTTCACACGGATCGCTTCCGAGTAGAAATACACATGTTTTTTGCCTGTAACGGGATGCGTCGTCACTTCTGTCTCTACCCCGAAAACATCCCGAATAAGTTTGGGAGTCAAGACTTCTTCCGGAGTCCCTGATGTAACGATTTCTCCCTCGCAGATCACGTACAGACGATCACAGTACATCGCAGCGATATTGAGATCATGCAACGAGGACAAAACCGTAATTCCCAGCGTTTTGACCAGATCCATTACTTGCAACTGGTATCGAACATCCAGATGATTCGTCGGTTCATCAAGGACAAGGAACTGGGCTTGCTGTACCAAAGCTCTGGCAATCAGCACCCGCTGCTTCTCCCCGCCCGATAAACTGAAAAAGCTGCGATCGGCATATGTATGCATCCCTACCCGCTGTAGTGCCTCTTCGCAAATCCGAACGTCTTCTGCGTTATCGGACTGAAATAGCCGTTTGTGCGGGGCACGTCCCATATTCACGATTTCGGTTACCGAAAAATCGAATTCAACAGAGGACTCCTGCCGTACTGCGGCCATTCGCTGAGCATTTTGGCGTGAGGTTAGCTTGTATACATCGTCGCCATCGAGCGAGATCCATCCAGAACGCGGCTTCAGTACGCGATAAATGCTCTTTAGCAATGTGGACTTCCCACTGCCATTCGGCCCAATCAGTCCCACAAACTCTCCGGAGCGCACCTCCAGATTTACGTTGCGCAGAATTCCCTTTTTCTCCAGTTCGACCGATATATTCTCAACCAGTAAATTCATCGTCCGCTACCTCCAAAGGAATAAGAACTCCGCAACATCAACCAGATAAAGAATGGACCTCCACACAGCGCTGTCAAAATACCAATCGGCAGTTCTTCCGGCGCAAATGCGAGCCTGGCGACTACATCAACCCAGATTAGAAATATCGCGCCAAACAAAGCACTGACAGGCAGGACACGTCTGTGATCTGATCCGACCATCACACGAACGATATGGGGCATCATTAATCCGACAAAACCAATTGATCCCGCAATGGACACAATCACCCCCGTGAGCAGTGCCGTGATCACCAGGAGAAGCTTGCGGAATTGTACCGTATTCACCCCCAATGTCCCCGCTGACTCCTCGCCCATCAGCATCGCATTGAGCGAGCGGTATTGGGCCATCAAGACGATGAGACAGATGATGACAATCAATGTAGGGATCGTCAGGTACTCCCATTTCCCGCCAGCCAGACTTCCACTTAACCAAAACAGGACCGTACCAATTCCATGCTCATCCGGCGCTGAAAAAACTAGGAGACTGGTAATCGCTGACAAGATCGCAGATATCGCGATTCCGGCCATGAGCAGGCGTACCGTCGAGTTTTGTCCTCCGATACGGGATAGCGTAAAAATGAGAATGATCGACACAAGAGAGCCTGTAAAAGCGCCTAAGGATAGTGCATACTGCCCGTACATGCTGAATGCTCCGAATATAATCACCGAGGTAGCTCCAACCGAAGCACCGGATGATACGCCTAACACGTAGGGGTCAGCCAAGGAGTTGCGAACCAATGACTGGATCGCTACCCCCACGACAGACAGACCTGCACCGACGATCGCCCCTAAGAGCACACGCGGAAAGCGAATATCCCAAATAATCGTTTGCTCTCCTTTGGACCAATCCACCTCAATCCATTGGGTAAACATCGGAATTTTCGATAAGGCGATTTTCCATACTGTTGTCGGCTTAATCTCCACTGAGCCCAAGGTAACTGCGAACGTAATCGAGAGGAAAAGTCCGACCAGTAGAGTAATGATGATATAAGGTAACTTAATCTGTTGCAGTGCCATTCCCTCCCTTAAAAGGGGTGTACTCTATTTGAATTTATCCGGGTAGAGCCCTTCTGCCAAAATTTTTAGCGCAATCGGTGCTCGAACACCTTCAGAAGCCGCAGACAATGGCAATACCATTAGTCGTTGATTTTTAATCGCCGGGATATCCGCCAGTTCTTTTTTGGTCAAAAGGAAATTGCGTTTTTGCTCGACGGTTCTATCACCGTAGTCTACGATGATAATCACGTCTGGATTGCGACTCACTACTTGTTCCCAGCTGACCTCTGCCCAGCCCTTTTGAATGTCATCAAAAATGTTTTTACCGCCAGCAGTCTTGATTAAGGACGTCATGTAGTTGTTGGCTGCTGTGAATGGCTTATCTTCCCCGTTGTCGTACACGAACACTTTAAGCGGCTCGTCCACCTTGCCAATTTGGCTAATCGTTCGATCCATTTCGCTCTTCATTTTATTGATCAAATCATTGGCTTTGTCTTCCACACGGAAAATGCGACCAATATTTGTAATGTCTGCAAATACATCGTCAATTGTCGGGCCAGGCATACTAGAAGAGGCTTGCAAATACGATTTGATACCAATCTTTTCCAAATCCTGCATCGATCCTACACCCTTTTCGCCGAATCCGCTTTTCCATCCGGCGTACACGAAGTCTGGGTTCGCTGCCAGCAGCACTTCTTTCGTAGGATACTTGTCAGACAGTACCGGAACCTTGTCGTAATCTGCTTTTAACTCTGGAAGAATTTCATCGTCGAGGTAAGCGGTTCCGACCATTTTATCAGCCAGTCCCAGTGCCAGCATGATTTCGGTGACGTGTTGGTTCAAAGTCACGGCACGCTCAGGTGCTGTTGGATAGGTCATTTCGATGCCATTATTGGTTAGTGTTACAGGCTTGCTCTCTGTTGCTGGTGCAGCTGCTTGGTTTGTTTTGGCTGGAGCCTGTGTTGTCGTCGTGGAGCCGCATGCCGAAACCAAAAGCATAGCAGCTGTCATGATACCGAAAGCTAGTCCTTTCCTTACTGTATGTGATTTGTTTGCCTGAAACATCTATAATCCCCTTTTCTGTATGGAAATGATGGGTTGAACCCAAATCCTCCACAAAAAAAGCACCCCCCATTTCAATCGGGAGGTGCATGACAAACGTAGATATAGCTATAAGCAGGCACAAAGGCACCTTTCATAGACTACTTCCACATCTGCCCCATCCTCGTGGGTCGATTGTATATGATCGCATGGCAGGTCTCCTGGCTTACGAATCAGCACGCCCAGCTACCTTCCCATTTTTTGTCTCGCAAAAAACAGTGGCTATTCGCTAGGCGCTCCTCGTTACAGTGGCGGGACCGCGCCGGTTTCTCACCGGACTTCCCTTTTAAGCTGACAGCATATGCCGTCCAGCACCATTCGATACGTATTCAATTTTTACGATTTATTCATTAGTTGATAGAAGTCAGTTTTTTTGGGAACTGCGTGAGTATTTCAACGCCCGTTTCCGTAACCAATACATCGTCTTCAATCCGCACGCCGCCTACACCCGGCAGATAGATGCCTGGCTCGATCGTAAAGACCATCCCTGGACGAAGCACTTCTTGGTTCTGGCTGTGAACAGACGGATATTCATGTACATCCATCCCAAGTCCATGCCCAAGACGATGCATGAAGTATTCTCCGTAGCCTTTTGCGGTGATGACATCGCGAGCAGTTTTATCCAAATGCGCAAAGGTCACACCCGGACGAATCTCAGCAATTGCCGCTTCGTTGGCAGCCAATACCGTCTCATAAATTTCTTGTAGCTGGGCACTGATCTCGCCTACAGCAAAGGTGCGGGTAATATCGGATACATATCCATTCGCTGCTACCCCGATATCAAACAAAAGCAAGTCGCCTTCTTGTACCTGGCGCGTTCCTGGTTTCCCGTGTGGCAGTGCCGACTTCTCCCCTGCCAATACCATGGACGTAAACGATGGACCTTCCGCACCCAAGCGCTTCATCTGGAATTCCAGCTCAGCTACGATTTCTGTCTCGGTCATGCCTGTCTTGACTTTTTTCAGGGTCTCCCGCAAGGAATCCTCGACCAACTGAACAGCGTGCTTCAAGCGATCCACTTCATCCGCAGATTTGATCAATCGCATTTCACGCAGCGGCTCTTCCACGTCCACATAGCTCGACGCCAGAACAACTTGTCTAAGTGCTTCATAGCGCTCGACAGTCATATGACTTTTCTCAATGCCGAGCTTCGATAAGTTCGCTGGCAACACTTGCTTGAGAATTTCATACGGGTTTTGGATATCCGTATGTGTATGGATATCTTGAACGAATGAAGCCTCAGCCGCTGCCTCACGATCAAGAGCAGGTACAATTAAGGAAGGTTTGCCCTCAGCAGGAATAACGAGACCCATAAAACGTTCATGCGGGTCTGTAAAAAATCCGGTCAAATAGTAAACGTGCTTGGGAGAGGTAATCAACACCGCGTTCAGCTCTTGCTCTGTCAAAAACGTGTGGAGCTTTGAAATGCGCTCTTGAAACAACTTCTTCACCCTGCTTTCACCAATTATTCTATTGCGAGAATACCACTTCCCCATCAAAAAAAGAAGAGTTCAATTGAAAAATCTACTTCGTATCGGACAAGCTAAAGGTGGGGTGAAAAAGAAAATGGAACAAATACTCGTCCATCAGGATGGAAAGCAGTTTGCTTTTCACATATCGGGAAAAGGCACACCGTTATTGTGTATCCATGCGCCATGTATCGGCTCTGTCAATTTTGTTTATCAGCAAACACTCACGGATAAGTATCAGCTTATTATCCCTGATTTGCCTGGACATGGCGACAGTTCCCCGATGGAGAAGCCATATACCATTGGAGAATTGACAGAACGGCTCCATAAGCTGATCCCGTCACTCGGCATTGAGCGTCCTTTTATTTTGGGGTACTCCCAAGGTGCTTCTATCGCTCTTGAATATTGTCTTCGATATCCTGATCATGCACAAGGCGGTATACTCGTGAGTGGTTTTTCCGAAGTGAATGACCTGTATTTACATGGACGATTTTGGATGGCACAGGCATTGTCGATGCTTCGCGGAGTCCCTCTTCTTGCCCGTTCGATTGCTTCCTCTCATGTCACTGACCCAGAAATGCGGGAAAAATGGACGGCGCACGCCTCCAAAACAGATCCGACCAGCCTGAAATACCTTTACGCTGCCGGTCATCGTTATCAATGTACGACGCGTCTGAGTAACATCCAGGTTCCAATTTTACTTGCCTATGGGAAACAAGATCAACGGATGCACCATTATGCGCAGATGCTTACTATGAAATTGCCAAAAGCAAAACTCGAGATGATCCCAAACGTGAAGCATCAAGTCATCTCAAAAGCTGCCCCCACTTTCAATCAGTTGTGCCGTACCTTCATGGAAGAAGGATAAATAAGAAAAGACAGAAGGACGGACACCTCCATCCCCTTCTGTCTTTTTGCAATTTAATTAGCTCTTCATCCGTGGGTCGAGTGCATCGCGCAAGCCGTCCCCAATCAAGTTAAAGCCGAGAACTGTCAGCATGATAGAGAGCCCCGGAAAAATAACAGTCCATGGTGCTTTCTGAATGTACTGACGTGAATCAGCGAGCATTTTTCCCCATTCCGGTTCTGGCGCTTGTGCTCCCAGTCCGAGAAAGCCAAGTGCAGCTGCCTCGATAATCGCTGTAGCGATTCCCATCGTCCCGGTCACAATGATTGGTGCGAGGCTGTTCGGCAAAATATGCTGCATGATAATTCGGGAATTTTTCATCCCGATTGCCCGTGCGGCCATGACGAACTCTTCTTCCTTCAAGCTCAAAACGCGTGCGCGTACCAAGCGACCAAATGTCGGAATGTTAATAATCGCAATCGCAATCAAAGCGTTTTGCAAGGAAGGCCCCAAGATGGCAACAACGGCAATCGCCAGAAGAATGCTTGGAAAGGCAAGCATAATATCAAAGAGACGCGAAATGATCGTATCGATCCATCTGCCATAATATCCTGCCAAAAGACCGAGCAAGGTCCCTGCGAGAACAGAGCCAATAACAGAGAACGTCCCTACCCACAAAGAGATTTGTGCCCCATAAATAACGCGACTAAACACATCGCGACCATTGTAATCTGTTCCAAACCAATGCTCTTCAGAAGGTGGCTTGTTTTTCATCACGAGTTTGCCTTCGTCGTACGGATACGGAGCAATCCATGGAGCTAGTACCGCCACAACAATGAAAAACAAAATAATCCCGAAGCCCACCAGCGCCAGCTTGTTTTTTCGTAGCGTCCTCCATGCATCCTTCCAAGGAGAGACTACTTCTTCTTGCTTCACTTTTAAAGGTACTACCTGATCTTGTGGTTGTAATTGTGGTTGTGCCATGTCTCTTCGTCCCTCCTTAGCGATATTTGATGCGCGGATCAATATAGGCGTACAGAAGGTCGACCAAGAGATTGATCAGGACGAAAATCGTCGCGATCACAAGGATACCGGATTGGATAACCGGATAGTCACGGTTTCCAATGGCGGTCACAATATAACGACCGACACCTGGCCATCCGAAGATCGTCTCTGTCAAAACTGCTCCACCCAGCAGCAACCCTGTTTGCAAACCAATTACCGTCAAGACAGGGATCATCGCATTTTTCAGCGCATGCTTGTACACGACCCAAAACTGTGTCAGCCCTTTTGCACGAGCGGTTCTAACATAGTCTGCACGCATGACTTCCAGCATACTCGAACGAGTGATGCGTGCTATGATCGCCATCGGGATCGTACCTAACGCGATGCCTGGCAGGATCAAATGCTTGATGACTTCCCATAGCTGATCCCAACGACCGGCGATCATCGTATCCAGTATATAAAAGTACGTAATGGCCTCTACGGGATTACGCGAATTGTCACGACCAACTGATGGCAGCCATTTCAGTTCTTGGGCAAACACCCATTGCTCCATCAAACCTAGCCAAAAAATCGGCATGGATACACCAACCAAAGCGATCAACATCGCACAGTAGTCAAACCAGGAGTTTTGCTTCCACGCAGAAAGAATCCCTGCATTTACACCGATAAACACTGCAATCAGCATGCTCACAATTGTAAGTTCAGTCGTCGCCGCCAAATAAGGCATGATTTCATCTGAAATCGGCGCATTCGTTTGCAATGATTCCCCAAGATTTCCGCTCAAAATATTTTTCATATAATCGAAATACTGTATGTACCACGGATTATTCAAACCCAATGCCTCTCGTATGTCTGCAATCGCTTGTGGTGTCGCCTTTTCTCCCAAAATCGTTAAAGCCGGATCACCAGGGATGGCACGAATAATGGAAAAAACGATGATTGACATGCCCACTAAGACAGGAATGAGCATTAAAATTCTTCGAATGCTGTAAGCTAGCAATGCCATCTCCTCGCCTTCCTGCATAAAATAATCGCTAAATAATGAAAGGAGGGTAAGAAGAGGTATGCACTCCTCTTACCCTTTACTTATGAATCAACTTACTTGAAATCTACCTTTTCCAAACTTTCAGACCCTTTTGGATGCGGGTTGTAGTCTACGATATTCGCTTTTCCTGCCAATGCTGGTGTAGAGTGTGCCAGCGGAACCATTGGCACGTCTTTGAAGATGATCTCCTGTACTTGTTTGTACAGTTTATCGCGCTCTGCTTGGTCTGGAGTGGATTGTGCTTTCATCATCAATTGATGTGCTTCTTCGTTTGCCCAGCGTGTATAGTTGTTGCTGCCGATGCTGTTTTTGTCGAGCAAGACAGCCAAGAAGTTGTCAGGGTCGCCATTGTCACCTGTCCAACCAAGCATGAACATTTCTTGCTCACCCAAGCGGGTCTTTTCCAAATACGTTGCCCATTCCATCGTCACGATCTCAGCATCTACCCCGATTTTCTTCAGGTCTTGCTGGATTGCCTCTGCAATCTTCACACCTTCAGGCATGTATGGACGCGGTACTGGCATTGCCCAGAACTTGATTTTGAAACCGTTTGGATGTCCTGCTTCTGCAAGCAATTGTTTTGCTTTATCGAGGTTGAACTCACGATCTTTAATATCGTTGTTATGTCCCCACATGGTCTTTGGCATTGGGTTGACTGCTGGTTCTCCAACACCATCGAAGAAGGCCGTTACGATTTCAGGTTTGTTAATGGCATAAGCAATGGCTTCACGAACTTTTGGATTGTCGAGTGGCTTCTTCTCTACGTTAAAGCCAATGTAACCAATGTTATTGGTAGGACGGAGGAATAGTTGCAGGTCTTTGTTGTCTTTTACTGCTGGGATATCATCTGTGTTCAGACCATCCATCAAATCGATCTCACCTGATGCCAAAGCAGTCAGACGCGCCGTATTTTCTGGAATGACCTTGAATACCAATTTATCCAATTTCGGGAACCCTTTGTTCCAGTAATCAGGGTTTTTCTCGAGAGTGATGGTGTCGTTGCGCTTCCACTCAACGAATTTGAATGGTCCTGTACCAATTGGGTGCTCATTGAACTTTTTGACATCCTTTTTCAATGCTTCAGGCGAACCGATTGCAAAAGGAGACATGGCCAGGTTAGCAAGGAATGGAGCGAGTGGACGAGTCAGTGTGAATTTTACAGTCGTTGGATCGACTGCTTCCACGGATTTGATAACGTGGGTCGCGTCACCCTTGTAACCACCAAATTGACTCACGTAGTACTCGAAGCCCTCTGGCGAATGCTGTGGATGGCTCTTGTCGCTCCAGCGCTCAAAGTTGTATTTGACCGCTTCAGCATTGAAATCAGTACCGTCGTGGAACTTCACACCAGATTTAAGTGTCAGCGTATAAACAAGACCATCAGGAGATACTTCCCACTTGTCAGCCAACGATGGAGCGAGCTCTGTTGAGCCATCCGCGAAGCCAATCAATGTATCCATAATGTTCTCTGTTACTTTGAATGTCTCACCATCTGTTTGCGTGATTGGGTCAAGCCCTTTTGTGTCTGCACCGCGACCGATGATTAATTGCTTCGGTCCAGTTTTTGCAGGCTCAGCTGCAGGTGCCGGAGTTTCTGTCTTTGGTTGTTCTGCCGGCGCTTGTGTTGTAGGAGTGCTAGAGCATCCAGCAATCAGCATGGCCAGCGCCACTAGGCTGGTCATGGTTGCGGAGAGAACTCTCTTTTTCATGAAAACATCCCCCTTTTTCCAAATAATGGTCGCATGTTCCTTTTTGGTAGATGGTCGATCAATACCTCCTGCTTTGCATCCCCCCTTTACAAAACTTCCTATTCGGCAGGCAGACTCCCTTTTGTCGATTAGGACTTGTATAAGTGACAAGCAACAAAGTGACCGTCGCCTGTGTCCGCAAATTCTGGTCGCACAGTACGACACTCCTCTGTCACATGGGGACACCTCGTATGGAATGTACAGCCACTTGGAGGTTTTGCAGGGCTCGGCACATCTCCCTGGAGAATAACTCTTTCTCGTACCGCATCAGGGTCTGGCGAAGGTACCGCCGACAGTAGTGCTTTTGTATACGGATGGAGCGGATTGGAATACAGTTGGCTACTCGTCGTCAGCTCGACAATTCTGCCAAGGTACATCACGCCTACCCGATCACTGATGTGACGCACTACACTTAAATCGTGGGCAATGAACAAGTATGTAAGGCCGAATTCGCGCTGCAAATCCTGCATGAGATTGAGCACCTGCGACTGAATGGACACGTCCAGTGCAGATACAGGCTCATCTGCAACGATCAATTTGGGCTTGAGCATCAGTGCTCTCGCAATGCCGATCCGCTGCCTTTGTCCTCCGCTGAATTGATGCGGATAGCGGCTCGCGTGATAGCTGCTCAGACCAACGATCTCCAGCATTTCCTGCACGCGCTTTTTTCGCTCTGCCGAAGAACCCAAACCATGTACAATCAAAGGCTCTTCCAAAATTTTCTCAATATTATGTCTAGGGTTGAGCGAAGCAAACGGGTCCTGAAAGACAATTTGCATGTCACGTCTCATCTTTCTCATTGCATCAGTAGAAAGCGACATGACATCTGTCCCGTCAAAGTTGATTTCACCGGAGGTCGGTTCAATCAGTCGCAGCAAGGAACGTCCCGTCGTAGACTTTCCACAGCCGCTCTCACCTACCAGCCCCAAAGTTTCTCCACTCTTAACGGTAAACGATACATCATCTACCGCCTTTACTACACCTACTTCCCCTCCAAGAACACCGCCTGTGATTGGGTAGTATTTTTTCAAGTTTTTTACGATCAGAAGATCTTCTGCCACCTGCATGCTCCTCTCGGGTTATTCGGTCAGCCAGCAGCGGGAAAGATGATTGTCCCCTACCATTTTTAATTCTGGCATCTCATTGCGGCATCGGTCTGATACTTTATCGCATCTGGGTGCAAAACGGCATCCGACAGTAAGCGAACCCGGGATCGGGACGTTGCCTGGAATCGAATAGAGACGCTCCTGTGATCCTTCCAGCTTCGGCAGCGAATTCAACAAGCCGATCGTATAAGGATGCTTCGGACTTTTTAAGATCGTACGGACATCGCCTTGTTCGATCACGTTGCCCGCGTACATCACCACAACGCGATGACACATTTCCGCAACGACCCCAAGATCGTGGGTAATGAGGAGAATGGCTGTGTCTGCTTCCCGGTTGAGTTGACGCATCAGGTCCAAAATCTGCGCTTGAATCGTCACGTCGAGCGCAGTGGTAGGCTCGTCTGCAATCAAAAGCGCTGGATTGCAAGCCATTGCCATCGCAATCATGACACGCTGCCGCATACCCCCGGAAAGCTGGTGCGGGTATTCATCGACGATCGCTTCCGCTCGAGGAATTCCGACTTTTTTCAACATCTCAATAGCACGTGCTCTTGCGTCCTTTTTGCTCGCCTTCGTATGTAATCGGACTGATTCTCCTATCTGGTCTCCAATCGTAAACACCGGATTTAAAGACGTCATCGGCTCCTGAAAGATCATCGCAATTTCATTCCCGCGGATGTCTCTCATACGCTTTTCGTCAACAGATACGAGGTCCTCCCCCTTGAATTTAATCGAGCCTCCCACGATTCTCCCTGGGGGATTGGGTACAAGCTTCATAACGGAAAGGGAGGTAACGCTCTTTCCGCAGCCGGATTCGCCTACGATACCGACTACTTCTCCTTTTTGTACCGTGATCGTCACGCCATCAACGGCAGGGATTTGGCCGCGGTCCGTGAAAAAGTGCGTTTGCAGGTTTTCGATTTGTAGGACAGGATGTGACACGTGGCTCACCTCTCTCACCGATATATACTTCCAAATTAGACCTGTCAGTAGACATTATGACATTTATTCAATTTTTTCGCAACACAATAAATTCTAACTATTATACCTTTACTGACTAAACAGAATATTCAACTCGTGTTTTAAAATTCATTTTATGATAGCCCTTTCATTGTTGATGTAGCCTCACTTGCACTGTCTACGCATATCGAATGAAGGATCTGTGGTCGCATGCAAAAGACCCGCCTGTACGGGTCTTTTGTCACTGGGGCTTTCTGCACCCCTTCTTTTTGCGCGTAAACCATTTTTCACGGTTCAAAAAAACTCCCTACCCAATCGACAAAACTCTGCGCCCCACTTTTAATGCTTCCCCCCAAAGTCAAACCGATCCGACTGACGTAGTTGACCATTTCCTTCGGGTTGGCAGTCTGAACCTGCTTGCCCATTACCGCGATCTCTACTTGCCCTTGGTCCACTTTTTTGATGGAAAAGGTTTGCGCCTGCCCCTCAGGCACTCCACTCACCTTGGATATTCCACGCTCAGCCGTTTGCAATCCCAAAACTACCCCGACCAGCAAGATGATTAACAGTCCAGTCAGCTTCATCGTCACGTTCATGCCCGTCACCTCTTTGCAGGCTCGTCAGAAACTGTTTTGCCTACTTTTTCAGCTTGCTGATAATAGGCTGTGAAAACATCAGCCAATGCTTCTGCTGTATTCATGCTTTCCTGCACGCTGTTTTCCGTACCACCTATTTCTATTAACAGACTTCCCGGGGAGAGGGACTGATTATACTCGCCATGATCCGTTTTTGCGCCTTTTTCCATCACGCCACGCGAAAGCTCTGGGTACATTTTTTCCATCAACTCATGAAGTTCCGTCGCAAATGCTTCATTTTTCTCGTAGCTTTTGTTTCTTTTTCCGATGACGAATAATACTCTTCCATACGTTTTTCCTTTGATCGTGACCGTCGTACGCTCTCGTGGCGCTGTGTCTCGATGCAGATCGAAAAAGTAGTACAGTTCCTTATTTTTCTCCGTTGCCGCTTTGACCACTTGCAAAGATTCCGCGTAGGAGAAGGAGTAATGCATTTTTTTGTTCAACAGCTGCTGATAGATGTCGTCGTTACTCACATCTGAACCAATTCCTCTGTCATTCAACGCTTCTGCTAAATGCTTGCTGATTAACGATATATTTCTCGTAGGATGATCAACGGAGGTTCCCACTGGCTTCGTCTCACTAAACCACGATTCCCGATTGTGCGAGTTGTAGACGTACACGATTTTTTTGCCGTTCGTGATTGAATTAGGCACAGGAGTTGGCTTCGTTTCGCCTGACTTCGTGGTATCCTCCGGCTTTGGTTCTACGATTGGAACTACTTGCGATTGATCCGCTACCTGTCTCGGATGGGCGGGATACTCCACATAAAAATCTGCGAGAGAAGCTCCTTTTCCCTGCACGACGAACCTGGCATCCTCTGTCGTTACCATTCCCGGAAGCTCCCTGCCCAGCAAGCTGCGCAAGTCTCCCGGCTGTATATTGGTTGCCAAGCGAAAGAGAAAACCCGTTACGCTATTCGTGCGATCATCAGCCTGTGCTTGCACCGTTTCGGACAAAACCGGAATTTCCTGCCCCATCCACCCCAAAATTGCCAGACTGGAAATATGAGAAGCGGCCTGTTGTATAGCGGAGGAAGAAATTGCGATTCGGTTTCCGCCTAGCGAAAATACCCCTGTCATGACAAACAGGAAGGCGGTTATAAAGGAAAGAACAACGAATTGGCGTTGAATGAGGGTCGCCATCTGTCTCACTCCTCTAGCTGTAGCATGGTTGCACGTTGGGAGAACTTCCCCTCGCGCTTGTCTATGCTTTAGCTTATGAGGCTCATAGAGACGATAGAACCCTTTTCTAGCTTTTCTCTCTCACTCTAGCTTTTCACGACTTAGTGGGTATACGAGCCGCTATTTTCTTCATTCACCGCACTGTGCAAGGCGCGATTCAGACCTGTTGCAATCACATTCGCCACACCTTCAATAAAATCGTCCACTTCTTTTGGAGTGACGACGAGATCCTGTCCCAGCGGTCGGAGGACTTCATGAATCAATTGCCGTTTCTCTTCTTCCGGCAGTGAACCTACCAATCCCATAAATGTCTTGCGGGATTCCAGGTCAGGCAAATCCTCTTCCGTATACGGTTCCTTACGCTCTGGCAACGTACTCAATGCCAGTTTGTTAAACGCCCGCTTGCTCTCCACCATCGATTGTCCAAAATGCCCCAGCAAGTACGTAATCGCATCGTTTACAATCGTGGAGGCAAAAACGACCGTAGGCACTCCTATCGCAATCACAGGCACACCAAGTGTCGCCTGATCAATCGCTTTGCGCTTGTTGCCAACCCCTGATCCGGGATGAATCCCTGTATCCGATATTTGAATCGTCGTGTTGACCCGGTGAAGAGCGCGGGACGCAAGAGCATCGATACAGATGACAAAATCGGGTTTGCTTTTTTCCACGACACCAAATATGATCTCACTCGTTTCTATGCCTGTAATCCCTAGAACACCCGGTGATAGCGCACTGACTTCCCGATACCCTTCTCCGACGGTTTCAGGCGCCAGTGTGTACAGATGACGTGTAATCAGCAAATTTTCCACAACCATCGGTCCCAGCGCATCCGGGGTGACATTCCAGTTGCCGAGACCAACGACCAGAGCCTTTTTGTCCTCGGTGATTCCCAGCTGCTTGAGAAACATCGCAAATTCGACGGAGAATCGCTTGGCCACCTGCTCCTCGATCGATGTATCATTATCCCGCAGCTTAGGTACTTCAATCGTCAGGTAATGCCCCGGGAGCTTGCCGATTTCCTTCCCCGCTTCCTCTGTTTCCACATGCAATCTCGTTACTTTCACATTGGGCTCGCTGTCGTCAGCTTGCAGCCAAATGCCCTCAATACTGCTCTGGTTTTGCTGCTGGGCAAGCTCGTGGGCCTCCAAGGCAAGATCCGTTCGAATGGAATAACCCGACAAATCAATGTTATGTGCCATGTTTATCAGCTCCTTTGATCCGAAGTGAAAAAAGTACTAACCATTTTGTTCCTGCTACTAGCTTGCTTGAATCCTTCATTTTTATTCCGAATCCTTTCTTGCAAATGGGTTCGCCCCATGCTAGAATTACTTTGTTGTATGACTGTATGTCTATGGTCGTATTAAGGAGGTGACACACATGCCAAACATTAAATCCGCGATTAAACGCACCAAAACAATCGAAAAGCGTCGCGCACACCGTGCTTCTCAAAAGTCTGATCTGCGCACTTCCATCAAGAGCTTTGAGAAAGCTGTCGCTGCTTCCGATGTAGCATTGGCGAAATCTACTCTTCTGGTGGCTGTGAAAAAGCTGGACAAGGCCGCTTCGAAAGGTCTCATTCATAAAAACGCAGCAAACCGTCAAAAGTCTCGTTTGATGAAAAAGCTTAACGTTCTGAGCGCTCCTGTAGCGTAAGAGACCAAGCGCAAAAAAACCCCGTGAACATCTTGTTCTAGGGGTTTTTTTTACTGTGAAAAACGTCACGACCGTTTTGTTCGTTCGTCATGTGCACGTGCAATAAATAATTCGAGGGCGAGACGCTTGTCCACTTGCCCTGACTTCATTCGAAAATCTTCTTCCGCCAGAATGCCCAACAGCTTTTTCAACGACTCTTCGGAAAAATGACGCGCTTGCTCCATGGCTTTTTTCACCGCGTAAGGATGCATTTTAATCATGCCTGCCATCTGTTGCTGTGAATAACCACGCGGAGCCAATTGCTTGACATGCAACAGCATGCGGAACTGCCTCGCCAAGAGAGCCAGCAGCTTGATCGGCTCCTCTCCTGTTTTCATGCAGTCGTACATCATCCTGAGTGCCCTGTCCAATCTCCCCGAAGCGACCTGTTCAATCAGCGCGAACACATCCTGCTCCAGCGTACGTGCTCCTAGCTGCTCTATGACATCGTCCGTGATGCTTTCACCCACCCCGACAAACAGAGCCATCTTTTCGATTTCCTTGTCCAGAAGACGCAGCTCGGCTCCCACACGCTCCACCAGCTTCATGGCTTGCTGACGATCGATTTTCGCCTCGTATTTACCCGCTTGCCGCTCTACCCAGCCGTACAAATCTCCGTCTTTTAGCAACGGAAAAGGGATCACTTTCGCTTTTTGCTGCAGCGTTTTGACCAGCTTTTTTCGTTCATCGAGCTTGTCAGCTTCTGTATGTAGGATAAGTGTGGTGTAGGGAGGCGGATTTTGCAAATAATCGAGCAGAGCATCTGGGTCGCTTTCTACCTTAGTCGAAGGTTTGCTTCCTGTTAAAAAGTAGGCTTGTCTGGCAATCACCAATCGATGCTCACCCATAAACGGCAAGGTTTCCGCATCCTGCAGGATTTCACTCAATCCTGTTTCGGTACAATCATACACACTCATATTCAAATCCATAAATTCTGGATCAATCATTTCTTTTCGAGACAACGCCAAAAAATCTTCGGCCAGAAAAGACTCCGGACCGTATAAGACGTAGATCGGCGAGAATTGTTTTTGCCTTATTTCGCGAATAGCCGATAGGAGTGGCATACGTCTTCTCCCCTTTCCTTCTTCTTACCTGCGTTATTATAGCACATGTTGATCAGAACAAAGCGAAAAAAAACCGCCACCAGTGAATCGGTAGCGGTTTTTTCATCCGTTGGCACCTCTATGTAAACGTTTAGGGAAAAGCCCCGGGATTCCTCCTCCCCAAACGGTAAGCAGGGGGTGCTTGATAATGTACTATACGCAAAATCCCCGCAAGCGGTGCCGGTCCATACGTGGAAAAAAGTTAGTCATTATCATCTTTATCTTTTTTCTTCTCTTTATTTTTTCCCTTGTCTTTCTCCTCTTGCTTGTCCCCGCCGTCGTCCTTATCGTCATTAGCAGGTTCTTTGTCTTCTCTGTCCGGATTCTCTTCCAGTCCGATCGGCCATACCGGTGGCTTATCATCGGTAATTACTGGCGTTGGAGGTGCAGGTTTCTTTTGTGGTGGTGGCGTCGGATTCGTTTTCTTCGGAGGCGGTGTTTTCTTTTGAACGTTCTTTGCTGGTGGCTTTTTACTCTTGGTATGAGTAGTTGTTCCAGCAGACTTTTTTGTCTTGTCCTCTTCCTCTTTTGAATTCGATGGGATTGGATTATTGCTTGGAGGAGTAGGATCTTCTGGCCCAAGAGTTTTGGGTTGTTCCACGACCGCTGGTGTCATGTCCGTTCCGTTCTGGAACGAATCGACTTCTTGCTTCTTACCATCACCACTAGAAAACAGCATGCCAACCAATAAGCTGGCAGCGAAGACGTCTCGCGCTTAACTTCCAGAGTGGGCAGGATTTCCTCGTTCACCGTAGATTTCACCGCAGCAGGCTTTGCAGCGGCTGATTCCAGCTTGGGCAGGATCGAATCTACGATGCTGAACGGAGGTACGACAGGGGGCAGATGTTCTAACTGTTGTGACACATCTTTCAAACGGTTGTACATAAGCTGCAGATCAGCATCTTTCTGAATCAAACGATGGAGCAATTGCTGCTCTGACTCCAACAGATCTCCATCCAGATCCCGCTGCATGAGTTCAAAAATCTCTTCGTTGGTCATCAACCGATCCCCCCTTTCTGGTAGTCGTACAACAGCTCCTGTAACTGTTGCCTAGCCCGAAATAAATACGACTTTACCGTGTTAAGCGGCAAATCTAGTGCCTCCGCTATTTCTTGATAGGACAAATCCTCTAGATAGCGGAGTACTACAACCATCCGGTATTGCTTTGGCAATCTTCCGATGGCTTCCTGGATGTCATTCGACAGCCCGGTGAGAAGGATTTCTTCTTCTACGTTGTTACGATCAGGAATGATCAACTCGTGCTCGTCAATTGAGACCGTTTCCTTCTTCGCGCGAAATTTATCCATACAGACGTTGCTGACAATGCGTTGTACCCAGGTAGAGAACTTTGCTTTTTCCTGATAGGTGTCCAACTTTCGATAAATTCGAATGAGGACTTCCTGGGAGGCATCAAGCGCGTCTTGTTCGTTCCCTAGAATATAATAAGCGCTTCGGTAAACGGAGGTCTCAATAGATCGAAGCAGTTCGACTAGCGCGTCATGATCCCCGGATTGCGCCATCCTGATCAACTCTGCTTCATGCATATTCACTTCTCCCCCCTACAGACGGTTCGCTCATTGAAAAAGTTGCAAACAGATTATGTATCCAATATTTGGGCCTGCCAATATAATCCCGCAGGTGTAATCACCAGCGTAATCGCTCCATGAGCATCAGTCCTGTACACGGCGGAACCCGATTTTTTTAAGCGATGCAGTACTTCGGACGATGGATGCCCGTACCGATTTTTCACCCCGGCAGAGATGACAGCAACTTTTGGTGCTGTGACTGCAAGGAGCTCTTCGGTACTCGAGGTATTGCTGCCATGATGGGCTACTTTCAAAACATCCACAGAAGTCAAACCGTTTTGAACAAGCAGACTTTCCCCATCCTTTTCAATGTCACCCGTAAACAATACAGTCTTGTTGAAAGCAGTCAGCTGAAGTACTACGGATGCATCATTTCCTGAGAAGGTCGATTCACCCGATCCACCCGGGTGCAGCCACTTCCACTCGATTCCCGGCCCATCTGACCATGATTGCCCCGGGATCCCGGTTAAAATCGGAACTCCTTCTTGTTGGAAAAGCTGGACAATCTCGCTCTCCAATTTGGAAGGTGCTGTTCCATTCACCAATACCTCGCCAAAAGAAAAATGAGGAACAAGCGCTTTTAAACCCCCGATGTGATCCAAATCGCCATGCGTCATGACGACACGGTCGATTTTCTCGATTCCTCTGGCCATCAGAAACGGCAGAACGACATCTTTCCCCACCTCAAAAGGGTCACGTTTTTCCATCCATGGTTCAGCAGCTGGGAACCGCATTGTCCCACCCGCATCCATTAAGTATACCTTCTGATCACCAATTTCGACAACGATGGAATCCCCTTGTCCGACATCAAGGAAGGTAATTCGCACTTCTTCGACTCCAGAAAAGGGCTGTCTGGCCGCGACAATGAACAAGAGAAATATAACGAAAGAAAGCATTATATCACGCTTTCGATGATAGCCCAACTTCCATGAAATGGGCAGGACACCTAAAAAGCAGGTATACAAAACAAGCCACCACCAAGAAGGATGCGGCCAATAGGTGAAGGGGAGCCTTATTTTTTCAATAGCAAACAGCGGGAGATGAATCCATTTCAGCATAGCCGTCGATACCCAAACAGGGATCACGGCCAAAAACGGATGGACAAAGTCGAGAACTACTGCGATATACCCGAACGGTAGCGCTATAGCCGAGAGAATCGGTGTCACTACCAAATTGACCAGCCAAGACACAGGTGAAAACAAATGAAAATGGTAGATGAGAAACGGAAAAGAAACGAGCTGGGCTGACAAAGTAACCGCCACAAGTGTACGAATCCAGACGGGTACCCGAACAAACACATGCAAACTGTATGGCACAAAAATAATCAGACCAAGTGTGACCGCAAAGGAAAGCTGAAAACCGACATGCCACAGCTGATACGGATTTACCACCAGCATCAGAATGAGTGCGCCTGCCCAGACGTCCTTGCCGTCCAACCTCTTTCCAAATACCTGACAGAGAAGCCCCACACTCCCCATCAATCCAGATCGGATTGCGGACGCGCTGGCTCCCACCAAAAGCACATACCCGAACAAGAACAAAATCGTTACGGCAAATGCCAGTCTGCGTCTGATTCCAATCCGTTCCAAACACCACATAAACATGGAGCTGACCAATGTCACATGCAAACCGGAAATCGCGAGGATATGACTTAAGCCCAAATTCGAATACATCGCCGCAAGCTCAGGGTTCACCTCTTGTCCAAGGCCAAGCAGCAACGACTTCATGTACCCCGCTGTCTCTGGATCTGTAAATAATGTTTCAATTCGCTTGGCACCCGAGTCCTGCCATTCTTGAAAGCTCGCCGTCACCGAAAAAACAGGTGTCATATCAACCGCTTGATAGCTTGTTTCCCCTGTGACATGGACACCTTGCCAATACAAATAACTGGCGTAGTCGAAGGCATGAGGATTGCGCGCAGTAACTGGCAAGGATAGTCGGATCGGAGCCACAATAACACTGCCACGCCTCCACTTCTCTATTTGTGATGCTTCCTGGAAAGAAGCAAGTTTAACACGAAGCGCGATTTTTTCGAGAGACCGATGCTCTTTCTGATCACGCTGATTTTCACCCCATGATGTGATCGTGACAAAAAATCGTGCTACATCGCCGTCCCGTCTAACGGGTGAATCAATGACACCTTCTATCCAGACCCTCTGCTCCCTTTCTGCCAATGGTTTCACTTCAGAGCTGTGGAGATTCTCGTACCCATAAAAAAAGAGACCTGCTAGAATAGAAATCAGTGAGTAGCATGCAACGTATTTGCGGTATGGTAACGGGATACATGCAACGAGTGCCCATGATACGCCTGCAGCCAAAAGCAGCCAAGCAGGATGCAAATAGGCGGACAGAATGAGGCCGATCATCATCGCTAGGCTTGCTATCCATACTGACACTGCAATCCCCCCGTCCTGTTCTTTCATGAACCGTTTTGTCGAACGATTCACAGACTCCTAAGGGAGTATATCTAACTGAATGGGGACAAAAATAGAAAAGAAGAAAGGCTAATTCCCTTGTAGAATCAGCGTTTTGCAGGTCAATCACTGGCACTCATAAGAGATTGCGCTGATGGTCGATACATGATAGAGTTAGCAGGAGCAATCCAGTGAGAGGAAGAGTCATTTCTTATGTGCGGAATCGTATCACTCTATAACAAGCGGCAAAAGCCTGTTCAACAAGAAGCGATTAGTGCAATGACGGGTGTCATCCTGCACCGTGGTCCAGATGACGATGGTTTTCACCTTGAAGACAACATCGCCCTGGGCTTTCGTCGTTTAAGCATCATTGACGTGGAAGGCGGACATCAACCGCTGTTTAACGAAACACGTGACATCTGGATTATTGGTAACGGTGAAATCTACAATTACAAAGAGTTACAGCAATGGTTAAAGGACATCGGTCACGTTTTCCATACCGATTCTGATATTGAAACCATCCTCCACCTTTATGAAGAGGTAGGAACAGATGCACCCAAGCATTTGCGCGGGATGTTTGGCTTTACGATCTACGACTCCCGTAAAAAACGTATGTTTGGGGCACGCGACCATTTTGGAATCAAGCCTCTCTACTATGTCGAGACGAATGATTCGATCGGGGTTGCCAGCGAGATTAAAAGCTTGCTGGAGCTGCCAGGATTCAAGCGTGAAGTGAATCCAACCGCTTTTTATCACTATTTGACATTCCAATATGTACCGGATCCTGAAACGATGTTTGCTGGCATTTACCGTATACCGCCTGCACACTCGTTCGTGATTGAAAACGACCAGATCAAGCTGGAAAGGTACTGGGATGTAGAATTTAAGCCCGATGAAAGCAAGCCGTTCTCTTATTTTGTTGAGGGTACGCGCAGTGTCATGCTTGAATCTGTCGACAAACACCGGATTAGTGAAGTCTCTCGTGGAGCCTTCTTGTCTAGTGGCGTTGACTCTAGCAGTATCGTTGGGATGCTGCGTACATTCGAGCCAGTCAAATCTTTTTCTGTCGGTTCGGATATTCCGGGTTACAGCGAACTCGATTATGCGAAGCGAACTGCCGGGTATTTGGGATCGGAGCATTTCGAGCGCGTGATAAACGCCAAGCAGTACATGGATGAATTGCCACGGCTCATCTGGCATCAGGACGAACCGGTAGCGGACCCTTCTGCCATCCTGCTCTATTTCGTAGCACAGATGGCGAGTGAACACGTAACCGTCGTATTGTCCGGTGAAGGTGCAGATGAATTTTTTGGCGGATACAATATTTACAGAGAGCCTCATTCTCTCAAAATGTTTTCCGGAATGCCTGGCTGGATGCGCCAATCCATCGGATACATGGCAGAACGCCTCCCCGATCAGGTAAAAGGGAAAAACTTCCTCATCCGCGGATCGAAAACGGTTGAGCAACGCTTCTTCGGAAACGCGCTGATTTTCAGCGAAGAAATGAAAAAGCGTGTCGTGATGGAAGATATTACCCGTTCGGAAGCGTATGTATCTCCTTTCACCATTACTGAAGAGATTTACAAACGCGCTTCCGAATATGACGATGTGACCAAGATGCAATACTTGGACATTCACACTTGGCTCAGAGGCAACATTTTGATGAAGGCCGACAAGATGACGATGGCCAATTCTTTGGAGCTGCGTGTGCCTTTCATTGATCTGAAGGTATTTGAATTCGCCGCTACCATTCCAACGAAGTACAAAATTGCCAACGGCACCACCAAGCACGTGCTCCGTGAAGCGATGAAAGACTTCTTGCCACCTGAGATCCAAATGAGAAAGAAGCTCGGCTTCCCTGTTCCGACTCGTCATTGGCTCAAAAACGAATTTTACAAATGGGCAAAAGAGATCATTTTCGAATCCAAGGTGGATAATTTGATCAATAAGGCCTATGTTCTGTACATGCTCGATGAACACCGCGAAGGCAATGCGGATTACAGTCGCAAAATCTGGACGATCCTGGTCTTCATGCTGTGGCATCAAATCTTCATTGAGCAAAAGCACAATTTTGAGCCTTATGTCAGCCCGAATGTAGACCTTCGCCGCAAAAAAAATACGCTGCAGCATATCGGCTAACAGCGAAAACACCATAAATAGATTTGCAGACCCTCTCTTACTTTTCGTAGCATCGTTGATAGAGAACAAGTTCTCTCTATGAACGTATCGCTATGTGAAGGACGGGAGGGTTTTTGTTATGGTGCTGGAATGGTGGGAGCGTTATCGTCGTTTCATCTTGCTGACTGCGGCTGTGCTGTTTGTCGGTTGTAGCTATTGGCTCTATCAACGCGACCAATCGCATAAGACTGACGAACTACCGTTGCGTTCTCCTGCTTATGCAGCATCGAATCTGCAAACAAAAGAACGGACAGATGATTCAGCAGCTGCTCAACCTGCCAAGCCTCTAAAAGCGACACTGGAAAAAGATAAGGATAAGGAACCACCCCCCTCTCCTCTCTATGTCGATGTGAAAGGGCAAGTGAAAAATCCTGGATTATACCAATTCGAACCAGGTACGCGTGTCGCAAATGCCATCGAAAAAGCAGGTGGTGCACTGCCTGATGCCGACCTCGTCCAAATCAATTTGGCAGAGCCGCTCACAGATGGAGCTGCTCTTGTCATCCCGGCTAAAGGGGCAGCCGCGCCAGTCTCCACATCCATTGGCCTTGTACAGTCTTCCGCCCGCGTGTCCACCACTGGTGCCTCCACAACCATTAATATCAACACGGCAACTGTCGAAGAGCTCATGAGCCTTCCCGGGATTGGAGAAGCTCGTGCCAAGGCAATCGTGGATTACCGGTCAAAACAAGGGCCATTTCGTTCAGCGGATGACCTGAAACAGATTGAGGGAATTGGCGAGAAGATGTTTGCACGGATAAAGGATCGGCTGGCGGTACAATGAGTACTCAGCATCCGGTCATGATCATAGGCACTCCTACATAGAATGGGAAAAGAATATCGGAGGGAGGTATGCCCATGAATAGAATTGGGTTCATTGGTACGGGCAGCATGGGCAGTATCTTGATTGAATCTTTACTGTCAGCCAAGGCGCTGACTCCTGGTCATGTCTTTATCAGCAACAGAACCCCTGCGAAGGCGCAGCAACTGGCAGAAAAACATCCCGGGCTCATTGTCGCGCACAGCAATGCCCAATTGGTCAAAGAAGCCACAACGATCGTGCTGTGCGTCAAGCCACTGGAATATAGCGTGATGCTGGAACAAATTGCTCCTGCCTTAACGCCAGATCACCTATTGATTACGATCACCAGTCCGATCAAGCTTGCGGATCTGGAGTCTCAAGTTCCATGTGCAGTTGCCAGAGTCGTTCCTTCTATAACAAATGCAGTAAAGAGTGGTGTCAGTTTATGTGAGTTTGGATCACGTATCCAAGAGGAACAACGTCAATTTATACGGAGTCTGTTTGCCCACATTAGCTCCCCTATTGAGATTTCGGAGCCTTTTTTACGAATTACTTCTGACATTGTCAGTTGCGGGCCAGCGTTTCTCAGCTATATTTTGCAGCAAATGATTCAAGAAGCCGTTGAAGAAACTGGCATTTCCGCAGAAGCTGCTACTTACATGACCACGCAAATGCTAATTGGAATGGCAGATCTTTTACGCGAAGAAGCATTCACCCTCCCTACTCTGCAAAAGAGGGTCTGCGTGCCCGGAGGAATTACTGGGGAAGGACTGATTCCTTTGCAAGACGGAATTCCCGGTCTTTTCGCCCAAGTATTTCGCCGCACACAAGCGAAGTTTGCCGAGGATCAAGAACTGGTTGCACGAAATTTGAGCAATCAACCGCATTAGCGCAAAACGAAGAAACGATATTTACGAAAAAAGGAGTGGATACCTGTCAGTCACAGGCTCCGCTCCTCTTCTCATTTTTTGCCGTCCTTTTCTTAACGAACGACGATATTCACCAGTTTGCCTGGAACAGCGATGACTTTGACGATCGTTTTTCCTTCGATCAGTTCTTGGATCATCTCGTTGTTTTTCGCCATCTCTTCCATCTGTTCTTTCGTCGAATCAGAAGCGATGAGCAGCTTCTCTTTGTTTTTGCCGTTAATTTGCAGGACGATTTCTACCTCGTCTTCAACCAGCTTCGCTTCGTCATACGTAGGCCATGCTTCGTATGCCAGACTCTCGCTGTGGCCCAGTTTTTCCCACAGCTCTTCACCCAAGTGCGGAGCGATTGGAGACAGCATTTTCACAAAGTCTTCCATGAATTTCTTCGGCAGAACTTCTGCTTTGTACGCTTCGTTTACGAATACCATCAACTGAGAGATACCTGTATTGAAACGCAGGCCCTCGTAGTCTTCCGTTACTTTTTTCACAGTTTGGTGGTACACGCGCTCCATGCCAGCCACATTGGAGGTTTCCACGATTTTTTCGTTCAGCTCACCGTTGTCGCCCACAAACAGACGATATACGCGATCCAGGAAGCGGCGTGCGCCATCCAATCCTTTTGTCGACCAAGCGATCGAAGCATCCAGTGGTCCCATGAACATTTCGTACATGCGCAGTGTGTCAGCACCATGGCTGTTGATAATATCGTCTGGGTTTACGACGTTGCCTTTGGACTTACTCATTTTCTCGTTGTTTTCACCCAGGATCATCCCTTGGTTAAACAGCTTTTGGAATGGTTCCTTGGTTGGTACGACACCGATATCGTACAGGAACTTGTGCCAGAAACGAGAGTAGAGCAAGTGCAGCACCGCGTGTTCCGCACCGCCAATGTAAATGTCGATTGGCAGCCATTCTTTCAGTTTTTCTGGATCAGCCAATGCCTTGTCATTGTGCGGATCGATGAAGCGCAGGAAGTACCAGCAGCTACCCGCCCATTGCGGCATCGTGTTTGTCTCACGACGCGCTTTCATTCCTGTTTCCGGATCGACAGTGTTTACCCACTCCGCGATGTTTGCCAATGGCGATTCACCTGTACCGGATGGTTTGATTTCTTTTGTTTTTGGCAACACGATTGGCAGTTCGGATTCCGGAACGACTTTCATCGTGCCATCTTCCAGATGGAGAATCGGAATTGGCTCACCCCAGTAGCGTTGACGGCTGAACAGCCAGTCGCGCAGACGGTACGTTACCTTGCGATTTCCTTTGCCTTCCGCTTCCAGCCACTCGATCATTTTGCTGATCGCCTGTTCTTTGTTCAAACCATCGAGCATGCCGGAGTTGATGTGCTCTCCGTCGCCTGCATACGCTTCCTTGGAGATATCTCCGCCAGCGATTACTTGCTTGATTGGCAGATCGAATGTTTTCGCGAACTCATAGTCGCGTTCATCGTGCGCTGGAACCGCCATGATAGAGCCTGTTCCGTAGCTGATCAGCACGTAATCTGCAATCCAGATTGGCAGACGCTCGCCGTTTACCGGGTTGATCGCATATGCTCCGGTAAATACTCCTGTCTTTTCTTTCGCCAGATCGGTACGCTCCAGATCGCTCTTGCGCTTCGCTTGATCCAGGTACGCTTCCACTGCTTCTTTTTGAGCTGGTACGGTAATTTGCTCAACCAGCTTGTGCTCAGGAGCCAGTACCGCATAAGTTGCTCCGTAGAGAGTGTCTGGACGAGTCGTAAAGACAGTAAAGGTTTCGTCATGACCTTCGATACCAAAAGTTACTTCTGCCCCTTCAGAACGACCGATCCAGTTGCGTTGCATTTCCTTGATGCTCTCTGGCCAATCCAGTTCATCCAGGTCAGCGAGCAGTCTTTCCGCATACGCAGTAATTTTCAAGACCCATTGCTTCATTGGACGGCGTTCTACTGGGTGTCCGCCACGCTCACTTTTCCCGTCAATGACTTCTTCGTTCGCCAAAACTGTTCCCAGAGCAGGGCACCAGTTTACAGCTACCTCGTCAATATAAGCCAAGCCGTGCTCATACAGCTTCGTAAAAATCCATTGCGTCCACTTGTAGTAATTCGGATCGGTCGTGTTGATTTCGCGATCCCAGTCGTAGGAAAATCCGAGCGACTTAATTTGGCGACGGAAGGTGTTGATATTGTGCTCGGTGAATTCTGCCGGATCGTTTCCTGTATCGAGCGCGTATTGCTCCGCTGGCAAACCAAACGCATCCCAACCCATTGGATGGAGAACGTTATATCCTTGCATCCGCTTCATGCGGGACAAAATATCAGTAGCCGTATAGCCTTCCGGATGTCCTACGTGCAGGCCAGCTCCAGATGGATACGGGAACATATCGAGTGCGTAAAACTTTTTCTTGCCCTCATCCTCGGAGGTTTTGAAGGTCTTGTTCTGCTCCCAATATTGCTGCCACTTCTTTTCGACATTTTGATGACTGAATACCATGGTAAAGCACTCCCATCTTAAAATAGGTGAAAATACGAAAACCTCTATCGAGGATTGCTCAAGGATGAGCGATCGCGTATTAGCGGAATGTTTTCCGTATAAAAAAACCTCACATCCCAGATCGCTCTTGCGAAAGGGACGAGAGGTTGTTAACATTCCCGCGGTACCACCCAGATTGGCAAATGACAAGCATTCACCCACTTGTTTCATCCGTATCGGGGATAAACCGCTCACCCTTACGCAGTCATTGCTTGAATGACCTTGGGGGCAAGTGCTGGGAGGTGAGTTCAGATAGATCCGGGTTGACTTGCACCATCCGCCAACTCTCTGTGAATGCTCGAATCCTATTCCTACTTTTCCTCTTAAACGCGTCGAAATCTGTAGTTATAACGCCATTATAGTCAATCCGAACCAATCATGTCAAACTTTTCGGCTTGCGGGCTGAAAAAAATAGGCGCTCACTCGCTTCTTGTGGCGGCATATCCGAGTAATCAGCGGTGATGACAATGTCTGTGAAGCCGGCATCTGTCAGCCAGCGCATCAGTTGGACAGGCTGGTAAGCCCGTTGCCAATGTTCCTCTTCCATCCGCTCGTACAGTCCGTTTGGCTGACGAATGAAAAACGTTAACTGATGCTCTACCTCCAGTCGCAGCGGGTCGCAAAAACATTGCCAAATGTACGAAACTTCATCTTCTACATGTGTGAACGTCTCGTCTCCGAAAATGTGCAGCATCTTGTACGGACTGTGCACATCAAACAGAAAGCTCCCACCGGGGGCGAGATGAGCGAAAACGCGCTTGAACGTTTCCTGCACATCCGCTTCCTCTGTAAGATAGCTCAATGAATCACACAAGGAGATGACCGCATCCGCTTCTGGCAAGGACAGCTCCCGCATATCCTGCTCCACCCAAGCTACATCCACTTGCTCCTGCCTCATTTTGTCATAGGCGATCGCAAGCATTTCTGTTGAGAGATCCACTCCCGTAACACGGTATCCCCGCTTGGCGAGTGGGATCGCAATCGTACCAGTCCCACAGCCAAGATCAATGACCCGCACAGGCTTCTCTCCCTTTGTCCAATGACGCTCGACCCAATCGAGCCACTGATCATAAGGAGTATCCGCCATCAGCCTGTCATATACAGCGGCCATATGTGCGTATGCCATCTGATCTTACCCTTGCGCGCTGAAGGAAACTTCCTCTGCGTCCTTCCACAGGCGCTCCAGGTTGTAAAACTCGCGATCTTCGCGATGGAAAACGTGAATGACGATATCGCCCAGATCAACCAGTACCCAGCGACCTTCATCCGCTCCTTCAATACCGCGGACGTCAAAGCCGTTTTTGTGGGCTTGATCACGGATTTCGCGAACAATTGCCTGTACTTGACGCTCGTTGTTTCCGTGGCAAATCATGAAATAGTCTGCGATGACGGACAGCTTTTTAATATCGAGCACCTTCAAGTTCTCTGCTTTCTTGTCCTCTGCTGCCTTCACAACCAACTGGGCCAAATCTTCTACTGTTTTAACCATTAAAACCCTCCTTCTCTCCCTTTGCGGGAAACCAAATCGTTATATGCCGTCAATGTCAACGGGAAAACCGTCTTTTGCTTCTCTATCAAAAATTGAATCGTGCCTCCCAAGGCGAGTGCCAGGGCAGCATCCAAATCATGCATGGCTTTGGCGCGAATAAAATCGACACCAGGGTAAACGCGGTTTGGTTCTATATAGTCTGCCACACAGACGACTTTTTCTAACAGGGACATGCCAGCCCGACCCGTTGTATGGTAGCGAACGGCTTGTAAAATATCTGCATCCGTTACACCAAGATCAGTCTGGATCACAATGGCTGCTGCAAAGGCGTGCCACAGCTCTTTTTCCCCTTCCAAAAGCTCTGTAGGCATATCGTGGCGAACGAGAATCTCGAACATTTTTTCCACAGGCCAGCACTTACAGTAATCGTGCAACAGTCCAGCAAGCTCGGCTTTGTCAGGATCAGCCCCGAATCTCTCTGCCAGCTCGCGAGCCGACGCAGCCACCCCTAGCGTGTGATTGTATCGTTTTTCATGCATTTGTTGCCGTATGCGAACGAGAAGCTCTTCCCGATTATCCAAAAGTCTCATAGATTCGGTTCTCCTTTATATAGCGCTCCACGGCATCAGGTACAAGATAACGTATGCTTTTTCTGGCAGCTGCCTTCTCGCGAATCATTGTGGAGGAAATGTCCCAAACAGGCATCTCCACAAATGTGACGTCCTCACTCGATTTTAGGTCCAGTTCGGTTCCTGGCCTCGCTAGACCTATAAATCGTACCATATGAATCAGCTCTTTGTACTGGTACCATTTGGGCAAGATTTTCACCATATCTCCTCCCATGATAAAGGAAAACCGGCAATCCGGAAACTGCCTGATGAGCTGAATCATCGTGTCATAGGTGTACGATGGACCTTCTCTTGCGAACTCCACATCTGTTACACGAAACACCTCGTGATCAGACACGGCGAGCTGAACCATTTGCAAGCGGTGATGCGCCAGCGTCAGACTCTCTCTCTTTTTGTGCGGTGGAACGTGTGTAGGCATAAACCAGACTTCATCCAGGCCCGCTTGCTCTCTGGCTTGTTCGGCCGCCAGCAAGTGTCCGCAATGAATCGGGTCAAACGTTCCTCCCATGATCCCTACTTGCTTGATTGGCTCTCTCATCGCATGCAGGTCACTTATGGCAGCTTGATCGTCTTGTTCTCCCGGGACTCTTTGTACAAGACAACCGTATGGCCAATCAACTGCACAAGTTCTGCTCCAGCACCTGCTGCCAGATCTTCTGCCACTTGATGTTTATCGTCATTATTGTTTTGCAAAATCGCTACCTTGATCAATTCACGTACTTCCAACGCTTCTTTGATCTGCGTGATCATATTTTCGTTTACGCCGCCTTTTCCTACTTGGAAAATCGGGGTGAGATGATGTGCTTCTGCGCGCAAAAAGCGCTTTTGCTTGCCGGTCAACATCGGCAATGCCTCCTTTTACATCCTGCAAAATCAGGTTGTTTTCTTTAATTGTTGCAAGACGACCTCACGCATAACCCCAGTTGGTGCTCGTTCGCCCGTCCACAGCTCGAAAGCCAGTGCACCTTGATTCACGAACATGCCGATTCCGGAATGAACAGTGGCTCCGATAGCACGCGCTTCTTTAAGCAGACGCGTTTCGAGCGGGTTATAAATCAGATCGCTAACGGTTAAACCAGAATGAAGCCATTCTGCTGGCACAGGTGTCTCCTGTACGTTTGGCAGCATTCCGATCGATGTCGTATTGATCAACAGCGAAGAGTCCGCGATAGCTGCTTCCCCTTCACCCTGTTCTACGATTTTCGTAGGGACAATCGTCCCGACATGCTCAGCCAATACTGCGGCTCTTTCCCGGGAGCGATTGATGATGCGAATTTCCTTGACTCCATGTTCAGCCAAAGTAAACGCCACTGCACGCGCAGCGCCTCCAGCCCCTACCATGGTTACCACTTGCTTTTCAAGAACGATTCCCGTCTCTTCCACAAGCGAACGAACATAGCCCATACCATCTGTGTTGTAGCCAATCAAGCGCCCATCACGAGAAACGACAGTATTGACGGCACCGATTCGTTTGGCAAGCGGATCGATTTCATCCAGCATCGGCATGATAGCGACCTTGTGGGGGATCGTGACGTTAATCCCTTTCAAGCCTAACGCGCGAATACCCGCGACTGCATCTTCCAGATTTTCCGGTTCCACATCGAACGCAGCGTAGGCAAATCCCAACCCGGTCTCTGAAAAAGCTGTATTGTGCATCATCGGTGATTGCGAGTGGGAAACTGGATGCCCAAACAGGCCAACCAGTTGTGTTTTGCTTGTAATCATGGAGCTTTTCCTCCCCGGACGTCTCTCTATAGCATATGGCAAGGGGCAAGGCTAACTCGACTTTTCTTGTTTAAGCTAGATCAGCCCTTTGCGCATCCCAACACTTACGCCTTTAGGTGCATGCACGACAACACTTGCTTCGTGTTTTCCTTGGATGCTGACCCAGCCCAAACCGGAAATTACGATGTCAGTCGTCATGGTGGACTTGTTGATTTTAAAGGTGTGCTTCACAAATGGTGGAAGTGCTTTCGCAGCTTCCTCCCCTGTTGGCGGCACCAGCAAGGTTCCATGATGCTTTTGCATCACTTCGTCTGCTTTCTCCAGCTTCGTCCGGTGGATGTACAGGTCGTTGTCGACATAGATGATAAACGGCTGTCTCTCTCCGCGTACGAAGTCGATACGGGCTAACCCACCCAAAAAGAGTGATTGTCCATCATCGAGCTGATACACCTTGGAGTTGATCCGGCTGGTCGGGGTAATCTTCCTCAGATCAGTCGGGGATACCATATGTCCAATCTGGTCGCGATTAATGATTCCCGGCGTATCAAAAATGGAGCGGCCATCCTCGAGTGGAATCTCGATTTTGTCCAGCGTTGTACCTGGGAATGGCGAAGTGGTAATCTCCAGCTCAGCCGCACCGTAGTCATGCAAGATGCGGTTGATCATAGTCGATTTTCCTGCGTTGGTCACACCCACGATGTAAACATCTCGTCCTTTGCGCAGCTCTCCAATGCGATTCAACAGTTCATCGATATGAAGCCCTTTTTGCGCGCTGATAAGTACGACATCCTCTGGGCGCAGTCCGCGTTCTTTTGCTTCGTGCTGCATCCAGTTGCGTACGCGGTTCAGGTTGATGTTTCTCGGCAGTAGATCGACCTTGTTACCCACGAGCAAAATCGGATTTTTCCCGACAAAACGTGGCAAACCCTTGAGCCAGGAGCCTTGGAAGTCAAAAATATCGACTACCATTACGACAAGAGAGTCTGTAGAACCGATGCCATCCAAAATCTTGAGGAAGTCATCATCGCCCATTCCTACGGGAGCTACTTCATTATAATGCTTGATGCGATAACACCGCTGGCAAATGACTACCTTTCTGCCAAGTGCGGACTCAGGTGCATAGCCAGGCTTTTTTGCATCCGCTGTCTGAATGGCAATCCCACATCCAGCACAAGAGCCATGCGATTGTTCCGTCATGCTTTTCTCCTCCACGAAACCATTCCTTTCCTCTCCATCCAAATAAGGGCCACACGCTCCATCTGACGATTAAAGCGCGTCCAAAAACCATCCGTCTGGGCCACAGGAACGACCAGGATCGTATGAAATCCTAATCGATTTCCTCCCAGCACATCGGTAAACAATTGATCGCCAATGACAACAGTCTCAGCGATGGTTACATTCATCTGCCGCACTGCCTGCAAGAAGGCACGGTTTGTCGGCTTTTTGGCCGCATAAATAAACCCGAGATTTAATGGGGCACAGAAGCGGTCTACACGCTCCTTGTTGTTGTTGGAGACAACAGTGACCTGTATGCCTGCCTCATGCAAGCGAGCAAGCCAGTTGATGACCTCCTGGGTTGCATGTGGCCTGTCCCATTCCACCAAGGTATTATCCAAGTCTGTAATCACCGCACGGATGTTATTTCGTTTCAATTGATCTATGTCAATGTGATGGATTGATTCGACGAACTGACTAGGCATCAGCTTCTCTAAAAACACGGGGCACCTCCAAATGATGTGAAGCAATCAACCGCGATTTCGGCACCTACTATACCATAATCGACCACTTGGTTGCAAAACAAAAAGCATGATCACCACTTGCATTGCTCTGTCATTCTGTGTAGAATAACGTTACCAAGAAAACTGTTTTTGTTTTTATAGTTTTCTGTTATGTTGTTTTGGCTGGGGGTTGATTGCAATTAAAAACCGGATCATGAAAGGTTTTATTGAAGAGATTCGCGATAAAGGCATGAAATTTTCCATGGATGATTTGGCGAAGCGGCTCGGGATCAGCAAACGCACGTTATACGAGCACTTCTCATCTAAGGTAGAAATTCTGGAAACAATCATTCAGCAGTCCTTTGAAGAGGGCGATGAAAAAACACAGCAAATTCTCGCAGACGACAGTCTCTCTCTTATCGATAAAATCAAAGGTGTCATGATGGTTTTACCGACACACTATGAATTTTATGATCTGCGCATCCTCGAACAGATGAAGCGGTATTATCCTGAGCAATATGCCCAAGTAGAGGCTTCTCTATCCGAGGATTGGCAGACGCTTCGCGTCCTTCTCGAGCAAGCGATTCGAGAAGGGCTCATCGTCAATATGGACGTCACGCTCATGCTGAAGGTTATTGTCGATGCGGTGAATTCTACACTCGACCAGCGTTTTTACATGAAAAACCAGATTACAGTCTCAGAGGCGCTTTCCGCTATTGTAGATGTCCTCTTGTTTGGATTGGTACCAGCGAATAAAAGGTAACAAATGACTCGTGGTCATCCCACTAACTTTGGAAGACCACGATATCGTTTTTTGTAAAAAAACCAATAAAACAAAAATAGTTTTTATAGTTAAGAGGTGTTCCATTATGTCTATTTTTACGCAAATGACCAAACAACAACGAATCGGACTTTTGTTTGTCATCCTGATCCTTTTTATCGACATGCTGCTGTACAGCTTGTTGATTCCAATTGTACCTTATTTTACGGAAATGCTTCAGCCCTCCTCTACCATGATGGGCGTGCTGTTTAGCAGCTATGCCGTCGCGATGCTCATTGCCACCCCTATTTTCGGGCCGATATCCGATCGGGTTGGCAGACGGACCATGCTTTTGATCGGCTTACTCGGTCTCGCCGCTTCCACGTTATTGTTTGCTTTCTCTGAGACAATGGCCTTGTTGATTACCGCTCGTTTTGTTCAAGGTATAGCTGCTGCGGCTACATGGCCAACTGCCCTTGCCCTCTTGGCGGATTTGTTCCCATCCAAAATGCGCGGAGCTGTTATGGGAATTGCATTGACCGCGATTTCAACTGGTACATTGCTTGGAGCGCCGATTGGAGGATGGTTGTTTGAAATCAGTGACCATCGCATGCCTTTCCTGGCAGCAGCAGCCTTTACCGTGATCAACATTGTGCTGGTCTACTTGTTCTTGAAGGAAGACGCGACAAGAACTGAAAGTGAAAAGCTTCATGTCGGTGGATTCATCCGCAATCCGCAAGTCATCTTTATTGCTGGAATCGTCCTGTTGGCTGAGATTTCCCTTTGTTTGCTGGAACCGACGTTGCCCGTATTTTTTACAGAGAAACTCAGCATGACACCGACAACGATTGGTCTCTTGTTTGGGGTCATGACACTCGCCTACGGACTGATCGCCCCAGTTGCCGGCTCCCTTTCCAGCCGCATGAATCCGTTTCAACTCATGTTTGGCGGAATCATCACGCTGGCTGTGTTTCTGCCATTTTTGGCGTTGGCTGACTCTCTCTGGCAGGCAATGCTCGCAATGGCTTTAGTCGGGGCTAGTATTGGCTTTACCTTATCGCCAACCTTGGCTACGTTGGGGGCCATTATTGACCAAGGAGGAAGCGGCGCATACGGCACGGCATACTCTCTCTTTAATATGTTTCACGGAATCGGAATGGTTGCAGGCCCACTGGCAGGGGGAATTTTGACGGATTTACTGCCTGTATCCTCTGCCCTCCTGATCGTGGCAGCGTCCATCCTTGGTTTCGGCATTTTACTTTTTGTCCAATTAAAAGCAAGCAAATCCGCCCGTCTTTGCACCAAGGAAAGCGAGATGAAATTTTGAGTTTGTCTATTCGTGCTATTACGAAAGAAAATTGGCGCCAAATTGCCTGCTTGACTGTAACGGAAGGTCAACACTCCTTCATCGAGAGCAACGCTTTTTCCATCGCCCAATCAGGTTTTGAGCCAGAATGGATATCATGCGGTCTGTATGACAAGGACATCGCTGTTGGTTATGCCATGCACGGAATCGAAGTAGAGAATGGCCGAATTTGGCTGGATCGCTTTATGATTGATGGTAGCCATCAGGGTAAGGGCTACGCCAAAAAGTTTCTGCACATGCTCGTTGATGAAATGTGCAGACGCTACAGCTGTACGCGCATTTACTTGAGTATTCATCCTGAAAACGAGTTCGCGCGAAAGCTGTATGAGTCGTTTGGCTTTACCTCAAATGGCGAAATGGATGGTCCGGAGGAAGTGATGGTCCTCGACCTGACAAATGAATAGAAAAGGCACCGCTTCTGTCGATAATGACGAAGGCGGTGCCTCTTTTTGCAGCTATGGTTGACTTTTACGTGCTTCCATCAGTCGCTTGACCTTCTCTGTCGGAGTCCAGCATTGGAATCGGTAGTCTGGACGTGTCTCATAGGTCAGACGAGAACATCGATAGCTGGCTCCTCCCGTACCTTTCTCCACGCGAAAATGAATACAGGTCGCACAGCAATGAAAGGCATTCTCTGTCTCCACCGTTCTCCCTCCCCTACTTCCCCAGCTTCCACGAAAACATCGAGAGCTGTTCGTACCTCTCCCCTTGCTGCTCGGCAAAATTCGAAAAGCCTACGCCCACCAATCGAACGCCTGCCGTATAGTCAAAGGCGTCGAGCAAATCGTCCAACAGCTCCTGCCAGTTGGCCCCAGCCACAGCCTTGTGTTGCTTGGTCCGCTGGGTAAAGTCCGCGTACTTGATTTTGAGTGTTATCGTCTGGGGCTCGACCCCTTCCTCGCGGATGTCCTCTTCGACCTCACGCAAAAGGGAAGTGGCAATCGGAGCAATCGCATCCCTGTCAAACAAGTCAAAGGGCAGTGTCGTTTCGCGGCTCAATGATTTCGGCGCGCGGTCCATTTCAATTTCGCGATTGTCTTCTCCTCTCGCCCGGTAATAGAGGGAACGACCGAATTTCCCAAATAATACAGTGGCCTCATCGAGTGAAAGCCGCCAAAAATCCTCTACCGTCTCAATCCCCTTTTTCGCGAGCAGCTCCTGCGACTTTTTGCCGACTCCATGCAAGGTGCCAATTGGCAACGACCGCAGCACATCCAAAGCCTGCTCAGGTCGGATGATGACAAAGGCATCCGGCTTTTTCAAGTCACTGGCAATCTTAGCCAACGACATATTGTAGGAAAGTCCGATGCTGCAAGTAAGTCCGGTCTCCCGTTTGATTCGCCTCTTGATATCGTGGGCGATGGGGACCGCATTCTCGTAATGGGACACGTCTAAATAAGCCTCGTCTAGCCCTACTGTTTGATAACGCTCTGTATAAGAAGTAAATATCTGTCTGACTTCAGCAGATTTTTCGATATAACGGCTATAGCGGACAGGCAAATAAAAGCCTTGCGGACATTTTTTCCTCGCCATGGCTACAGGCATTGCTGAGCGAACACCGTATTTTCGCGCCTCGTAGCTGCAGGTCGATACGACACCGCGATTGCCAATTCCCCCGACAATAACCGGCTTCCCCCGCAATTCGGGGCGATCTAACTGCTCTACACTCGCGAAAAATGCGTCAATATCCAAGTGAAGAATTTTTTTCATAGGGATACCCACCAAACATACATTCTCATTTCTATTATCCCTGTTTTGTTCCATTGACGCAAGCAAGAACGTTCTACGCTTGGCTTTCAATCACCTGTAGCAGCTCCGATACTGGAGGATTTCCTTTTTTGGCATATACGATTGTTCCGTTTTTTCCGATGATGTACACGATGCGTTGCTGGAAAAACAACCCGAGAACTTTTCCGACATCGTACGCTTTTCGAATGGATTCACCTTCATCCATGATCAATGGAAATTCATAGCGAAACCTTTCTGCAAACGAGCGTTTCTTGTCCATACCCCCTGGATTGACGCCAAAAACGACTGTATTTGCTTGCTCGATTTTCGTGTAGTGATCCTGCACCCACACAGCTGTTTCGTACAAATCGGGGTATCATCTCCCGGATAGAAAATGAGGACGATCGTTTCCTTGCCGATGTGCGCTGCAAGATCAATGGTTCCTTTTGTGCTCGCCGCCGTAAAGACGGGAGCCAAGTCTCCGACATTTAACATTTCTCTCACCTCTATACTTAGTATACAGGGGATACCGGAATATCAAAATTCATTCTCCCATGATACGCTGGCACCGAAAAACCTCACGCATACATTACGCTACGTGAGGCTTTTGTGGATATATGTCATGAAGTTATCGTCTTTCTTTGTAAAACCCGATTGTATATGCGAGCCCTTCCTCTAAACTAACAGAGGGCTGCCATGCCAGCACTTCTTTTGCTTTTTCACATTGCAAGCAACTGAACAGAAGATCTCCCTTTTTCATAGGCTGATGAACGGGGAGCAATGGAGAAGAAAGAGCATGGGCAACCATCTTGTACAGCTCGCTGATGCTTGTTTTTATGTTCGTGCCGATGTTAACTGTTGTGTTATCTGCTCCCTGAAGAGCGAGATAATTGGCGTGCGCCACATCCTTCACGAACACAAAATCTCGCGTTTGGACACCCCGACCATAAATAACCGGGGATACCCCTGCTAAAAGTTTGGTGATAAAGATTGGTATGACTGCACCTTCCCCACCGCTATTCTGTCTAGGACCATAAACATTGGCATATCGAAGGATGGTGTAAGGCAAACCGTACATATCCTGATACAAACGGACATACTGCTCACCATTGTACTTGGAAAGGCCATAGAAAGACGATGGCCGAATCGGATGGGCTTCCGTAATAGCCATATCGGGGGTTTCTCCATAAACAGCGCAGGAAGAAGCGAAAATGATCTTCTGCACGCCATAATCACGACAACAGGTCAATACGTTTATCGTTCCCAGCAAATTTTGCACGGCATCATCATACGGATTGACCACGGATTTTTGGACATCTACCTGAGCTGCTTGATGAATGACCTTCTCCGGCTGCTCCATCGCGAAAATTTCCTTCAGCTCCTGCGAAACGATGTCTGCGTTGTAATACTGTATCACTTTCGGCAGATGGTCAAGGCGTCCAGTACTGAAATTGTCGACTACGATTATCTCTATCCCCATACTCACCAAAAAGTCCACGATATGGGAGCCAATGAAACCGGCCCCACCCGTGACCATCACCTTCATATTTTCCGCCTGCTTTTTATCGCTCTGTACTGTCCTCTTAGTTTGGATACGGTACTGTACCAGCTGAATCTCGCCTTTACTCGCTGTCTCCCACCATAAGCAAGCCTTCTGGCTAAGCTAGGCGATGATTTCACTCTTGCAATGGCATGCGCAAATGCTCGCGGGCTGAGATAATTCCGTACGAGCAGTCCACTGCTTCCGTTATTCACGACTTCGGAAATTCCACCTCTTTTCGAGGCAACTACAGGGATACCGGAAGCCATTGCTTCAGAATTGACTGTCGCAAACCCTTCCCGATACTGTGTCGGACAGACGAAGACATCCCCTAAATGATACATCTTGTGGATCTGGGAGGGCGGCAAATAGCCTGTAAATCGAATCGGAACGTTGAGTCTTTGCGACAGCTGACGTACCTTACGCATATAGGCCGTTTGCTTTCTGACCCCCGGCCACGACGCACCGACAGCGACGATTCCCATGCTCGGGTATCGCTTTTTCAGAATCGCGACGGCACGTACAAGTGTGTGAAGCCCTTTCATCGGTACGATCCTGCCTACGAACAGGACATTGTATCGGTGACCGACACCCCATCGTTTCCGCAACGCCTGCTTGTAGGCGAGGGTCCTGGGGCGGAACTTGCTCGTATCCACTCCGAGTATCGCCGTTTTGAACTTATAGGCATGTCGAGGATACCTCTTGCGCATCGTCTGAGAAACAAACGAGACGACGGAGGTAACTCCTTTTACCTGCGAGAGAATGGCATTTGCTCTCGAATGGGAAAGCTGGGACATAAAGGTCAACGAGTGAAGAGACAGAACAATCGGCGTTCGGGGAAAAGCCGCTCGAACAATGGGGACGAACGTCGGTCTGTTCTCGATCTGGATGATGTCAAATGATTGTCCCCTTACTCGTCTCAAGGCAGCACGAATATAGGATAAACGGTTTCTTTGTGGAATTCGGACGATCTTCAGCCTCCCAAAATGCGATGTCCCGGGCAATCTGGGATGAGCGCGACTGATAATTGTGACAGAATCCTGATTTGCCATGCGCCGAAAAATATTGTAAATACACGTTTCGACAGAGCCTCCCGTTATCGGGGGAATCGGTAGCTGCTCCGGAGCAATGACCAGAATGCGCAAGTTGCCATCCTCCTCTTCTCCAAATCGTATTCTTCAACAGACTATGGAGATGAAGTGGCAAGGAACATGGTTGAAACGCCCTTTTTCACTAGATTATGAAGCCCTCCTGCATGAGAAAAACCGCTCTGGGCAATCCCAGAACGGTTTCTCTCATTTCTATTCTAGTTAGTCGCTTGCAGTTTCAACTGCTTTACCCGGGCAACAAATGCCTCGGCAATCTTCAACATGTCGTCGTCGTGTGCCCACATTCGTTCTGGATGCCACTGTACGCCTACATGTAGCCCGTCGAGGCTTTCCATCGCCTCAATCACACCGTCAGCCGCGCATCCTGTGACTTTGAAGCCCGGTGCTATGTCTTTGACTGCTTGGTGGTGAGAGGTGTTCACGAGCACCTCTGTCTTTCCGAGGGCATCCGCTATAAAACCAGGCTGTAGCGTAATCTTGTGCGCCCCGTATTGCCGTGATCCCTTCTGTGCATGCTGTAATGCTCCTGGTACTTGGCTTGGAATATCTTGAATGAGGGTGCCGCCACACGCCACATTCAAAATTTGCATCCCTCGGCAAATACCCAGGATTGGCTTTTTCAGCTCCAGCGCAAGCTTGATAATCTCAAGCTCTGTGATGTCTCTTTCGTAATTGATATCACCCAGCCCTTGCAGCGGGTCTTCGCCGTACAAATGCGGCGCAGGATCCTCACCACCAGACAAAATCAAGCCGTCCAGGGATTCGATCATCTCCCGAAACGGAGCATCCTGAATCGTCAGCAGTGGCAAGATCAGTGGGGTACCGCCACTGCGCGCAATTCCGTTCACATAGCCTGAACCTACATAGAAAAACTGGTCGAGATCGTTCTTCGGAAAATACATTTTCGTACATGCCACACCAATGATCGGACGCACGCCAGTCACTCCCTTATAGACTCATGATTACTTTTGATTGGAAGCGTACTTGAAGTCGATGAACCCGAGTGCATCTACCACCACATCTTTTACGCTATCCTGCTTCACCCACGCATAGGTGAAATAGTAGATTGGCAACGCAGGCATTTCATCCATGACGATTTGTTCAGCTTTCTTGAGGATTTCCTTACGCTTCGCTACATCCCCTTCTTTGGCAGACTGCGCGAGCAAATCGAGGAACTCCTTGTTTTCCCATTTGGATGTATTCAGTCCACCCTTGAAGACCTCCAGGAAGTTGATCGGATCGTTGAAATCGCCAATCCAGCTACCACGGCCGATGGTGAAGTTTCCTTGCTTCATGTCTTCGCGGTGAACCTTGTTCTCTTTGTTAACCAGTTTGACCTCGATGCCAAATGCTTTGCGCCATTGATCCTGAATGACTGTCGCAATACGTGAATTGACCTCTGACGTATTGTATGCAATCATGATCGGTGGCAACTCTTTGATCCCCGCTTCTTTCATACCTTCTGCCAAAAGCTTTTTCGCGGTCTCTACATCGCCGTCTTTGATGTAGCCCTCTGGTGTAAGTGCCATGGTTGGCGGGAGAATACCCGTCGCTGGCGTGCTCTTGTATGGTACGACATTATCGGAGATTTCCTGACGACCCACAGCCGTAGCAAATGCCTGACGAATCTTTTTGTTGTCAAACGGCTTTTGCTTCGTATTGAAAATGTACCAGTACGTACCCGCTGTCGCTTGAGCTTGCATTTTTCCGGATTCTTTCAGAGCATCCAGCGCATCCAGTGGCAAATCGCCCAGTGGTGAGCCTGCCCAATCCAGATCACCTTTTTCAAACATCGACAGCTCCGTATTGGCATCCTCGATCATGTTCAAGGTCAGCTTGGACAATTTGACAGCGTCCTTATCCCAGTAAGAATCGCTCTTCTCAAATTCGATCTTTGATTTGTGCTCCCAAATTTTCAAGCTGAATGGACCGTTTGTAATGTACGTCTCTGGCTTAGCAGCCCACTCTTTGTTGCCCTCAACCGCTTTTTTGTTGACTGGGAAATAGGTGACAGACGCAACCAGTTCCGGGAAAAACGGCGCCGGGTTTTCCAGTGTAACAACTAGTGTCTTGTCGTCTGTTGCCTTCACACCGACATCTTCGGCTTTGGCCTTGTTGGCGTTAAAGGCTTGCCCATTTTTCAAATAGTACATCTGGTACGCGTATCCGGAAGCGGTTTTCGGGTCGAGAACTCGTTTCCATGCGTATTCGAAGTCATGAGCGGTAACCGGATCTCCATTGGTCCATTTGGACTCCCGCAGATGGAAGGTGTACGTGAGACCATCAGCGGAAACCTCGTACTTCTCTGCGACCGCCTCTTTCAGCTCGCCTTTTTCATTCAAGCGCAGGAGGCCATCAAATGCTGCACGGGCAACAGACATCGAAGGGATATCTTCTGCCAGTCCAGGGTCGATCGTGCTTGGCTCACCAGAATTCAGGTTAACCTGCATCGTTTGGGGGGCGCTACTCTGCTCCTGCTTCGCACCTGTCGTCTCCCCCGTGGTGCTCGCTTGCGGTGTTCCACAGCCAGCGAATGCTAAACTGGTTAACAGAACAGCACAAAATGATAGTTTCTTCCACTTATGCAACAGCAAAACCCCCATCTTAGGAATAATTCTTCTTGATTGTTAGGAGCATGACTAAATAATATTATCTTGAGAAAATTTTGTCTACATCGAAACAAAAGGAGATGGGTCTACATGTTATCCAGTCTTTTTGCCCAAATATCCAATCTGATCAAGGATGCAGGAGGGGAATGGGGAATCTTTTTCGAAGATTTGCAAACCGGTGAAACATTATCCATCAACGAAGATCAGCGCTTTTATGCAGCCAGTGTGATCAAAGTCCCGATCATGACAGCCGTTTTTGCAGAGGCGTACGCAGGCAAATTTGCCTTGGAGGACAAGATCAAGCTGCGTGCAGAGGATCTCGTTGGCGGTGCAGGTGTTCTTCAGCATATGACTCCCGGCACTGAATTTACGATTCGCGACCTGGTTACCCTGATGATCATCCAAAGCGACAATACGGCGACGAACATGATGATTGATCTCGTCGGAACAGAGAGCATTCGCAACGCAATGCAAAAAACCGAAATGACAAACAGTCACTTCTACAACAAGCTTATGGTCGTCCCAGCTGAATTGGAAGGATACAATGAGGTGACGGCAAAAGACATGGGAAGCCACCTCCGATACTTGGCAACAGGAAAAGTGATCTCCTACGACAGCTGTTTGAAAATGGTCGCCATCTTGAAGACTCAGCAGCACCGCGATCGCATTCCCTTCCTTTTGCCTGACCCAGACGGCGATGTGATCGGGATGATTCCGAAATGGGAATTCGCCAACAAGACTGGCTCTGTGACCAAAATCACGCATGATGTCGGCATCCTCTACATCGGTTCTCATGCTGTTACCTTGTCCCTATTAAACAAGGGACTCGAGCAAAAGGATGCTGCCAACGTCATGGCGCAAATCGGCACTCTCGTCTATCACGTATATAGTCAGAAAGCGTAATCCATGTGGCCTGCCATCTCCATTGGCGGGCTTTTTTCTTTGAAACGTTGCATGAGAAAAAACAAGCAGGTATTCCTTTCTCCAAGGAACACCCGCTCGTGATCGACCTATTCTTTTTCCAAAATCAGCTTGGCAACGTTCATCGCGCTAGAGAAAGACAGCTCAGACAGCTGGCCTTGTCCTTCACACCAGTCACCCGCAAAGAACAGGTTGCGGTAATCCGGCATGAAAATCGGCATTGGCTTCTGATTCATGGTCCATTTGATCTCCTGTACGACTGCACGAGCAGAAACGCGCGGCACAACCAGTTGCTCACGCCAGCCTGGGAAATGCTTGTCATACAGGTTTTCAATCTCTTGTTTGCGGATTTCGGCCGCTTCCTTGTTTCCTACTTCATCCTGACGCATGTAAGCAGTCGCCTGCAGCAACTGCCCGCCTTCAGGTACACAAGTGCGGTCATAATACGAAATATCGGTAATGAAAATATTGTTTGCTTTTTCGTAGATGTAGGAGAACGGTACGTCAATTCGCTCTTTCAAGCCAATGTCATACACCATAACGACCGTTGGCTCGTATTCAGCATGCTGTGCAATCGCATGCTCCAGGCGCGTCTCCGCAAAGACTTTCGCCATCTCCTTCGGCGGAATACAGCAAATAAATTCATCCGCCGTAAATTCGCCCTCCGGTGTCACCACTCCAACCACACGATCATTCTCTACTTGGAACTTTTCTACTTTGGTTTTGATCAGAATCGTACCCTGATTCGCTTCAATCACACGCACGAATTCATTGATCAATGCTTGCCAGCCGCCACCGATATACGCTACCGGTTTATTTGTTGTAAACAAACGGCTGTAGTACTCAAAGAATACGTCAGAAGGAATCTTTTCAGGCTCACGTGTGAAGAAGTTGGAAGAAGCAAGCGTCAACATCATTTCTCGCACTTCTTCGTTGACTTGCTTTTTCTCCATCCACTTTTGAATCGACATATGTGGATGGCCTTTTTCCATTTTTAGCATCGTTTTCAAAATCTCAAACGTGAACAATACTTTGTCCATGCCTTTTAAGAGCTTCGTTTGGAAAAGTCCTTGTACATTCGCCGGAACTGCAGTCAGATCGCTACCAATATCGTACTTGGCTTTCGTCGGATTGAAATCCTGCCAATCGATGTTCAGACCCAATTCTTTTTCAAACGTTCTCAAAACGGAGCTGTCGCGAGCATAAATGGCGTGGGCACCGAAGTTGAAGTTAAATCCTTTGATCTTCAGTGTAACAGCACGTCCACCCAATTGACCGCGTTCCAAAACTGCAACTTTTTTGCCTTTCGACGACAGGTAGGCGGCACTGGAAAGACCAGCAAGTCCTGCACCTACAATAACAACGTCATAGTGATTGGTTGTCATACACAATCTCCCCTACGCACTAGCGATGTTGAATACATAAGCTAAACCCTATCCTAGTCTAAGGGATGGATAAGGTGGAAGTCAACCATTATTGAACTGTGTCTATTTTTATACTGACTTATACCAATATTTACCTAATCAACCAGCTTGTTTACCACTCTTCTTGAAGCAGTATGCCCCGCTATTCGCTGTATATCCAGCCAACGAAAACACGATAGAAAAGCCCTCTTTAGCAGTAATCTGCTTGATAGAGAGCTCTTACGCAACTGGAAGCAGAGACTAATCGTTTCGGCGAGTCATTTGCTGCCAAACGGTACCGCTAGCCGCCTCACCGCTTTCAATGCGCTGCACGGCCATTTGGACTTGCAAGCTGACCTCGAACTCTGGATCGTTCTGTGCGGCACGCAAAGCGTCCAAGGCAGTTTCATCCCCCACCTCAAACAGGTAGCGAGCAGCGCGCCAGCGTACCAGCTTGTTTTTATCCTTCAACGCTTCACACATCGGCAGAATTGCGCGCGTGTCACCTAAGTCAGACAAGGTATCGCCTGCTGTGCGTCGGACAGAGACGGAATCATCCCGGAGCGCTTCAAACAGCAGCGGGAAGACATTATCCCCACCGATCATGCCCAGATACACAACCGCCAGCCTGCGAATCGACGGCTTGCCATCACGGAGCGCTTTTTCCAAAACAGGCAAATCCTCTTCGGTAGGCTCCATTCGATCCAGCGCTTCATATCTTTTTTGCCAATCCGGATCATCGAGCATCTCCAGCGTAACGACTTTCTTTTCACGCACGACTGGCTCTGGAGTTTCCCCGGGACCAAGCGCCATGGCCTGTTGCACGATTTCTTCCACACGGCTATCCGGATAGGAGGCATCGACTTCCAATGCGACCTCCTCGCCAATCTCGCGCAAATCGCCATAGCGCACGCCATGCTCGACCCATTTCCGCTCCATGATGAGGTTGGGCGAAGCAGAGCCTGCACGCACGGCTGCCTGGCCAAAACGCTCTGGCAGCGCTGCACGAATCTGTTCCGTTCCCATGGTCACCTTGACCTGCATGGGTACACCGCGGAACATTTGAATGTACACTTGCGCCTCTCCAAATGCCCCTGCTTCCTCCGCAGACATGTCAGAAACAGCCGCTCCCCCACCTGCTTGCAAAACCTCGCGCGCGACAGTCAAAATACGCTGCCAATCTGCATTGGACTTTCGCTCCAGCGCGAGAAAATCCGCCGTATGAAAAATGGAGGTAACTCCTTCGATCTCCAAGAGCTTGTTCATAAGTTCTGGTGCTTTACTCGCATCTTTCTTTGTATAGACATGTTGGACCCCATCCGGCAAACGCTCGTCTACATTCAGCTTCATGACGTTTGGACTCGGCGTCGGTTCGATGGACAACAGTTTCATAGTGAGTCACTCCTTATTATGCATGTTCAAAAAGTCACGAATACCTCGTGATCAAAAGACGGCTTTTTGAACAACCTTATTACAACGTACTTGCTTCTCTTCTATCGTAGCATGTAACCTAATCCATTTTCCAACCCGAGAGATAGTGAAAAGCAGTTTGCCCGCTACAACACCAGCTTGTAGTAATCATTGGCCGACTTTACAAAAAAGCCGCATGATTCATACAGCCCCAAAGCACTGCTGTTTTCACAGGCTACCTCCAGTGATACGTCCTGGTATCCTTCTTTCCCCAGCATCTCGATCGTTTGTGCCAAAGCCTGGCGTCCATACCCTTTCCCTTGGTAATCTGGGTGGACACAAAATCCATAAATAAACGCCTTGCCTTCATTTTTGTTCACGCTTATTTTACCAACGGCCTTATCATCGACAATCATCAAATGCGTGGTGGACTTGGGATCACCCGCCATGTTTTCGGCCATTTCCCTTGCCCGTTCTTCCTCCATTTGAAAACCATGGACGTTCAGCCAAATCAATGTTTCATAGTCGCTGGCGGCCTCCGGTCGAAGCAGCACGTTTCCAGAAACCGTTGCTCTTTGCTTCTCTCCTAAATCCATCCAATATTCCGAGAATTGATAATGGCCACCGATTCGCTCCCTATATGACTTGCCACTTTGCGAATCTCGCTGAACGATAAACAACTGCGCCGGAATGCCTCTTCGTCTGCATGCGTCTGCGGCTTGTGCTTGCAACGCTGTGAATATGCCTTTTCTTCTGTAGGCTGGATGGACCATGCCGCTCACTTCTGCCTCACCGCCATGAAACACGTAGAGTCCTAGAAAGCCAACCAGCTTTCCATCGGCATAACAGACAAAGTCTTCTTCATGCTCTCCCGAACGCTTTTCCAGCATACCCGGGTTTACTTTGAGATCAATCCCATCCTGCTCATTGCAAATCGCAACCAATTCTGTAATCTGTGCCAGTTCCTCTGAGGTGAGTGTTTTTCTTGCCGTGATCGTATACGTCAAAGCGTAAGCACCCTTTCTATGATTAGAAGTATCGTCGCTGCAATTCATCGACGATCTCTTCCAAATTATTGGCGACCTGCGGAATGGAATAGCCTACGTAAAGAGGAGAGGTAACAAACCTCGGAACCACTTTGGCGATCAGCTTTTCTCTCCAATGGTAAAAGAAAAAATTGTAGCTTTGGTTGCGCGGATTGACATGAGTCAGTATCCAATGTGCTAAAATTTGTAAGTAGTCTGCCATTTTCGGCAATTGATCAAAGTCCGATAGAATGACATTGTATTCAAAAAAACCTGCACGCGGATGCGTAGACAGATTGCATTCAATCCCCGTCTCTTGATCGATGGTCATGCCAGTAAAATCACTGTCTTTTACCTGATCCAGATAGTTGTAGTCATGTAATCCGACGATCTGCATGTGCGGATGACGGATGCTGCCCCCGGAATACGGGCCGTGGTTTTTGAAGAACAGAACGGAACGATAAGACTTGCTTTGCTCCATTTCAAGCCACTTCTCCACCCCGAATGCCAGCAATGCTCGTACATGTTCTTTGGAATAGACAGACCAATCCCCTTGGCATTCATCCGACTCAATCAAAACAGTTTGATGCGTATCCTCCAGAACAGGGAATTTGTTCATGAGCCAAATCATGGAGCCCCGCTGCTCCAAAACGTCTGTGAGACTGTTTCGATCACAAAAAGGACAGGCCGTTTCTGTGTTGTTTACACTCACTGGCTTTTTTCTGCCTATTTGCATGTTAAAGTGCAAGTGTGTCTGCTTCATTCCCGTGTCCCTCCAGTTTGTGCTTACTTCCACTTTACACGCATTTCCTGGGAAAATCATGACGTTTTTTGCCCAGACGACACTTTTGAAGCCTCAATTGGACTGCCTAATTTTCAATGCCTGTGGCGTTTGTTTCTTTTTTTATCTCAAATGTTTTGCATACAATGGGAAGCAGTGAAATCTGGAAAGGTGTTGGAATTGGATGGAGCGATCATTTTATTATCCTGTTAGCTGGAGCGAGGCCCAACATTACAAAACGTTGCTTGATCAAGAAGGAGTCCCTTATGAAATTCAATCCCCGCTCGATTTGCCTGTCTTGGAAGAAGGTAAGCTGGCCATCGTCTTTCCTTCCGTTCCTTTACGGATGTACGTCTGGGTGAGAACCTTGTTCTATCGTGACGGCCTGCGCTATCCGGATACGTTTTCGTTAGATTTCAAACTACATTAATCAGGATGGGAAAGGTACCGGTTTCGTTGGTTTTCATAAGATAGTAACAGCGGCATATCGTATCGTTTGTCGGGGAGGTGAAGAAGCTGCCGTCCTACAACATCCGCATCTCGATTGCGAAGCTACGTCTCGATCTGTTCGATGGAAACCGACGCATCCGCTCGTATCCTGTTGCTTTGGGCAAAATCGCCACATCGACGCCACGAGGGGATTTTACCATCATCAACAAAGTCCCCTATCCGAATTCCTATCCGGGAGGACCTTTGAGTGTATTCGGCACCTTCTGGATGGGACTAAGCAAGCCACACTACGGCATTCACGGCACGAACGATCCTTCCTCCATCGGTAAGTACGTATCTCGTGGCTGTATTCGTATGTACAATAAGGACGTGAATGCTCTCGCAAAAATCGTGCCCATTGGTACGCCCGTTCGAATCAGACAGCAATAAGAAAGACCCGCCTCTCTTAACCAAGGCGGGCCTTCTTTACATAAGATGAGTCTTTTTCGTTCTTTCTGCTTCCGTTTCATCCGATTCCAAGTATACAAGAAATCTTCTCGCTTGCTTGTACATGATCGATAACGTCATTTCCCTGATCTTGTTCATGATCACTTCTTTATCCTCCGGATGCACTTCGGAAGAGAGCTGTTGTTCTTGGAGCTCTAGGTAAGACATCACCCATTCCGGGTCTAACTTATAGGCAGGCAACGACAGCGACTCCTCTACTCTAGTAATCTACTCTAGTCTACAGGTGGAAGCGTCGCTTTCCCAACCCTCAATTACTGGCTACGCCACTAATTATTTCCCTTGCTCCAATTCCTCTACCAGTGCAGATAATTCCGCCCAACGCTCAATGGTTGCTTCCAGCTCTGCCGCTACTTGCTGTTCTTCTGCATAGAGCTTTTCAATTTTGCCGTAATCGCTGCCAGACGCTGCAATCTCTTGCTTTAGCTTGACACTGCGCTCTTCCAAAGCCGCGATTTTGCCTTCAATCGCATCCCATTCCTTCTGATCCTTGTAGGACAGCTTGCGGGTTCGGTTGTTGCCGCGATTAGCCCCGCTGTTGCTTGGCGCCTTTTCTGCCTGTTGCTCCGCTTCTTGCACCTGTGATGCTTTTTCCTGGCGTCTTTCTTCCAAGTACTCGGAGTAGTTGCCGTAGTAATGACGAATGTCTCCTTGCCCTTCAAAAGCAAATAAATGGTCAACGGTACGATCGAGGAAATAGCGGTCATGCGACACCGTGATAACTGCCCCTGGGAACTGCTCGAGATAGTCCTCCAAAATACTGAGTGTTTGAATATCCAAATCATTCGTAGGCTCATCTAAAAACAGCACATTCGGCTCTCCCATCAGCGTACGGAGCAGATAGAGACGTCTGCGCTCTCCCCCAGACAGGCGGGAAATCGGTGTCCATTGCATATGCGGCGAAAACAGGAACCTCTCCAGCATTTGCGAAGCCGTAATCGACTCCCCGTTGCTCGTCTGAATGACCTCTGCTGCTTCCTTTACATATTCGATGACGCGCAGCTTTTCGTCCATCTCAACATTATCCTGCGTGTAGTAGGCGATTTTTACGGTCGTTCCGATTTCCAATGAACCGCTATCCGGTTGAATTCTTCCTGCAAGCATGTTCAAGAGCGTCGTTTTTCCGCTTCCGTTTGGCCCGATAATTCCCACACGATCACCCGGCAGGACAATATAGCTAAAATCGTTGATCAGTTTTCGCTCACCGTATGCTTTATTGATGTTTGTAAGCTCGATCACCTTTTTACCGAGACGGCTGGCCCCGAGTGCCATTTCCATCTTGGCAGCAGGTCCATCTACAACTTTATCTCGTAACTCCTCAGCCCGTTGCACACGCGCCTTTTGTTTGGTCGTCCGCGCTTTTGCTCCACGACGAAGCCATGCCAGCTCGCGTCGAAGCAGATTTTGCCGCTTGCTCTCTACGGCTGCTTCATTTTCTTCACGCTCCGCCTTTTTCTCCAGGAACATCGCGTAGTTGCCTTCATAGCTGTACAGCTTGCCGCGATCCAGCTCAAACGTGCGGTTCGTCACACGATCCAGGAAATAACGATCATGGGTGACGAGCAGCAAAGCGCCCTTGTAGCGGGACAAATACTCTTCCAGCCACTCGACTGTCTCATTGTCAATATGGTTCGTAGGCTCATCCAAAATGAGCAGGTCTGCTGGTTGAATCAGGGCACGTGCCATTGCTACCCGCTTTTTTTGTCCACCAGAGAGCTCTCCTACCTTTTGCGAGAAATTGTGCAGGCCAAGCTTGGTCAGGATCATTTTGGCTTGCGTATTGCTCTCCCACGCATCAGCCGCATCCATCCTGTTTTGAACAGCAAACAATCGCGCCTGCTTTTTCTCGTCGTCAGGCGATTCCTGAACAGCCTCTAGCGCTGTTTCATAATCACGCAAAAGCTGAATGAGCGGAGAATCGCCGTAAAATACTTGTTCCAGTATGGAGGAGTTTTCGTCAAAATCGGGATTTTGCGGCAAATACTCCACATGGAAATGATTCGCGTGAACAATTTTCCCGCTATCCGCTGTATCCAGGCCCGCCACAATTTTCAAGAGCGAGGATTTTCCCGTACCATTAACACCGATCAGACCAATGCGCTCTTGCTCGGCAATATGAAAGGAAATGTTATCAAACAATACTTTTTCTCCATAGCCTTTGGAGAGGTTTTCTACTGATAATATTTGCATGAACGTCACCTGTTCTTTTCTATTTGCTTATCGAGATGCCATGTGAATCCTACACTCGATGGTATCATGTTTTTCGCGCAAGCTCTAGGGTGATTCAAATGGATGGAGCAAATATTGGAACATTATCTCATTAATGGTAAAATATAGAATAGTAAGTAATAATGACACATGTACGAAAATAAAATAGAAAGCGTCACCGGCAATAAGGCATGTCAACGAGCCCAATCAGAATAAGCGTACTCTTTTCATCGAGCACGCTTGCTTTTAATCTCCTAACGATTGTCCTACTCTTTTCAGCACTTCGCCGATCCGTTCATTTTGGATGACCTCATCTGCCCATGCATCCAATGGGGTTGGTTCCTGATTGACAATGACCAGTCTGGCCCCTCTTTCTTTTGCATGCTGCGGAAACCAATTGGCTGGACTCACGGTAAGCGAAGAACCTAATACGATGAACAAATCGGCTTGTTCGGTCCACGAGATGGCCTGATCGACTTGCGATTGCGGCAAAGATTCCCCAAATAGGACAACACCCGGACGCAAAAATCCTCCGCATGCGCAGATCGTCCCTTGTTCCTCCAGATAACGCGTGTTGGCATACTCCGTCCCGCAGGCGAGACAGCGGATTTTCGCAAGGGAGCCATGGAGTTCGGCTACAGCCAAGCTTCCCGCTTCTTGATGAAAGCCATCTACATTTTGTGTAATGATCCCATGAACGAATCCACGCCGTTCCCATTCTGCTAAGCATTCGTGTCCGGCGTGTGGCTTGCAGGTTATCAATCCTTGAATGCGCATCTGATAAAATTCCACAAACGCTTCCCGATTCTCCATCATCGCGCGTGTACTCGCGAGTTGCATCGGATCTTTGCCGCGCCATAGCCCAGACTGTGAACGAAAATCAGGCAAGCCACTCTCTGTCGACATGCCTGCTCCAGTAAATACAACGGTAAAGGAAGATGTCCGCAACCAGTGTGCCAGATGTTCCATCATGGTCTCCCCTTTTTTTGAAAATGTTCTTCTCCTGATTGTAATAGAAGAATGCCGGATTTGGGAGACCTGCCCACCAGGACACCATCTGTCTTTCCATTTAATAGGATGGGTAATCGGGCTGTGGTGGATATCCGGTATGGCAGGGGTGCGTGCTATATTGCGGAAATCCGGTCGGCTGTTGATAGACTGGCTGCTGTCCATATCCACCCTGCTGCACATAGTTGGCATCGTAATAACCGTAACCGTCTGGCATCTGGCTCGAGTAACCATAGTACGGGTACTGACTTGAGACAGCTCTATCTGGCAACTGCCCCTGCTGCTGACATCCTACTGGCGGGCCAATCACGACGGTTTGGGTAATAGGCGCAAATGTTTCTTTTACCTTTGCTTCGTCTAAACAATACGTATGTGCCCACACACTCGCTGGAGTTAAGCGCAAAATATCGGAGCCAAAGATCACCTCAGGAATAGGCGCATCAAAAATAGCCAGTAGATGCGTATCGTCTGTCAAAGCCATTTCATAGTGCCACCAGCCCTGTGGGATATTGGCAACTTGTCTCGGTTTAATATTGTAGTTGAGCAATTGATTGGTAAAAGGATTGATTAAGGATACAATGGCCTCACCAGCGATGCAGTACACCAGCTCCGCTGCATTTTGATGAATGTGTGGCTCGACAACATTTCCGGTTGTCAAGAAAATATCCAACAACGAATTGTTGCCTAATGTATTTAATTGGGCGATCCCCAGGGAATCGATGAAATTCCGATCGTCCTTTTTGAAAAACAGATTATTTCTCATGTCGTACGTGAATTGAGTATTTGGCGATGTATAGTCGCGATAGGAAGTAGCCATCTGTCGTTTGATCCTCCCACCGTATGGGTATTTGACTCATTTGTATCTCTATTCCCGTTCACAAAATATGTGCACTCATCTATTCAAACGAGAAAGAGACACACCCTTTCACCCTCCACTTTGCACAAACATATCCTACTAAAAGGCATAACGGGTAATCGAGGAGGGTGATCTTGTTTGGCTACTTATTTGGTCTCGGATATACATGGTCAGAATCAGGCTTTTCAAAAGGCGCTGCGGGACGTTTCCTTCTCCCCCCAAGCTGGTGATCGTCTGTTCGTATTGGGGGATATGATCGATCGAGGACCTGAATCAAAGGAAGTACTGCTCGATTTACTCGCTCTTCGACAAGCGTATCCGAGCCAAATCTATCTCATAAAAGGCAACCACGAGCAAATGCTTGCAGATTGGCTATCCGGCAACGGCAATCCGGAGTTATACCTGCGCTACAATGGCGGTGATGCCACCATTCGTTCTTTTTTAGGAAACCACCCGCTTCGGCGAGCTTTTCTTAATCGGATGCCTTCTTTGCAGGAACAAGAAGAAGCGCGGCAATTCATCCTTTCTCGCTATCCAACCATTTTGCCAGCCTTGTCGTCTCTTCCTTTGTATATTGAGCTACCAGCCGATCCGCGTACAGGAGCTCCAGCCGCACTTTTGGTCCACGCAGGCATTCGACCCGGTATCCCCTTGCAGGAACAAAATCCGCAAGATTTACTATGGATTCGCGAGCCTTTTTACCTTTATTATGATGGAGAACTCCCTGTCATCTTTGGCCATACCCCTGTTCCAGGATTACCTCAATACTCAGGCAGCGGTCCTTGGCAAAGAGACAATATGGTTGGCATTGATGGTGGCGCAGGATATTGGCGAGGCGTCCTGCTCGTCGAATGGCCTTCTCTTCCATCCATTTTCGTACCGATTCGGGATAGGCAATCCTCTCCACAAGTACGGGTCTACTGAGCATGCTTAAGGAAAACTGGGAGCTTTCGCACTGGTGCTCCTACCTGCTGCAAGTGCATCGGGTAGTGCATCCAGTTTGATGCAGAAGACAAGCCCATTCGTTCAATAAATTATTACTTTTTATAATCTACTTTCGATTTGTAATATGTTAAGATATGGACGAGGTGTTTATATGAAACGTCAGCAAATCGTGGAACAAGCCATGTTTGCCGCATGGGGAGTCTCCCTCATCGCAACAGGAGGCAGTTTGTTTTTTTCAGAAGTGTTAAAGTACATACCGTGTGACCTGTGCTGGTATCAGCGAATCTTGATGTACCCGCTCGTCATCTTACTCGGAGTTGCCTCCGCGAAGAAAGATGACAAGATCGCGTCGTACGCCTTGATTCTCTCCATCATCGGAGGACTCACATCGCTGTATCATTACTCGATCCAAAAAATACCTGCCCTGCAAGATCTGGGCAGCGCTTGCGGCATTGTGCCATGCAGCACGGACTATATTAACTGGCTAGGTTTTATCACGATTCCGTTCCTTGCTCTCATTGCCTTCACCTTGATCAGCATCCTGCTTGTCATCGTTATGAAAAATGCAAAGGAGAAATGATTCATGAAGAAAGTCATCTTTCTATCCATCCTTGTGGCTGCGATCCTGATCGGTGCGATCGTGTACTCTGACATTTCGAACCGTCAGCTTGCGGAAGGAAACCCTTATGGGAAAGCCAATTTGCACCCAGCTACTCTCGAACAATTGAGTGACCCCCTGTACGATAATCTCATTATGCCTGATGAACTCAAAGGTAAGCTCGATAATCAGGAGGATGCGTTTGTTTACTTTTACAGCCCGGTTTGTGAGCACTGCAAAGCAACTACCCCCGTCCTTGTACCGATCGTGAAAAGCTTGGACATCGATATGAAAAAGCTTAATTTGCTGGAATTTAACGCCAGCTATGGTGAATACAACATCGAATTTACCCCTACCCTCGTTCATTACAAGGGCGGCAAGGAAGTAGCTCGACTCGTCGGCGGACGCGAAGCAAGCGAATGGAAAGCTTGGTTGGAAGAACAGAAAAAATCATAACGTGCGGTAGCCTCCCTCGATTCTTTGCGGGAGGCTCTTTTCATATTGGACATACGTGACAAATATGTGAAGAATTCCGTTCCCTTGGAAGAAATAGCCCGAACGAGTCATTAGGCTTTTCCAGTTAATTGCCTATAATGAGTACTGGGGATAATCCTTGAAAACGGAGGTAATCGCATGACCCTCACTTATTTCACTGAAACCTTTGGCTTTCGGGCGACATGGAATCCAGAGCTGATTCTTTTGACCTTCTTGATCGGTCTGGCTTACTTCTCGCTGACCGGACCATTACGCCAAACTTTTCAAGATTCCACACCTGTGACACGCAAGCAAAAGACTTTTTTCACACTCGGCTTAATTGGTTTTTACTTTAGTATGGGGAGTCCCTTGAACGTAGCTGGGCATTTTTTGTTTAGCGCCCACATGCTGCAGCAATCGTTGCTCTATCTCGTAATGCCCTTGCTGCTTTTGGCAGGGACCCCGTCATGGTTGATCCGCTCCCTGTTCTATCGCCGGGGGCTCAAGCTTTTCATGCGCATAGCGAGTCATCCGATACCTGCTATTCTTATGTTTAATGCCCTGTTCTCGTTTTACCATATGCCTGTTATTTTAGACTTGGCAATGAACAACCTGGCCCTACATAATTTGATTCATTTACTGCTGCTGGTGACTGCAATTTTGATGTGGATGCCTGTTGTCGCACCCATACCGGAAATTCACCGTCTGTCGGAACTGCAAAAGCTCGCCTACATCTTTGCTAACGGCGTTTTGATTACGCCTGCATGCGCACTGATTATTTTTTCAGCAACACCGTTGTATACGACATATGTAGACGGTCCTTCCATGCTCTGCGCTCCATTCTTTTCCACGCCGATCGACAAATCAATGTTTGCCGTTCCCCTTCTCCCTCTGGAGGATCAACGGCTGGGCGGAATTGTGATGAAGCTCATGCAGGAGCTGACGTACGGAGTCGTTCTGGCTTACATCTTCTCTACCTGGTATCGAAAAGAAAAGAATCAGGAAGAGGACGGACTCATGACGCCATAGCCAAAAAGAAGATATAGAAAGGAGGCGCCACACACACGTGAATATCGCCCCTGCTACTGCAATCCGAATCAGACGGTTGCTCTTGTTGTTACCCGTCCTTGTTCTTGTTGCTCTTGTCGCTTCTTGGGTTTGGTTCGGGCCCAAAAACGCCCAGGCGAAATTACCTGATGTGACTCTGCAAACCATCGATGGACAATCCTATTCGCTAGCACCGCAAAAGAAAACGTTTCGCTTGGTGGAGCTGATTTATACCCGTTGCCCGGATATTTGTCCCACGACAACGGTAAAAATGGTTCAGCTGCAAAAGCGCTTGCTCGAAGCAAACCTGATGGGGCAAGAAGTTGAGTTTTTGACCATCACGATTGATCCGCAAAACGACACCCCTGATGTCATGCGCTACTATGCCAAGCAGTTGGGGATTCAAGAACAAGGCTGGACCCTGCTTCGGGGTGATGAGGAAACGATCAAAACAGTTACAAATTCGCTTGGCTTTTTTGCCAATAAGATGGATGATGGATTTATCTCTCATACATCGAGTACGTATCTCGTGGATGATAACAATGCTGTCATTCAAAAATTCGGCATGGGGGACGATTTCGATCCCGAACAAATTTATCAGGAACTGTTGAAATTGAAGAAGGAAGGGTAATCCAACATGAAACGTACGATGATTCTGCTCTTATCCATGCTTATGCTCCTTTTAGCCGCTTGTGGAAAAGAGAACGAGCAACAAGCTTTTCAACCCGGAGCTCCCGTTCAGGCTGCCTTTACATTGGAGCCAAAGGAGCTTGTAGCGGGCGACACCGTTACCTTCTCCGTGAAAGTCACACAAGATGGCCAACCCGTGGATGATGCCAAGGAAGTGAAGTTCGAATGGTGGAGGGATGGGCAAGAAAAGCATGAAACAATCCCGGCTTCGCTGCAAGGAGACGGTGTCTATACGGCCCAACAAACCATTAGCGAGCCAGGTTCTTATTTTGTCTACTACCATGTGACAGCACGTGATTTCCACAATATGCAAAAGACACCGTTCACCGTAAACAGCAAGGCTGGTGAGACGCCTGGGGCTACGCCCTCCGCTCCTCCAGCTGACGCAGGTCAGTCGCACGATCATGGGGCGGCAGGTCACGTGAATGCTGATACAGTTGATTATCATTTCTCTCCAGCCGACAATATTCAAGTGGCAACCCCAGCTGCTCTCACTGTTCACCTTATGAAAAACAACAAAGCGTTGGACAAAGCGACAGTCAAATTCGAGTTCTGGCGGGGAAATGACGAGAAGCACAGCTTCGTCGATGCAACGGAAACTGCGGCTGGCCAGTATGAAGGCAACGTACAGTTCCCCACTGCCGGGGATTATACAGTGAAGGTCCATGTAGAAAAAGGAGACATTCATGATCACAAAGATTTTCCACTCTCCATAAAATAAGTCCTTCCAAATAAAAAGGCCTTCCTCCCAAGGAATGGCCTTTTTGCTCGCAAATGGCGTTAGCAGGTAAAATAGGAGATTCGATCCAAATCCGTCCCGTAATACTCCCACCGATATCTTCTCCAGCGATATCCGGCTACAGAGTTACGGCTGACGTAGACGGGGTAAAACCAGAAAGAGCGACCATTTCGCAGCCAAACGTACGTGTAACGATATAAACAGGGATAGAATCCGCCAGCATCGATCCGGCGGGTTCCCCCATAGCCTCTTGCTCCCGGTGCACTTGGCGTCCTGCTCGGTGGAGGACCTGGTGGCGGAGGGGGAAAACCTCCCGGGGAACCGGGGGAACCTTGATAACCTGGGGAACCTTCTGGACCGCCAGGGGGAAATTGGTATGACATGACGTGTCACCTCCTACTAGTCTCCCTATAGGAAATGCAGCAAACGCACAGATGGTATGTGCGTTTGCCCGCCGTCATTCACCTATTTTTTCCGCAAGAGCCTGTATATAAATCCCTTGTCCGCCACCCCGCAGGCGTCCCCACTCTTTCATCCATTCCCAGCGCTTCGATTGGCAGTTACCCTGCACAAAAATTGTACAGTCTCTCCCATTTTCAACTGATTCGATCCTTTTACGAGAACGGCTGTATTTGGCTTCAGCTGTTTTGCTAGACGCCGATGCAAGCCTGCTTTACTCAAGCAATGCCTGACCCGATTTGCCGGAAAACCGGAGAGAATCGCTGCTCTGGCAATATTCCTAGCACTTCTTCCCAGTGTATATAAGTAGTCTACATTTTTTTGACTCAAATATTTCCCGACATCCTCATGACCTTTCACGTCGTATTTACCCATTTCCAGCATACTGGCGAGCACCGCGATTTTTGTCGTATGCCCTACCTGGCTTAACACATCAATCGCTGCCTTGGCCGCATCCGGATTCGAGCTGTAGGTATCATCCAGCACCTGAATGTTATTCGCGAGTCGATAGCTAGCTAGTCGTCTGCGCTGTCCGCGAAACTGACTTAACCCGCGACGAATAACATCGACGGGAATCCCCATCGTATGCGCGACTGCAATAGCAGCCAACGCGTTGTACAAATTATGCTCGCCGGGAATGGGGACAAAAAATGATTCCTTTTCTCCACGCAAAGAACATTCGAATCGAAACCCGTTGCCCTCCATTTTCGTTCTTCCCGCCTTATAGTCCGCCTCCTGCTCCTTGCCAAATGTTACGATTTTTCCCGTGAACGAACCCAGATAAGGCTGTTGAATAAACTGGCGAGAATAAGGACAGTCCCAATTCAGAAAAATGGTTCCCGTGGGTTTCATATGACGAATTAACTCCGTTTTTGCTAACGCCAGCTTCCTGGCATCACCGCCAAAATTTCCGATATGAGCCGTGCCAATATTCGTAATGACTCCCATCGACGGCTGTATGATTTTGCAATGCTGTCGCAAATGACCGCTTCGATAAATACCATACTCAAGCACTGCGGCCTTGTGCTCGTCCCGAATTCTTTTGGCATGCGCTCTTGTATTTCCCAGGAAGTTCTTGTTGTACATCGATTTATATGTGGGCATGCGTAGATTCAGGATGGTATAGATCATTTCCTTTGTTGTGGTTTTCCCTGCACTTCCCGTCACAGCGATAACCGGCTTGTCGAGAATCAGTGTGTTTGCCGGGACAGCAGCTCTTCTCTTCTTTTTCACGGGCATCACCCCTTTGCCTCGTTCTTCTCTCGATCAGCTTTCCTATTGTATGAACGGCATAGACAGCCTGTATAGACCATTATCTATGAAAACGTTCCGCTACTATCCAAATCAGACGGACGACTTCTGGAATAGAGTAGGAGGGGAGGTGAAGCGCATGACAAAGAAGGCCACCATCGCCGCTGTAGGCGACATTCTGATGTGGAAAGAGCAGGTGGCAACTGCCAGATTGCCTGGTACAGATCAATTCTCTTTTACGGATATGTTTCATCCCGTGGCACCGATTCTCTCAGCGGCAGATCTCACGATTGGCAATTTAGAAACCACCTTTTCCGGGAAAACACAGCCCTATCAAATCGGTTCGGCACGAACCGGTTACCCTCGCTTCAACTGTCCAGATGAATTGGCTCGGGACTTGAAAACATCTGGATTTGATGTATTGACTACAGTGAATAACCACTGTCTGGATGGCGGAGTAACCGGACTATGCCGAACCCTTGATGTTTTGGATCGATACAAGCTTGCTCATACCGGAACCTATCGTAGCCCCGAAGAGGCAAATACCTACCTGATCAAGGAGGTAAACGGCATTCGCATCGCCCTGCTTGCTTACACCTACGGGACAAACAAGCAGGTAATCCCCGCTCATACGCCATGGATCGTTCGACTTCTTCATCTTGACACGATATTATCCGACCTGAGAAAAGTCCGTCCTCTCGTCGATCTGGTGATCATCTCCCTTCACTTTGGGATTGAATTCCGCTATACTCCGACAACACGCCAGCGACAGCTCGTACAAAGCCTGCTCGACAACGGTGCTGATGTCATCCTCGGGGCTCACCCACATGTTCTGCAGCCTGTTGTCACCCCGAGTATCACGACTGCTCACGGAACAAAAAGACAAACGCTAGTCGCATATTCTTTAGGCAATTTCACATCAGAGAAAATGCTCTCGTTTGATCAATCCCAGTGCGGGGCAATCCTGCGATTTACTGTCGAAAAGAATGAGAGGAATCAGATTTCACTCGAGCAAATTTCGGTCATCCCGACGTTTTCGCAACGGTATGTAAGTCAAGGGCGTATATGCTTTCGTGTCATCCCCATGCGTTCGTATCTGAAAAGCCCTGATCTGTATTTGCGACCTCTGCAGAGAAAAAAGCTCCAGTTGCTGTGGAATCGCGCCATCCGCATCATAGGTAGGTCGCGGGGCGTATTGATTGAATAACACAAGAGCAAACGAGGGGGCGGGCATTTTGCTCCCTACCCTCCCCATTTTTCTACATAGACGGCGATTGACGATTCACAGAACATTTTGGTAAAATCCATTTGTAACTAACAAAATTATTTTAGATGGTTACAAAGGAGAGATTACTTGCATGATCACCGTTCGCCGTATCCACTCGGAGGATTTACCTGTATTTCTTGCATTTCCGGACCACCCTGCGTCCGTTCGGGATGATATAGCTGCTTACCTCAACAAAATGTTCACACAAGGAGCTATGCGCCAGGACTGGTGCTTCGTTCTGGAGGTACATGGCAAGATAGCTGGTCGTCTCGCCTTCTGGACATTGCCTGGCAGTAAACAAGCAACTGATTTGGTATTGTGGGAGCTTCCATGGAAAGAAACAGAATGCCCTTCGCTCGGCGCTCATTTCTTACGTGAAGTCTTCACACTCATGGCGGGGAATCTTTCGGAGAAAATCGGCTATGTTCTGGATTCACCTTCCTCCTCTCCTCAATGGCAAACGGATCACCAAGAGCGAAGAAACGTTCTGGAAGCACTCGGCTTTCGGATTAGCCGGGAAACTAACCGATTCGAATGGCATGCTCCGATGGAGGCAGCTGCTCTACCCTCAAACGAAACGCATGATCTGATCGTGTACCGCAGTCTTCCTGAGGTTGGCGAGGCTGCATTTGTGGATGCCATCCTGCGTGTCTCGCAATTCACCCATGATCAACAAATTACAGAGGAGCGCTTGGAAAAAGGCCCTCTAGCCCAAGCACAGGAAATGTTCCAAGATTTGCAACAAATGAAGTACGAACCGGAATGGTGGCAGCTTGCCTATACAGAAAAAAATGAGCTCATTGGTTTTTTGATGCCTACGGTCAGCCCTACCTTCGCTACGATTGGATACATCGGAGTTCTCCCCGAGCAAAGAGGACACGGCTATATTGATCGATTGCTGAAGCAGGCCACAGACGTTCTTGTACAAGCAGGCGAAACATACATCCGCGCGGATACCGATGTAAAAAACACGCCAATGGCCAAAGCCTTTTTACGTGCTGGATACCAACAGTTTGCCAATCGCCAAGAATTTTCCTTGGATCATGGCTTGTTGCTCTAAAAGACATACAAAAAAGGGGGCGATTGCAGTAACAATCACTCCCCTTGATTACCTTGTATGGACAATATTTATGGCACAATCTCAGACATTTCTTCTGGGCATACAGCATGCTTCAGCATCACTGTTGCCTGTTCCGTATCTACGTCTTTTACAAGTTCAATCTCACTAATGAGGAGCTGCTGCGCAGTATCCAACATCATTTTGTCGCTCGATCCCAATACTTTAACTTTACTCATACCAACCAAATCACGAATGACCTCAGATTGCTCGTAAATATCGCCACTCTTCATTTTTTCTGTATGAAGCTTGTAGCGCTGCGCTGCATTCAAGGCGGTGTCGCGTTGCCCCTCTCGCATGGCGGCCAAAACATTCTCCAGAATGTCGGCTTCGACCACCTTTCGAATACCAAGAGCGGACATCTTTTCAACCGGGACCATGATGTTTAATTCTTTCAGCATCATGTTGAGCACATAATAGAGGTGTTTTTCACCCAGAAATTCTTTCTCCTCCATCGCCTCGATTACGCCTGCTCCGTGCATCGGATAAAAAACCTTGTCTCCAACTTGAAACATACGTCCACCTCCTTCAAAGCAATCTATATCCATTATAGCACAAAAATCGGATTTGAAATTTTTTATTTTATCATGACGTTTAAAATTAAGTCAACAAAAAATTTACATCTTACTCATTGAGCGTTTCTGTTGCCATTCGCCGCCTAATTTAAATACGATCACACCCCCGATAATGACCAGAACCCCAAACAATTGTGTAAATGTCATCGGCACTTGAACCAGCCCTAACCAGCCGATTGAATCAGACCATAAAGCAAATCCGAGCTGGGCAGTGAGAACGATGGAGATGGCATACGTTGGGCCAAGCAGTCTCATTCCTTGTACCAGACAAAAGACCACCCCAACGCCGATCATACCGCTGAACCAGTACCACGGCTGCATAGCTGGAAGTGAAAACAACTGATCGCCTTCGAAAATAAGACCCATCGTCAAAGAAGACAGAAATCCCATCCCAAGCACAAGAGTCGTCGTAGACCATGTTCCTGCCTGTTCACTTACTTTCTTGTTGAAAATATTTTGGAGGCTGACCAACGAGCCAGCCAGTAACGCGAAGAATAGCCCGACTACCATGATTTTGACTCTCCTGTCCCATTATTCGTTCAGTGTCTCGCTCGCCATCTCAGCTAAACCTTCTCTATCCTTGATCAGTAGGAATCCATTGGCACGCTCAATTAGTCCCTCCTTGCAGAACTGTTGAATGACCCGATTCAAATGTCTGTAGCTCGTTCCAATCATATTCGCTGCATCCAAGAGATTGCTCGTACTGATCTGTTCTTTGTTGGCAAGGTTCCACTCTTCTATCGAAACGGACAACAAATAACGAGCGAAACGTACTTCTACTGGATACAGAAGGTTGGTGCTTAATGAGTTGGACTTCACACAAAATTTATTCGTAATGATTTGCAGTAAAAATTGCAGGAGTGGAGCATAGTCTGTTCCATATTTTTTCAACCAGCGATAATGAATCCCGATCATCTGAACAGACGATGCCGCTTCTACCGAATTCAGATAAGGAATTCCTCTTACATACTCAATATCTCCGATCACTTCAAGCGGCTTTTTAAAGGAAAGGATCAGTATTTTCCCTTCGGGGGAAGTCGTAAAAATCTTTACTTTGCCCTTCACCAAAACATACAGATGACAGGCCAATTCACCCTGGGCACAAATGAGCTCCCCTTGATCAAATTGGTACAAGGACAAATGCGGCAGAAAAGGCTCATGAAAGACAGACGCTAACTGATGGTCATGGAGATATTGTTGCAAAAGCTCACGATTTTCAATTTCCTTCATCCCTCTGTTTTCACCCTCTCGCTATCAGGCTCTCAGTATCAGCACACCCAGAATCATCATCCCGATCCCAATAAAATGCGGCAGCCTCATCTTTTGTTTATCGACACCGAACCACCCATTGCTGTCAATGAGAAAAGTCAGGCTTAGCTGCGCAATCAAGAGGGCTGAAATCGTCATGGTTACCCCGATATGCTGGATGGCCGTAACATTGCTAAAAATGATAAACGCAGCGAATGCTCCACCTGTCAAATATAACGGTTTCACTTGCCTGTATGCCTGCCATTTTCCATCCCGAAAAAACAACAGGAGGAAAAAAGCCGTGAGGAAGCCCGTTAACTGCGTAAGTGTCGCGGTTTGCCACGCCCCAATATCTTGACTGATTCTTGAATTCGCTACACCTTGCAAGGTAATGAAAACACCGCCGAAAATCGCAAAAACAATCCCTTTCATCCTCTCACCTCACACTGATCTGTTCCTAATTAAAAGGGATGGCAAGGTGGATAGGGAAGGACATATGTCCTTATGATTTTCGTTGCAAAAAAACAAAGGAGAGGCCCTTCCTGTTAAAGGGACCTCTCGCTCATTCTTCTCATTGAATCTTTTTTTGTTTCACGATCCCTATTACAAGCAGAACGATCATCCCAACGATGGTGATCGGCAGAAACCACTTCCCAAAGCCGCCTCCCCATCCTAGCGCAATGGAGACCGACTCCAACAAGATTACGGAAAAAATAATTAAGCAGCTATTTTTTATTTGATTCACGATTTTTCGACTGTGCAAATAAAACTGTTTGGCATTCGATTCAGAGAAGCGTGCCGGATAGTTATGCAACTCCGGATGTTTCTCGAGTACCTGCATGAGGAAAATGATAAAGACGCCAATCCCAGGTAACAGAAGCAGTTCCCATTTTGAGCTCCAGCGATCTACTTCCCCCAAAGCATTGTAATGGGCAGGCACCTCGTCAGGAGGGGCTTATTCCATGCAAAGACTAAAAAGAGTAGCGATCCCACGAAAAATAAAAAACCAACTACATCCCATAACCATTCGCTGCCTGTCTTTGGAATATTTATGATTGGTCTCTTCATATTCTCCCCCTTACTGCTGCTCCTCCTACAAGCATTTTACCATTTATGTCCATTTGGGAGTCAAGGTCAATCCGTTACACACTTCTGGGCGTTTTTACATATCTTGAGTGGAGTAAGGAGGGAACAACAGTGAACGACCCATTGCGAGAGAGTATGTTGTTTGAGCATCGTTTCTGGCTACAAATTCTGGGCGATCATGCCCGCTTTATTTTTCAATCGCTTGCTCCGAATGAAGAGCAGGAAATTGAAAGAGCCGTTTACTTTATCGAGTCATTTGACCACTTGCTGGGAAACGCCAGGCAAAACCTGTCTTCCGATGAACTGCATACACTCAACCAACAAGCAAGCACACTCACCCAACAACTTCGTGATTTTAAACTCCACATTCTAGAAAGGCATCTCATCAGTAAAATATCGATCAGCCTCCCCCCAACGTTTATGAACCACATGGTCAATGAGCTAGAAGAGTACGAACGAATTTTGCATGCTTTTCTCTCTGGAAGCTTGCCACCTGCCAATCACCCGGTAGAGCTCCACCTTCTGTGGCTATCCGATGCGGTAGGGCATGCGGCCACCATCACTTCCCTTTTGGACATGGTGGAAAAAGACTATCAGCTCAAAAGCGAACGATTTACCAAAAAGTTCGAGCACTTTTACCTAAAAGCGGTGGAATTAGCCGGGTACCTCCGAACGAACCTGCATAACTTCCCGGCACTACGCCGTTTTAACCATCAAGCAGAAATAGAAATGAAGCTTTTTCAAGTATTCTTGCATGAATTGGAAGAGATGCGGATGCGTGATGAATTGCTAGGCGTTTTCTCCCCGCTCATGGCCGACCATATGTCTCGGGAAGAATGCTACTATTTGATGAAGCTATCTGAGGTTTCCGACGTGCAATCACCAGACTGTTTCCCGACCAGACCGCGCATTGAGTAAGAGATTAATTATTGAGAAGGGGGCGAAAGCTAAAGGCTTTACGCCTCTTTTCCATTCCTTCATGGTGGTATCCACACATGCATAAGCAAGCAAGGAGCTGTCCTCATAGCATATAAGTACCAACGCTAAGGGGGCAGTGTCATGGATCCGATTGAGCATCATAGACGGAGAATGCGTCATCACTTGCGGCAAGCAGATCGTTATCGCTCGTTGGCTTTTGAACATCGCCATGATCGCATGCGTCATCATACCTTTCGAGAAAGAGAACACTTCCATCGCATGCGGGCCCATCACCACAGAACGCAAATACATTCGATGCGTCGTTTTTAAATGAAAAACTCCCGTTATCGGGAGTTTTTTATGGGACAAGTCAAATGAATGCCCGAGGCAATCGTATGAAGAAATGGCTTTGTTCTTATGGTGATTCCGTGCTCATGCCCATTCACGAAAACTGGGGAATGCTGTTTGGACTTCCATCTGCGTTTTGACTGATCCAATAGGGAGCCTCTTGATCAGCCTGCAAATAGAAAAGCCACCCGCAGTCCGAGTGGCTTCATCCTATTTACTCAAAAAACTGCCCCCGCTGCGAAAAACTACCGATTCTGCGGTTGCTTCGTCCGATAAAACTCATTAAACAACTTCATTAACGCTCGCTTTTCGATACGGGATACATACGAACGAGAAATGCCCAGCTCACGCGCAATTTCGCGCTGTGTCTTTTCTTTGTCCTGATCCAGCCCAAATCTGCCGATGATGACCTCTTTTTCACGCTCATCGAGGGTTGCACAGCGTCGACCACTTCGTCGGTTTCTGTGCCGAGGACGTCGATCAAGGTGATTTCATTCACCCTATGTGTTTATCTGTTTTTTGAATAAGCTTTGGACTTAATGAAAGGTACACACGAGAATCAAAGTTTATTCTCATCAGGGTATAACTCGCTTTACTGTTACAGTTCCAATGATTAAGAGATAACTATAATGTCGTATATGAAAAAGAAACTATTTCTCCATTTTTAAAAAATCCTATAATTAGGCATATTTTTAAAAAAACAGATAAATAGCTGTTTTAGATTTTGATCAGTCACAGGATACAGTCACATACAATCCGACGGATTGGCAGTTTGTTAGGGAAGAATTGACCAGCGAAGAGGCGAAAAAGGAGGCTCAAGCCTTCGATAATCTACTCACTCAAAGAGCTACGGAGATCGCTGCCGACACTGGCGTAGATTTGTCTAAATACGCGCAATTGAAAAAGCCGACGTTTGGAAAATGGACAAAGACCTATTCAAAGAGGTTAAAGAGCTGACTAGCAATCTTTCAGTGGGCGATAAAATGCCTCAAATCCATTTACACGAATCCGGCGAAAGTCTGTACGTACTGCGGCAATATGCGGATGGAACGAACACAGCTGTAGAGTTCGTACTGGAAAACGGCAAGTGGGAAAAGCAGTAGTATAGGTATTAGTAAAGAAACCCGTCCCCTCAAAACAGGGACAGGTTTGCTATTTCTTGAACACCTTATGAACATTCCCCTGAGCATTCCTTTGATTTGAATTTATTCCTTTTACTGTTTTGCTCAAATCATCGAAATATAATATATTTCTGAAGTAATTTGTTTTATTATCCATTTTTAACATTTCAAGGGGGATTATAATGATTTTAACAAACAGGTTCAGCAAGCAATTCTTTAGCTTTGCTCTTATGTTTTCCATTTTATTTTCTGGCCAGAACATTGGTCATGCGGAGGATCAATATACTAAGGATTTGATTCCTACAATGACAAGCCACTCATCACCAGAGGGAATCGCAAGTGCAAGTAGTGAAAACCAAGAACAACAAAAGTATTTTGCTTATTTGGCTTTTGATGATACTACAATTCCTGATGGCTTTGATGTTTGGGCTTCACTAACTACATCAAATGAGTGGTTACAATTTGAATTTACCTCAAAGAAACAAATACAAAAATATACTTTGGAACCCAAAAATTATGCTCATTCAGGTAGTCCGACTGATGGTATGTCACAGGCACCAAAAGATTGGCAATTTCAAGCATGGAATGGAGCCGATTGGATCGTTTTAGATTCACAATCGGGTATCACGGACTGGGTTCCAGGCACCAAGAAAGAATTTATGTTCAACAACTCAAATAGCTATAACAAGTACAGAATTTTTATTACTGCGAACAATGGTGGATGGGCCATTTCATTAGGCCAAATGGAAATGATGGAGAAAATTAATTCAACCCCAGACCCTGATCCAGAACCAATTCCAACTGGTGATAACGCACTTCTTGTAATTAAAATGATCAGTGGACTTGAAAAAGAATTTGAGCTGACTGCATCCGAAGTACAGGACTTCATTGACTGGTACAATGACCGCGCTGACGGTAGAGGAAAAGAAACATACATGTTCGATAAGGACTTTAACAAAGGGCCGTTTACCGCTCGAAAAGATTATGTAGCTTTCAGTAAGATTCAATCCTTTGAAGTAATGGAATATACCAAATAACATGCCGAGGCACCTCCTCTAACAGGAAGGTGCCTCGTACATTCTTAACGCTCGTCTATGCTGAAAGAATATAGTCTACGAATACTGGCGATGAATGGATTATCAGCTTGCTCGAGCAGCGTCAGGTATATAAATTCCATATATCATCACCACTACAATTGTATCAATACCAAAAGACACATGCGCTGGTAATTACTCGTAAGTACCTTCATAATGACCAGGAAAGGGATTTTCCTTGTTGTTTATTCAAAGTTCGTTTACCTTTGGTGTTTTTCGGTGCCCAGTTAGAAAAGGTATCCTCAATTATCTACAACTGCTTCTCAATTTGAATAATCTACCTTTGTATCAATTTCTTTTCTCAGCTTTGGTCTGATGAAGACTCCCCCGAACAAATGGACGAATTTAAACCGACTGCCCAAATAGGCAAGGACACAGGAACATACAATCGTAAGTATAAATAACATTACTAATCCTGAATCTCCTACTCTCAATCCTTTGAAGTGAAACAGTTCACTAATGATCAAAGGATGGATCAGGTAAATGAAAAAGGAATGGGTAGAGAACCAACAGACCGAGTGTAATACCTTCCTTGGCCAACCAGTCATGCTTGTAGACAGCCTGTACATGAACAAGGCGCTTACAACCGTGTACAACAAAGTGCTCGGCTTAGTTGAGGAGGCAAAAGTGTCCGTCCATTTACTATCGACCACCAATACGATCAGAGAGGCAAACCATGGTACAAACGTTTGCCAGAGCGTCAGCTTTCCGACAAATGCTGAGAATTCATTAAATCTCATTGCCACGAACATTCCCAAAACGAAGTAAAACACCCATACAGGAAAAAGAATAACATAAGGTACCTTGATGCTAGGTAGTACGATGAGTTGGTTGGCATGTAAATAAATTGCCATGTGCATTACTAAGGTCGATATAAACGAAACTGTTAGCGTCCAATTCGTCTTCGTCCGTAGAAGACTCTTCAAGAATGGATATATTAGATAGAGTTGGCAAATGATCACCAAGAAATATAGGTGAACGTAAGCCGTACCTTTCACCATATGCTTCCCTAGCGTTGTTAAAAGAACCCAGGGTTCGACTGACCCAAGATTGTATTGATGGGCATAGGTAAAGTAAAGTATGCTCCAGATCAAATACGGTAGTAAGATCTTATTATACCGCCTTTTAAAAAACTCTCGTTTCCCTATCCTCCCCCGGTCACTTAAGGCAAGACTTAACCCTGAAAGTAGAATAAACATTGGTACAGCGAAACGCGCTACCTGATTCCAAGCAAACGCCATAACACTAGTTTCTACATAACTCGCTGTTACATGGATTGAGATTACTGCAATAGCACTGATAGCCCTTAGATAATCAATCTCTTTAATTCTCGTATGAATGCACCTTCTCTTCTCTCTATGTTGTGGACCTCTGCAACAGTTTTCCATTCATGATAATAGCATTCTTTTGTAAATATCGGAAAATGTGGCTATTTTGCCCTACCAAAAATAAACAAAAGACCAGTCTCTGCTTTTTTACAGATACGGGTCGTAGTTTTTTCGAAGACATTCAATTTGTACTTTCTCTTTTTATATGATGCTATCTTTCATAAAATCTAAGAAAGGAGTTTTCCTCGTTGTTTCGTCTATTTCAACGTGAACGAGTCTGGTACGCGAGTCAAGAACCGTGTTTCTCCGGCATTAATGACCTCTCATCGCCATCATCTTTTGCTTCTACGAGCTGATTCCCCAATTCCTCTAATTCAAACTCGTCTCGATTAGGTCTTTTTGGTGTAGATGCTTTTGCCATCTATTGAACCCCCTAGCTTCTAACATCACTAATGGTATCCATCGGAATCCATTGGACATCTTCATCCGTAAGCAACTTTACCTTTCTGCTATTCGTATCTACCCACTCAAACTTTTATTTGCACTCATATCGTCCATGTAATAAGAGTTGGGACTCGTCGAGGCATTTCTAATAATATCTGATCCATCGTACGGAGTAACTGATGTTTCGGCAGTCCAGCCTGTTTTTCCATAGTACCACTAGTAGAGAAGACAATGGGCAAGTTGCTCGAGCGTCTAGATGGTAACATTCTTCCTAAAGCCACTTTACACTCTGATCAAGGTATGCATTATCCTCACCCTGGATTTCGTCTTCTCGTCGCCAAAGCAGGATTTCAGCAATCAATGTCCGAAAGAAAAACTGTTGGGATAATGCTTCAATGGAGACCTTTTGGGGCCATATGAAGAATGAAATGGAGTATAATACGTGTTCTTCTATTCAGGAATTACGAGCACAAGTTGAGGAGTACATTTCGTATTACAACCCAAGTAGAAAATGACCCCTGATGAATTCAGGAGTCATTTGTTGGTTGCCTAACGCAGCGGCGCTTTTTTTAACTTGAATTGGTGTGATTTTGCCACTTTTGGTTCCGTCTCCAATTTGTCCGAAAGTATTGCCTCCCCAGCCAAAAGCAACTCCTTCCGCACTTACACCCAAAGAATGAACATTTCCAGACGATAAAGTTTTTTAACCCGCTAAAATTGGTAATTTCAACTGGTAAGGAGTAATTGGTTGTCTCTCCATTACCAAATCCTCCACTTCCATTGCCGCCCGGCGTCCGAGTGGCTTCATCCTATTTACTCAAAAAACTGCCCCCGCTGCGAAAAACTACCGATTCTGCGGTTGCTTCGTCCGATAAAACTCATTAAACAACTTCATTAACGCTCGCTTTTCGATACGGGATACATAGGAACGAGAAATGCCTAGCTCACGCGCAATTTCGCGCTGTGTCTTTTCTTTGTCCTGATCCAGCCCAAATCTGCCGATGATGACCTCTTTTTCACGCTCATCGAGGATGTGTATGTGCTGGTAAATTTTATTGGACTCCAGCTTGAGCTGCACAGCGTCGACCACTTCGTCGGTTTCTGTGCCAAGGACGTCGATCAAGGTGATTTCATTGCCTTCTTTATCCGTCCCGATTGGGTCGTGCAACGAAACATCTTTTTTGGTTTTTTTCAGACTTCTCAGATGCATGAGGATTTCAATCTAAATGTCAAAAGGGGAGCATAGACAGAGAAATCCTTGATATGCCGGGAGTTGTTTCAGGAAAAATCTTCAGTCGTACAAAATAAGATTCAGACTCATGCTCAAATTTAAAAAGCCGCTGACTATGACTTAAAAAATAAAGTCCTAGACTGCGGCTGCTTATTTTGCGCTAACTCTCAACTTGGGGAATGTCTGAAAGAAGCTGCCATTATTTCGGCTTCTTAAGACATATGCTGAGGATCAATCACTTATTAATCAAGCATGAGATACCAATAAATGGCTATCTCATCACTATCTTTATCTAGACCTCTGTAAACGTAGGAATCGAAACCTCCGATGACAAAACCACAGCTTTCGTAGAATTTACATGCGCGGACATTAGTACTTTGTGTCTCCAGCATGATTCCCGTCATACCGCCATCCTTCGTCCAGCGTTTAGCCTGTTCGATTAGTTTTTTACCGACACCATATCCTCTATATTGCTTATCCACTTTGATATCTTCCACATAGGCATATTTGTTCCAATTTCTTTTCAAAACAATTTGACCCACAACTTGATTATTTACGAGCGCTACATAAATGATTTGATGGGGATTGCCGATATAGTTCGAATAATCCTCAAGCGTATCTTCTTCAAGCTGTTCATCATCGTAGCTTTTATTCCTAAGGGGGCTCTCCTTCACCGTATATCCGATTCGCTGTCCCATTAGTTGCAAGACAAGGGTAGAGTCTACGATAAAGCTCCCATCAATGTTTGAACCACACTCATCGTCCCCAGCCCTCAGTTCTCTAATGAAAATATCCATATTCGTCCTCCTATATTTTTATAAGGTGGGAATAGAGATATTAAGGGGGACCACGGACTTAACGGAATACATATTGCTCCGTCATTTTTATACCCTCCTAGTATGATTTAGCATGTAAGATTCTCTAGATAATTGTACAATCATGGCTGAGCAGATGCGACAGCTTTTAAACGTTAAGCCCGTTAGCTCAACTCACAATATCTAGTTAGACGGATTTTAGAAGTGTGTTTTGTCCTGCTGCTAGCCTCCAAACTTTCGTTTCCTTGACCATTACGTAGATAGCAATGCTTTCTTGCCCTCCGTCAATTCGTTTACCATCGGAAGTTGTTGAATATTGACGGACATGAACTACAGCTACATTGGAATTAATGAACGAGATGCTGTCAACAGTATATTTGCTATAAGAATGACGTAAAGGACCTGTCAAGACGATTTTGTGCACTTTATTTATTTCATCCCAACCCGACAACTTTTCCCCCATTACATTCACCCAAGTGGCGTTTTGTGTGAAATGGCTGTCTAACGCATCTGCATCGTGCCGATTAAACGCTGCCTCCATTTCATTAACTACATGTTTGATAAGCTCGCGATCATGCTCCAATGGTTCCTCTTCTTTGTATACCATAGAAATGCCTCCCTTTATTGCTTAGTTCATTGTTAAATCTGATACTATAACATATTATCAATAATATCTAATACATGATTTTCATGAGTATCATGCTAAATCGTATATAAATGGAGGTCATCATGGATACTTCACATTTACATTACTTTCGTACTATCGCTAGAATTCAACATATGACCAAAGCAGCCGAAGAACTGCAAATTGCTCAACCCGCATTAAGCAAAATAATCGCTCGACTTGAGGAAGATCTTGGTATCCCCCTCTTTGACCGACAGGGGAGAAATATTAGATTAAACACGTTTGGTAAAACGTTCCTTCGAAAGGTAGAAATTGCTTTAAACGCATTGGAAGATGGAAGGAAAGAAATTGAAGAACTCTCTGGGTTGTATTCGGGCAGTGTTCACTTAGCGGTTACGAGCGTCGAGCTCCTGTCAAGGCCACTTGCTGACTTTCTATCCCAATACCCGAAAACCGATTTCCGAATAACCCAAGTTTCTATGATGGAACTGGAGCCTCTTCTTCTGAGTGGAGAAGTGGACATTTGTCTCACAGCGTTACCTACGCAAAATGCTGGAGTGTGCTCCTCCCATGTCTTGGAGGAAGAAGTATACCTTGCTGTTTCTCCTAACCATCGATTCTCAGACCGACAGAGCATTTCTTTGGCAGAAGCTGCTACTGAAGCTTTCATAGGTTACAATGAGGGGCAATTTTATCAACCACTGAACGATATCTTTTTTGGAGAGGCTGGAGTTCATCCTAAATATATATGCAGGGTAAATGAGCCTTCTGCTATTGCGAGTCTTGTCCGGGCCGGCGTTGGTGTCGCTCTTGTAGGTGAGTGCGGACGAAGCTCTGACTCTCCACTCACTTTATTAAAGATTCATGACCACAGTATGAAACGTCATTATAAGTTCATTTGGCTTGAATCACGATATTTATCTGTAGCAGCAAGAAAATTCTTGGAGTTCGTAACGGAATTTTTCTGTAGGACAAATTAGTCATCCTCTTCGATTCGGTTATTATTGAACTAATCTGTAACTGAGCGTAGATCTGTCCAGTTTTGCTTCTCTTAGCTTAGCCGTAGGATTTTTTACAATATGTCCTTCTTCAAATGCAAACCGAGACAGGGACCGTATAAACCGTATACGATGTCCCAAACTGCTTGGCTTTAACCGTCCGGACTGCTTTGCTAAATATTCTTTCAGTAAGACCAATGTCACTTCTCCGATGTTTAGGTTGCCAATCTCTCGAGTCAGCACCTTAAGCTGAAGGGAATACGCTTTTGAAGTGTGTGGACTAAAACCCAGAATGCGTTTATCGGCCTCAACGACCAGAGATCAGTCATTTTCATAAAAATAAACCCCTCCCAAGGCTAATTACTATTAGCTTCACTATGTTTGGGAGGGATTAATCCATATTTCGAACCAATTTGTTGAACTAGTGAACCCGTTAGTTGAACGGTTTGGTTGAACTTAGTAGTTGATTTTGTTGGTCTAATCGCTTTAATGCGTCATTGACTACTTCTTTTGAAAAGTTTTTCACAATTACCTGATTCTCTATTAAGAAAACATTATCGTCCATGTTCCGCTCAATGTAATCCAACAATCCAGCCTTAGTGCAAAGGGAACACCATCTCTTGTCACCTTCACTAAAAGTGACTGTGACCTCAATATGTTCTAAAGATTCTTCACTTGAATCTTGAATCGGATCGTCAAATGTCCAGTTAACTAATACTGGTACACTACTCCCGTCAGGTACGAAATAATACTTTCTAAACCATCTTGCTCGGTTATTGTCACCAACAACCCTTATCTGTTCTTTTTCTTCGTCCTCAGCTAAAACTTCGTAATGCTTACCACGTGTCAGAGCTGCAAAATAAAGCCCCACATCGTTGCAAATTACTATCGTTCTTTTGTTGTCTGCCACCTTCGTTCACACCACCTGTTTCCCAATGACAATACATCAATATATAAAAATCATTATACATTAATGTTGTGCTAAACTGCCCGTTAGCTTAACACCGTCGCCAGTCTATCACTCTATTTTCCGGTCAAACACTTAATTTTTCAGTCCACAACTTTATTTACTCAGGACATTAGAACGTGTATATCTCCACACTCTCTTCGAAAACTCTTACTTCCCTTACCACATGTCGGATCAGCTCTTTTTTATCCTCAAAGGTTAGCTGATCCTGAGCTTTTGATAAATAATATTCAGCAGCTTCTTGAATCAAGTTGCGGCTGTACTCATAATCGACCTGCTGTTTTGTTTGATCCAGCAACTCGTTTAGACGCTGATTCAGTTTATCTTCCTTCTCCTTCAGTTCTTTCAGCTCTTGACGAACATCTTCTTCACCAATATCTTCTTCTCCAGACGCAAACAATTTAAGCAATCTCTTGCGTCCTGTTTTGGTTTTTTCGAGCTCCTTTTGCAGTCGCTCCAACTCCACTTGCTCAAATGGAGTTCCCACTTTTTCTTCCACTGCCACCGCAATCTCGTCAGGATTATTCAACCAGGATGCAACCGTTTCCCAAACCTGATTGTCCAATTGCTCACATCTTACACGACGACCGCATCCCTTATTTTTTGCACCTGCTGTATTCTTAACATCGGTATACTCAAATACATGCTGGCTCCAGTTTTTCGCTTTTCTGCCTGCCATCGTATTTCCACAGGACCCGCAACGAACTAGTCCGCTTAAGAGGTACTCGTTGAAACTCCGGCCTGCCCATCTTCTTCTGGATTCCTTTAGAAGTCGCTGGGCATGTTCAAATTTCACTTCGTCAATGATAGATGGGCAGGGCAAGGATATCCACTCTTCCTTTGGGCGAATTTTCATGCGGACTTTCTCATCTGGCTGGCGAAACTGGTTACCCAGCATCCCTTCCGTATTCCATTTATTTTGATAAAATCTCCCAACATATGCCTCATTCATCAGCATCTGTCGTACCACCTGACGATGCCATACACTGGCACCACGCTTTGTAGGGACCCCTTTTTTGGTTAAATAAACAGCTATCCCATTGATCCCTTGAACGAGCTCGTTGGGCTGAGTAAACAGATCAAATACAAGTCGTACTACTGCTGCCTCAGCTTCATTTATTACGATCTGCTCCTTCTCAGAATCATAACCGTACCCATATATTTGAAAGTCACGGAGAACGCGGCCTTGTCTTGCCTTTTCTCTTCTTCCACGACTCATTCGTTCATTAATTTTAGCTTTTTCGAATTCTGCAATTGCTCCACGCATGCTGTAAAAGAGCTGTCCTTCTGGAGTCTTGGCATATTCGCCGTTTACGAACACAAGCTCTATCCCGCGTTTATCAAATTCATCTGTTATAAGCAACTGGTTCATTAGCTTTCGTGATAAACGGTCAGGGTCCAGACAAACAATTTTTGTAATGACTCCATCCTTCACATCTTGTCTTAGTCTTGAAAGAGCCGGCCGATCTAAGAACTCGCCGGATACATCATCTATGTACTCGGCGGCTTCACTCGTCGCTGCTTTCTTCCTGCATTCCCTTAACTGATCGTCGAGGCTGAATCCGCTCTTGGCTTGTTCCTCTGTACTCACCCTGGCATATATTCCGATCATACGGCTTCTCCCTCCTGTATTTTCCTAATAGATACTGATAACAGGCGGAACGAATACTGTCAGTAGAACTGCCCGGTATAATCTTTACATGCACCGTTCATCCCCTCCTGTCGAGAAGATATGCGCGAACGGCTTGTCAAAAGTAGTGAGGAAACATGAAAAACCCGTCTCCTTAAAATTGAGACGGGTTCTTAATTGTGGTTACTTCTGGGGATTTCGTTCCCTATTTCTCCCCCTCAAACCAGCAAGACCAACTAATCCAAGCAAACCTATCCATTCCCAGTCTGAATCAGTATCTGCTGCTGTGGTTCTGTACGCATTGTTATTGATACCTGTGTTAGCTGGCGCCCCATTTCCTGTTACGCCTACACCCGTATTGCCCGTCATATTATTTGGGGTGTTTATTCCTCCTGTGTTCCCCGCACCTATGGTACCACCAGCCTCAGCGGATGCAGTTACGCTCATTGTTACAGTTAGCATGAAAGCCAACATAATTGCGTTCAACTTTTTCAACTTGAAGACCCCCTACCTGTATTCTTTTACTCCATGTAATATTATCAATCTGAGAAAAATTATTCAGACCACCGCACTTATTAATCAGAAAAGGTTTGCACCCTTATTTGTTATACAAATAATAACCCCCCTCTGTAAAAGAGGGGGGCGTGAAGTGGGACCATTGGTATAACGTTACTTTGCTCTCATAACGATAATTCTATCCAAAGAAACACTTTGCAGACAAAATGAAATCTACAAATACTGGTAAGCGGCCTCATACTAAAAAATCCCCGACGAATATGTCGAGGAGAAAATGTAAGGTTATTGGTCGTTGTATATATTGTAGTATATACGAACCGATATACTCAACAATCAGATACTTCCAATTACTTTGTACCGCTTACGAGGTCCTCTACTTTGATCCAATCTACTGCCCAGTCGCTCACCAGCTTTCCTTACCGATTCGATTTCACGTACATCTCCCCGAAATCATCTTCATCCACATCCTGGCGTTTAATGAGGTTTGCCATCTCTATTTTCGTGGAAGCCCAAGCCATCCTTCACGACCATACCGATCCAGGCATTCGGAGCTTTCTCTCATGCTCCCATCCAGTTTGTACAAGAAAAGATATTTACATTTTTTAGAAATAAATGTAAATTATACATGTGTTATCTACCAAATTTTAGGAGGTTTCGTTTATGAAATTAAAGAAATTGATTTCAACCATTGGACTTACGACCTGCCTACTTTCCATGTCATCTTCAGCATTCGCTATGGGCGATGCCAGAGAGCCTGATAGTCGGGACTCACCGAATTATTTTCAAGGGATCATCGATAGTTTTGAGGGTACCATTGCAAAACAAGAATATGGAATGGATCAAGACTTCTTCAGATGGACGAACAACACTGGTCAAGGAAAAACATTTTACATTAATTTCGACACCTATCAAAATCGTAGCCTAGACTATCAGATTTTTGAAATAGACCATAACGGTCAAGCCTATCAAGTATTTAAAGATACGGGACGCGAAACCTGGTTTGTATATTTGCCTGCTAACGGTGATATACGAATAAAAGTGGGTGCTCAAGATGCAATAAGAGTTGACCCCAATGTGAGATATATCATTTCCTTGAGTGAGCGTCCTTGGTGGAACTAAATTTGGTATAAGATTTAGAGAGCTGCTTAAAAACGTGGTACAAGCAGCTCTCTACATTTTTCGTTTTGATGCTGTCGTGGTGGTTGATTCCGCAAATCCGCATCTTTTTCAGGTCCTTATCCTAAATCATGAAGCTTTATTACTCCGTTTCGTTTTCCGACCTCCCCCGTTAAAGAACACTGGCATACCACTCTGATAAACTTGTCCCACATCCCAACACTTGGTGAGATTTTTTTGCTTGGGTAATTGAACAGATCATTACTTATTTTAGCTAGTTTTTTACGTCCATTTTTGTCACTAGAGAACACTCGTCCAGTCAAAAGGCAAATTTTGTTAATACCATATTTTAGATCCATCATAAAGGAGGAAATATCCCTTGAAAAAGAAGAAATCTAATTCTAAGAAATTCAAGAAAGTAAAAGGGCAATTGGTTCAACATTCCTCTCACTATCCATCTCAATTTGGAGGAGGTTGTAGGTATATTTGCACGCGCTATGGGTGTGGTTGGTGGTGTCCAGATCCCCCCGTAATGTAACTTCTTCCCTTGCCGATGCGGCAGAGGCCTTTATTTATCAAAATGAGGTTCCAATGACACTCTGTTCAGCCTGATTGTTCACTAGCACGTAGAACATTTTGCTGTATCTTCTAAATCACCCTTTTGACTTTAACATCTCATTCTCAATACAACGTGCAGCATACGTAGCCAGCTTGGTGCCCTTATCCACCTGATAACTCTCGATTGCTTTGATCAAGCCGATGGTACCGATGGAAATCAGATCTTCACTGTCCTCACCCGTGTTCTCGAATTTCTTCACAATATGTGCCACCAAACGCAAATTGTGCTCAATCAGCTTGTTGCGGGCGTAAGGGTCGCCTTTGGCCATGAGTCGGAGGTACTTTTCTTCTTCGGTGTCCTGAAGCGGTTGCGGGAAGGCATTGTTCTTGACATAAGCCACAAAAACAAGAAGTTCTTTAAAAACAAGGGAAAGCGCCGCGATAATGCTGGACATGGCTGCCACCTCCACGTCTGGAATAGCTTACTTCTATCCTTATGTAGGCGGTCGCCTATGCGTGCCTGTACGCAGGGAGTTGTTGTCGATTAATTCAAGGTTGCTTGTATGGTAAAGGATTCACATTTGTACATATGGATGGAAATTTAGAAAAAATGAGATATTTTGGTAAAATGGACAAAACGAATGATTGGAGCGATCACCCATGGTAGAATTTGGCGCTGTGTCGATCGAATGGGGTACTGTACTCATTCGGTTCTTTATCTTCTTCATGCCTTTAGCACTTGTCATTGCTTGCTGCTTGTTCATTCTAAAACGCACGGCAACCAAGCAAAAAGCCATCGACGAGCTGGAAAAACGCGTCGCAGCACTCGAACAACAAATAAAGCGTCCGAAATCGTAACGGACGCTTGCTTACCTTTTCCCCTATTCAAATAAAGCCATCATCTCTTCGTCTTCTCTCTGGCGTGCTATATCGTATGGTGTTTGCCCCTCCATGTCCTTTTTGTTAGGATTCGCACCTTTTGCCAGCAGCAGCTCTACCACATCCAAACGCTCCTCGCCATCCGATACTTGTGTGTGCAGCGGGGTACTTCCATCATGAGCGCTGGCATGTATGTCTGCACCGTGCGCGATGAGCGCCTCTGCAACCTCTGGATAGAGCGCGATATGCAACGGGGTAATCCCCTCATCGTTTTTCGCATGGACATCTGCTCCCTGTTCGACCAAATACGTAATGAGATCAACATCGTCCGTCATTACCGCTCCATGCAGGAGGGAAAACTCATACTCATCCTTTTCATGCAGCAATTCCGGCTGTTTCGTGACGATCTTTTTTACGAGCTCAATGTCTCCTATTTCAGCTGCATCATATAAATCTGCGAAATGGTAAGCCATATAGGTCTCTCCTATCTTATGTATTCCTCCCTGCTCCTTACCGCTCCTCTGTCTCAAATACAAGTTTGGCAAGCAGGACCAGCGGTGAATCTTTTACTTGCCCGCCCTCAGTGAGATCGAACAATTTTTCGTTAATCGGACCGTAGCGTGATTCATTGCCGTACAGCAAAATCACATGTGGGTACTTGCCAATCTCCTCGGTTAGCTGTTTGGGCCATTCTTTTCTATCGAGTGTTGCATTCATCGCATATTCATTTTCCAAATACGTCAAAAAGTCCGCTCTGGCCTCTGCATCCTGTACCTCATGCACTTCAAAAAAGTCCTCGTCCACCCATTCAAGGCCCGACGCTGTTAAAAAGCCAGATGGTATCACATCCCCGTCCTCATCGTAAACGGGAGTCAGAAAATCCGCTAGATCATCAGAAGACTGCAAGGTTGTTCCCCATACCGTTACCACATTTCTCATTGTCTTTCCCCCTCGCTCCCAAACTTTTATGAGGTCTGGATGACTCCGCGAACATTCGTCTAATGCTTTACTGTTTCCAAGGAAGAGCGAATGCGATCTACACGCTCCTTTTCCTTTCGCAGAATGGCTTTCTCGTACGCTACGTCCAACAACCGATTGATTTCTTGCCAATTCGCTTCACCAGAAGGCGACTCACCACTTGTCAGCATTTTCCCCCAAGCACTTAACGCAATCTGCCGCTGTGCTTCATTTCCGTCCAGCCAGCGAATCAGATCATCCCATTGTGGACGCGATACCGCGAATAGCTCATCCCAGCCTTCAATCGGGTACGCCACATGCGGTTCCATCCACAAAATGACTTCTCGGGAGCGAAAGTGATGCAAATGACTGTTGGCAGCATACCCTACTAGACATTCTTTTCTGGCAACGACTTCGTCCATTTCAGCCAAAATTCGCTGCAATCCCTCTTCTTCCGGCAAACAAGCAGCCGTTACATAGGCACGTAGGCTTGAGCCTATCCGTTCATAATGTCGCCCGGACTCCCATAGCGAGCGTACCCAGCTCTCTGCCTTCTTGCCTACTGTCTCGACAATGAGCTGGCACCAGAGTAGCAGATTGCTTGATGAAGTTTCCTCTTCAATTTGCGTTATCCATTTATGCAAAACCGGCTCCCAATCGTACTGAGCAAATGCCTCTTGGATACGTGAATCTCCTGCACCATGCATTTTTGCAAACAAGACCAGCTTCTCGAAATCTTGCGCCGCCTCTTCAAAGGTTAGTGTCCGATAGGTTTGCAGCCATTCCTTCCACTCTTGTGCGACTTGCCCTTCGAGATCGAGCCCATCTACACCGGCAAGCGCTTCATAATTCCAGCACTCTGCCCCAATACAGCCCAGCTCCGTGACTCGCTCTACGAACTCTGTGAAGCTTTTGCCGAGTAATAGGAACTCGTCTGTCTCATGCCCCCAAGAATAGACGGGCGGGTCATCCGCGCCTGTCGACAAATCGATTAGCAGCATGTCGCCATTCCCGCCGACGTGAAAACAGAGGTACCTTTTCTCGTTCTCACTCTCTTCGTCCCCGCCAAAGCACGGCCATTCAAACGCATCCAATGACCATCCCAAATCCCCACTGAGCGAAAAAGGGTCTAACGCTCGAGATGGCAACGACCAATTTATTTGAACCTGACTGCTTCCCGCAAGCAAAATAGTACGGATTGTCGCGGGAAAGCTGATCCCGAGACTTTCCTCTCTTCTTTCGATTTCTTCCAGCCCTGCTGGTGGTTCTATCGTGAGCGGCCAAACCTGGGCACCTTGTCGCTCCATATCATGCATAAGTAACTTCCACGCTTCAAACCACTTTTCCATTCGCTGCTGCATTGGCATAACGACCTCTCTCGTCTGTCGTTTTCTATCTTACGAATTCTATTTCTATTTTCTTTATCTAAAATTCGATTTCATATCCTACTAAAGCACCAATTATATCCATTTTTTTCATGGTAAAATTATCTACAAAGTCTCTACTTTTACCGATATTAGTAGAAAAAACACGAAATGAGGACCTAGCTGATGACCACCATTGGAATTGATTTGGGCACGACGAACAGTCTGGTGGCCTACTGGACTGAGAATGGACCCGTGCTCATTCCAAACGCGCTCGGAGAAACACTGACTCCTTCTGTGGTCAGCGTCGATGAGAACGGCGAGATCTTGATTGGAAAAATCGCCAGAGAGCGCCTCTTAACTCACCCTGATCGGACTGCCTCTACCTTCAAACGATTTATGGGGACAGAAAAAAGATACCAACTGGGAAGATATTCTCTTTCTGCGGAAGACCTTTCCTCCTTTGTGATTAAATCTTTGAAGGCGGATGCAGAGGCTCATTTAGGGCACCCCGTTCACGAAGCGGTTATCAGTGTGCCTGCCTATTTCAACGACACACAACGCAAAGCGACCAAACGAGCAGCAGAGCTTGCTGGCCTCAAAGTAGAGCGTTTGATCAGCGAACCGACTGCCGCCGCGATCTCATATGGACTCCATCAGGAGGAATCCGAGACACAATTCCTCGTATTCGACTTAGGTGGCGGTACGTTTGACGTTTCTATTTTAGAAATGTTTGAAGGTGTGATGGAAGTAAAATCAATCGCTGGTGACAACTTTTTGGGCGGCGAAGACTTTACCGATCTGATTGCCTCTTATTTTATAGAAGCTCATCGACTCGATATCAGCACGCTAGACAGCAAGACGCGTTCGTCCATCCACAAACAAGCTGAGTTGTGCAAGCGCGCCTTGTTTTCCGACCAAGAAGGGAAAATGAGCGTCAATATCCAGGGAGAGCTGGTTGAAACAACTCTCAGCCGGAATCAGCTGGAAGATCTCGCATTTCCTCTGCTTCAACGACTGCGTCAGCCGATCGAGCGTGCTTTGCGAGACGCATCCATCTCACCTCGGGAACTGGACGCGATCGTGCTGATTGGCGGAGCAACGCGGATGCCGCTTATCAAATCCATCGTAAGCAAAATCTTTGGGCGACTACCCTATTCCCATATTAATCCTGACGAGGCTGTCGCATTGGGAACAGCGATTCAAGCAGCACTCAAGGAACGCAACGAGGCGTTAAACGAGCTTGTTTTGACAGATGTTTGCCCATACACACTCGGTACGGGTATTGTACAAACCATGGCAAACGGCAAACACGAGGATGGCTACTTCTTTCCGATCATCGAGCGCAATACGCCAATCCCGGTCAGCAGGGTAGAACGGCTATACACCGTTCTCGATTATCAACGGGCTATTCTCGTTGACGTGTATCAAGGCGAAAGCCGCCGTGTCGAACATAACCTCAAGCTCGGCGAATTGAATGTAAAAGTTCCCCCTGCCAAAAAGGGCGAGGAGTCTATCGATGTTCGTTATACATATGACATCAACGGGATTCTCGAAGTCGAAGTGACTGTCGTCTCTACAGGAGTCAAAACCAAGGCCGTCATCGAAAAAAATCCGGGTAGTCTATCAAAAAAAGAAATTGAGGAGCGTTTTCAAGCTCTTCAAAACATTAAGATCCACCCCAGAGAACGAACCGAAAATCGATTGCTTCTGGCAAAAGGTGAGCGTATGTATGAGGAAGCGTTGGGCGAAGACCGTATGATCATTGCAAATTACTTACGCCGCTTCGAAAGTGTCCTCTCCACCCAAAATGAAAGAGACATCGCCAAAGCAGCAGAAGAATTGAAGCAGCAGCTGGACATGTTTGAAGGGTGGAATGAGTATTAATGGGGATTTGGGAGATTCTCGGGATTGAACCGACAGACAATCCTGCCCAGATAAAAAAGGCCTATGCCAAAAAGTTGAAGGTGCACAATCCGGAAGTTGATCCTGAAGGCTTTCAGCGATTGCGAGAGGCGTATGACCTCGCCCTGAAGTACACACGCAATACCAAGCGGAATCGTATGATCGAAGAAACGTCGGATCATGAATCGGAAGAAGAATCGGTTCCCCTTCAGCCTCCCAGCCAACGCTATGAGCTGGCGAATACCGATTCCATAGAAGAGCAGCCTAACTACGATCCACCGCAGCGACTCACATTGTTTGACAGGTTTTTAGAGGAAACAACGCAAGAAGTAGCCTCTCAAGAAGAGATCCCTATTCCCCATCGGTACGATTTCACGGAGAGCTACGATCATTCCGAACGCTCCATGAACCCCGATGATATGGTGGAGCGTTTTTTCCGCCGTACGCAAGAGCTGTACGATCACTATCACGAACGTATCCAGCTTGAAAACTGGCGTGAGCTGCTGAATGACGAGGCCATGTGGAATGTCGGCTGCCATCAACTCATCGATACGCGATTTCTCCACTTTTTAGAAGAACACTATCACTTGCCCCATGAGGTGTGGAAACTGCTCGATTCCCATTTTCAATGGCGGGAGAAATCAGAAAAGCTCGTAAGCCAGCTTTCAGGACGTTTTGTCGCTTACCTGAACGGCCAGCTTAATCAGACCTTCACGCTGCGTTACCACTCTTTTGAGAATCGCGATGACTTGGATATTGAAGCATTCCTAGAATGGCGCAGCGATGCGTTATTTGCCCTCATGGAAAATGATTGGGAAACAGCTCAGAGCTATTTGGCAAAAGCCCATGCCCTGTACGCTCTTGACCCCGATTTGATCCGTTTACAGGGCGAATATTTTTTGCGAACCGGAAATAAGAATCGTGCCTTTCATACCTTTGATCAATTGATACGTCTTGATCCAGATAACATCGATGCGTATTTGTATCGTGCCCGGCTTTTCCTTGAAAAAGGAGATGCCGTGGATGCGATCAAAGATTGCGAGGAAATCCTCACTCGCATGCCAGAACTGTGGGACGCTCGCAGCTTGCTGGGGAAAGGCTATCTTCAGCTAGGCGAATGGGAGAAGGCTCAAGAGGTTTTTCAGGAGATGCTTTCACATAATCCCTCCGATATCGACGCGAAGATATGCCTGACGCAAATACAATCACCGTTTGACAGGATGACCGAGCCAGCTGCGAACAAGCAAGCCAAAGCTACTAGGAGAAAAAACTTGCAAGCACTCGGGCTTCCTGGCAAGCTAGCAAGGTTCAAGCAATTTTTTGCCATCTACACGAGACGTAACATTTGGACGATTATTTTTCTCCTCCTGCTCCATTACGCTATGTTTGCAGTTGTATCCATGAAGCTGGAGATGACTTCGGAGCAGATGTTTGACTCATTGGTCAATAAGTTCAAGCCTGTCCATATTAAGACGATGGACGAGTTAAAACAAACTCCGCTTGGCTACCAGGTGGAATTTACATTGACCAAAGCGTCTTATATCCATATGCTCCGCGTCTATGACAAAGAAAAGCATCCCGAGCCAACAGCCGAGTTCATGCCTGCTGCCAGAGCCGAAGAACGGGATCTGTTAAACTCTGACACCGGCTATGTAAGTGTGGGTTACCTGGATCAACAAGCGATTATTGTCATTACGGACTACGACCATGCCAAAGAAATACATGACAAAAAATCCATTACGATGCAAGGAACACTCAAGGCCATACCGGATGGCGAGATGTTGCCTGTCATTGTGAATGCTTTGGACAAACGCAAGCACCCTCACAATGCGGTTCTCGTGACCGATACGTATATCAATGCCAAGCCTGACTTAGAAGAAAAAGGATGGCCGGGATCATGGCTTCTGGGCATTCTCGCGATGATTTCCATGTTGTATTACATCCGCATCATTCGTGAGATTCCCAAAACTCGCAAAGCATTGACATTCCACTAAAGGAGGCAGAGAGAAGTTCCATGACAAAAGAAGCAGAAAACGAAAAAGAGATCGACCCAAAGTTAAGCCGCTATTTGCATGCTCTCTCCTCTGTTTGTTTAAATCAGAAGCAGCTCGCGTATTATTTGGCAATCCACGAGTACAACCGCCTGCGCGATACGTTTTTGCGGCTTCGAATTGATAACAGATGGGACACAGGGGATGCTGCCAAAACGAAAGAGCGCTTGACCTGGTTGCTGGAGCATGGGCGAAGAGCTGAATTTGATCAGCATCGTCACATATTATCTGCACTCAGCGCTGCCAATCGTTCCAGCTACATCCCGACCTTAAAAAAAGGCGACATGGAGTCAGCCCGGCAGTTGATCGTGTACTCGTACATGAACAGACTCCCACATGCCGGCATTGCCGCCTTCGATTACGCTTGGTATCTCATTATTTGCAAAGCAGGCGCCCAGCAGTCCTATCTTCCCAAGGCAGATGCCGTAGAAAGCATGCTGGATGTAGCCAAGCGAATCCAACTCGCTTATTCGAGTTGGGAAGAGTATTTATTTGCCTATGCATGTGGTAATCTTTATGACGAAGCAGGCGCGTCCAAAAATACGAGTAAAGCAACCGAAGCTCATATTTTGAAGCTCCTGACGGGTAAGTACAGTCCGATCCGTGAATTTGACTGGAAGTTTGATCTAACACCTTACCTGTCCTCACCTCAAGTAGCAATCGTGCCTTCTTTTAGCAGCTAAGCTTACGAAAAAACGTCTCCCTCGGACTTTTAGAGCCATGTCCAAAGGGAAACGTTTTTTGTTTTTGTATCAAGCCTCGATGAGGTCGTTTTACGCCTTAACAGATATGTCCTTCACCATATGGCTCAATTTATGCCCGCTTACGAGCACTGTCCCGTCCTCACGATAGCCAAGCGATTCATACAGCTTGCGCGCACGTGGTTTTTCCTCGTCAACGAGCAAAGCGATTCGGTCATGCCCGCGCTGAATCGCTTCTTTTTCAAAAGCATCCAGCAGAAGTGATCCGATCCCCTTCCCTCTGCATGAGGAATCAACCGCGACAGAATCCAAATAAAATTCGTCATCTTTTGCTTCTTTTACAAGCGTAATCGTCTCACCAGTCAAACGCTGGACATGCTCAACGAAGGGGCGATCGAGCACCTCTGTTTGGCTCCCATGATAAAAGAGCGCCAGTCCTACCGGTACATCTCCATCCATGGCAATCACCGCGTTTTCGTAGCTGAGCCGGTTATTTTCCTTCGCAAAAAACTCCTCCATCATGCGAATCGCATCCGCTGCCTCCGTTGCACCTGTCAACGTATGCGCAATATCTCCAATGGCATCATAAATTAATGGAGCAGCAAAAGCTGCATCTGTGGGTTCCGCTTTGCGTATCATGTGTTTCCTCCTTGCGTTTCGAGCATTCGCACGACACGACTCGTTAGATTCTTTGTCTATCATGCACATTTTCATTGTGTCACAATCTGCCAAGCTGATCGAGCTTTCCCGAAGATCGTTCACAGATCAGCAACAATGAAACCGCTCTCATTTCCCAAAAGCCGTTTCCTCTTTTTTCGCATCGACTTATCCAATCATTTTTTCAATCGTCAGCTTGCGATCATGTCGTAAATCGAGGAATTCGCCCATTCGTCTTACCAACGGACGCATCGGTTCATCCTGATGAATAAGAATCACTTCGACTTCTTCCCCGCTACTCAACCTCGCCTTCGCGCCTACGTACAGCAAGGCAATGTAGCGGACAAACTGCGCAACGATCTCCACGTTCAGCACCCCGCTACAGGCTTCCTTCCACAGGAGCTGTGCCGCCTCAAATGGGGACGTCCTCCCTTTGTACACCCGATCAGAGCAGATTGCATCAAACATGTCGGCAACAGCGAGCACCTGACATTCGATCGGAATGTTATCGCCTTTTCTTTGCTCCGGATAGCCAGACCCGTCGAGTCGCTCGTGATGCAGCAAGGCACACAATGCCAACAGCTCAGACCCACCCTTCATCTCACGGATCATTTCATAGCCGTAGACGGTATGCTTCTTCATGATCGCAAATTCTTCTTCACTTAGCTTGCCTGGCTTAAGCAATATTTCCTTGGGTACCCTCATTTTTCCAATGTCATGCAAAAATCCAGCTGTCCCCATGAATGCTACTCGCTCTTCATCCCATTTCATCAAGCGAGCAATGAGCGAACAGAGAATGCCTACATTTATTGAATGCCGGTATGTATAGCTGTCTGCGCCCTCCAGTACGTACAAGTTCCGGAACAAACCCAAATGCTTCGTCGATTTTTCTGCAACATCAAAAAAGATGTTGGAAAAATGATCAAGACTCGGTGCCCCGCCAACTGTCAGTTCATCAAAGAGTAGTCTCGTTTTGTCGAGAGCTTGTACATAAGCAGCAACGATCTCAGAATCTGCCTCTAGTTGGAAAAGTTGAGAAGTAACATCCTCACCGGTTCCCTCCGTAAGACTCTGTATGATGTCGACCTCACGGACTCGTTGCTTTTGCAATAGGATCACATGGGCAGGCGTGATCGTCGTATTTTGTCCCAGCAGCAGAATTCCTTGTTCCGTGTATAAATCAGCCGCTAATACTTGCCCAATCAGTGAGAGATCAACAGGTGCCAAAGGCATACAATCAACCTTTCCAGTCTCCGTCTTTTTACTCAAATTATAGAAAGGAAGAGGGTGAGTTACAATCTTTTTTTCGACAATTCATAACTTTGCTGGACACCGGGACATTTCACTTTTCGCATACATATGATATCAAGCAAATGTCAGTGGTTTTATCAAGGAGGGACGAATGTCTCATGACGACGCTGTACATCACACCAAAAGCGTGGAAACAGATTGAGCAGGCCGTACGAAAAAAACCCTCGCTGGAAACAGGAGGGGTCATGATGGGATACCCACTTGGTGAGGATAGATGGGTCGTTACGTATGCAAGTGAACCAGGCCCAAATGCGATTCACCAGCCACATTCTATATTTTTCGATGATAGGCATCTCAATAAGCTCGTCCGCAAATTAAGCAGACATCGACAATGGAAATACATTGGTGATTGGCATAGCCATACGGTAAAGCGCCTATCTCCCAGCAAAGGTGATAAGAGAACCATTTGGGCAAAAGCGTCCCAATCCATGTACATGTCCTCCTCTCCCCTCATGCTGATCGTCGGACTAGGGAAAAACGATCAAATTAACGCAAGAGGATTCATCCTCGGAAATACTCTTCGCGAGGTTGGGAAGATTGAGCTGTATGATCGGCAAGCTCAGCGACAGCTCGGTGAAAAAGCTCCATAGCCTGGTTTTTTCCCCAGCTCGGCTGATTTTCTGCCACGACACAAATGGCGTACCGCGGCTCTTCTAACGGAGCGTATCCGAGGAACCACAGATGGTTGTTTCCATTCGCATCCCCGATTTGCGCAGTCCCGCTTTTGCCTGCCACCTGCCAAGCGGAATTCATGAGCATCTGTCCTGTTCCCTCTGTGACGACTTTGCGCATCATTTTTCGCAATTTATTGGCTGTGACGTAGTCAATGCCGTCCAAAGAGAGCTCCTGCTCTGGGAATGTATGGAATGACTGACCATTTCGGTATGCGATCTCTTTTACCAGCCGTACCTGAGAGCTTTGACCGCCACGCAAAATCGTTACCATCATGTTGGCTGCTTGCAAGGGGGTAATCCGTACATCCCGCTGACCGATGGCGCTTTGAATCAGGACGCCTTCATCGTCGCGGGATACACCCTCTGCAAAGACTCTACCCGGCTCTTCGCCATCCAGCTGCTTGAAGTTTTTGAGTTTATACAGATGAGGGGTAACATGCCCCACTGGAGTGGTCAAGCCCAGCTTTTTTGCATATTCCTCCAACTTTTCTCCGCCCACCATCTTGGCGATATGTGCGATCGCAATGTTGCAGGATTGGGCATACGCTTCTTCCAGTGTCACACTGCCGTGACCTTCTTTTTTCCAGCAGGAGAATTGGTACTTCCCGTACTCTCCTGTACATGTGAAACGGTCAATAGGTGAAACGATTCCTTCTGCCAAGGCTGCTGCTGTTACCACTGTTTTATAGACAGAACCAGGCGGGAGTTGTTTGAACGCGCGATTTTTCCAGTCACTTGTGTTTCCCGTAACATTCGTTTGATCATAAGTAGGGCGGCTAACAGCTGCAAGAACATCGGCTGTTTGTACGTCCAAAACGACGATACTGCCCTCTTTGAGACCTACTTGATCGGCTGCTGCCTCCATGCTTCGTTGGATCGCTGCATCCAAGGTAGTCGTTAATGACAACGGATAGTATTGATTCGACTGCTTCGTGTAGCGAATATCCAGCCCTCGGAGCGGTTGTCCGTGGCCATCTACATAATAGGACAAGATAGACGGCTCTACTCCCTGTAAAAAACGGTCAAAGCTTCGCTCCAGACCTGATGCCCCCAGCGTGCTCTCGGCATTCATTTTGCCGCTGGTCCATTCATCTGGATACAGCTTCTGCACCATGCCGGGATTTTTATGGATAAAACCAATCAGATGCTTGGCTACTTCATCAGCGCGGTATCGCTCTGTCACCGCCAAGGCCACAACTCCTGGGATGGCAAGTGCATTGATTTCCTCGGCCTGCCGCTCGGTGAGCATCACCAGCTTGCCTGACTCCTCTCGCATGAGCAGTGGTACTTTTGCCTTTTCCATGGTTTCCGACAGCCGTTCCTTGGATTCTCCGGTTATTTGAGCCAATCGCTGCAAGCCATCTGTTCCTTGCAGGCTCCCTCGCGCCAACGGGAACAAAATCAAGGCGAGATGCTCTTCTCCGGTAAAAGCGTACCCATTTCGATCCACGATGTCGCCACGCCCGCTATGCAACACGATGCTTTGCTGTCTTTGCTTTACTGCTGCCTTTACCAAATCAACGCCATGCCGAGAAAACCGATGGGGCGATCCGAGTTGAATCCACCACAAGCGCACGACCAAACCGAGCCATAACAACGACATGGACAGCAATACAAGAAAGTGGCGTCTTTTGATTCGTCGATCCAGCTGCATCGAATTCCCTCCCTGGCTTTTTTCACCAGTATTGCCGGAATGTACGCGACAGAAACAACGAACAAAGAAAAAAGCACACCGATCGTCACGGTGCACTTTGCGGTGTTTATGATTGATTGGCGAATTGTTGCTTCTCCAATAAAATATTGCTGATCTTGGTAGATAACAGATCCAATGCTACTCGGTTGTAGCCGCCCTCTGGGATGATGACGTCTGCATATCGCTTGGTCGGCTCAATAAACTGCAAATGCATCGGTCGAACAACGTTTAAGTACTGTGTCACGACAGAATCGAGGGAACGACCGCGCTCTTCGATATCACGTACGATTCGGCGTACAATACGCACGTCCGAATCGGTATCGACGAATACCTTGATATCCATCAAATCACGAATCCGCTCATCCTCCAGAATCAGCATTCCTTCCAGAATGATGACATCCTTCGGGTCGACCTGGATTTGCTCCGGCTTGCGGTTATGGACCTTGAAGTCGTAGATCGGTTTTTGAATCGCTTTTCCTTGCAGCAGCTCCTGCAAATGCGCAAGCAACAAATCGTTGTCAAAAGCGAAGGGATGGTCGTAGTTCGTCAACGCCCGCTCTTCTGGGCTCAAATGGCTTTGATCCTTGTAGTAGGAATCCTGCTCAATCATCGTTACACTATCATTTTGGAACTGGCGGTACAGCTCCTTTGCTACAGTCGTTTTTCCAGAACCACTGCCTCCCGCTACCCCAATCAATACGGGGTTACCCATGCTTCATGTCCCCTTCCTCATGATGCTTTACACGTTTACGACCCTATGTTTTTACTTCTTTTTCATACTGATGGCCAGCCCGTCTCCAACTGGAATAAATGTCGTTTCCAGATCAGGACGCTCCATCAGGTGTGAATTATAAGAAAGCAGCTTGTCCACCATTGGACGCTGGCGCTTGCCCGCTTCTTCAGGGGTCGCCACCAGTCCTCGGAACAGGACATTGTCGCTGATTACCAAACCGCCTTCACGAAGAAGCGGTAGATACAAATCGAGGAATACTCGATACTGACCTTTGGCCGCATCGATAAACAAGCAGTCAAATTGATACGACTCCGGCAGCCCTAAAGTGGCATCACGTGAAAGAATTTCTACACGGTCTGCACATCCTGCTTCTTTTATATTTGCCCGTGCTCTCACCAATCGATCTTCATCTATGTCCATCGTGACAATTCGCGCTTCCGGTGCAGCTTCTGCAAGCCAAATGGTGGAATAGCCAATTGCCGTACCCACTTCAAGAATCGCTTTGGGACGATGCAGCAATAACAACATCCGCATGACTTGAGCGGACGGGAGCTGTACAATCGGAATGTTTTCCTCTGCCGCCTCCTGCTCCAGTCGCTTGAGCAGCAAAGAACGCTCGGGAACCAGGCTTGACACGTAGTCGTCAATTGCCGGATTGGTAATCATGATTTCACTCCTCTTTCGTTACAACCGAATTATTATAGCACACCTTAGGAAAACTTGGCTACGTCAAGCACTGTTGATCGCATGCAAAAAAAAGAGGAAACTTGGTTAGTTTCCCCTGCTTTTCTTATCATTTGCTTCATGCTCTTGCAGTGTTTTGGAAAAGTAATGCTCGGACGTTCCGTCTTTTTTCGTCACGTAGAAAAAGTAATCGTGTTTAGCCGGATTGACGACGGCTTCAAGTGAAGCTCTGCCTGGGCTGGCAATCGGCCCCGGCGGCAATCCAGGATTCGTGTACGTGTTGTACGGGCTTTTTACTTTTAGGTCCTCGAAGGTCAGACGGTCTCGTTGTTTGCCGAGAACAAATTGGACAGTAGCATCAGCCTGCAAAGGCCACTTGTCGCGAATCCGATTGTAGTATACGCCTGCTACAAGTGGACGCTCCTTGTCTACTGTTACTTCACGCTCAACGATCGATGCGAGATTAACGGCTTCATCCAGTGTTAAATCATGCTGCTTCAGTTGCTCTGTCCACTCTTGCTTCCATTCCTTTTGGAATTGAGCCAGCATACGCGAGACGACATCATGTGCTGTAGCGTCTTTGTCCACTTCATACGTTTCCGGGAAGAGATACCCTTCCAAACGGTGTTTTCGGTCTGCATGCTTTGGTATGGCTGCGACAAAAGGATAGTCGGGAAATGCACCTTCATTTACTTCTTTTAAGAATGCCGCCTTCTCTACAACGCCTTCTTTGTCGAGATGATCGGCGATCTGTTCGACATTCCAGCCTTCTGGGATCGTAAATCGGTTTGCATTGATCACCGTATTTCCTTCTACCATGGCAGTTAGTATCTCGTCGATAGCTTGGCCAGTCGTAAATTGGTATTCTCCCGCCTTAAGTTTAGGGGCCACGCCTTTATACTTCACGTAGTAATTAAATACATCGGCATTTCGGATCAGACCTTGTTCTTCCAGTAGTAGACCGATTTTTTGTACGGAGGAACCGGACGGAATCGCCACGTTCTTCACCGTCTGTTCACCTGCAACCGGCTGTAATTGCTGGTACACGTACCACGATGCTCCCCCCGCTGCCAAAATGATCAACAACAATAAGGCAACCAGCCACATCACAATTCGTCCGCCGCGTCTGCGTCGATGTGTCACTGGGCGGCCGGGGTTAAAATCAGGCTTCGCTGACATTGGTTTCAAGCTAGAAATCCTCCCTTTAGGGTCTCTTTATCTCCATCCCATCCATTATACAAGAGGCTTATCCAGCTGTCACTTCATGGGTGATTTTGGCGAAAAAAGACATAAAAAAAGAGCCCACCAGTGGCGGACCCTTTCTTACGAATCTATTAAATTCCGTCTTTCTCCAAATCAGCAATCAAAGTTTCGAAGGTAGCTTCTACTTGCTCCCACTCTTCATCATCCTCGATTGGCTGGAGCATGTCTGTACCGTCATAACGCAGGAAGTGAACCTCGTACTCTTCTTCCTCTTCCTGATCTACTGGTACAAGCACCAAATAGCTGCGGTCTTCAATGTCAAAAATGTACATGATACGAAAATCTCGCGGTTCCTCGGTACCTTCTTCCGTCAGCGCGATCACATCGCCCACTTCGAACTCTTCCATCATTTCTTCACTCATTGTGGTCACCTCGATTTCGCGTCCAAATATCCTTGGAGGATTAAAGTGGCCGCCATTTTATCTATCACTGTCTTTCGCTTTTGACGGCTGACATCAGCGGAGATCAGCATACGCTCTGCCGCCATCGTCGTCAAGCGTTCGTCCCACATGTGGACAGGAAGAGACGTGCGTTCCTCCAAAAGCTTGCCAAATGCTTGACACATTTCAGCACGCGGGCCTATGGTTCCGTTCATGTTTTTGGGCAAACCAACGACGAAAGCCCCAATTTGATACTCCGAAACTAATTCGCTCAGGCGCGCAAAATCCTTTTCCTTGGATTGTCGCTTGATGGTCTCTACTCCTTGCGCAGTCCATCCCAGCTCATCGCTGACAGCCACTCCAATCGTCTTGTCGCCTACATCCAACCCCATCAATCGTGTCATCGTTTTAGGTCTACTTGCGCTCTGACAAGTAAACGGTCACCAACTCTTCTATGATTTTGTCCCGTTCCAATTTGCCGATCAGGCTCCGCGCGTTGTTGTGGCGTGGGATAAACGCCGGGTCGCCAGAAAGCAAGTAACCGACGATCTGGACGATCGGGTTGTATCCTTTTTCCTGCAGGGCTTTGTACACCTCTGTCAATGTTTCTTGCACATCCGCAGCATTCGCTTCCTTGGGCACCGTGAATTTCATGGTATTATCCAACGAACTCACAATCAACACCTCGATTTCCTTTGAGACTCTTTTGGTTACATCCTCTTTTTTGTATTCGACTCGGATTTCGTATACTCCTGTCGATTATACAAATTTCTCGTGCAATCGCACTATTTCGCTACTGCTTGACTCTTTACGAAGTCAACCACTGCATCCAGTGCTTCTTGCAGCTTGGATGGGTCCTTACCGCCGGCTTGTGCCATATCAGGACGTCCACCACCGCCGCCACCGCAACGAGTTGCAACTTCCTTGATGATCTTGCCAGCGTGAATGCCTTGATCCATGAGATCTTTGGTTACACCTGCAACGAGGTTCACCTTGTCGCCATCGACCGCACCCAACACAATAACAGCAGAACCGAGTTTGTTTTTCAGCTCATCCACCATGCCGCGCAGATTGTCCATATCGACAGCGGAAACACGTGCAGCGAGTACATTCATACCGTCTACTTGTTGGAGTTTATCCGTCAAAGACGCTGCCTCGATGTTCCCCAGCTTTGCACGCAGGGACTCGTTTTCGCGCTGTACGTCTTTCAATTGTTGTTGCAGACCTTCTACACGTGCAGGTGCTTCTGCCAGTACTGGTGCTTTGAGTGCTTGCGCCACTTCTTTGAGCGTAGTGAACTGCTGGTTCAAGAACTGGTAAGCTCCGCGTCCTGTTACCGCTTCGATTCGGCGTGTACCTGCACCGATACCACTCTCGCTAACCAGCTTGAACAAGCCGATTTCCGCGGTATTTTTCACATGGCATCCGCCGCACAGCTCCAGGCTGTATTCGCCCACTTTTACAACGCGTACAACGTCGCCGTATTTTTCACCGAACAACGCCATTGCGCCCATCGCTTTTGCCTCAGCCAATGGTTTGTTGGAGATCTCGACACTCAGGTTTGCCCATACTTTTTCATTCACGATCGCTTCGATACGCTCCAGCTCTTCTGGAGTAATGGAGCTAATGTGAGTGAAGTCAAAACGGAGACGCTCTGGTGCTACCAAGGAACCTGCCTGATTGACATGCGTTCCCAGAACATCCTTGAGTGCTTGATGCAGCAAGTGAGTCGCTGTATGGTTTTGCGTGATAGCCAGACGTGCATCACGGTTCACTTCCGCGCGAACCTCATCGCCTTTGCGCAGGGTACCTGCTTCGACGATGACGGAATGTACATTTTGACCCATTGGTCCTTTTTGTACATCTGTCACACGTGCTTTCACGACATCAGAAATCAGGAAACCTTCGTCATTGATCTGACCGCCGCTTTCTGCATAGAAAGGAGTTTGGCTCAGAACGAGTTGTACGGTTTGACCTTCTTCTGCTTCTTCTACCAGCTGGTTGTCCAAAATAATCGCTTCAACTTTACCTGTTGCTACCAATTCAGTATAACCAACAAATTGGCTCGTAACCGTCAAATCAGACAATGGACCACCTTGGATTTGCATGCTGTCTACATCTTGACGTGCTGCACGTGCACGCTCACGCTGTTCTTCCATCGCTTGATCAAAGCCATCGCGATCGACAGTCAGCCCTTGCTCGTCTGCGAAGTCTTCTGTCAAGTCAACAGGGAATCCATACGTATCGTACATTTTGAACACATCTTGACCAGACAGTTGTGTTTTTCCGCTTTCTTTTGCGGCCTTCACCATGTCAGACAGGATCGCCAGACCGTCGTTCAGTGTCTCGTGGAAACGCTCTTCCTCGGCACGAATGACTTTTTCGATAAACGCACGCTTTTGGACAACTTCTGGATAGAATTCGCCCATCATCGTGCCTACTGTCTCAGTCAAACTGTACAGGAATGGCTTCTCTACGCCCAGCTTTTTCCCCATACGTACGGCACGGCGAAGCAGACGGCGAATGACATAGCCACGTCCTTCATTGGATGGAAGCGCACCGTCACCGATCGCAAACACAACCGTACGTGCATGGTCAGCGATAACCTTCAGGGCTACATCCATCTCAGGGCTTGTTTTATAGTTCACACCGGAGATTTCCGTGGTCTTTTCGATCAGCGGGAACAGCAAGTCTGTCTCAAAGTTGTTGTCTACGCCCTGGATGACAGACGCCATGCGCTCAAGACCCATCCCCGTATCGATGTTCTTCTTAGGCAGCGGCGTATAGGTACCGTCTGGATTGTGGTTGAACTGGGAGAATACCAAGTTCCAGACTTCCAGATAACGCTCGTTCTCCCCACCTGGGTACAGCTCAGGGTCGTTCGGGTCGTTGCCGAATGCTTCTCCACGGTCATAGAAAATTTCCGTGTTCGGTCCGCTCGGGCCTTCTCCGATATCCCAGAAGTTGCCCTCCAGTCGGATGATTCGCTCTTCTGGAACACCGATTTTCTTGCTCCACAGCTCAAATGCTTCTTCGTCCTCTGGGTGAATGGTAACGGAAAGCAACTCAGGATCAAAACCGATCCATTTTGGGCTCGTCAAAAACTCCCATGCCCATTCAATCGCTTCTTCCTTGAAGTACTCACCAATGGAGAAGTTACCCAGCATTTCAAAAAAGGTATGGTGGCGAGCAGTACGTCCCACATTTTCAATATCGTTGGTACGAATAGACTTTTGCGAGTTCGTGATGCGCGGGTTGTCCGGGATGATGCGGCCGTCAAAATATTTCTTGAGGGTCGCCACACCACTGTTGATCCACAGAAGGGAAGGATCGTCGATTGGAACCAATGGAGCGCTAGGCTCAATGCGATGTCCTTTTTCTACAAAAAAGTCGAGGAACATCTGGCGGATTTGATTGCCTGTCAGTTTCTTCATCTACATTCTCCTCATCTAAAAATAAAAAAAGCCCCCATCCCCTCAGGGACGAGAACTGATTTTCTCGCGGTACCACCCTGCTTACAGGCTCGCTACACGTATCTAAGCCAAGGCCTGTCGCTTAAGTGGCGTCTAACGGTGCCAAGCCGCCGGGTTTTGCCCGGTCTTAGGAGTAGCCTTCTGCTGCTCTTCTTTTGGTCGCTCTCTCAACCATGGAGCGCCCTCTCTGTAAAAGGTCTGCAACATACTCGTTCCCTCATTGATTTCACATAAATCACTTTGTCCATATTATAAATATTTTACCTGATCACTGTCAACTTTCATGCATCATGACAGCGATTCGGCTGACGATCACTTTGCAAACGACAAGAATCGGGACAGCAACGATAAGCCCGATGATCCCCCCTACAGTCTCCCCTACCAGCAGAGCCATGATAATGAGAAGCGGGTGCAAATGCAAAGAACGACCAACGATGTTTGGGGACAAAATGTTCCCTTCCACGATTTGAATGATGAGATTGACCACGATAACGAGTAATAGTGTCTTGGTGGAAATCGTAATCGCGATCACAACTGCCGGTGCCGCCCCAATCAAGGGTCCGATGTACGGAATGATGTTGGTGAGACAAACGAATGCAGCCAGCACAAAAGGATACGGCATACCGATCCACCAGTAGCCCAAGTATGCGAAAACACCTACGATCAGGGCCACAATCATTTGTCCATGTATGTATTTACCCAAGGATTCATTAATATCCCGCAGGACAATCAGAACTTGCTTCCGATAAGCCTTTGGAACAATCGACATCCCCGTCTCATGCAGTTGCTTCATATCCTTCAAAAAGTAAAAAGCGATAAACGGCACGATAGCAAAAGCAAACAGCTTTCCCATTGAATGACGAGCGTTTTCTACGAGTTTCGCTACTGAATGAGACATCCCCTCATTCGACTGGATGATCACCCGGTCTACACCCCTCGAGATGCTATCCGGCAAGAAATATTTTCGTGCCTCCCACTCACTCATCCATGTATAGTACCAATCCATCAGGCGGGGAATATCGTCTGACAGCTCCACCAATTGTTTTGTAAAAATAGGGATGGCGTTAATGATCGCAATGGTAATCACCAATACAAATGATCCATAAATGAGCAGGACTGCCATTAAGCGCGGAACCCTTCTTTTTTCCAGCAATTGCACGATCGGATGGAGCAAGTAGGCGATGACGAGTCCCAATATGACGGGAACAAGCACTTCCTTTATGAGCGAAAACAACTGTGACAGGACTGGTCGGAGCAGCCAAAGCAGATTGCCGATGACCAAAAGTGCGATGAGCCAAACAGCAGCAGCAAATAGACGACTTCGCCGAAGTTCATCCACGTTCCCCAACTCCTCCCTATTTGCATACATCTTTTTTAGCTTGTCTCATTCACATAAATTTCATGTAACCTATTGACACACAATTTCGTGTTCAGTAGTATGTAATTACAAGAGGATATCTCCAAAGGGGAGTAGCTTTTTCGCAACATAGTCGTCATTACGGGATTTTTCCCCGGCTATGTTGGCAACATTTTCGTAAATGTTGTAAGCAAGACCTTTGCCGACCAGGTAAAAGGTCTATTTTTGTTTTTCAAACGACCTTTTCCTGTTCCGGGAAAGGTCGTTTTCTTTTTCGCCCCTTTACACACACTATAGGAGGTATCAAGAAAACGGCCAGCGGATTATTCGCTTCCAAAAATGGATTAGGAGGAGGAAGAGAAATGGATTTATTGTTAACACCTGAGTTCTGGACTGCATTACTCTCTATCGTTATCATCGACCTGGTGCTGGCCGGGGACAATGCCCTCGTCATCGGGATGGCTGCTCGTAACCTGCCTGCTCATCAACAAAAGCAAGCCATCATCTGGGGAACGGTTGGTGCAATTGTCATTCGTGCATTGGCAACACTCGCTGTCGTTTGGTTGCTGAAGATTCCTGGTCTGCTGCTTGTAGGTGGTTTGATTCTCATTTGGATCGCCCTCAAGTTGCTGATTCAAGATAATGGTCATGAGAATATGAAGGCAAGCGGAACACTTGGAGCAGCGATTTGGACGATTATTGTAGCCGACACAGTAATGGGCTTGGATAACGTTATCGCGGTTGCTGGTGCAGCACATGGTGATTTCCTTCTGGTAGTTATCGGTTTGATCATCAGTGTTCCGATCATGGTATGGGGTAGCACATTGATCTTGAAGCTGATCGAGAAATATCCGATCGTTATTTATATCGGTTCTGCAGTATTGGCGTATACCGCAGCTAGCATGGTAACGAGCGAGAAGTTCCTCACACCGTTCTTTGCCGCTTACCCTTGGGTGAAATGGGTATTCATCGTAGCTGTTGTGGTTGGTGTCCTGTTGATCGGACGCATGAAAAGCCAACAGCAAAAACGCTTGGCAGAACAACCTTAATGCAAAGCAAGGCTCCGTCGTTTCCGCGACGGAGCTTTTTCATGTATGTCGAAAAAAAAGCACCCGAACACAGTGTATGTTCGGGTGTTTATTTACGTTCCAATTCACATTTTGTGTTAACGAGTAACGGCACGCATCAGCTTGCGACCTGATTTCCACATACGCGTCACATCACGCATGGAGAAGGGCAACTGATTCCAATTCAATGAAAACCGACTGCGACGTCGCGGAGCCATCCAATAGCCAATGATTGCCACAATTCCGCTTGTGGCCAGAACCCGCAACAGGCCTCGAGTGAACAAGCGTGCCACCTCCATTGGTTTTACCGCTCAAATCCACTACATATTCAAGTGAGCGGTTACTGTCTGATCCTCAATAAACAGATCGTTGAGCGAATGCAAGGATCCGTCTTCCTCAACTTGGTAGACAGAAGCGATCTGCTCATTGGAAACGCTCATTTCTATAAAGCAGTTCCAGCAATAGTATTGATTGGTTCCAATCTTTCCTACGTCTTTGGAACTGCAATTCGGGCATATGACACGCACACGCTTTCCTCCCTTTCACGCCTGGCCACGAACTAGTCCGGCACGATCAGGTTTTCTTCCCCGACGATAACGGATGCTGGTGCAGGGAGGCGCTTTCGTCCTTCCGTAATATCTGCAAGCCAGCCATTCGATAGTTCGTACCCTACAAGTTTCTCCCAGTTGGCTGAAAAGTAAACATCTTCCAGCCTTCCCAAACACTCTCCGGATGCGGTAATCACCGCTTTTCCTTTTAGCTTCGTCTTTCCCGTCACAATGCCGACAGGCTCTAGTCCGGCGAGATGAGGTAAGGGCGTGATCGCGTCTTTTCCCGATACGGTAAGGCAGGACTCCCCGACCGCATGAATATGTTCGGTAGGAATATAGGTACCTGATTGGAACCAGCCCTGTTCGCTCAGCAAGACTCCTCGTACATGCCAAGTGGAGTCGCAAAGAATGTCACGCACGGTTCCAATCGTCTCCCCTGTTTGAAGGCAAACAACTGGCAATCCGACTGCATCCATTGCCTTGCGCATGTGGGACATCCCCCTTCCGCCTTGTTAGTATCAGGCGAAATGGACACGTCCATTCGGCGCAAATGGTTCCAACTTCACTCTTGCTTTAGCCGTTCTTCCAGGTAACTGTACCGAACCCCCTCCTCATCAGACTCTACAGCTGCACGGAACGCATCCGGCTCTCCACACATGATGAGGAATGATTTGCTCCGGGTAATCCCGGTATAGACCAGCTTACGTCTGAGCATACGGTAGTAGCTTTTGACAAACGGCATGATCACAATCGGAAATTCGCTGCCTTGAGACTTATGAACCGAGCAGCAGTAGGCAAGCGTCAGCTGATGATAATCCGAACGCTTGTACACCACTTCCCTGTTATCAAAGGCAGCGACCAGCATCTCCTGGTTCTCCGCATTTTCATTCGGGAAAAAGATGGCGACGATCTCACCCATGTCACCGTTAAACACCTGTTCTTCAGCATTGTTCACCAATTGCAGGACCTTGTCTCCTGTACGGAAAGTCGTCTCTCCGAAAGTAACTTCACGCTTTTGCGGCGTTTTCGGATTAAACAGCTCCTGCAATTCTTCATTCAACCGGTTCACACCGGCATTACCTTTATAGATAGGGGCTAATACCTGAACATCTTTTGCCGTATATCCTTTTTTTACGGCTCCGAAGCAAATTTGTTTCACTGCTTCCGGAACTTCTTGTGGCAAACTTGTGAAGAATCGCCGATCCGGGGTGGTGTGAAGCAAATCTGCCGGTACATTCCCCTTGCGTACATCATGGGCCAACCGAATAATAGTGGACTCTTCTGCTTGCCGATAAATTTCTGTCAGCTGTACCAACGGTAACAATCCAGATCGAATCATATCCAGCAGGACGTTGCCTGGTCCTACGGACGGCAACTGGTCAGGGTCTCCTACCATGATGATCTGCATGTCATCCGGGACCGCACGAAACAATTGATTTGCTAACCAGATATCGACCATGGACATTTCATCCACAATTAATAGCCGGCCACGGATTGGATGCTCCGCGTCATGCTCGAAGCTCTCCCCTTTGTAACCGAGCAAGCGATGGATGGTCATTGCTGGTAAACCCGTAGTCTCTGTCATCCGTTTTGCTGCACGTCCAGTAGGAGCCACAAGAACGATCGGGAACGGATTTTCTTCGTTGTATTTTTTCAAGTCCAGAGACAATCCATGAAGCTGAGAAAAAACACGACAAATCCCACGAATGACTGTCGTTTTCCCCGTACCAGGTCCCCCTGTCAAAAGCATCAGACCTGCTTTGATCGCCTGTTCAATGGCATCACGCTGCGTCTGGGCATACGTAATCCCCAGCTCATCCTCGACCGCCCCTAACGCACGGTAAAACTCCGAAGTCGGGAACGTACCGAATTCATCCCGCGCAGCGAAGTGACGCAGTCTTTTGGCAAGACCGAGCTCGGCAAAAAACAATGAGGGCAAATACACCCGCTCATCTTCCCAGGCAATTTTGCTCGACACAAACAGGGCTTCCACTGCCAGTTGAATATCGTCTCCAGAAAAGTCGTGCCCCCCGCACTCTTCGAGAAGGCGCAGCGTTTTTTCACAGAGCTCCTCCACAGGCAAATAAACATGTCCTTCTGAATACGAAGCCTCCTGCAAGACAAAGAGAGCCGCCGCCTTCACACGTTCTTCTGAGGAAGCAGCGATTCCAGTAGCTCGTGCAATGTCATCTGCCCGCTTAAAGCCGATTCCCACGACATCCTCAATCAACCGGTAAGGCTCTTCCTTCAGCACAGTCATCGTTTCCAGCTTATAGGTCTGATAAATACGCAGCGCCATGTTCACACCAATGCCGAAGTCGTACAAGAAAACCATGGCACTTTCCAAGGAACGATGCTCGACTACAGAATCATAGATCGTTTTGGCACGTTGTTCAGAAATGCCTGGTACCTCAGCCAATCGCTCCGGGAAGTCCGCGATAATCGATAGCGCATCTACACCGAGCTGCTCGACAATCCGTTTGGCCATCTTCTTTCCGATCCCTTGAAACAAACCACTGGCTAAGTATCGCTCAACCCCGGCCAATGTTTTCGGCGTTTCACGTTCATAGCGCTTTGCTACGTACTGCTGGCCAAAACGAGGGTGTGTCTTCCATTCACCGTAAAAGGTGTACAGCTCATCTGGATGCGGGCGAGGAAAATTACCGACAATAATGACCTCCGATTCTTTAATCGATTCGGTAGTCTCTTCTATCTTAAGACGGATAACTCCGTACCAGGTTTCTTCCTTGTAAAAAATTTCTTGAGAAACAAATCCTCGAATGTAGGTTTCCGCAAACAGCGAGATTGACTGCTGCTCGTCCATCTAAACGCCTCCTTACATAAAAAACCGTTCCAGAAAGGAAAAATCCACTTTTCTTGAAAGTGGATTTCTCATATGCTCGTCTTAAATTGTAAATCGTTTTACTTGTTCTGACAACTGCTCGGCCATTTTCGCAAGCGTTTCGGATGCCGCTGTCATTTCCTCGGACGTTGCTGACTGTTCTTCGGACGCTGCTGCTACTTCCTGTGTATCTCTTGCCGCTGTTTCCGCAAGTCCAGCTATTTTTTCGGAGTGACTCACCAATTGGACTGTATCGCGATGAATCGCTTGAGCAGCATCGTTCATGCGATGTACTTGCTGGCTGACGTCTTGAACGGCTACCAAGATTTGTTGGAAGCTGTCTCCTGCCTGGGCCACTCCTTCGCGTCCATCCTGTATAGCGACTGCAGTCGTTCCCATTTCCGATACTGCCGCGAGAATATCTGTATGGATCGTATGAATCAAGCCTGCGATCTCTTCTGCAGCCTCACCCGATTGCTCAGCCAGCTTACGCACCTCTTGGGCCACAACCGCAAAGCCTCGTCCCTGTTCCCCCGCCCGTGCAGCCTCGATAGCAGCGTTCAAAGCCAATAGATTCGTCTGGTTGGATATTTGACGAATGGTCGTGATGATTCCGATGATTTGCTCGGATTGAGAGCCAAGCTCGCGGATCACCTGCTCTGTACGACGGGCATGATCTGTGATTTGATCCATTTCTAGTACGAGTTCTTGCAGCTTGCCTTCCCCAACCTGTGCCAATCGATTTGCGTCTGTCGCATCAGCATTTACTTGATTAGTCGAGGCCGCGATTAGTTGGATATCTCCACCGATGCGAGACAAAAAGCTGTATCCGTTACCGTTTGTTTTTGTTGTTCGGAACCTGTAGCGATTTCCGAAGAAGCCATGGATATTTGTTCGGAAGCACGTGCACTTTCTGTCGCACTCGCTGTTAATTCTTCCGAAGCTGCCGCGACCTGTTGGGCTACTCGCTGCACCTCGTTGACCATGCGGCGAAATACCCCCATCATCTCGTTGTACATCGACGATAATTCCCCAAGCTCGTCCCGGGAACGTACAGTCACTTGCGTGGTCAAATCTCCTGTCTCTGCACGCTTCATTGCCAATACCAGCTCTTTTAGCGGTCGAACCAGCTTGTTGACAATAAAAATTCCTGTGACCAGCGCTAAGGTGGCACTTACCAGGTTGAGGAGAAACATCATCGGACGGCTGCTCTCAATCGTCGTTAGCAAATCATTTTCGTAGCTGCCAATAGCTAGAATCCACCCGTTTGGCAGCTGCTTATACGCCGCCACTTTGGTAGAGCCTCCGAATTCATATTCGATCCAGCCGTTTTTTTGAGCGAGCATGACTTGCGTGAATTCTTCATTCGCCAAAGAGGTATTCTCGACTTTCGGGTCTGGATGAAAGATGGCGTTTCCACTTGCATCCAAGATATAGGCGTAGCCAACCATGCCATTTGGCTTGTAGTATTTTTCGGCCACCTCGCGTGTTATTTCGTTAATTTTCTGTCTGTTCCCCTCATTTATCGTTGCATCTTGAGCGTAAACAGCCAGCTCTCGTGCCTTCATTTCCGTTATGTATTGCAAGTCAGATACAGCCAGCTTGTATAGCGCGCTGCGTGCATTTTCAAATTGGATATAGCCGACGACCATTAATGGAAGCATGGTTAGGATGAGTATCGTAAACACCAGTTTGTAGCGAATAGAGTAGCGTCTGGCCAACATGAAAGTCCTCTCCTTATCGGGTGATCCGGATTATATAGTTCTTCAGGATTAGTACTACAGCATCATTTTACCATCCTCTTCCACAATTCACCACAAACTCCAATAAGAAACCCGCTTTTGCTCAAACGAAAAAACCGCTTGGCTTCATCCAAACGGCTTTCATCCTTCGTTATTCTCGTACCAAGCGCTTTACAATCGCAGCAACCGCTGTAGCAGCCTGCTTCGCCTCTTCCACTGTATTCGTAATCCCAAAGCTGAAACGAATGGCTGAATGCGCAATCTTCTCGTCCAAGTGCATCGCTTTTAGAACGTGTGACAGCTCTAATGATCCGGATGTACACGCTGAGCCACTGGCTGCTGCAATCTTGGCGATATCCAGATTCATCAGCATGGTTTCTGTATGGGCACCAGGGAAGGACACATTTAAAATATGGGGCAATGCCTGCTCGCTATGTCCATTCAGGCAGAACGTAATTCCTGCTTCCTGCCAGACTGCAATCATCGCTGCTTTCATCTGCTCATATTTTTCAACCCGCTCGGCCATTTCCTCGCCAGCGACCTTTGCCGCTTCGGCAAAGCCAACAATCCCGGCCAGGTTTTCCGTTCCCGCTCTGCGTTTGCGCTCTTGTGAACCGCCGTGCAATATCGGGGAAAACGGAACCTTACGCGCTAAATACAAAGCGCCGACTCCTTTTGGACCATTAATTTTATGGGCGGATACCGAGAGCATATCAACAGGCAGCTTCCGTGCATGGACAGGAAGTACACCAAAAGCCTGTACGGCATCCGTATGAAAAACAATCCCTTTTTCACGCAGGAAGGTACCAATTTCCTCGATTGGCTGGATCGTTCCTACTTCGTTGTTTCCGTACATAATGGACACCAGAACCGTATCCGGGCGAACCGCTTGTTTCAGGTCTTCCAAGCGGACCATGCCTGTCTGATCAACAGGCAAGTACGTCACTTCAAATCCAGCCTGCTCCAAAAATTCACAAGCATGCAAGACTGCATGGTGCTCGATTTGCGAAGTAATGACGTGACGACCACGTTCGCGCTGTGCCATTGCAGCACCGATGATCGCCATATTGTCGGCTTCTGTCCCGCCACTCGTAAAGATGAGCGATTGCGGATCAGCATCCATAAAGTCGGCAATCGTATCTCTCGCCTGCTCCAACGCTTTTCGCGCTTCGCGACCTGCACCATGGACACTGGATGGATTCCCGAATACTTGAGTCAAATAGGGAGTCATAGCAGCAACTACACGTGGATGTACCGGCGTAGTAGCTGCATGGTCAAAATACAATAGATCTGACAATGCTGTCACCTTCTACCAACTTATAGTACGTGTTCAAAAAGTCGGCTTTTTAGCACCGAGAAGATGGCGAGAACCGAACGAAGGAGGAGCGGAGTGTAGGTAATCTACATGAGCACCGGACTTCGGAGGTGAACGCCATATTCGATGTCGAATGAGCTTTCTGAGCTACTTCGTGATCAAAAGACGACTTTTTGAACAACCTCTTATATTCTAGATGTAAAACATATAATTATCAGCAGGACCATCGTCTTCAAAGCTGATCAAGTCTTGAAGGGAAGTCGAATCCAGAACAGCAGAAATACTATCCCGAATACGCAGCCACAAATAACGCTTAGCCGGATCTTCTTCCTCTGCAAATTCCACAGGGCTGATCGGTCCTTCCAGCACGCGAATCACATCACCAGCAGAAATCTCATCCGGCTGCTTCGCCAGAACGTAACCGCCATATGCGCCACGAATGCTTTTTACCAAACCCGCGTTACGCAGAGGCGCAATCAATTGCTCCAAATAATGCTCGGACAAATCGTGTTTTTGGGCGATGCTCCGTAGTGAAGTCGGCCCTTCTCCGCAACGGTTGGCCAATTCCATCATGATCGTCAGCCCGTAACGTCCTTTCGTCGAAATCTTCACGTTAACAACTCTCCTCTTTGTATCGGTAATACGCGCCCGCCCCCTACATGTCTTCTGTATCGTGGGACACACTAACATCTTAGGGGGTGATATGCAGATGACAACAAACAAACGCTCGGAACGAGGTCCCAACCACCCGTCCGACACCTTGTACGACCAACCCGCAGGCACGATTGCTCACAAAGCCCGTTACGGTGCGAGTGAGCAGAGCAAACAACCGAATGAAAACGGTGATTTGCCCAATAAACCAGGCGGAAATGTCCGCACTTAAAAATGTTAGCTCCCCCATTATTCGGGGGAGTTTTTCCTTGGCAACCCACGTCCATCCATCTTCTGTCTTTCTTCCTGGAAGCGGCGAATGTGACGCTCATAGCCGTGATCCTTTGGCTGGTAGAACGAGTAGTTTACACCGTCAGGCAGATACTGTTGAGGTACATACCCATATGGATAGTTATGCGGATACAGATATCCCTGACCGTGTCCCAGCTTCGCAGCTCCCTTGTAAGCAGAATCTCGCAGATGAATCGGTACTTGCTTGTGACCATCCGTTCGGATGCGATCCAACGCAGAATTAATTCCGTTGTAAGCGGCATTGCTTTTGGGGGCGGTTGCCAGGTACGTCGTCGCTTGTGCTAAAGGGATACGCCCTTCAGGCATCCCCATCAATTCTACCGCCTGAAAGCAGGAAATCGCAACTGTGATCGCTTGCGGGTCAGCATTTCCGATATCCTCTGAAGCCGAGATGACCAAACGGCGAGAAATGAACCGTGGATCTTCTCCGGCATCGATCATTCTCGCCAACCAGTAAAGAGCTGCGTCCGGATCAGAACCACGAATGGATTTAATAAAAGCAGAGATCGTGTCGTAATGGTTGTCCCCACTCTTATCGTAGCGTACAGCCCTGCGCTGAATGGATTCTACGGCGACGTCCAACGTCACGGTAATTCGTCCATCCGCTCCTGGTTGTGTCGTTGTCACCGCCAGTTCCAATGCGTTCAGCAAACGTCTGGCATCCCCTTCCGCGTATTGAATCAAATGCTCTGCCGCTTCCGGTTCTACAGTGACAAATAGCTCCGCCAATCCGTTTTCTTCATCAGTAAGTGCCCGATCCATGACCTGCTTCAATTCCTCATGAGAAAGCGATTGAAGGGAAAATACTTGTGAACGCGACAAAAGCGCCGGGTTCACCTCGAAAAAAGGATTCTCCGTCGTAGCGCCGATCAAAATGATCGTGCCTTCCTCCACATAAGGAAGAAGGGCGTCCTGTTGGGATTTATTGAAGCGGTGAATCTCGTCTACGAACAATGTTGTCCGCTGACTGTCCATGACGAGCCGCTCCTTTGCCGCATCAACCACTTTGCGGATGTCAGCGACACCAGCCGTAACGGCATTTAACTCGGAGAAATGCGTGCGTGTGGTTCGGGCAATGACTTTTGCCAGCGTTGTTTTCCCTGTACCTGGAGGTCCGTAAAAAATGACAGAGGACACTTGATCTGCTTCAATCGCGCGTCGGAGCAGCTTTCCAGGAGCCAAAATATGCGATTGTCCGATCACATCTTGAATCGATTGCGGCCGCATCCGCGCAGCCAATGGCTTCTGTTTGCCCCCACTCTGCTGGTCGTAGGCAAACGTGAATAAATCATCCATGTTCCACTATCCTTTTACAGGCTGCCACTCCAAAATATCTCTTGCCACTACACTGGCCAAAATTAAACCAGCTACAGAAGGCACGAAAGCATTGCTTGCTGGAGGCATCCGCACTTTGCTAATCGGTGAATTCGGGTTAGAAACGATCTGTTCGCGTACATCTACACGTACGGTTACGGGAATCTCACGGGAATAGACAACTTTTACCCCTTTGTAGATACCGCTTTTCCGCAGCTCACGACGAATGACCTTTGCAATCGGATCATAACTCGTTTGGGAAATATCGGCAACCTCAAAACGGGTTGGGTCCATTTTGTTGGCCGCACCCATGCTGGAAATAATAGGGATATTGCGACGCTTCGCTTCCTTAATCACATGGAGCTTCGCGGACATGGTATCCATGGCATCCACGATGTAATCCAATTCATGCTCAAACAGCGCATTCGCTGTTTCTTCATTGTAGAACATATGAAGTGTTACGACCTCGCACTCTGGATTGATCGTCGCGATACGCTCCTTCATGAGCTCAGCCTTTTTTTGACCGACTGTGTTCAACGTCGCATGGATTTGGCGGTTGATGTTCGTAATGTCTACTACATCCTTATCCACCAAAACGAGCTTGCCTACACCTGTACGCGCCAGTGCTTCTACTGTAAAGGAACCGACTCCGCCAATTCCTAATACAGCAACGCGGCTATTTTTCATTTTTTCCAAACCTTCGGGACCGAAGGCCAATTCACAACGAGAAAATTGATGAAGCATATTTCGTGTCACCTTTCATTCGCAAGCGAGATTATTGTGGTTGTTCAACACGGACTTATAGTCAATCGGAAAAGTAGGATTGAAGTAGAAAAAAGGAGCCCCATTATGCCGTGTTGCTCCTTAGTTTTGAACCTGCACATCGCAGGTGGGTGTCTTGCCGAACTGTTACAGACGTCCACTCTAAGGAGGCATGCCTTTACAATCACGGACGAAAAACTCCCTAAACAAACTTTGTGGCTCAAAACTATCGGATGTCACGAGCATCGCAGGGCTTTCATCATAGTATTACCAATGTATCAAAGAGCAATGCAGTTACGCAAGTCGATTACGCTTCTCCCTTTTCTTCTTCTGTGACAACTGTTGCAATGGACAGCTCTTTCAATTGCTTTCCGTCTACTACATCTGGAGCGTTTACCATCAGGTCGCTCGCACTTGCTGTTTTCGGGAATGCGATGACTTCACGCAGGTTGGTGCGGCCAGCCAAGAGCATAATCAGGCGGTCCAAGCCGAGAGCGATTCCACCGTGTGGAGGTGTACCGTACTCGAATGCATCCATGAGGAAGCCGAATTGTTTCCGCGCCTCTTCTTGTGTAAAGCCAAGCGTGGTAAACATTTTTTCTTGCACCTCGCGCTTGAAGATCCGCATGGAACCTCCGCCGAGCTCATATCCGTTGAGAACCATGTCGTACGCTTGTGCGCGCATTTGACCTGGATCGGTGTCGAACAGGTGCAGATCTTCGTCTTTTGGACGTGTGAACGGATGGTGCAGGGCAACGTAGCGTTTTGCATCCTCATCCCACTCAACCAGCGGGAAGTCTACTACCCAGAGGAATGCGAACTGGCTTTGGTCAATCAGACCAAGTTCAGCACCCAGCTTGGAACGAAGAGCACCCAGTGCATCTGCTACTACTTTTGGTTTGTCTGCAACGAACAGGAGCAAGTCGCCTTCTTCTACCGCCAAGCGTGCTTTCATCTCGTTCAGTTCTTCTTCTTTAAAGAACTTCGCAATTGGCCCTTTGACTTCGCCGTCTTTGAAGCCGATCCAAGCCAAGCCTTTCGCGCCATAACGGGAAGCGAATTTGCCCAGGTCGTCTGCTTCTTTACGGGAGTAGTGTCCGCAACCTTTTGCGTTGATCGCTTTTACTTGTCCGCCGCCAGCTACTGCTGCTGCAAACACTTTGAAGTCACTTGTCGCAACCAGATCAGATACGTCTGTCAGCTCCATGCCGAAGCGTACGTCTGGTTTGTCAGAACCGTAACGCGCCATTGCATCCGCATACGTGAGACGAGGGAATGGAGTCGGTACGTCTACGCCAACTGTTTGCTTGAATACGTGAGCGACCATCTTTTCCATCATTGGCAGGATTTCTTCCATAGACAGGAACGAGGTTTCAATGTCCACTTGGGTAAATTCAGGCTGACGGTCAGCACGCAGGTCTTCGTCACGGAAGCAACGAGCGATTTGGTAATAGCGCTCCAAACCGGATACCATCAAAAGCTGTTTGAACAGCTGTGGCGATTGCGGCAGTGCGTAGAACTCGCCTGGATGCACACGGGAAGGCACGAGATAGTCACGTGCGCCCTCAGGAGTGCTCTTCTGGAGAATTGGAGTTTCTACTTCCACGAAGTTGTTCTCATCCAGGTAGTCACGGAATGCTTTCGCTGCTTTGCTGCGCAAAATCAGGGAGCGCTGCATTTCTGGACGGCGCAAGTCCAGGTAGCGGTATTTCAGACGAACTTGTTCATCTACATCGATCTCGTCTTCAATCAGGAACGGAGGCGTTTTTGCATCGTTCAGGATTTCGATTTCAGAGATGTGCACTTCTACTTCGCCGGTTTTGAGCTTCGGATTGACTGCTTCTGGTGCACGGTTCACAACTTTCCCTTTTACAACCAGAACGTATTCGCTGCGTACCTTGTCAGCCGCTTCCCAAGCTTCTTTGTTGTACTCTGGGTTGAATACGATTTGGACGATACCCGTGCGGTCACGGAAGTCGATGAAGATAACGCCTCCGAGGTCGCGACGCTTTTGTACCCATCCGTTCAGTACGACTTCCTGCCCAACGTGTGCTGTTGTTACTTCTCCACCATGTACGGTGCGATATTGCCAAGACATGATCATTTCCCCCAACGATTTGTTTTATTGATTCGCTTTTGCAGCGAGTACCGAGACGAGTTCCTCGCGTTTCACTTCTTGTTGCTCGCCTGTTGCCATTTCTTTTAGAACAACCGTGCCATTCGCTAATTCAGACTCACCGATGATCGCCGTGAAGCGAGCCTGTAGACGATCTGCTTGCTTTAGCTGTGCTTTCATTTTTCGATCCAGATAATCCAGCTCAGCTGCAACCCCTGCTTGGCGCAATTGGTCAACGAGTACGAACGCTGTTGCTTTTGCTTCTGGTGTCTGAACTACTACGAAGCAGTCAATGCCACCCGAGATCGGCAATTGAACACCTTGCTTTTCCAGAGCCAACAGCAGACGCTCGATACTGAGTGCGAAGCCGATGCCTGGCATATCGTCGCCGCCCAGCTCTGCAACCAGTCCGTTGTAGCGCCCACCGCCACAAAGCGTTTCTACCGCACCGATCTCCGCCATTTTGATTTCAAATGCGGTCAGTGTGTAGTAGTCCAAGCCGCGAACCAGACGCGGATTTACATGAAACGGAATATCCAGTGCGGTCAAGTAGTCTTGCACTGCTTTAAAGTGAGCTGCGGACTCTTCACTCAAGTAGTCCAAAATGGACGGAGCATCCATTGTCAGCGATTTGCACTTTTCATTTTTGCAATCGAGCACACGCAACGGGTTGCGGTCAATACGAGATTGACAATCCTCACACAGCTCGGTGCGAACGCCGTTCAAATGTGCGAGCAAATGCTCACGGTGACGCGCCCGGTCTTCTCCTGTACCTACGCTGTTCAATTCCACAGAAAGTCCTGTCAATCCGAGCTCCTGATACAGACGAATCGCAAGGCCAATGACTTCTGCATCGATCGCTGGATCGCTTGAACCGATCGCTTCTGCACCGAATTGGACGAATTGGCGATAGCGGCCTGCTTGCGGACGCTCGTGACGGAACATCGGTCCCAGGTAGTACAGCTTGGTAGGCTGATTAGGCACACCGTACAGTTTGTTTTCCACGTAGGAGCGAACAACGCCCGCGGTCCCTTCTGGACGCAACGTGAGAGCATCCGTACTGCGCGGATTGGCTACACTGTACATTTCTTTTTCCACGATGTCAGTCGTCTCGCCTACACCCCGTTGGAACAACTCTGTGCTCTCAAACAGCGGCGTGCGAATTTCCGCGTAATTGGAGCGGCGACACAGATCGCGGGCCTTGGCCTCCACGTAGTGCCACAGCTCTACAGTACCAGGCATGATATCCTGCGTACCGCGTGGGATCTGGATTCTTGTCATTCCTCTCGAACCTCCATGTCTTTTCAAAAACTCGGGCTAAAGCCAAACCTCCAGGATCAAGGAACTTATTTATCGTCAAATAAAAAAGCCCCTCGCCTCCTGACATTTAGCAATTCGCCGCATGTCAGGGACGAGAGACTGGTTATACTCCCGTGGTGCCACCCTGTTTGAATAGCCCTACATCACAAAAGGCTATCCCACTTATTAGCCGTTAACGCCGGCACACGCCTGCCAGTTACTGGGGAAAGAGATTTCTTTCAGCCGTTCACTGCGGTCTTCAGGGATGTCATTCACCAAGCCGTTATACGAAAGCACTCTCAGCCACGGCGCTTTCTCTCTGGGCATCCGGTTCCTGGATACTTGTTCCCGTCATCAGATCATTGTCTATTCAATAAAAAAGCTTAATGTGAATCATAGCAAACCCGCCAACAGCCGTCAACAGGCGCTTGAATAAAACTTTTTTTATTAACCACAAGTATATCCATCACTTACTTGTCAGATACCTGTCCAGCTATTCTCGCACCCGAATAAATCTCATTCAAATCACGGAGCTTGTTTTCGACTAGAACCTTGTACGTGTCATTGTACGTTTTCGGGTCCTTTGGATTCGGAAAGCGCGTCAGCTTGCCGCTTCCTGGAGCCATCAGCTTGGATACCGCACCACAGCCGAGACCGAGGATGGTTTGTACCTCTTCCATGATCATGATGTTGTAGATGCTCTCCTGCCCTGGCTTGGCATACCCGACATTCTCCAGATTTCCCAAAATGTTTTTCTGACGATACAAATAGTACGGGTCATAGCCGTTCGCCGTTGTCCACTCGGAGGCCATCTCCATCATCTTGCTGATCTCGTCGCGACTGGCTACCTTGTAGCGGTCTTTGTTCTGCGTCATCTCAGATGCTCTCTTGAAAGACAGTGTATGAACCGTCAGAGAAGCAGGCATCAGCTTTTCTACCTCTTGGAGGCTGTGCGCCAGCTCGGCAACGCCTTCGTTTGGCAGCCCGATGATCAGGTCCATATTAATATTAGTCAAACCCATCTCCATGGCCAGATGGTATTTCTCAATCGTCTCTTCGACAGTGTGATGACGTCCGATTGCCTGGAGCGTCTCCTGCGTGAACGACTGTGGATTAATGCTGATCCGATCCACTTCCCACTGCTTCATGACATCGAGCTTTTCGCGTGTGATCGTGTCGGGTCTTCCCGCCTCAACCGTCAACTCGCGCACATCTCCCATGTGTGGGAAGGAACGATGCATCGTCTCAAACAGCTGGTTCATGTCATCTGCGGTAATACTTGTAGGGGTTCCGCCGCCGAAATAAATGGACGTGATCCGTTGGTCATTCGCGTGAAGCCACTCCCCCATCCGCTCTATCTCGTAATGGAGACCTTCGAGAAACGGATTAACCGAAGCCGTATGACTGCGAATCGCGTAAGCAGGAAACGTACAGTACGCACACTTCGTCGGACAAAATGGGATGCCGATATATACCGATAGCTCGCGGTCAATCTGATACAAATCAGGCACGACGTAGAGCTGCTTGTCTACGATTTCTTGCAAAAGCTTTAGCTTGTATGGACGCAAAATCACATCCTGCTGCAATCTCTTGTGCGCTTCCTGTCTGTCTACACCAGCGGCGTTCAACTGATGCAGCAGTTTTGTCGGGCGTATCCCGGTCAAAATGCCCCAGCCTTGCTCCATACCCGTGTATTCTTCCAGCATCAATAACAGCGCATAGCAAAGAGCTTGCTTGGCCGTCTTTTTCATCGCTTTTTCATCACGTGCTACGTAGTCTCGCTCCACCTGATGAGAGATGCTTCGTTTGCCATCGAATAACTCACCTGATGCTACGACTCCATTTTCATGCACGGTCAATGCCAGCTTGATTTTCAAATCAGCCTCACCTGTCCACACGGGCACAAAAGCGAGCGCTGGATCTTCATAAAATAATGCGAGAATTAAGGAGAGTTCCCGCTCGAATGCGTGTCCCTCACATATGATCTGTATCATGGAGTTCACCTGCTTTTTCAAAAATGCCACTCCTCATCATAGCCGACGAGAATTACTCGGGTCAACTAGACAAGTTGTGGCATCGTGTGCAAGGTTACTTTCGTTTTTGCCGAGGATGTTGGATATCCCGCAAGCCTGGATGAAAATCTTGGGCCATTTCCACATTTTGCAGTGACGTTTCTTTCTCCAAATCGTCTTGAAAATCAACAGACAAAAACTGCCGATTCAATCCTTGCGCGAATGTTTCCTTCTTTGACTGTCTCACGATGAATTCCTCCTGATAAGCTGCGTGCGCTAGCGTCTAGTAAAATCTAGTATTGCCTAGCCTGCCAAAAAGCAATCAGGGAACCCATGCAGAACTTTGTCGTTTTTTGCAGGAAAAAGCAGGAGAAATAGCGAAGTGATTGTTTTGGTAAAAACATGCAAGATCGCAATGAATTCAAAATGCTACGTATTTCGGAAAGGATGTCTATCGTGTTTGTTCGTCAAAAAATCCTGAGGAGTCTCCTGACTGTCGTCTGTGCCATTTCCCTCCCCGTTTCCGCAGCTTGGGCCGCCGGTTCTGTTCAGGTCACCGTGGACAAGCTCAATGTCCGTTCAGGTCCTAGCCTCCAAGACGCTATCGTCACTACACTGCCGAACAAAACTGTGCTGCCCGTCATCTCCTCCAAAAATGACTGGATTCAGGTAAAACTTCCGAACGGCCAAAGCGGTTGGGTAGCGAACTGGCTCGTCAGCACACAGCAGCAACAACAGCCACAACAACAGAAACCAGCAACTGCATCTGCCAAGCAAGTGGAGAGCACCACAACGAATCTCAATGTTCGTTCTGGACCCGGTCAGACGTACGCAGTCGTACAAACAATCAATCCAGGTACTCGCTACCCCATCGTGCAAAAAAGCGGCGAATGGATCGAAATTCAACTCAACGCAGGAACAAAAGGCTGGGTCGCAAACTGGCTTGTAAAAGAAGTAGGTGCGGGACAAGCTGTTTCTCCTCCCTCTACAGGCATTACACCTCCAACGACCAATCCTGCGGGCTCAGGCTCACAACCGAAGCCTCCTGCCGTACAAGGCCAGCCTAACCTTGGATTTCGCTCCGTACGTATACGCCACGCCAGATGCCAGCACACCTGCTATCGGTCAACTACATGCGGGCGAGAAAATCACGGTCTTGAACAGACAAAATGGCTGGATTCAATTCCCTTACGATGGAGTCAATGCTTGGCTCTCCACCGATCAAACCAACCCGAACACAGGTCAACCGACTCTGCCCGAAAATGGAAATGGAAGCACGCAACCTCAGACTGGGCAACCATCTTCTTCAAGTCAAAGCGCCACAGTAAAAACGGACGGATTGAATCTGCGCAGTGAACCGAACACAACCAGTGCCATTCAAGCTACACTTCCAGTCGGAAGCAAGCTGACTGTTTTGGAAAAACAAGGAGACTGGTACCGCGTCAACACGGCGGCCGGAAAAGCTGGCTGGGTGGCAGGCTGGCACATTACGGTGAATCAACCAAGCATGCCTACTCCGAGTGGACCATATGTGACGATCATGAATCCAGATACCAATGTTCGTTCTGGTCCGAGTACCGATCACGATATTATCAAACAGGTACAGCCTGGTGAGAAATACGGGATTGCCAATAAATCAGGCGAGTGGTTCCAAGTAAACTTCCCTGACGGCTCCACAGGCTACATTGCAGGTTGGCTCGTTTCTGCTAATGGAGCGCCAGCCGTGGTACGCAGTAATGATCTTGCCGGCAAAGTCATCGTCGTCGATGCTGGTCATGGTGGTACAGATGGTGGTTCGACTGGCTCCAGCTTCTCTACTTTAGAGAAAACGGTCAATCTGCAAGTATCTCTGCTCCTGCGCAACAAGTTGGAATCGGCAGGTGCCAAAGTCATCATGACACGGGCTGATGATCGCAAGCTGACCCTGCAGCAGCGCGTCGACATCGCGATTCAAAATCAGGCTGATATTTTTGTCAGCGTCCATCATAATACGCATCCAAACTCAGCAACGAATGGCTCGATTATTTTCTACTACAGCCAAGGTAACTCTAGCAAGCTCGCCTCCCTGGTTCAAACGGAACTGGTGAAAGCGACGAACTACAAGGACATGAATTACCGGTACGGAAACTATTTCGTTCTACGCGAAAACCCGGTGCCATCCATTTTGGCAGAGATCTCCTTCTTATCCAACTACAACGACGAGATTCGCGCACGTTCCGAGAAACAGCAGGATCTTGCAGCGGAAGGTCTGTTCAAAGGGATCGTCCAGTACTTTAATACACAAAGCAATCAGGGAGGCTGATCCCTCGCTTACCAAAACCCTCATGCGAAAGAAGCTGGCTCAAGCCCTCTCGTATGGGGGTTCTTTTATGGCCCTTCCGATCACATCAAGGCAAGGCAGGCAGGAATTCCCAAAGGATTTGCGAATATCATAAGGCATCGAAAGGAGTGATGACGGATGAAAAATAATCACAACATCAGCAATCGCACGGTAGGGACGCAGGTGATCACAAGTTAACCTTTGAAAATGGAGTGATTTCTATTAAAACGATGTTTGAGTACAATTGGATGGTTCGTGAAGAATGGCTGAAATGGTGCGAGGATGTCCCGATGGAAGAATTGCTTCGTCCGCGCATCGGGGGTGTCGGTGGTATTTTGCACACACTGTTTCATGTCATTGATGTAGAGTGGAGCTGGATTCAAGTCATGCTGGGAAGGCCGGATTTCCAAGAAAGCTTCGACCTGCACAACCGGTTGGAAAAAGTCCGTGAGCTGGAGGCGACTTTTCGCTCGGATGTGCTTCAATTTTTGAACAATTGGGATGAAAATATGGAAACAAAAGCGTTTCAGGATACGAAACCTGACGGCAGCATCGCTACGTACACATGGGGTGAAATTTTGCGGCACATGATCGCTCATGAAATCCACCATGTCGGACAGCTATCGATATGGGCTCGAGAAATCGGGAAAAAGCCGATTTCCGCAAACCTGATCGGCAAAAATCTGATCCTCCCTTCAACCACTTTCATTCACTAACCCAATTCAGTACTGAAACGACAAAAACGATTGCAATTGGCAATCGTTTTTGTTTTTGACTTTTCCGTATTAATACGCCGGGCGTTTTTCCCACGGCTCAACTTGACCGACGATCATTTGCCGTTCAGTTTTTTGCAGAGCGTCAATCACCCCAGCCGCAATCTCATCATTCGTTAGCCAGCGTGAATGCGCACCTGCACATGTAAACCCGAGGATGACCCGTCGATATTTACAAACTTCTGATGTAGGTTCTATCGGTGGATTTCTCCAAGCACTGCTCCCACACACATGCAGCAATTGCCAGCGCTTCTCAGGACGCGACAGTTCTTCCACGATCACAGGCAGTGCATGCGGTGCAGTTGAATGAATCCACGCGACAACCACATCCATCGGCCCTCTTTTCTCTATGAGCTCGGCCATAGCTTGACGTAAGCCGTCTGTCTGGTGATAGTCTTGAGGCAACACATGAATCGACTTTGGATGAGTTGAACCGTCTCTGACACTTCTTAATTTGACTGGATCACGGCCAAGCACGGTTACTTGATAACCTTGGCGAGCCAGCCATCGGGAGACCTCTGTAAGCATGCCACTCGCACCGATCACCAATGCTTCTTGGGTCATGGTTTCATTCCCCCTGATGGTTGTGTTTATGATTCCACAATCAGTGTGACAGGACCATCATTTAACAGACGTACGTCCATCATGGCGCCAAAGCGTCCTGTTTCCACCTGGAGACCTTTTTCTCGCAGCTTGGCGTTAAACAGCTCGTACAGCGGTTCAGCCTGCTCTGGACGTGCGGCAGCCATGAAGTTCGGTCTTCTGCCCTTTCTGCAATCGCCATACAACGTAAATTGTGATACGGACAAAATTTGACCACCCTTGTCTAAAACAGAGAAGTTCATTTTGCCTTCCTCGTCTTCAAAAATTCGCAAGTTCGCAATTTTGTCTGCGATAAATTCTACTTCTTTTTCTGTGTCTTCATGCGTAATTCCTACCAGCAGCATTAACCCGTGATCAATTTGTCCGACGACTTCACCTGCTACGGTAACACTCGCTTCTCTCGTTCTTTGTACGACAACCCTCACACTGACTCATCCTTCCTGTTAGCTAAACAAGAACACCCAATCCACGAGGGATCAGGTGCTCAGTATCCGGCGAACCGAATAAATATCTTTGATGCGCTTAATGCGCTCTACTACTTTCAACAGATGATCCACATTGCTAATCGAGATGGTCATATGAATTGTTGCCACTCGATTTTTATCGGACTTGCCACTGACAGCCGCGATGTTCGTTTTTGTCTCTGCCACAACCTGCAATACATCGTTTAACAGTCCGCTCCGATCATTGCCCGTGATCTCGATCTCTACATGGAAATTATGTTTGAAATCGGTATCCCATTCGACATCAATCAGACGCTCTGTACATTCGTCTGTCAGTACGTTCGGACAGTCCAGTCGATGCACGGATACCCCACGACCTCTCGTAATGAAACCGATAATCTGGTCGCCTGGGACAGGTGTACAACAACGAGAAATACGGACGAGCAAATTATCCAAGCCACGGACTTTGACGCCAGACTCACTCTTGGCAGAACGATTTGCTGGGTTCGGTTTGACCTCAGGAATGGTCGGGTTTTGTTCTTCGCGCTCCCGACGGAGTTTGTCTAGGAGACGAGTCGCAATTTGCGAAGCCGTAATGCCGCCATAGCCGACTGCGGCAAACATGTCTTCTGCCCCTTGGAAATTAAACCGGGCTGCCGCTTCCTTCAGGTTCGCTTCCGTCATCGCTTCTTTTACATCGAAGCTGCGCGACTTGATCTCCGCTTCCACCATCTGCTGACCTTTGGCGACGTTCTCTTCCCGCTTCTCTTTTTTTAAACCACTGCTTAATCTTATTGCGGGCGTGTGCGGATTTGGCCATCTTTAGCCAGTCCTGACTAGGACCGTAGGAATGCTTAGAGGTCAGTATCTCGACGATATCGCCTGTTTTCATCGCATAATCAAGCGGTACGATCTTGCCGTTCACTTTGGCGCCAATCGTTCTGTTCCCTACCGCAGAGTGAATCCGATAGGAGAAGTCCAGCGGTACAGAGCCTTTTGGCAGCTCGACTACATCACCTTTTGGCGTGAAAACGAAAACCGTATCGGAGAAAAGATCCTGCTTGAGACTCTCCATGAACTCTTGCGCGTTCGGAGCTTCCTCCGATCCACCTTCGATAATCTCCCGCAGACTGCCCAGCTTCTCTGCAAACGAGCCTTGCACGATGCTTTTTCCTTCTTTGTACGCCCAGTGAGCCGCGATCCCGATCTCTGCTGTCTGGTGCATATCCCACGTGCGGATTTGCACTTCCAATGGCTCACCTTTTGGCCCAATCACTGTAGTATGAAGAGATTGGTACATGTTCGTCTTCGGCATGGCAATGTAATCTTTGAATCTGCCTGGCATCGGCTTCCACAGGGTGTGTACGATACCAAGAACCGCATAACAGTCGCGGATGTCATTCACGATGATCCGCAACGCAAGCAGGTCATAAATCTCGTTGAACTGCTTGTTTTGTCTCGTCATCTTTTTAAAGATGCTGTAGATATGCTTCGGACGTCCCGAAATTTCTGCCTCGATGTTTAACTCGCCCAGCTTTTCCCGGATTGTATCCGATGCTTCATTCAGGTAGGCTTCGCGCTCCACCCGTTTCTTTTGCATCAAATTCACAATCCGATAGTACTGTTGCGGATTCAAATACCGAAGTGCCGTATCTTCCAGCTCCCATTTGACGGAAGCGATCCCCAGGCGATGGGCAAGTGGTGCAAAGATTTCCAGCGTTTCATCGGAAATCTCGCGTTGCTTCTCTTCGGACATATGCCGAAGCGTCCTCATGTTGTGCAGACGGTCAGCCAGCTTGATCATGATGACGCGTATGTCCTGTGCCATGGCAACCAGCATCTTGCGGTGGTTTTCGGCGAGCTGCTCTTCTTTGGACTTGTATTTAATTTTTTCCAGCTTGGTCACTCCATCTACCAGAAGAGCCACATCCGGTCCGAACTGCTCACGGAGATGATCAAGCGTAATCTCGGTATCTTCCACGACATCATGCAAAAATCCAGCCGCAATCGTAACGGCATCCATGTGTAGGTTTGCGAGAATACCCGCCACAGCGATTGGGTGCATAATGTAAGGGACGCCTGATTTGCGTATTTGCCCTTCATGCGCTTTTTCGGCAAGCTGATAGGCACGTGTAATCAGGTCCAAATCCGATTGTGATAAATAGGTGCTTGCTTTTTTTACTACCTCATCAATGCCGGTAATCATAGTTCCCTTCCCTTATCCTCTCAGTAAAATAACCTCAATCGAGGCCTTCTCACGGAGGAGCGACCGCATTATAGCGGAAAGTTTCACCGAAGTATTGCCGGAAGCAGACGCTGAGGCACTTCGTGATGCGCTCCGGAAAGTTTAAGCCTGGACGCATTTCGCACCGTGAAGCACTTGAACTTTCCTATACGTCTAGAAAACTTGGGCGTTGCCAAGCCTTTTGGCGCAGGCGAAGGCTTACTTGCACGTATCATGTCTGTCTATTTCATACTATTATCTTGTATGTCGTTCGTCTTGTAAAGCTGAATTCCCCTGTAAAGTATGTACAGCCGTAGAAAAAAGAAAAAAACGGGCATTTTACCCGTTTTTCCTTGTTGTATCAATTAATATTGAACGAGCGATTTGATAGGAATTTCACCGATTTTGCTACGTCCATCCAAGTAGGACAGTTCGATGAAGAAGGCAGCTCCTACTACTTTGCCTCCGAGTTGCTCAATCAAATTGATTGTTGTCTCAATCGTTCCACCTGTCGCCAGCAAATCGTCTGCAATCAGTACGCGCTGACCTGGTTGGATAGCATCAACGTGTACAGCAAGTGCATCTTTTCCATACTCAAGGTCGTAATCCGCCTTGATGGATTCATATGGCAGCTTGCCAGACTTGCGGATCGGCACAAAGCCAATTCCCATTTCATACGACAAGGGAGCACCTACTACGAATCCACGTGCTTCTGGACCCGCAATCACGTCTGCTTGTACTTCACGAGCGAAGACAGCCAAGTCTTGAATCGCAGCTTTGTAAGCAGGGCCATCCTTCAACAGAGTAGTGATGTCCTTGAAACGAATACCTGGCTGTGGAAAATCCGGGATAACTCGAATGTATTGTTTAAAATCCATGAAAAATTCCTCCTAAACGGTGGCTGGTTCCACCAATTGATGAAGCGCTTGAATCATTGCATCAGAAGAAGAAAGCAATAAATCTGTAGCAAGCTGTGCCTCTTCCTTCCAATTCGCGTAAAGCACAGAGCTCTCGAGCGGCTTTTTCGTAGTGTTGGCCTGCAACGTGTACTGCTCAGCCTCTTCTACTAAAAACTCCAGCTCCATAAAGATGGCGATCATGCCGTCCAATAGATTTCTTTTCCATTGCAGCTTTCTGGCCAATGCATCCATGTGGATTTTTTTAACAGTTGGCACCTGTACGAAAAACTGGTACAACTGTTTAAAATGATCCCGGCCCGGACAGGAAAGCCGCTCCATTCCCAAATCCGGATCACCAAACAAACAGTATATGCGCTCCGCTTGTTTGAGCAAGTTACGAACCACTTCCAATTCGGATCGACGCGTCGGCAAATCATACAAAATCACGTTGGCAGAGGCAGTAATGCTCGTACCCTCTCGACCAACCACGAACAAGGAATTCACCTGATCGCTTGTTGCTTTCGCTGCCAATGGCTCATAGCTTTCCGCGCGAAATAGAATGGTCACCGAGTTTGACTCGGCCATCACTTGCTGCCATTTCTCTATCTTGTCTCGACTGCCTCGCCAGTCAAATACTTGCTGGTGTCCAACAGACAAATCACGGATCGTCAGCTGAGGCTTTCGATTACCGTTCCATTCGTTTACAGACAATTCCCCCAATACGTGAAAACGTGCCTTGGGCGTTACTCTCTTTGTTACATGTGCCCAGTTGAAACCAATTGCATCCAAAGAGGTTCCCGCTTTGTTCAAAGTACACTTCAAATGATTGTCATCTCGCCCAATCGTGCGCATACCTTGTGTTTCTACTTCTTCTAACAAAACGAGCGGTGTTGGATTCCCCATTCCATATGGGGCAAGCTGTTCGAGTTGCTCCGCTGCGGTCAAGCTGATCTCTTCCATACTCATCGCAACGTCCACTTTGGTCATCGGCGTGAAGTCTTCAGCGGACAACCACTCTCCAGCGAGCTCATTTAATTTTTGACGTAATAAGTCGAGATTTTCTACAGGCAAGGTCATCCCCGCTGCCATTGTATGACCGCCATAGTGCGGCAGCCATTCCTTGCAAGCAGTCAGACCTTCATACATATCAAAACCTGCAATGCTTCTCGCAGAGCCTTTTGCCGTTCCTTTTTCCGGATCGATGCCAAGTACAATCGTTGGACGGTAAAAAAGCTCAACCAATCGGGAAGCTACGATCCCTACCACGCCTACGTTCCAGCCTTCTTTAGCCAAAACAAGCACATTGTTCTGGTCTGGCGGATACAGCTCATTCACCATCTGTACAGCTTCCTCAGTCATCGCTGCGACGATTTCCTGACGTTCGCGGTTTAAGTCGTCCAGCGCCTGGGCACATTTCTCTGCTTCGTCCATATCCGAAGTCGTCAGCAATTTCACAGCGGATTCTGCTGTCTCCAGCCTTCCGCTCGCATTCAGACGCGGTCCTAGCGCAAAGCCTACATGTCCCGCAGACAGCTCGGTATCGGCCAGTCCACAAACTCGGATTAAGGCCTGTAGACCAAGGTTCCGTGTATGATTTAAGCGCTTTAATCCTGCTCGAGCAAGAATACGATTTTCATCTACCAACGGCACCAAATCCGCTATCGTCCCCAATGCAGCCAAATCAGCCAAATGCAAAGGCGGCTCCTTCAGCAAGGCATGCCCCACTTTAAAGGCGACCCCCACTCCCGCCAACATATCAAACGGGTACGAACAGCCGGGCTTCTTGGGGTTAATCACAGCAAATGCCTCCGGGATGATTGCCGGAGGTTCGTGGTGGTCGGTTACAATGACGTCAAGACCCAACTGGTTCGCGTACGCTACCTGTTCGACTGCACTGATCCCTGTATCGACAGTGATGATCAGTTTATAGCCGCTATGATGCAGATGCGCCAAGGCGTCTTTATGTAACCCATACCCTTCTGTAAAACGGTTGGGAATGTAGTAGTCAAAAACAGCGCCGAGTTGGCGCAGTAGATGTACCATTAGCGATGTGGAGCTAACCCCATCGGCGTCGTAATCGCCGTATATACAAATCGGTTCTTGCCTTTGAATGGCTTGTTGAATGCGATGCACGCTTTGTTCCATTCCATCCAGCAAGAAAGGGTCATGAAACAATTCTGGACCGGCTTGCAAAAAATCACGAGCCTTTTGTGATGTGTCAATGCCACGTATCACCAGTAGCTTGGATACGAGCGGAGTAAGCTGGCAATCTGCGGCAATACTAGCAGCAAGCTGCTCATCATAGGTGGCCAGTTTCCAGCGTGTTTTCGCTTTCAGCATGGGCTTTCCTCCAATCCTCATTCATTATAGAGGATGGAGCACAAGCCTGACAATAGTAAGGCTTTCTCCGGTAAAAAAAGGAGAAAGCCGCGGGAATATCCCCGCGGCTTTCGGATTAGCTTTCGTTTGGAGCAGTGGAAAAGCGCTTCCTGTTCATTTCTCTCTTTTTCAAAGAGACCCAGATTTGCGCAGCGATAAAGATCGAAGAGTAGGAACCACTGAGCAATCCGAAAATCAGTACCAGAGAGAAGTTGCGAATCCCTTCGCTTCCCAGGAACACAATCGCAACGGCTGTCGCCAAAACGGTTACTACGGTAAAGACAGAGCGGCGCATCGTCTGCCACAAGCTCACATTTACCAGGTGTTCCAGGTCTTCAATTGTCTTGGTCTTCATCACGCGTTGATTTTCACGGATACGGTCAAAAATAACAATCGTATCGTTCAACGAGTAACCAACGATCGTCAAAATAGCAGCGATAAAGGTCAAGTCAACCTCGAGTCGAAACACGGAAAACAACGCGATCGGGATAAATACGTCATGCAGCAAGGCAATCGCACACGCGACCCCGATCAAGAACTGGAAGCGGAACGCTACATAGATGGCAATCCCAAGTGCAGCAAACAAAATTGCCAGACCCGCATTGCGCACCAATTCTTGCGCAATAATCGGATCAACTGTAGCCTCTTGCTTGGTTACCTGCTCACCGTACTTGGCTTTCAATCCCTGTTCAATCTCTGTCAGCTTTTCCGGTGGAATGGTTTCTTCAAAGCGTGTATAGGCCTGTTTTTCCCCATATGCGGTCACATCCGTAAAATGTGTCTCCGGCAGCTTTTCCCGGATAATCGCATCTACATCAGTAGTCGAGAAATCCTTCCCGATATACATATCCAGACGTGTACCTGCTTTAAAATCAACTCCGAGATTCAACCCAAGAGTGAACATGGACAGCAGGCCCAACACAAGAATAATCAATGAAATCACAAAAAACTTTTTACGGTTTTTTACAATGTTGTACTTATCAGCGTACTCAAGTGCTCTATAACTCACCAATTTCACTCTCCTTTACCCCGAACCAAGACGGCTTCTTAAATAGGTTCGTACGGATCAACAAGCCGAGGAGGAAACGAGAGGCAAAAACGTTTGTAAAAATACTTACGATCGTTGTCAGCATCGAGATAATCGCAAAGCCTTGGATAGAGCTAGTCCCGAAGAAGTACAATACCACAGCTGCGATCATAGCCGTAACCTGTGCATCCAAAATGGTGACCAAGGAACGTCGTTCACCTGCACGGAATGCAGATAGAATCGTCTTACCGGAACGAATCTCTTCCTGAATACGTTCGTAGGTAATAATATTTGCGTCCACGGCCATCCCGATTCCCAAAATGAAACCAGCGATCCCTGGCAGTGTAAGCGTCGCATCCATCCAATCCAAGAAGAGCAGGGAGAGATAGATGAAAGCTGCCAATGTAATGTTAGCGACCAGACCTGGCAAACGATAAACCACCAGCATGAACAGGAAGATAAAGGCTCCACCGATATATCCTGCATACAAGGTTTTTTCCAAGGACATCGCACCAAGTGTAGCCCCTACAGATGTTACCTGTTTCTCAATCAGCTTGGCCGGCATTGCACCGGAGTTAAGTAAATCAGCCAACTCTTGAGCCGATTCTTGCGTATAGTCACCGGTAATTTGTGCACTACCACCGGAAATGACAGACTGAATCGTCGGATTGGTCTGCATTGTATCATCTAAGAAGATTCCCATTGGCTTACCAAGATTTGCACGAGTCACGTCTTCAAGAAGTTTCGGTTCTTTAAATTTGACGGTAACCAACGGTCTTTTCAGGTCGTCGTAACCGACTGCTGCTCCCCCCGGAGCCAAATCGTTACCTCTCATCAACGTCTTACCTTGTACGTCACGGAACGTAAGGACGGCTGGCTTGCCGATCAACTCGCGAAGCTTTTCCTGATCAGCATCGTGGGAGGCAATCCTCACGCGGATTCGGTCCGGCAGCTCGACGTTTACCTCTGGTTCGGTAACGCCACCGATATTCACCCGTTTTTCGACCATTTGCGCTGTTGCAGCCAATAATGTTGTATCGACCTTTTGTCCTTCATTCAGGGGCTCTACCTGATACAAAATCTCAAAGCCGCCCTTTAGATCCAATCCTAGTGTAATATTGCTTGCTACTTGTCCAGTCGTGGTAAACAGACCGCCCAACAAGCCCACCACAACCAGGAACAAAACAAGTCTGCTCCATTTAATCATGTAATACCCCTCTTTCCTAGCCGTGCCTCGTCGTCGACACGAAAACCAATATGCCCATTATAGCGAAGTAAGAAAAAACGTGTCAATTGATGCTGGAAAAGCGAACCATGGTAACCAACCCCTTATCTGCATCGCGCATTTTTACCTATACGATTTAGATAAGAAGAAGTTTCACTACGAATTTTTGTACATTTGAATCATGAGGTAATTCATATACTTGTTTGGCTTCAAGGACAAAATGTCGTTGACAAGCTGGTGGATCGGTGGCATTTCTTTATAGCCGTTCGTGACGCATTCCCAAACGTCTTCCGGTGCCACGTTGTCGTACCCCAAGAGAGCAAATTCCTCTGCTTTGCTTACACAAAGACTTGAGACTTGTCCATACCATTCCTGTTTTTGCGCTTGGTCCATCCCAATTTCCCCCTCAAAGTAGTCATGCCGACAGCGGCACGTCCATATTCTTTACTGAGTGAATTTATCCTTGCAAAGGAGCCTTCCATGAAACAATCCTTCTTTTACGGAACGGTCATCCTCATTATTGCTGGTGGCATTACCAAAGTGTTTGGCTTTGCTCACAGGATCGTGTTGTCGCGCATTATCGGAGCGGAAGGAATGGGGCTTTATCAGATGGTTGTGCCCCTTTTATACTTTCTGATTACTGTGACGACATTCGGACTTCCGGTTGCCATTGCAAAGCAAGTGGCAGAGACGGAAGCAGCTAATAATCCGCGGCTGACTCGCCGATTTTTGTTCCTAGCCTTGTCGGTCGCCGGCGGGATTAGCCTCTTCATTTGCGTCCTGCTCCTCTTGTTCTCTCAATGGATTTCCGGAATGCTATTCGCAGACCCTCGTGCACACATTGTCCTGCTTGCAGCCATTCCGGTCATCCCGATTTCCGGTATTTCTCTTGTCCTGCGTGGGTACTTCCAAGGCAAGCAAAACATGATCCCTACGGCCGTCTCTCAGCTTGTGGAGCAAGTCGTCCGAATGGCATTGGTCGTTGTCATGACGATGTCGTTTCTTTCTGCAGGCATTGAGTACGCCACAGCAGGGGCTGTCGCCAGCATTATTTTTGGAGAAGCCGCCGGACTCTTGTACATTCTCTGGCAGTATCGCAAAGGCAGCAAAAAAGCAGCAGCCGAGCTCCTGGATAAGCCCCTTCTCATGACGGTTTCTGCAAGTAAAACGAGTTTGTCGCAACTCATCCACGTCGCACTCCCTGTCACGCTAAGCCGCGTCATCGGCTCCATCGCTTACGTGCTAGAGCCGATGCTCGTACCGTACGCGCTCGTCATTGCAGGCTTTACCACCTCGACTGCTACTGGTTTGTACGGACAGTTTGCCGGGATGGCTGTTCCTTTGTTGCTTTTTCCCACTTTTTTAACGTATTCCTTGTCCGTTTCCCTCGTTCCTGCCGTGGCTGAAGCGGCCTATCAAAAAAATGCTCCACTCGTGCATCGCCGCATTTATCAAGCCATGCGGATAACACTCGTCATCGGAGCACCTTGTACCGTCTTGCTCACTATTTTTGCAGAACCTTTATGTGTCCTGCTCTACGGCAATGAGTATCGGGAGGTTGGCGTACTGTTAAAAGAGCTGGCACCGTTCTCCGTCTTCCTATTTTTCCAAGCACCGCTTGCAGCCGCCTTGCAAGGCCTCGATTACGCTCAGGTCGTCTTTCGAAATACGCTGATCAGTGCCATCGTCAAAACTGTCGCCATGTTTTTTTTCACGGCACATCCAGCATTCGGTATTCACGGCGCTGTCATCGCTCTTAATATCGGCATTACGCTTGGGACGTTATTGCATTTTGCCAGCCTGATCAAAAAAATCGGGTTTACGATCGACCTTCGGGAATTCGGCAAAATCGCGGTCGCCATGCTACTCATGGGTTATTCTGGTTCCTACATTGCCAAGCACTGGTTTATGGACATTTCGATTGGACAGCTATTGACTGCAAGCACCTTCATTAGCACCTTGCTGTACATTGTCCTGCTCGTCGCCATGCGCGTCTTGGGCAAGCAAGATGTGCGTCGCATTCCGTGGATCGGCGAACAACTCGCCGTGTTCTTCCCTCGCCGCTAGCGCTTATTGCAGCGGCTTGTCTTTTTTGTCCAAATACATGATGCCACGTTCGTCAACGCTGCAAAAAGAAACCTCTCGAATGTCTTTGATTCCGTATTTCCGGATTTCTCGTTTCAGCCAAAGCTCGTTTTGTCCGATCTTGCTCAATGCCTCCGTCCTCACCTTGCCATCGAGAATCAGTGGGATGGGCAGACCTTTGTACGAGATAGAACCGACTTGAGGCTTTCTCATCAACGATAAATCTTCCCTCGTAATCTTGTCTTTTTGCTCCTTTAAAAACACACTCATCTGTCCGGTTGGCTCTAACACCGCAAATTCAACATCACCAATGTTTTTTACGTCTTTTTGCCGCAGATGCACCATCAAATCATCCATGTTCAAGCGATTGCGACGCATCGCATGCTCCCTGATTTGCCCATTTTCTATAATCAAATCGGCAGAGCCGTCCACTGTATCGCGGAATTTCTTGCTCTTTAATGACACATAAGCGAAGGCGACTTCCAATAAGGCAATCAACAGCATCGGCAAATAAAACCGAAGAGCAGGTTTATCGACATCCTCAATCGCCAGTGCAGCCATTTCTGCCAGCATGATCGAGATGACCACATCAAAAACGGACAGCTTTCCCAATTCCCGCTTTCCCATCAACCGCACCAAGATCAGGAGGAAAAAATACGAGAAAAGGGTGCGAAGTAACACCATTGTAAGATTATCCACTTACGCTGCCCCCCAAAGAACATTTGATACTAGTGTTCAACAGGGGGCAGGGAAAGTATTAGCACCAATTACAGCCACTTTCTCTTGCGGAAAATGTGAAGCATGGCAAACGTCATGGCAAGCATAATCACGAGTGCCACGATCAGCATATACGGTTCGGCTTCTTCACCCAGCCATGCGAAAGTATTCATCCCGAATAGTCCGGTGATAAATGTCAACGGAAGGATAATCGTGGAGATGATGGTAAGAACTCGCATCGTCTCCGTTGTTTTGGCGCTAATGATGGTGTAGTACGTATCCAACGCACCGTTAACCAGATCACGGAAGGTTTCCGTTGAATCCGAAATCCGCTCCAAGTGGTCTGTTAGGTCGGTGTAGAACGGAACGTTTTCCTCGGAAATGTCGAAGGAGTAACGGCCGTTGACGTTCGCGAAAATTCTTTTTTGTGGCATGATCACACGCCTGATTAAAATAATCGTTCGCTTCAACGCCAGGAACTCTTCGGTAATTTCCTCCATCTGATGTTCATAAATCTCGTCCTCCAGCTCGTCAATCCGCACACTAATCCGATCAATAATGGGAAAATATTCATCGGTAATCCCGTCTACAATGGCATACAGCAAATAGTCAGGACCTCTGTTCAAGTAAGAAATGTTGCGGTGACACATGGCAGCGATCCGACCGATGGTATTCATCGGGGACTTGTGGATCGTCACGATGTAGTTAGGGCCGAGAAAAACGTTCAGTTCTACCGTTGTGATCTCGTCATCGCTTTCTTCATTGTAACGCAGGGCGTGAAAAACGAAGAAATAGTAGTCATCGTACTTGTCTACCTTGGCACGTGGACTGACGTGCAGGCAGTCCTCAATTGCCAGCGGGTGAAAGTCGAAAATCTTGGCAATATAGGGCAGTTCATTGTTTCCCACATCATACAGATCGATCCAGAGCAAATCCTCTGGTGATTTCAGCCATTGATCCTTCGTTGCCAGATCAACGTCGTGAAACATCTTCTGTTCAGAGTGGTTATAAAAGTACGTTTTAATCAATCTTCCTCACCCCCGTCTCGTTCCCCATCCATCATACGAAAATTCCTATCAATGTTCAACGCGAAGATGAATACGTGAGCCAAGCCTCTCATATAGATGTACAAACACTTCCAATAAGGGGGTACATACCGTGCGAAGTGCATCCACCTCTGTACTGACAGGTCTATTGTATACGACATGTCTTGTTTTAATTGGAGCGTTGCTCGCGACCTTACTCCTTAGCTTCACCTCGATACGTGAAGGCACGCTGCCCTATTTTACGTATGTGATCAATGCCATCGCTCTCTTGGTCGGGGGATTCGTTACCGGACGTCGTTGCGGCGGCAAGGGCTGGTACTACGGCGGACTTACCGGACTCACTTACTTCCTTTTCATCCTCTTAATCGGCTTCCTCGGCTTTGACGCCCCGATGCAATGGGGGACCTTCCTGTTCTTGTTCGGCGCTTTTGGCGTGGCTGCGTTAGGTGGGATTCTCGGCGTGAATTCAGCCAATTCCAACAACAAGCATAAAGGCGGTAAACCTAAAGTTATCAGGCCTCGCCGCTAAAACAAGACAGAAAAAAGCAGGTGGATCACCCACCTGCTTTTCGCATGTATTATTTGGATTCTTCTTTTGTTTCTTCGCTCTTCGCTGGTTCACTCTTAGCAGGTTCGTTGCTAGCAGAAACTACGTTGTTGATCGCGCCACGATCGAAAGTAACATTTACGTTGTGAGCAATACGCAACGTAACAGTATCATCAGACAGGTCTTGGATCGTTCCATGCACTCCACCGATTGTTACGATCTTGTCGCCTTTTTTCAGAGCACCAAGCATAGCGTTGCGTTGTTTTGCCTTCTTTTGTTGCGGACGAATCAGCAAGAAGTAAAAAATCGCAAACATGATGATAATCGGTAAAAACTGAGTCAAGTCACCCATGAAAAAAATCCCCCTCGATTAAAAAGATCTATCTTCACCCAATCCATATTGAGCGAAAAACTGGTCGCGGAAATCTTGCAAGCGGTCTTCGGCAATCGCCTGACGCACCTGTTCCATTAACTTCACCAAGAAGTGCAGGTTGTGGTAAGTAGTTAACCGGATGCCAAAGGTTTCCTCCGACTTGACCAGGTGTCGGATGTAAGCACGTGTGTAATTTTTGCAGGTGTAGCAATCGCAATTTGGATCAAGCGGGGTAAAATCACGCGCGTATTTTGCATTGCGGATGACCAGTCTTCCCTGGCTTGTCATGCATGTCCCATTGCGGGCAATTCTTGTCGGCAACACACAATCAAACATGTCGATGCCGCGGATCGCTCCCTCAATAAGAGCATCTGGTGAACCAACCCCCATCAAATAGCGGGCTTTGCTTGTCGGAAGCAGTGGAACGGTATGCTCCAGCACTTCGTACATCAAAGGAAACGGTTCTCCCACGCTCAAACCGCCGATCGCGTATCCTGGGAAATCCATGGAAACGAGATCTCGTGCACTTTGTGCGCGCAAATCGTTGAACATGCCACCCTGAACGATTCCAAACAACGCTTGTTCGTTTGGACGAGTATGCGCCTTCAGGCAACGCTCTGCCCAGCGGGTTGTTCGCTCCATTGATTTTTTTACGTAATCGTACTCCGCAGGATAAGGAGCACACTCATCGAACGCCATGAAGATATCGGCACCCAACGCGTTTTGAATCTGTGTAGCCTCTTCAGGACCAATAAACAGCTTTTCTCCGTTTAGGTGGGAACGGAAGGATACTCCTTCCTCCGTGATCTTGCGGAGGTTACTAAGGCTAAATACTTGAAAACCGCCGGAATCAGTCAGAATGGCACGGTCCCAATTCATAAAGCCGTGCAGTCCGCCTGCCTCGCGAACAATTTCATGCCCTGGACGAAGAAACAAATGGTACGTATTACTGAGGATGATGCCCGCGCCAATCGCTTTTAACTCCTCGGGGCTCATCGTCTTTACTGTCGCTTGTGTACCGACAGGCATAAAGACAGGGGTGTCAATCGTCCCATGAGGGGTATGTAGCTTACCGAGACGTGCACCAGTTTGCTTGCATGTTTTGATTAACTCGTAGCGTACAGCCAAATCTTTTGCACTCCTCAAGCTATGTATGTAAGTCTTACCTATTATAGAAAAACTTCTGGGTGAAGTAAACCCACCTGACTAATAAGTATACACTTATACAGGTGGGTTGATTACATTTTTATAAAATTAACATCGCATCGCCAAAACTGAAGAAGCGATACTCCTCTTCCACAGCCGTTTTGTAGGCACGCATCACATTCTCTTTTCCAGCCAAAGCACTCACTAGCATGACGAGCGTAGACTTCGGCAAGTGGAAGTTCGTCAGGAGCCCGTCCAGGATGGAAAACGTATAGCCCGGATAAATGAAAATATCCGTCCACCCAGAGGTTGCCACCAGCTTTCCTCCATTCGCGCGCCCTACTGTCTCCAATGTGCGGCAGGATGTCGTCCCGACAGCGATTACTCTTCTTCCTTCTGCTTTTGCCAGGTTCACCAGCTCTGCTGTTTCCTCAGGAATTTCATAGTACTCCGCGTGCATGACATGCTCTTCCACGGAATCCGCTGATACAGGGCGAAAAGTCCCAAGTCCCACATGCAGTGTCACGTAAGCCAGCTGTACGCCTTTTGCAGCGATTTGTTCCAAGTACTGCTTCGTGAAATGGAGGCCGGCAGTCGGAGCTGCTGCCGAGCCGCGCTCCTTCGCATAGACTGTCTGGTAACGCTCACTGTCCTCCAGTTGTGCGTGAATATACGGCGGCAAAGGCATCGAGCCTAATTGGTCGAGAATCTCATAAAAAATTCCCTCGTACAAAAAGCGCACGATTCGTCCACCTGTCTCTGTCACGTCTTCACAAACACAACGCAAAAGACCGTTACCAAAAACCACTTCTGTCCCCGGCTTCATCCGCTTCCCGGGTTTCACCAGCGTCTCCCAGCGATCGTCACCAAGTGATTTCAACAAAAGGATTTCTATTTTTGCACCAGTCTCAGCCTTTTCTCCAATCAATCTGGCAGGTAAAACGCGGCTATCATTCATGACGAGTACATCCCCTGCCTGGAGGTGATCGATTAAATTGGTAAATTGCTGATGAACGATATTGCCTGTTTGTTTCTCTAACACGAGCAATCTCGATGAAGTTCGGTCTTCTAGCGGGTGCTGAGCAATCAAATGCTCCGGCAAATCAAAGTCAAATTGTTGCACGTCCACGAAATCGTTACTCCTTTTTGCGGTAGATCTTGTGGCAAACGACTTACTTTTCGATTGTCACATCCTGGTAGTAGTGTTGCAAGATATCTTTGTAGTCATACCCTTCCTCTGCCATCGCACGAGCTCCGTATTGCGAAACGCCAAGTCCGTGCCCAAAGCCAGTACCACGGAAGATGAATTGCGAACCATTGATCATTTCTACTTCAAACTTTGTGCTGCGCAGAGGGGAGCCACCTTGTTGAAACACAGAACGGAAAGCATCCGGTGAAGAAACGACGATCGGCGTCCCGTTCGCTTCCATCGCAATCACACGTCCCGATGGCCCTCGCTCCGTCACTTTCAAGCTCGTTACGTTTCCTGAAATGCGTGGAGCTTTGTTCTTGTCATGCGCGGCATTGATCATGACTGCAAGCTCTGTTGAGGTAAACGGGCCACGTGTCCACGAATATGCATTTTCTTCTTTTACTTCTGAGAGGATCGTTACTTCTGCGCCAGTAGGGAGTACAGACAACACACGATGAGTCGTTGTACTTGGACCGGAGCGCAAATTGGTATTCTCGGTCGAAATGACCGCCATTCTTTGTCCCGCTGAATTGCTCTGGCCTGTTTCGGTTACCAGATCATTTCTTACATAGCCGAGCGTTCCATCTGCTAAAGCCACGCGATACCATATGCTCGCCTTGTCCATTGGAGATGTGTCTTTACTCTCGACAGATCGCAAATAAGGAACCGGATTGCCCCATACTTCTGTACCATCTGCCGTCATACCGCCAGCATTGGAGTAGAATAGCGACTCAGCTGGTTTGCCTTGGTAGTAAATGATTTCGCCTTCTGTCTTGTCAACGGCTTCACGTACATCCTCAGACTCTTTTGTATAACCATAATACGCCTGTTCGAAAACCGTATCGGACACATTGGCAACACCATACTTATTGCCTTGCCACACAGCACGAGTTCTCGACAGGACTGCCTGTGTTTTCAATGCTTCCATCGGCCAGCCTGGAGCCATTTCAGAGCCAACGACTCCATACAGATACTCTTCCATAGGAAGCTCATTTACTAGCGTCAAGTGACCATTGTATTCCGATAGCTCCATCTCACCGCGATATGTACGCTGCTCTCGCTCCACAACGCCAATCACCGATTCATCGCCTGCTTTATTCGCTTCAACAGTCAGCTTTACTTGAGGGGAGAATACGTACTTCCAAATCACTTCATCCGGTGATCCGTATACATCCTGCTTCAATATAACATAAGATTGGCTGTCAGGCTCCTGATAGGAGAAAGAAGGGAATGCGGCACTTGCTCTTCGTTTCAATTCTTTCACGGCATCAGGACTTGCCTCGTCCCCGATCCAAACCGCATATTTGACTTTATCCCCATCTGATACCATCACGGGATAAGCTGGAATACCTGCTGCTTCAAATGACGCTTGCCATTCTTGTGCTTCCTGTAAACTTTTGAATTTACCCGCTTCAAGTCGCAGTGGACCTTTTACCAGCGGATTCTGTCCGATCGCTTGGGCAACCGTTTTTGCCTGATTGGCTGCCGCCTGATACGTATCATACGTTCCGCTTACGACCTGATAGACGGTCTGACCGTTGCGCTTTGCCACCTGGATCGAGCCCTCGTATTTTCGTTGGCTCATTTGCTGTGCAATCTGTTGTGCGCGATTCCAGTCACCAGTTTCGGCAACGATCAGATGATATTCATCAACCCGGTAACGAGCTGCATCTCCCTTTAATTCAGGTAAATCTGTCTTGCCTTCGGGTCCATTGAGCACGACTTCCATTCCATTTTCAGCCGTTAACGTAACGGAAGGAACGACTCCCCGATAGCCTTGTCCTGTATCCACAAATAGCGCAACTCTGATATTGTCGCCGGCTGCCTGCGCTGGTACTTGTCCTCCTACGAGAACTACTGATAGCAGGCCCACCGAAAGGACTTTCCCCATCCATTTCTTTCTCATGTCGTCCATTGTCCTTTCTCCACCTGATTTCGTCTAAGATTGATTTCGTCAAAAAATGGCATGTCTTCCCATGTTTTTCGACAATCGCAGGCTGATCTCCTGCCATTTTCGTAAAATGGGACCAAACGCCCGCACGCAAAAAAACCACCGGAACGATGCGCTCCGATGGCCTTTACACTTTCCTATTTAAACAGCCGGAATAAATACATGCCAAGAGACAGGACGATGCTAATCACAATACAAGTCACAATGGGAAAGTAGAACTTGACGTTTTCCTTTTCTACCACGATATCTCCCGGCAAACGCCCCAGCGGCAAAAATCTGCCTCCTACCTGCCACAAAAGACCGATTACAATTAAAGCAGCACCACCAATAATGAGTAGCTTGGCTACAGGATTCACGATTTCATCTCCCGACCAAAGTGTTGGTACGCACTCGGGGTAAGAACCCGCCCCCGCGGCGTCCGCTGCATAAAGCCTATCTGCATGAGGTATGGCTCGCAAACATCTTCCACCGTTTGTGACTCTTCTCCGATTGTTGCTGCGATCGTATCCAGTCCGACCGGTCCACCGTCAAAGCGATCAATAATCGCTAGCAACAGTTTATGGTCGATATGATCGAGACCGCAGGCATCCACTTGCAATCTTTCCAACGCTTCTTTGGCAATCTCTGTCGTAATGACGCCTTCGCCTTTTACTTGGGCAAAATCGCGAACTCGCTTCAGCAAGCGGTTTGCCACCCGGGGTGTTCCCCGTGAACGTCTGGCAATCTCCTCTGCTCCGCCTTCTCGAATGACGACCTGCAGGATGTCGGCTGCCCGCGATACGATAAAGGTCAGTTCCGGGACTGTATAAAACTCCAGGCGATTTACAACCCCAAAGCGATCCCGAAGCGGCGCGGACAGCATGCCAGCTCGCGTCGTGGCCCCGACCAGTGTAAATGGCGGCAAGTCCAAACGGACACTGCGAGCGCTTGGCCCTTTACCGATAATGATGTCCAGGGCAAAATCCTCCATAGCCGGATACAGAACTTCCTCGACGCTCCGGTTGAGCCTGTGAATCTCGTCAATAAACAGGACGTCGCCCTCTTGCAAGTTCGTCAAAATCGCCGCCAAATCACCCGGACGCTCAATTGCCGGACCAGACGTCGTGCGGATATTCACACCAAGCTCATTGGCGATAATTTGCGACAGAGTCGTCTTCCCCAGACCAGGCGGACCGTACAGAAGTACGTGATCCAACGATTCTTTCCGCATTTTGGCTGCTTCAATAAAAATTTTCAGATTTTCCTTTACGTGCTGTTGACCGATGTATTCGTTTAAATAGCGAGGACGGAGGCTCAGCTCCGCCGCATCTTCTTCCCAATTCATATGCGTCGTGATGATCCGAGAATCCAAAATCCTACCCCCTCATGAGCAACGCAAGCCCTTGTTTGATGAGCTTTTCTACACCATCGCCCTCTTTTGATTTCTCAGACAGCGTGTTTCTGATTTTTTGAAGTTCACCATCAGAGTAACCCAGTGCAGTCAATGCATCGAGTGCTTCGTTCAGTGCAGAAACAGCTTGCTCGCCTGCTGTCAAATCACCCGCTGCAACAGTCAAAATTGCAGATGGTGTGTACCCTACCAATTTATCCTTCAAATCGAGGATAATGCGCTGGGCTGTCTTTTTCCCAATCCCCGGAAATTTCGTCAAATAGGTAACATTCTCCTGTTGAACCGCCATCACCAGCTGTTCAGGCGTCGCCGCAGCGAGAATCGCCAAGCCGCCCTTTGGTCCGATTCCGCTAACATCAAGCAGCTTGCGAAACAAATCGCGTTCGTCACGGGTAGCAAAGCCGTACAGCAGAATGGCATCTTCCCGCACGTGGTGATGGGTAAACAATTTGGTTTTGCTGCCTTCATACCGAACGAATTGGTACGGGTTTGGGCAAAACAGTCGATAACCAATTCCGCCCGTTTCGATGACTATGTATTCCGAATCGAGATAACTAAGTGTACCTTCTACAAAATCAATCATTTCTTGACCCCTTCCGAAATGGAAATGAACGCGCGAAACTGTGCGTGCGTAATGGCAATGCCCAATGCGTCCGCCACATCGTCGGGCTTTGGTACTTCTTTTAACCGCAATAGGAGCTTCGTCATTTCCTGTATTTGCTTCTTCTCTGCTCCCCCGTATCCAGTCACGGCTTGCTTTACCTGCATCGGGGTATATTCATAGACCGGCACACCAGCCAGCTCTGCCGCAAGCAAAATAACCCCTCGCGCTTGACCAACTGTAAAGGCCGTCGTCACGTTTTTATTGAAGAAAAGCTTTTCGACGGACATTTCATCGGGACGATATGTTTCCAGAAGGCTCTGCATTGCCTCAAAAATCTGTTTCAATCTAAGTGGCACTGGCAATCCTGCTTCTGTCTGAATGCTTCCATATTGGACGGGACGCAATTGACTGCCCTCTTTATCCACAACCCCGAAGCCAACAATCGCAATGCCAGGGTCAATTCCTAAAATGCGCATAGTCCACTCTCCGTGAGCAAAGATTCTACACTCTACTGTAACACAAAGCTCCTAAAAAGCGAACGTGCATTTCCATTTTATATCCGAGTTCAAAAAGTCGACTTTTTGAACAACCTTATAAAAAACCCGCTCCCTATAAAAGGAACGGGTTATACGGCGTCTGTTAGTGTTTGTTCATTCCGAGTGAATCCGACACATCATGCTGCATGTGGGCATAGTCATCCACGCCACTCTGCATATGCTCTTTGATCTTGTTGATCTGTTGGTAATTGAGCTTGTTGTGTCCCTGGTTCAACTGAACGTACAAACGCTGATGGAACTGGTCTTTGTAGCTACCTCTAGGCATGGTAGACATGGTCTAAAGACTCCTCCTTCGATCACCGTATGAAATCAGTATGGCGTAAGAGCAATGGCGCTATGATACCAAGATTTACGCCACATGAGCCAGACATCGAATTGAAACGATAAGCAGTGGAGGTGTTGGTTGTTGCGAAGCAAAGTCCTCATTTTATGTATATGCTTTTTCGTAATCGCACTGTCAATGCCGCACTCTGCGCATGCCAAGGTCAAGAATGACATCACGGTCACCGTTTCGGTGTCACCCGAGTCCTCCTTCCAAACGACCATGTCCTTCCGTGATCAAAAGCATTTTACGAAGCGGCTATTGGGCTCTACTACCGAAGTCGCCTCCTATAACCCGCACTGGATACGTGCTACATTGACCGTAAAAAAGCGAACGTATGTATTTGATCACGATGGCCAGCTTTATGAAAAAAAAATGCCTCGTCGTTATGTATTGGCCAACGATGTTCGCCAACGGATCGAAGAAATGGTCAAATCCGTAGAGGCTGTCCATTTTGCACAGGCTATCCCTTGGGAACAGGTGAAAAAAACGTTGAAACGGATGGAGTTTGGTACCGTGATTGATTTAGAGACAGGCCAACGTTTTGATGTCCAGCGCAGAGCAGGCAATCGCCATGCCGATGTTCAACCGTTGACGCGCAAGGATACACAGACCATGAAGAACATTTATCAGGGGAAATGGTCGTGGAAGCGCAGAGCCATTCTGGTAGAGGTAGACGGTACTTATTTTGCAGCATCCATGCACGGAATGCCTCATGGCGCTGGTGCGATTAAAGGAAATGAATTCCCTGGGCATTTTTGCATCCACTTTTTCGGCAGCTCCACCCATCGGCACAAAGAGCCCGATCCTAGTCACAGCATGATGATTCTCAAAGCATCCGGAGCACTTGCAACTACAATAAAAGGGGCGTCTCCTGAAGAACTCGTCGGCTATTTCCTGACCGCTCTGCATGAGCACGACACCCATGCGATGCGAATGACAACAGATGGCTTTACGCTTCCAGAAGGGCTGTCTTCGATCGAGTCTGTACGATCGTCAGAAATCATCATCCCGTCAGACGAACGCGGTCCCCTGTTGATAGAGGTTCCTGTTCGGCTCTCATATATTGCCCGGGAAGGCGGTAATTTTCGAGGGACATGGAAGTTTCTTTTGCGCCGCGAAGTTCCGGGGGAACGCTGGCGAATCATTGCGGTTGAACTGAATGAATAGCAATGGAAGCAAAAATCCCTTTCCAGTCCAATACGTGCTTGTTACACGAAAGGCTCGAAAGGGATTTCTTTTGGTCTAACCATTTTCATTGTCCACTCCATTGGTATTCGCCATAGGTGGACAACACACTGTTATACTCTGCCAGATTCCGAATGCGAATCCCCCGTTTCAGATTCTCCCATTCCTCTTTTGGCAGACTCGCTTCCATTTTTGCAGTATCGATTCGATAAAAGGTTTGCACGACCTCTTGTTCAGCAGGCAGACCATGAAAGAGAGTAAGCATGCCGTCCGCAGCTATTCCGATATGCCCATTCTCCTTGCATGCTGGTGCTATATCCTGCTCGCGTTTCATTAAGATCATCTTGACAGGTTCTGCTTGTACAATTTCCCATCCATTATAGTTGCCCATGACGTCTGCCAGTTGATTGGCATGAACTGACACATGCTCTTCGTCTCGCACTCCACACAAATAATGGCGAGCTAAAACCAGTTCATACGACGTCCCCGCGACTACATCTGCTTTGCCTGAATGGTTCAGTAAACGAGCAAGACCCGAATCGTTTCCGTCCTTTCCTACTAATAGGATACCGACTACGATGCCTGTGGCTAATGCTGTACCCCACGTCGCGTAAACCATCCACTTTTTCTTCTCAGTCACATAGAACCCCTTCTTTTATATAGGCTTTTCTTCCTATGATTTCCAAAAGGAAAGAGGGACATACGGGACCAATGAGGGATTGACGTTATATTTTTTTATTTTTGTCAATACAAAAAATTAATATACTATTTCATCTGGCTATCTATCCAGCTTCCGAATCTAATGATAAACTATTTTTGCTTGGCATTATTGTAAACTTATGGAGGTCATTTCAAACATGAAAAAAACGAACAAAAAAATGCTGACCGCTTTCCTCCTCAGCACTTCTTTGGTTGTTGGCGCTCTCTCATTTCCTCTTACTCCTGTAAGCGCGCAAACTGGTTCTGTCCTTAAGCTCCGCCTGTTGGAAACGACTGATATCCACACCAACATCGTTAACTATGACTACTATCAAGACAAAAACACAGACGAGTTTGGCCTCGCAAAAACAGCGACATTGGTCAAAAAAGCAAGAGAAGAAGTGAAAAACAGCATCCTGATCGACAACGGTGACTTGTTGCAAGGAAACCCATTGGGCGACTACGTGGCAAAAATCGACCCGTTGAAAGCTGGAGATACTCACCCTGCTTACAAGGCAATGAACCTGATGGACTATGATGTTGCCAATATCGGTAACCACGAGTTCAACTTTGGTTTGGAGTTCTTGGACACCAGCTTGAAGGGTGCAAAATTCCCTTACATAAACTCCAACGTCTATGTAGACGACAAGGACAAAAACCCGGACAATGACAAAAACATGTACACTCCTTACGAAATCCTGGAGCGCACATTTAAAGATGAGAATGGTAAAGATGTAAAGCTCAAAGTGGGCGTTATCGGTTTTGTACCACCACAAATTATGCAGTGGGACAAGGCTCACCTGGAAGGAAAAGTAATTGCGAAGGACATCGTGGAAACTGCCAACAAATTCGTACCTGAAATGAAGAAAAAAGGTGCGGACATCATCATCGCAGTTCCTCACTCCGGAATTGGCCCTATCGAGGGTGGTCCTCAATTGGAAAACGCTAGCTACCAGCTGAGCAAAGTAGAGGGAATCGACGCGATCCTGTTCGGACACTCCCACTCCGTATTCCCAGGTCCTGGATTCGATAAAATTCCAGGCATTGATGCAGAAAAAGGAACGATCAACGGCAAACCAGCTGTGATGCCTGGCTTCTGGGGCAACCACCTCGGCGTGATCGACCTGACGCTGAAACAAGAAAACGGAAAATGGAAAGTGGCTGAGTCCGCTACCAAAGTAGTTCCGATTTATGACAAAGCGAACAAAGCATCCTTGGCTGATGCAGACAAAGCTATCGTGGATGCAGTAAAAGAAGATCACGATAAAACAGTTGAATGGGTTCGTTCTGCTGTAGGGAAAACATCTTCCCCGATCTTCAGCTACTTTGCACTTGTGCAAGATGACCCATCTATCCAAATCGTAACCAATGCACAAAAATGGTTCGTTGAGAAAAACGTGAAGGGTACAGAATACGAAGGCATTCCAGTTCTGTCTGCTGGTGCACCATTTAAAGCAGGCGGCCGTAACGGAGTAAGCTACTACTCCAATATCCCAGCTGGTACAATCGCCATCAAAAACGTATCTGACCTGTACATCTACCCGAACACATTGAAGGCGGTTCTGGTCGATGGAGCTACCGTGAAAGAATGGTTGGAGCGCTCCGCTGGACAGTTCAACCAAATCGATGTGAAGAAAGCAGATGAGCAACCACTCATCAACGAGACTTTCCCAACGTACAACTTTGATGTAATCGACGGTGTTACTTATCAAATCGATGTGACACAGCCATCCAAATACGCTGTGGATGGAAAAGTAGCAAACAAAGATGCAAACCGCATCAAAAACCTGTCTTTTAACGGCAAACCAGTAAAACCTGAAGACAAATTCATCGTCGTAACCAACAACTACCGTGCAAGCGGCGGCGGTGCGTTCCCAGGTTTGGATGGCAAAAACATCGTCATCGATTCCCCAGATGAAAACCGTCAAATCGTAATCGACTACATCCTGAACCAAAAAAATATCGACCCAGCAGCAGACAACAACTGGTCTTTTGCTCCAGTAGATGCGAAGCTGAACGTTACATTCACTTCTTCTCCTGACGCGAAACCATTCGCTGAAAAATTGTCCAATATCAAGTTCATCAACGTATTGGAATCTGGGTTTGCGAAATTCTCCATTGATCTGTCCAAGCCTGCTTCCAAGTAAGCTTGTCAACAACACAAACATCCCTCTTATGAGAGGGATGTTTTGTTTTATCCGACTATCCAACAAAATGGTAATGCCCCCACGGAGATCGTTGGAAAATTCGTTCTCCGTCGTTTAAAAAGCGTTGGCGATTCGCCATCACTTTGCCTTCCATTTGGATCAACTGCATGACACCCCGCATGTGGTAGCCCGGGCGCTGACTATACAAGCCCGTTACCTCCCGCAAGAAATTATCCGGATAGCGAAGCAATTGATGCACAGCCCAAATCTGAGTATCCGATAAATAGTTGACGTTACTGTAAGCTTCCATCGCTTCCACGAATGAATCCATGCGGTATTCCTGCATCAGTAGCATCCGCGACATCAATTGTACGAGGTCAACCAGCTGAAGATCATGACCGACAGTATCAAGGTCAATCAAATAGCAACTGCCTCGCTCCGTAAGCAAAAAGTTATGGCTCGCCACGTCTCTGTGTGCGAGTGTCCCCCGCTCCATGGCTACATACATTTCTGGCGTCAAAGGCAGCTTGTAAGCAGATTGAAGCAGCTCCTTGCCATCTCGAAGGACGTGATCTGCCTGTTGGGAAATGAGTTGCTCCAGTTTGCTCTGGGGGCCTTTCTGTTCAATCGACCACATCAGCCGCTCAAAGTATTCCAAGCGGCTCTCCCATTTATCTAAAAGAGCCGGTTTTCCTTCATACGCATACGAAAGGTCAATAGGAAAGCCCTGAGCTGCAACATGAAAACGTGCCAATGTTTCTGCTGTTTTTTTGACATCGAAAAGAGAAGCGTTATCTGCTTCATGGCCATCAATCATTTTCATGATGGTGTAATGGCGCCCTTCAAACGCAAAAATTTTGGACCCTTCCTGATTCGCCACATACTGCACGGTATGATGAAAGCCCTTCTCATGTAGTGCATCTGCTAACTCTGTCACCCACACAGCTTTTTCGACCTGCTTATATCCTTTGAGTATCCAGTGGCCCCGGTCTGTTTTTAACAGGTTGACGTTTCGCTTCGGCTTCACCCCGTAGATTTGACAGCGAAAAGCCTTTTCAATGGTGGATAGGATTCCTTTGTTCATCCCATACCCTCTCAGTACGAAGAGGATTCTTCATGCCCATCTCCCCAGTTCGGCCAAACCCCTTGTTCAGGCATAGATGCCATACACGGGGAAGGCGGGAACATCACGTTATTGTGAATCTCCTGTGGGGAACGATTGTACTTGCCTTTGCGGCCTCTGTACTCCGGGACTTCAGAAGAACACTCACATGATGATGACTCCACTGGTTCCGGGCACACAGGCTTCTTCGCTCGTGGCCGCTTTAATGGCATGGGTGGAAATGGTGGTGGGCATGGATAAGGAAACGGCATCGGTCTGATCGGTGGTGGGACGATTGGAAATGGATTGATTGGTCGAATTTGTTCTGGACTCACTATCGGCCGTCGATTTGGATGAAACGGGCCAATCCACGGGTTCCCCCACGGTGGGCAAGGCGGAAATGGCGGGCATGGTGGCGGGAACGGAGGTGGGAATGGCTGGAATGGCCGCACCTGTGGAGATGGCCTGCGGTCTTGCTCTGGGCTTACCCTCGTTGATGGCTTCAGCTTCTGTTGCGGACTCACTTTTGAAGGCGGCTTGAGCTGCTGTTCTGGGCTCACCTTCGAAGGCGGCTTCTGCGGCCGCAACGGACTCACACGTGGAGGTGGATAGTTTGGCTGCATCGGTTGCAATGGACTTACCCGTGGCGGCGGATAGTTTGGTTGCATCGGTTGCAATGGACTTACCCGTGGTGGCGGGTAGTTTGGTTGCATCGGTTGCAACGGACTTACCCGTGGCGGCGGGTAGTTTGGCTGCATCGGTTGCAACGGACTTACCCGTGGCGGCGGGTAGTTTGGCTGCATCGGTTGCAACGGACTTACCCGTGGTGGCGGATAGTTCGGCTGCATCGGTTGCAACGGACTTACCCGTGGTGGCGGATAATTCGGCTGTGGGCAAGGTGGGCATACATATGCTGGCGGTCGTGTAGGCTGTAATGGCAAGACCTGAGTCGGTGGTCTATATGGGATGTTGGGCACATTTTGATTCGGTGGAATCGCTGGTGGATATATATACGGACTCACTCTGGTTGGAGGTGGAGTCGGTATGAGTGGACGTATAGGAACAGGCGGTTCCGGTGGCAGCACATTTGGCTTGCCTGAAATGTTCGGTGGTTTATACGGTGGCTTCTCAATCGGTTCTGCAGGTTTTTCAATTAGTTCTTCAATTGGTCTTTCAATCGGCTCTGTTGGTTTTGGGATTGGCCGTGTCGGTGGAGGTGGCGGTAATGTTGGTGGTGCCGTTGGCCTGACTACCTCGGGTGAAACAGTAGGAACTGGCGGCTTTGGCATCTCCTTGGGTGGTCTGGTGGGAATGGGAGCCGGCGGTAGGGTAGGTCTGGTCTCCTCCCTTGATTCGATTTCCACCTCTCCTGATTCTTCCGGCTCAATTGGCCGCCTCTCGATTTCTTGCGGTACCTCCATCTCTTCCTCTTCCGTAATCGGTCTTTCTTTCACATAAGGGGCCGCCTCACTCATTGGATGGGGGGGCGTTGTTCTTTGCGGTGGTCGGACAGGAACTTGTTTCGCCGGAATCTTGATTCTCGCTCCAGGATAAATTGTATCGGGAGTTTTTAATTGACTATTAAGGCGTAACAGTTCTTTGTAATCGACGCCATATCTTTTGGCGATCTTCCACATCGTATCGCCTTTTTGGACGATGTGTATTCTCAATGTTTTTCTCCTCCCTTGCACCAAACTCCCTAACATCGTATGCAGTCATGGGCGTTTTGCTCCTTGACGCCACTCCTTTGTTGGGAGGGAGTAGAAAAAGAAAAAACCAATCCCTCTAGGAATTGGTCTGATGCATATAAAATGGATACGTCCCGAGCTGGCGAACTTGACAACCAATAGCTTCAATCTCCGCAAACGCTCCTGGCAACAAGACGTCGTCCATCTTCTGCTCAATGTCGATGACAAAATAATAGCTTCCGAGTGCTTTCTTCGTTGGACGTGATTCGATGCGAGACAAGTTGACTTTTCTCCAAGCAAAAGCAGCCAGCACTTGATACAAGGCTCCCGGGAAATCTTCCGGCAGCGTGACCAGTATGGTCGTCTTTTCCTTGCGGGAAACCGGCAGCTCAAGACTTTCCTGACCGACAAGAACAAAGCGCGTGTAGTTATTCGAATAATCTTGAATTTGTTCACGTGCAAACTCCAATGGATAAATCTCTACATTCAATCGAGTTCCAACAGCAGCCCACGGCTCTTCTGGATGCTCACTCACCATTTTTGCAGCCAATGCCGTACTGTTTACCGTTTCAATCGCTGCTTCCGGCAAATTCTCACGCAAAAAGTTGTGGCTTTGTGCAATCGCTTGAGGATGTGACATTACTCTCTTAATCGCGGACAAAGGCAATGGGTGCTCTCTTTTTGCCACCAACAAGTTTTGCGTAATCGGCAGTGCGAGCTCCGCCAAAATGGGCAGATCTACTTCGTGAATGAGCCAATCGAGTGTAGAGTTGACCGTTCCTTCAATGGAGTTTTCCATCGGTACAACACCGTATGCCACTTCATTTTTGGAAACAGCGTCTAGTACTTCAATAATACTTGGGTACGGAACGAAAGACAGCTTTTGTCCGAGCGACAATATCCTCGCTGCTTCTTCGGTAAACGTTCCACGCGGTCCTAGAAAAGCAAGTTTCTTCTCCATGGCTACTCCTATCCACTATGGTCTATCTCTGATGGATTTCTAGCTGTACGCCATTTTCGTCCGGTTGCAAGATCATCACGCGGTACGAGATGTCGTGCCCTTTCATCACTCTGTCCACAAAAGCACGCAGCTTCTCTAATTCTTCATCCGAAGAGAAAAAGCAGAGGATCGTCGGTCCAGCGCCGCTCAAAGCAGCCCCCAGTGCCCCGTGTTCAGTCGCTTTGTCCAGGATTTCGTTCAAGCCAGGTACAAGCTTTGCTCGATACGGCTGATGCAGCCGATCCGACATTGCCCGCCCCATCAGGTCTAGTCTGCCTTGTGCCAGTGCAGCAACTAGCAAACTACTATGACCCACATTATATACAACATCCTCTCTGCTGTACACCTGTGGCAAGACGTTCCGCGCTTTTTCTGTCGAGAGCATGAATTCTGGGATCACGACAAGAGTCTGCAATCCCGCAGGGGCAGAAAACCGCACATAAGGAATGGGTTCCCCTGGTACCTCAGGCATCGTCGCAACAATGATACCGCCAAACATCGAAGCTCCCGCATTATCCGGATGCCCTTCCAGGCGTGTTGCCTTTTCAAACAACTGTTCACGCGTAAATGGTTCGCCAGCGAGATGGTTAGCTGCTACGAGTGCACCTACAATCGCAGCGGCACTGCTACCCAATCCCCTCGTCAGGGGAGCGTCACTGGAAGCACGGATCGCGAGCTCAGGAATAGCGAGACCTGCTTCCTGAAACAAACCCGCCGCAACCTTGTACAGAAGATTATTTTTGTCCGTCGGTGTTCCTTGCAGCTCCTTGCCCATCATCTCTACCGTCGTATGATCGCTGATTTCCATTTCTACAACAGAATACAACTGGAAAGCCATTCCCAGCGCATCGAATCCTGGTCCCAGATTCGCTGTCGTTGCCGGTATGGTTACTTTTACACGTCGTCCATTCATGATACAATTTCTCTCCCACTTTGACGAACCAGCTCCATCACAGCTTCATGTGTCGCCGGAACAGAACGCGGCTCTTCACCTACCAGCTTCAAAGCGATGTTTGGATCTTTTAGTCCGTTTCCAGTCAATACGCACACGATCTGGCTGCCAGATTGAAGCCTTCCAGCCTCATGCAGCTTGATAATGCCAGCCAGCGATGCTGCCGAGGCAGGCTCACAAAACACACCTTCACTCTTCGCCAGCAAATGATAGGCATGTAAAATTTCTTCGTCCGTTACACTATCGACGAGACCGCTTGATTTCGAAATAGCATTCAAAGCGCCATCCTTGCTCGCTGGGTTGCCAATGCGAATAGCTGTCGCAATCGTTTCAGGGTTGGCTACTGGTTCGCCGTGAACCAACGGAGCTGCTCCCGCTGCCTGGAATCCGTACATCTTAGGCAAGCGACTCGATTTATTAGCTGCGAAATATTCCTCGAAACCCTTCCAGTATGCTGTAATGTTACCTGCGTTACCAACTGGAATGGCCAAAATGTCAGGTGCGTCCGCCAGCGCATCGCACACTTCAAATGCCGCGGTCTTTTGTCCTTCGATCCGGTAAGGGTTCACGGAATTCACCAGTGTTATCGGCTCTTTCGCTGTGATTTCGCGAACGATATCCAGTGCTTCATCAAAATTACCGTCAATCGCGATGACTTCTGCGCCATAGGCGATAGCCTGTGCCAGCTTGCCCAATGCGATATTGCCGTTCGGGATCAGGACGATGCAACGCAACCCTGAGCGTGCCGCATACGCCGCTGCTGCTGCTGACGTATTCCCCGTCGAAGCGCACATGATTGTGTTGCTTCCCTCTTCTACCGCTTTGGCTACAGCCATGACCATGCCTCTATCTTTAAAAGAGCCGGTCGGATTGAGCCCCTCGTACTTAACGTACAGCTCCACCCCCAATTGTTTGGATAGGTTCGGGGCATGGATCAAGGGAGTGTTTCCTTCATGCAAGCTGACCAGCGGAGTTTTTTCTGTGATCGGGAGAAATTCCCGGTAACGTGCCAGGATGCCAGACTGTCGATCAGAACCCATTATTTGTCTCCTCCTTCTACACGGTAGCAGCTCTGTACAGTTGATACGATATCCATCTGCTCCATGTAAGCCAGTACCGCATCCATGTCACTTTTTGAGGACATGTGTGTAATCATGATAATCTCCGCTTCACGTCCGTTGTTAAACGGTTGCTGGATGACTTGCTCAAGGGAAATATTTTTGTCTGCCAACAGTTGTGTAATTTGAGCAAGAACACCGCGTTTATCTGCAACTACGATGCGCAGGAAGTATTTCGAGAATTTTTCGCTGTCTTCTTTCAATACTTTTTCTTTGTATGGAGCAACCATTCCGCGTCCGTTCACTCCTAGCTTTCTGTTTTTGACGACAGTGACCAGGTCAGACACAACGGCGGTAGCAGTCGGCAATTCACCTGCGCCCGGCCCGTAAAACATGGTTTCTCCTACCGCTTCCCCATGAACGTACACGGCATTAAAGACACCATTTACGGAAGCGAGTGGATGAGATTTCGGAACCAGAGTCGGCTGCACACTTACCTCAATCGCCTCTTCGTCACGACGAGCCAGTCCGAGCAGCTTGATTTCATAGCCCAGTTGCTTGCCATAGGCGATATCTTCCTTGCTCACGGAACTGATCCCTTTTACGTCCACATCTTCGAGCTTCATCGGTACACGGAAGCCCAGCGTTGCCAGAATCGCCATTTTGCGGGCGGCATCAAAGCCCTCCACATCAGAGGTTGGGTCCTGCTCCGCATAGCCCAGTGCTTGTGCTTCTTTCAATACCTCGCTATAGTCTGCGCCCTCTTGACTCATTTTGGTCATGATGTAATTGGTCGTTCCGTTGACGATCCCCATCATTTTCGCGATACGGTCTGAGGAGAACCCTTCAACTAACGCGCGCAAGATCGGTATTCCGCCTGCCACGCTTGCCTCGTAGAAAACGTCACAGCCCTTTTCTTGCGCTTTCTCTAAAATTTCGGCTCCGTGCAACGCCATCAGATCTTTGTTGGCTGTTACTACGTGCTTGCCACGTTCGAGTGCACCCAAAATGTATTCCTTGGCAGGGTGAATGCCGCCAATCACTTCTACGATGACTTCGATTTCCGGATCATCCAAAAGACTAGCAGGGTCAGTGGTCAGCGTGCTTTCCATGGATGAAATATTGCGAGATTTTTCCGCATCTTGAACAAGAATACGGGATATCTCAATACTGAGGCCGGTCTGCTTTTGCAAATCCTCTTGATGTGCTTGAATAATGCGTACGACACCAGTCCCGACTGTCCCAAAACCCATCAATCCCAATTTAATGCTCTGCTTCTCCATGTCTCTCTCCCCTGCCTTTTCTTTGATTGTTTTTTGTTTAGCCTCTACCGACGATCATCGCTTTGCGAACGCCCGGGATCAGCTGCAAGCTATCCAAAAACTCCGTGCTAGATACGCGAAGATTAGCCATATCGACTGACATGGATATGGTAGCAATCCCTTGAAGTGGTATCGTCTGATTGATGGTCAATACGTTTCCACCTTGATCTGCTACATAGGTGAGCACTTTGGACAAGTAACCTGACATGTGATCCAAAGAGAAAGTAAACGTCATAATTTTTTCGCTCATCATCGCATTGAACGGAAAAATGCCATCTTTGTACTTATAAAAAGCACTGCGACTCAATCCTACCCGTTCAACCGCTTCATTCACGGTATCCACTTCGCCGGATTCCAGCATCTTCTTGGCTTCAATCGTTTTGGCAATCGATTCTGGCAGGATGTCAGATCGAATCAAGTAGAATTTTTCTTCCTTTTTCATGCGTTGTGTCCTCCTGAGAAAAACAGTTGTTTCTTCATAGAGGACATTATAACGGAAAGCATGTAATGTGACAATCCTTATCCGTCACTTTTTTTCATCGGATCATATTTGGTTTACTTTGATTACATGAGGGGGAGCTTCTTCGCGCACAATAATGCGTATCGTATGGAGGAGGTGAAAGGCAAATGGCCGGACGTGGAAAGTCAGATAAATCGGAGCGCCGCAACAATCACCCAGCTGGTAAGCCAAGCAGTCTCGATCAGTTTGGCAATGACATGCGAGGTAAAAAAATGGCACAGTCCCCAAACGTGATTGAAGACCCCAGCGGAAACGGATAAACAAGCACAAAAAACCCGGGACATCATGATCCCGGGTTTTCCTGATTCAATTAGTATGCCAAAGAGGACAAACCATTAATATGAGTCAAGTAGCGAACGTTACTCGCTTCTTTCATCAAGGTTGCAGGCAGGCCTTTCAGCTTCAGTTGGCTTGCACCGATTGTTCCGATCGCGTCTTTACGGCCCAGGCTACCCAGTGTACCGGAGAATACCGGTTTGAAAGTATCCATTTTGGTGCCGTTGAAGTGCGCGAAGAGATTGTGACCAACTACTTCTCCCATTTGCCATGCCAGCTGCGCAGTCGGAGGGAATGGACGACCTTCTGGCCCCATTACGACCGCACTGTCACCTGCGAGGAATACATCAGGGTGAGAAGTGGATTGCAGGAATTCTGTAACAGTTGCACGCCCGCGGTTTACTTCCACGCCGCACTCAGCTACTACGCGATTTCCTTGTACGCCACCTGTCCATACCATTGTTTTGGTTTCAATGGTACCGCCATCTTTCAAGCAAACCGTGGTTTCTTTCATTTCCGTTACAGGGACGCCTGTCAGGAATTGAACGCCGCGTTTTTCCAAGCTCTTTTTCGCACGCTCAACCAGGTCAGGAGCAAAACCAGCCAAAATGGATGGACCTGCTTCTACACAGTAGATGGATACGTCTGCAAAGTCTACGCCGTGTTTATGGCACAGATTTGGCAGCATATCAGCGAATTCCCCAACCAGCTCGATACCTGTCAGGCCGCCACCACCTACAACGAAGGTAGCATCTGCTTTATTTTTGCTCGTCTTGTATTCAATCACGCGCTCTGCGAGGTGTGCACGCAGACGATTTGCTTCTTCTACAGACTTCAGTGTAAAGCTGTACTCTTGCAGACCTGGGATTCCGAAGAATGCGGTTTCACTACCCAGCGCAATAACCAAAGCATCGTATTTAATGGACTCGCCGCTCGCCAGTGTTACACGTTGGGAATCGAGACCAATGTTTTCTACCGTGTCCACTACGAGGTTAATCTCTTTGCCACGCAGCAATCTTTCCAGAGGGAGCGCCACGTTTTGTTCAGACAGGTTTCCTACTGCCAAGCGGTGCAGTTCCGTAATGATTTGGTGAGTAGGAAAACGGTTTACCACCGTGATCGACGCTTCTTCAGCCGTCATGTATTTACGTGCAGTCAATGCGCTGAGCAAACCGCCATAACCGCCGCCTAGAATCAGAATATGCTTCGCCATGCCCAATCCTCCGTCCTTGTCTTCCATTCCATAATAAAAATACTAGCGTTTTTGTTGTTGACGTTCTGCGGTTACTTCCAGGAATGCTTGTGCGAAACGCAATGTTTTTTGTACTTGCGGATCTTTGAGCATTTTGAGAATACCGAACAAACCGATCGTAGACTCTTCTACATGAACACGGTCATTGGCCTCAATGGCTGCTTGCGCAATACCTTTCGCTTTATCAGAGATCGGTTTTACGAACTCTTCCATTCCGCCTTTGATGTCGTCGATCAATACGTGATCATTTGCTACTGTTTGTACCAAATCATATGTTTTGGTCAAAAGAGTTGTCAGCTCCGCCAATTTAGGCAGGTTCGCCACCAATACGTTAAGTGACTCTTGGATTTCTGGTTTCATCAACTGATCGAGTACATCTTGTTGCTGCGCTGGTGCCAGAGTAGCAGTGCTTGCTACTTCAGCAGCAGCTTGAGCTTGTTGCGTAGTTGTTTGAGACATAAAAAAAACGTCCTCCTTTGCTTTGGAATAGAGGCCTTTCATTCTCGATGCCTGTTCATACGAGTAACGGCCGCTATTCTCCCTGAAAATCCGGTTTAAAATTGCTTGTAACATTTTTCACAAAGCGAAACAGACAACGGATTCGAATAATCAAAAGTGAATGATTTCACAAGAATTTATTCAGGAAAGCGTACACAACAAATTCTTAAGTGAACAGGCTCGATTTAGAACTCTATGTACTCTACTATATACCTTCTTCACAGGAACATCAAAGGAAAAAAACCGCTTCCTTAGGAAGAAGCGGTAGTTGAGAGCTTTTTATAGTAATCTTTGATGAGTTCATGGTGCTTTTCACTGATATCCGTAAAGATTAATTCAATGATCGATTGATTGTCTTGGAACGTTTTTTCCACGATTTTCGCCATCATGACGATCTCCTGCGCTTGCTTCGGTATCTTGAAAGACAAGTGGAGAAAATCGCCCTTCGACACATAACCGTCCGTTCCCAAAACAAGACGGGTTGGAGAGAATTTCAGCAACACTGCCTCGCCTTTTTCTTCGATCGGTCTAGCTCCCATCACCTTGTAAGGGACAGAAATACCGAGATCGGGGGAGATGGGATCCTGCTTGCGCTTTTGTGTAATTTCTACCCCTACACTAATCGGAATCATCCCTAAAAGCTTGATCGGCCAAAGCGTTTGCTCCGAAACTACTTCCAAATCAATGGTGTTTACTGCCGCATCCGTTTCCCAACGAATGCGTACAGTTGATCCGAGAAGCTCTGCTTTCGTTTCAGGCTTCATCTCACAGGAAACTACGAGATAACTGCCCTTTGCATGTTCAACCATAACTTGGACAGGTGTCTTCACCTGCTTGGAGATGATTAGCGGTAGCGCCGCACCGCGTTGGAGTCGTTTATCCCCCAAAAATGGGTTCAGTGATGGGATATCAATCATGGTTTTTGTCACTCCACAAAGTCAAACTCTAATTTGCCGATCCGAACGGTATCCCCGTCTTTTGCTCCCAGTTTGCGCAGAGCATCATCTACACCCATGCTGCGCATTTGTCTTGCAAAACGCTGGGCTGCATCATAGCTGTTCAGATTCGTCATGCGTACGAGCTTCTCGATCTTTTCACCGCTGACCACGAACACTTCGTTATCACGCGTAATTTCGAATGCCTCTGGTTCTTTTTCTGCTCGGAAGACCACGCGCTCTTCCACTTCCGCAACTTCTTCGACAGCAGGCTTGTCCGGAATCGTCGCCAAGGTATCCCCGATCGCATACATCAATTCTTGTACGCCTTGACGGGTTGCAGCAGAGATCTCGTACACCTTCACATCTGGAGCCTTTTCCTTGAAAATACGCAGGTTTTCCTCTGCTTCTGGCAATTCCATTTTGTTCGCGACTACAATTTGCGGACGATCTTCGAGCTTCAGGTTATACATTGTCAGCTCTCGGTTGATCTGCAAATAATCCTCGTATGGATCGCGTCCATCTACCGCTGCCATGTCAATCACATGGACGATCAAGCGCGTACGCTCTACGTGACGCAGGAATTGGTGACCAAGACCCACACCTTCATGTGCGCCTTCAATCAATCCTGGCAAGTCAGCCATTACGAAGCTCTGCTCGCCCAAGTCCACAACACCCAGATTCGGTGTCAGCGTCGTAAAGTGGTACGCTGCAATTTTTGGCTTCGCCGCTGTTACACTGGACAGCAACGTGGATTTTCCTACACTTGGATAGCCAACCAAGCCCACATCTGCAATCAGCTTGAGCTCCATGACAATGTAACGCTCTTGACCTGGCTCTCCGTTCTCCGAGATGTGTGGGGCTGGATTCGAAGAGTTGGCAAAACGAATATTGCCTCGTCCACCGCGTCCGCCTTTTGCGATCACAGCACGTTGCCCCTGCTCCACGAGATCGGCAATCACTTCTTTGGTATCATCATCAATGACAGTTGTTCCCGGTGGCACGCGCACGATCATATCTTCCGCGCCTGCTCCGTGCTGAGATTTGTTGCGGCCGTGCTCTCCGCGTGGTGCTTTGAAATGTCGTTGATAGCGGAAATCTACCAGTGTACGCAGACCTTCATCCACGACAAACACGACATCTCCACCTTGACCGCCATCTCCACCTGCTGGACCACCCAGCGGTACGTACTTCTCCCGGCGAAAGGAGACGGCTCCGTTACCACCGTCCCCGCCTTTTACATATACTTTTACCTGATCGACAAACATGGTGTCACCTCTTTCATTCCGCGAATGGAACCACCAAATTCAGGACCCATTCTTCTTCCGTATGTATCCACTCGGTGACCTCCACCGTACTCTGTTCGCTTTTACGTATCAGCTTTTCCAATTCTTCCATTCCGGATGCATGAAGTACACCGGCCAGGTCAAAACGAAAATGAACGCCACACTCATCCATCTGCAAGCTTACCTGCATGCTGGCTGGTTCGTACCCGCTCTGGTCTACATGATCGTTCACTGTGCATAATATCTCTGACACCAACTGAAACAAGTCTTGCTCGCTCAAAACTACTCGCGTGAGATCCACATGATTGCACACGTCCACTTCTAAAAGCAATTCATTGTTCAGTGCGTTAAATGTCAAGAAGAAGACGGACAACAAGGAGCTATTCAATCGGGCTACCATCGATTCCTGCATCGCCATCTGTGCGATGCGCTTCAAATGGGCCTCTCCTTGTTCAGTACGGTTCAAATGCAAATAGCCGAGCAGAACCTGAACGTGGTTCAACCAGTCATGCCGCTGCCTGTTCAGAACGGTCAGCAGTTGGTCTGTCTGATGCGTAAACAGCCTCCGCTCGTCCCCCATCACATTCACCCAAGTCGATAAGAATATCTTTCCCATCTATTGTACCATAAAAAAACCTCTTTCGAGGCAAAATCATAGAAGAGCGACCGCGTTTTACTGGAAGTTTTTATGCGCTCCAGAATTTTTAAATTCCTCCTCGTTAAAAAAGACCCGGACAAAAAGAAAACCCAGCTATATCGCTGGGTTTTTCTTAACAAATATTTACGCTTCGGAAGCAACTGGCTCGATCACAACTTGTTTGCGATCACGGCCCAGACGCTTGAAACGAACAACACCATCTGCAGTTGCAAACAGAGTGTCGTCTCCGCCTTTCATTACGTTCGCACCTGGGTAAATCTTTGTTCCGCGTTGACGAACGAGAATGTTACCAGCAGTAACGAATTGCCCGTCGCCACGTTTCACGCCCAGACGTTTGGAAATGGAATCGCGACCGTTCTTTGTGGAACCTACCCCTTTTTTCGATGCGAAAAACTGAAGGTCCAAGTTAAACAGCATGTTCATATCAGACACCTCCCTGCCATTTACGATCATTTACTTTTACGTATTTACCGTAATTCGCCTCAACCGACAAAAGAGCAATTACCATGCTCTCTGCCAAAAGCTGTTGTTTCTCGCGTGCAGTCTCATCATCCGAAGAAGAAAGACTCCACTTCAAGAACCCACCGCCTTCTTGTGCGACAGCGACATCAGGAGTGATGCCGGTCAAAGGTTGGATGGCGTTTAATATACCAAAGCTGATGCCTGATACAGCAGAACAAACGATGTCTGCCCCATAGGCACCCGCATTGGCATGTCCGGAAATACTAATTTCATGGATACCGTGCTGCGCACGGCTCACGATCACTTCAATCATAACAAGTCACCAATTAAGCGTTGATCTTCTCGATCACAACTTTGGTGAATGGTTGACGGTGACCTTGCTTGCGACGGTAGTTTTTCTTGGCTTTGTATTTGTACACGATAATTTTTGCAGCTTTACCGTGTTTTTCTACTTTACCAGTTACCGTTGCACCAGCTACTGTAGGAGCTCCTGCAGTAACTTTGCCGTCTTTGCTTACGAAGAGAACTTTGTCAAAAGTAACAACGTCTCCTTCGTTGCCAGCCAATTTCTCGATGAAGAGAACTGCTCCCTCTTCAACTTTGTATTGCTTTCCACCGGTTTCGATAATTGCGTACACTGTGTGCACCTCCTATACTCAGACTCGCCTTTACAGGTGCGTCGACGAGCGACGGCTTATGTACCTGATTCGTGCGGTTACAGTATGCACGAGGCATATCTGCATGACAACCATTAGGTTATCATAGATACAATAGCCCAGTCAAGTTATTTCGATTGTAAACGCTGTGCCTCTGCCCGATTTCCGACGTACCCAATTCGAAACTCGTCTGGGCTCATAGAAGGGACAAGCTGCTTATAGACATGGACAGGCCATGTAATTGCCTCTGCTTTTTCCCACGCCTCTATCATATCCAACAATCTTGGCGGCATGTCCACGAGAACAGCCTCCACATCTTGGCTCTTTGCCAGTGCCGTGACTTCGGCGTACAAGCGCCGGAACAGCTCGTCTACTCGCCAAACTCTCCCTCGGCCCTTGCATGCCTCACACGGCTCCGTCAACCGCTCCATCAGGCTCGCACGAACTCTTTTTCGCGTCATCTCGACTAATCCGAGCGACGTCATCCCGAGAACAGTCGAAGGCACAGGGTCCTTCGCCAGCTCTTGTTTCAATCGCGAGATCACTCGCTCCTTATTGCTCTGCTCTTTCATGTCGATGAAATCAATGATCACGATGCCACCGATGTCTCGCAAGCGCAGCTGCCGGGCAATTTCAGTTGCCGCCTCCAGATTGGTCGCCGTCACTGCCTGCTCCCGCTGTTGCCCTCCCCCGCCTGTGAACGAACCGGTATTTACATCGATGACCGTCATCGCTTCTGTCCTGTCGATGACCAAGGACCCTCCACTCTTGAGCGGCACTTGTCGATCACGAGCACGAATCAGCTCCGCCTCGACACCCAAGAAGTCAAAGAGCGGCTGTTTGCCCTGATACCAGCGAAGCTTCTCTTGTACTTCCGGAGCAAAAGCTGCCAACGCCTCTTTTACCTGCTGATGAGTCGCCGCACCTTCTACCAACAGCTCATCCATTCCGTTTGCCAAACCATCTCGGAGCGCCACCTCGATCAACTCTGCATCCTGAAAAATCCGCCCGGTCGAGCGCAGTCCCTCCGCTGTTCGCAGCATATCCTGCCAGCGATTGCGCAAATAGGTCAGTTCACGAATGAGTGTCTGCTCTTCTGCTTCCGCCGCTTCCGTGCGCAGAATACAGCCTTCTCCTTGCGCTACTGTCGAAGAGATCACTTGTTGCAGTCGTTTTCGTTTGGTATCATCGGTTATTTTACGCGAAAGCGATATGCTTTCTTCAGTCGGAAGGTACACCAGGTAACGCCCCTGCAAGCTGATCCGCATCGAGATTTTTGGCGCCTTCATTTCCATTGCCTCTTTAGTCACTTGAACCAATACCTTTTGTCCTACGTGAACGCGTTCCGCAATACTTGGTTTCGCTGCTCCACCCGACTCTAAACCGACCGTGTCATCTACATACAAATAAGCATTTTGGCCTGTACCAATATCAACAAAGGCGGATTGGATGCCAGGCCTCACATCTGCGATCCGTCCTTGATAAATGTCACCAACACTTGCGTGTGCCCCTACATCCTGTGTACGCCATTCCTGCAATTTCCCGTTTTCTATAAATGCGATGCGGATGCTGCCACCTTGTGCACTGATCGCTACTTGCTTCACTGCCTTCACTCCTTATTCCCCGTGCAAACGTTGCCCCAAAGAAGGATAACCGGGCTCATAGGAAGTAATCTAACATAGCTACCAAGTCAAGGTAAAGGAGATAAACCATGATTCATGCTGGTGATGTCCAAAGAAAATAAAGTATTAGACTGAAAAATAAAGTGTTAGACTCGGAAAATAGTTGAAGACTAAGAAAATAAAGTATTAGACTTGCGGAAGCTTCATTAAGTTAACTGGCAGGTTAGCGTAATCATAGTGGCTAAAATAAGATGACCATTAAAATTAAAAGTAAAACCGCTGTCATTAATTCCATTTGTAGTTTGGAAAGCATAGCGGAAAGATTAAATCTGGAATAATTTGAAATAAGAGAACAACAGTATCGTTAAGCTAACGGGAAACGTTAGTTAAACGACAACAGCGGCAGTCTAAGACATCCGTCTCATGGCAGCGAGTGGGACGTGCTGTTGAGCACATCGTTTTTTTGAAGATAAGGAGAGGACGAGCGGAACATGAATGTGGAAGTGTATACGTTAAATGCGTTTTCGAAAGGGGAGCGTGGCGGTAATCCTGCAGGTGTTGTCTTAGAGGATGGCCTGTCGCTGGATGCTGCAGATATGCAGCTCATCGCGAAAGAATTGGGCCTTTCGGAGACGGCCTTTATGGAAAAATCCTTGCTTGCGGATTACAAAATCCGCTATTTCACCCCCGCCAGCGAAGTTGATCTGTGCGGACACGCCACGATTGCTGCATTTGGACTCATGCATGCGCTGGGTTTGGCAAAGGAAGGGACCTTCTATACGATAGAAACCAAGGCAGGGATTTTGGATGTCGATATTAGCTCCGAGGGTCTTGTTTATTTGTCACAGGCTTTACCAAAATTTCTTGAAAGGCTATCCTGTGAGGAAATAGCCCCATCCTTGGGAATGGATACCAAGGATCTGGAAACCGGGTTACCCATCCAAATTGTTTCGACGGGACTGCGGGACATTTTTATCCCGATCCGCAGCAGGAAGCTCTTGTATGAGGTTCAGCCCAATTTTGACGCTATAACCGCCATCAGCGAAAAATATGATGTGGTTGGATATCATCTGTTCACGATGGATACTCCAGACGATGCTGCTGCGGAATGCCGGAATTTTGCGCCGCTGTACGATATTCCCGAGGAAAGCGCGACAGGAACATCCAACGGTGCCCTGCTCAGTTATTTGTACCAACATGGCCAACGATCTTTGCAGGAAGTGGAGCATGTCATGTTCAGGCAAGGGTATTCGATGGATTGTCCTTCTGAAATCAAGGCAAGTTTGCGCCTGAGCGAGAGCGGTGAAATCATCCAAGTTCGAGTTGGCGGTGCAGTGGCTGGCATTGAACAAAGACGTATCATGATATAAGCGGAATTAAATAGCCTGTTTGCAGCCACTATACTATAGGGGCAAATAGGCTAATTCTGCTAATGGCAAGGCAAGGATAGATAGCAGAGGATGTATGCGTGAGTAGACGGGTTAACCGTTTTTCGTCCAATCTGTCGTTTCCTTTGATTTTGATCGTTTTGCGTTCCTCGGGGCTAACGCAATGCTGGGTCGCTTGCGTTGAAGATCGTGAGCGACACATAGTTGCATTGAGATAACGGGTACGATAGCTCAATAAACCAGGCCACTCTAACACTTTATTTTTGTGTTCTGACTGGCCTTTTTGTATGGAAGGATTGAATAGTCTAATATCTATTTTTCTAAAGTAAAGAGCTTTCTTAGACAGAAATAGCATCAAATCAACAACATCAGTCTAATACTTTATTTTCTCTGAACAGGTGATCTAAAAATAAGAGCCTTATCCCCCAATGATACCACTCATTTAGTCAAATGGCTTTCTGACGAGCGCGTCTTGGCCTATTATGAAGGTCGTGATCGGCCGCATGACGAGAAGCTCGTGCAGCAAAGCTTTTTCCCGGAAGACGATGGTGAAACTCGCTGCCTGATCTTGTACGCGGACAAACCGATTGGCTATGCGCAATTTTATCCGCTCGATGCCCCGGAAAAACAACTGTATGGGTATGCAAAAGACGACGTCGTTTACGGCATGGACCAGTTCATCGGAGAGCCTGCTTACTGGAATCGCGGTATCGGTACTCAGCTTGTTAAAGCCATCCTCCACTATCTTCACACGGAAAAACGAGCACAAAAAGTAGCGATTGACCCGCAAGCCTGGAATGAACGAGCCCTCCGTTGCTACGAAAAATGTGGCTTTCGAAAAGTAAAAGAGCTTCCTCTGCACGAATGGCACGAAGGAAGCATGCGTGATTGCTGGCTGATGGAATGGATCGCTCCTGCTGACTAAGGTCTAAAGGAGCCTGCCCACGGCGGCGTTGTGCTTTTGCTCAAAAAGAAGGGCATACAAAAGCTGTTCCTCTGCCAAGAGACCCGCCCCTTGCACGTAGAAAAGATGGGAGCATCCCCGCCGCAGCTTGTGCGAGACAGCCAGTACCGTTTCCTCGGGATGCACGCGTATCGCTTGAACGGCAGCTTCTTCTTGCTGCCTGTCGTATTTTTCCACAAGAAAGCGAAAAAATTGATAAGGAAACCGTAAAAATGCCTGAATGTTCAACACCAATAAATAAATCCCGATAACTGCTACGTTGTACTTCAACTCCAAGCTGGACATCCCCACCATGATCCCTGCAAACAGCGTACTCCCTGTCATCGATATCATCGTCGCCTGCCTATATGACATAAACCAGCATAGAACGGCCAACAAGATTCTCCCGCCATCCAACGGCCAAATTGGCAACAGGTTAAACAGTGCAATCGTCAAATTGCTTACCAAGAAAAAGCGGGCCCACTCTTCTGTCCATATCCCCATAAACCAAAACAAGTACGAAGCAGCCATCATCACCATATTTAAGAAGGGCCCAGCGAGTGCCACGACAATCTCATCCATTGGGTCCGTGGCGTACGAGTCTTCCATCGTCGCTACTCCACCAAAAGGCAGAAGCTGCACTTCCTTTACGGTCCATCCGAGCTCACGCGCCATCGCTACATGCCCCAATTCATGGATCAGCACAATGACAAACAGCGTAATGACCTCCAAAAAATGGCCTGTCACCACGGACAAGCCGATCACCGCCCAAAAAAGCAGGTGAATGCGAAACCGAATGTCGAGCCAGCCTCCCCTATTCAAACGGAATCACTTCCAAGGGATTGACAAATTGCTCATTCACTTTTGCCCCTACATACAGATGACGAGATGTCTGATCCATTACCCGAGCGGTTCCGATGACTTGACCAGGCGTTAGTACCTCGTCCTTCGTCACCCCTATACTATCGAGATTGCCCAGCCATATCTCCCGTCCTTTGGTTAGACGAACAATCACTGTCGTCCCATAATCAGGCTTTTCACCGACAAAAGCGACCCAGCCAGCTTCACCAATCGTGATTTGATCGTTCATTCCCGTATGCAGGATCACATTTGCGCTCTCTGGATCATAGGATTTTACGACTTTCCAGCTGCTGGGAAGCTTCCACACAGCAGCTGCGTCCTTCGTTGTGCTCGTAGCTGGCACCGCAGGGGGATTGGCAGGTATCGAAGGAAGCATCGTCGGGATCGGACCAAATCTTGCTTCATACCAGTCCGCTACTCCTGAAAAATTAAAATCCCGTGTCATGACTTCCCTCGCGGAGCTTTTCCAAGAGGCAGGGATCAACGTCGTTTGAAACAAAACATAAGCAGCTCCAATCAACAAGACAGATGCTAAAATTTGTACGCCCCACTTTTCATGGGACGGTGGCTGGTCCATCATTTCGTTCTCGCGCGGCGAGTAACTGAATGGGTTTGGCGTTTCTTCGATGGGATCTTTCCAATCATCGACGTAGGGAGTATAGCTGTCTCGTGACTGTGTTCGGATTCGTTCCAAACGCTCCCTCCGTCTTTCTTTTACGCGATCTACTCTTTCAAACATGTCCATCCCTCCGCAGGCCAAGCCTTTAGTATCATCCTATGACTTGTCTACCTGCTTTATGACGACCGTTGCCCCTCTCCACCGCTACAGTGTATCGGGTGTAAATACGCAAAAAAGACAGTCTCCCTATTGAGAGACTGCCTTTGAATCTGTCAAATTTACAGTTTAGTTACGCTAGCAGCTTGTGGTCCACGGCTACCTTGAACGATTTCGAACTCAACCTTTTGACCTTCGTCAAGAGATTTGAAACCTTCTGACTGGATTGCGCTGTAATGTACGAATACGTCGTCGCCACCCTCAACTTGGATGAAGCCGTATCCTTTTTCTGCGTTAAACCATTTTACGATACCTTGTTGCATGAAACAAAACCTCCCTGAACATTACGCCCCACGAGGCGAAAGAGTGTAGCGTTAACCTCTTTTTTACAGATAAGCCTTTTGCGTCAAGGAAAAAAAGTCATACGAATTGCGATTGACAATTGGTGACGTCACTCACAATACGTACGACTCCATACCAATCAATCAAACACTATAACTTGTAAAAATGGTTAACTTAGGATGATTTTAGCATAAGTATTTGCATTTGTCACGCATTTCGTGAGTGTTCAAAAAGTCATCTATTCAGCACCGAGAAAGCGGCGAGAACCAGATGACTTTTGGAACTACTCCTTTAATCAAAACGCAACTTGTCCTTGCGCATCCCAATATTGAGCACCACACCAATGATCAGGAAGTTGGTTACAAGTGAGCTCCCTCCATAGCTAATGAACGGAAGCGGAATACCCGTAATCGGCATCAACTGAATCGTCATCCCGATGTTCTCAAAGATCTGGAACGTAAGCATCCCTACGACACCCGCGACAACATAGGAGCCGAACGGATCTTTTGCCTCCATCGCAATGCGAATCATTCGGTAAATTAAAACGAAAAACAGAATCATCAGCAATCCAGCTCCGACAAAGCCCAGCTTTTCTGCAATGACGGTAAAGATAAAATCACTTTCTCCTACCGGCACCCATCCAAAGCTCGCTTGCGTCGGCGTATCAATCCCTTTTCCGAACAGTTGCCCTGAGCCGATAGCAATCAATGCTTGCTTGAGCTGGAACCCTCGTCCCATCGGTTCAAGATCCGGGTTCATCCAAAAGACAATCCGATCCCATTGATACGGCTTGATTATCTTGAAAAAGATATCCTGCTTGTATTGATACAACAGTGTCATGGCGGCAAAAAAGCTGCCGACCAGCCCTCCCATATACAATACATGCTTCATCCGTATACCACCAACGATTAGCATAGTGGCCAGCATCCCCGTATAGACCATGGCCGTACCCAAATCGGGCTGAACCAAAATCAAAAGCAATGGTACACCAACCAAGGCCATTACCGGAATCAGCTTATAAAAATAGTAAAACCGATCCGGATCGTTTGCCCTCCTGGACAAGAAGCGGGCCACCGTAATGATCGTGAACAGCTTCATCGGTTCAGAAGGCTGAAACAACACAGGACCAAGGTCATACCAGCTTGTCGTATTGTTAATGGGCTTCGTTTGAAATACCCCGATCAAAAGAATCAGACCGAGTGCATATAAGACATAGGCCATGTTGTGGAATAGGCGATAGTCAAATAGCAATGTCACACCTAGCACAATAAAGCCGATGACATACCAAAGGACCTGCCGATGCGCCTTATCTACGCCTGCCGCAGAACCGGAAATCCCCAGATAGCTGAAGATACCCAGCCCTGCCAAAATCAAAATGATGGTCCAGTCAATGGTTTTTAAATGACGTTTTTCCAGGTCCATCCGTTTCCTCCTAGAAAACGTGACTCCCCTCTATAAAAGAAGGGAGCCATGTATTACCTATTTTAATCCAAAGAATTTACGCATTTTATGGAACACGCCCGCTTTTTCTTCCAATGGTTGCAATGGAACAGCTTCACCCAAAAGGCGACGAGCAACGTTCCGATACGCGATGGAAGCACGTGATTCGTGGTTCATCACAGCCGGCTCACCTTGGTTCGCGGATTTAATGATATGATCATCATCCGGCACTACACCAATTAAGTCAATGGCTAACAAATCCAAAATGTCTTCTACATCCAGCATGTCGCCATTTTTCACCATATGGGAGCGAACGCGATTGATTACCAGCTTAGGCATTCCGATTTTTTCTCGCTCTAATAGTCCAATAATCCTATCAGCATCACGCACCGCAGCTTTTTCAGGTGTAGTCACGACGATTGCTTGATCAGCCCCTGCCACTGCATTGCGGAAGCCTTGCTCAATACCCGCAGGGCAATCGATGATGACATAATCATATTCCCGCTTCAGTTGCGTAATGATTTCCTCCATCTGCTCAGGAGTTACTGCTGATTTGTCTTTGGTCTGAGCAGCCGGGAGCAATGCCAGATTGTCAAACCGCTTGTCTTTGATCAGAGCTTGCGGCAGTCGGCATGCGCCTTCTGCAACATCTACCAGATCATAAATAATTCGGTTCTCAAGTCCCATGACTACATCCAGATTGCGCAAGCCAATATCGGTATCTACCATGCACACTTTTTGTCCCAACAATGCGAGCGCCGTTCCCAAATTGGCGGAAGTGGTCGTCTTACCCACGCCGCCTTTACCGGAAGTTACGACAATTCCAATCCCCACGTCCGTTCCTCCTCTTTCCCTCAACCCTCACGCTTTTTCTCACCCAAATCAGGGCGGATTCGCGACAAGTAGTTCATTTTCGCTACCAGCATGATCTCATTTTCCAGATAGGCAAATTCTGTGCCTCCGGAATTATTCGTCCATTCCTCACCCGGCTTGCTGATCACATCTGCAATCCGCAACTGGGTAGGACTCATGACTGCAGCCGCAATAATTACCTGTGAGTCACCGGAAATACCTGCGTGCGCGTACCCTCTGAGATGCCCCAGCACGTAGATGCTTCCTGTACTGCGAACCGTCCCCCCGGGATTGACATCTCCCAATAAGAGCAAATCACCGTCAAACTCCAGTACTTGCCCAGAGCGTACCGTATTTACCTGTATGGAAAAATGGGTTTTCAGGCGTTCAGCCATAGCTTCTTCCCGCGTGATCAAATCAGATTCGATTGTATGGATCACCAGGTTGCCCTTCGTTCGAATAATTTGAGTCAACTGCTCTTGTTGCTCGGGTGAGCAGTATCGTTTTCCCAATTTTATAGATACCCGAATGAGTGGCCCCGACAAAATCTGTTGGTGGCTATGCTCTATTTTTTCACGCATATCGGCCAGTAGTTCGTCGAAGGAACAGGTATCATCCATAAAGAAGACGAGACCGTCTTTAGTCCCTTTGATCGTGACCTTGCTTTTCACAGTCGTCACCGGTTTCACCTCGACCGATACCATTCGCCATACAGAAAGATTTTTCCTGCTCTGCGTGAAAAAATTGCCGAATCGGGTCAGATGGTGGCACTTTACAAGAGCTTGACTCCATTATTCTCTCGGGCTTAATTACCCTGGACAACCATTGCGGTTACTTCGAGGACGGTGGATTCGGCTTCGGAACCCCACCAGTAAGGACACCTGGATTCAGTTCATTGTAAGCTTCGAGCAATCGACGCGAGATTGGACCAGTAGCATCAGAACTGGATGTACCGTCTCTCAAACTGTTCGGCGCAATGACGACGAAAACAAGTTGAGGATTTTCATAAGGCGCAAATCCGACAACCAGTGCATTTTCCGCTGGCTGCGACGTTTGTGCCGTACCAGACTTGGCTGCAACCGTGAAAGGCAGCCCATTGAATCGTTGAACGGTACCACCTGGCTGAGTAACCATCCGCATTCCTTCTTTTACCACCTGTATATGCTTCGGATCGATATCAACCCGGTTGAGCACTTGTGGTTCAATAACCGAGAGCGTTTGTCCTGGTTTTTTCGGATCGGTGGTTCCTTTGCGAATTTCTTTTACAAGATGTGGGCGTACCCGATATCCTCCATTGGCAATGGTTGATACGTATTGGCCCAGCTGCATCGGCGTGAACAGATCGTATTGACCAATCATCACGTCCGCCAAGTTCCCGTAGTAAAGGTTCTGGTTTTCCCAACCGGTATGTTCATTCGGCAAATCCACACCTGTTTTCACACCAAGACCAAACTGGGCATTGTAGTAATCGTAGACAGAAAACTGCTTCTCCCAGCCTTCTTTCCCTTTTCTTGCTAAGCGAATCGCCATTTCGTACATATACGTATTGTTCGATACCTGCAAGGCACGACGAGCGTTAACAGGTCCATGACCACTTGCCTTCCAGTTGCGTTTATACGTGTTACCGACATTCAAACCGCCTCGGTCATAAATGATCTCGTTTGGTGTAGTCAGCCCCTCCTGAAGCGCAATCATGACAGACAGCGGCTTGTAGGTAGAAGCAGGTGGGTACGGCGTATAAATGAAGCGGTTTGATTCGTTCGGCAAAATAAGCGAGGTGTAATTCTCGTTGAATTTCTTGCGGTCGTAATACAGATTCAAATTGTAATCCGGATAACTCGCCATCGCCAATATTTCACCTGTATTCGGATTCATCACCAATACGTGTGCGTCCTTAAATTCTTTTGGCGTAGTCGGGCGCTTCTTGAATGCTTCTACCTCTTCTTTCAAGATGGCCTCTACCTTGCTTTGATAGCGCCAGTCCATGGCCAAAACAAGATCATTTCCTGGCTTAGGTTCCTGGTGCATCTTCTTCTCTACCGTCTCCGAATTTTTGTTCACGTGCACTTCCATAATCCCGTTTTTGCCGCGCAAATAACGTTCATAGGAGCTCTCCAGACCGGTTACACCGACACGGTCGATAGCGTTGTAGCCTTGTGCCTGATATTCTTTCAAGCTCTCAGGTCGAATCGCATTGATGTATCCGAGAAAGTGAGTACCAAATGCCGAACCATCCGGATCTTCGAAAATTTGGCGAACAGGCTCCAGCTCCACACTAATTCCCGGCAGTTCGGTGCGTCGTTCTTCGATTTGGAACATTTCCTGCTCCGTGATGTTGACCTTGACACGTCTAGGAATGTAGCTGGCCATCTGCGGTGAACGCATCTCCTGCAGCAACGAGAGCTTGTGCCACTGAAATTGGCGTTGCTGCTCTGTCAATGGCAGTTTGATATCCATGTCGAACAACGAGGCATAGCGCAGCAAATCCATGTCAGACTTTTCTGCCAAGCCTTCGGGAGTAGGCAAAACTCCGATCTGATCCTTCACTTTTTTGGCGAGGTCATTGCGATCTTCCTTGTCCAGTTTCAGAGTGAGGGTCATATTGGCGTTTATCGCCATTTTTAACAGCTCGAAGTCCGAAGTGTTCGCTTCCGTAATAGCGGGTGTACCCTTCTTGGCAGCATTCAGTTTCTTTATAAGGTCTGCTCTCTCCTTGTCATCAAAGGGAGAACGAACGCGCATCCCAAGATAAATGGCGGTTTTTACCAGCTCAAAGTCCGACATCTGATCGACGGTCTCTACTTTCGGAACGGCTTTTAACTTCGTCGCAACCTTTGCCTTGAGGTCGTTTGTTTCCTGCGCATTGAAAGCAACGGGCAAAGTTGATCTCAGATCAATCGTCTTCTTTAACAGTTCCTTATCCGTACCAATTTTGCCGCCATCGGGTATGAGGATTTTTGCCAGACGGTCTGCAACTTTCTCTTCATCAATGTCCTGCCCTTGTTCTTCAACGTATTGAACGGTGTACACAGGCTTATTCGAAACGAGTACCTCGCCATTTTTATCCAAGATACGGCCACGAGGAGCGGAAATCGGCAGTTCGCGAATACTGAACTTTTCCAATTCATGTGTATACTGTTCGCCTTCCACCAGCTGCACAAAGGCTAGCCGTAAAATAATGGCGGCGAAGAACAAAAATACAATCACAAACAATATATTGAGCCGAACAGGTATGTCTGATTTCGGTTCTTTGACTTCTTCCACGAACTCTCCTCTCCTTTGCCCTTACTGCATGTGCATTTCCTTTTTCGCCAGAATCTTGTTGCATACATTCTTGATCGGAAAGTATACCAGTAAGCCAAAAGCGAGATTAAACAGCACACTAGGCAAAATTTGATGTGTCAAAATCCATTGAACATCGAAGGGGGCAGCGGAAAACAAGCGGAACAAGGAATACAAAAGCCACTCATGTCCGAACAAAATCAGGAAGCTGGTAATAAAAACCATCCCGAACCCTCTCTGGAACAAAAGAACGATCATCCCTGCAAAGTAGCTGGCCACCATCATGGACATGGTATAGATTCCAATTAGTTGCCCAAACAGGACATCTTGTAAAAATCCGAAGGCGATCCCATAATACAAGCCTTCGCGCCTGCCAAGGTACATCGATATAAAGATACAGCAGACAAGCGCAAACCGGGGTACTGTCATCCAAGACAGACCCCATGTACCAGGTGAAAATACTTGCATCACAGTACCTTCCAAAACAAACATAACCACGACGCCCAACGTCAATAAAAACCGGGCCATTACTGACCACCCCCGCTAGCAGGTGAAGCCGGAGGCACAGGCGTTTGCTTCTGTGTTTGTGTCTGTCCGGTTGGCTGTTGCGGGATCAATTCGCCATTGGGAGCGATCGTAAAGTCTCGTTCTACTACCATGACTTCATTCAATTGTGAAAAATCAGCGCTCGGCTGGATGTAGGCGGTTTGAGTCAAGCCATAATCATCTGGTTCAACGCGAACAATATAGCCAATCGGCAAATTGCGAGGAACAACGCCTCCCAAACCTGATGAAATAACTTGCTGATCTTTTTTAATTGCCTGTCCCCAAGGGATTTTGCGCATGACGAGCAATCTTTCTTGCGGATCGTATTCTTCGATGACACCACTAATTGGACGGTACACAGGCTTGCCGTCGACTGTCTGCTCCGTCAAAATATCTGCTGAGATATGGTCACGTCGCTCATAGCTCGTCAACAATTCAACCGTAGCTGAAAAGTTGGCAACACTCTGTACACGGCCGATCATTCCTTTGGCTGTAATGACAGCCATATCCTTTTTGATGCCACTTTTTAATCCTTGATCGATGGTAACGACATTGTTCCATGTATCAGGGTTTCTCGCCACGACTTCCGCAAAGTGAAGATTGTAAGATTTAAGTGAATCTTTTGCCCCCACCATTTCTCGAAGGCGCTGATTATCTGCTTTGAGTGTGTACAATTCGGCACTTAGACGGGCGTATTGATCCAAGCTTGCCTTAAGCGCCTTGTTTTCTTCATAAACACCGTACGCATCTTCAATTTCCTGAAAAAAGCCAGAAACAGCCTGGGCAGGGCGATAAAAAAAGCCCTGCACCACGCTGAAGGTATCCTTGAAGAACATTTCTGGCCAGGTCAGGCTAACCCGTTCACGAGAAGTGAAGCCCACGACGGAGATAAGCAGGACCAAGCCTACAAGTACAATGATAAGCCGCTTATTCCCGAAAAACGACATGCCCTACCCTCCGTTTATTTACCCCGTTTTAGTCGGGAAGAGGTGATGCCTTGCTTGGATTTGAACAGGTGAATGTTCTCCAATGCACGACCTGTTCCAATCGCTACGCAATCCAGTGCGTTTTCCGCGACATGCACGGGCATACCCGTTTCCTTACTTAACAGGCGATCCATGTTACGCAAGAGCGCACCGCCGCCTGTGAGTACAATTCCACGATCCATGATGTCCGCCGCGAGTTCAGGCGGGCTTTTTTCGAGTGTTACCTTCACTGACTCTACGATAGCAGAAATGGTTTCCGCCAATGCTTCGGCAATCTCTGTGCTGCTGACCGAGAGCGTTTTTGGCAATCCGGTTACAAGGTCACGACCGCGAATGTCTACGTTCTCGACCTCATCAGGAGCAATCGCAGAGCCGATCTCCAGCTTCAATGTTTCTGCTGTCCGTTCCCCGATCATCAAGTTGTAACGGCGCTTGATGTACTGAATGATCGCCTCGTCCATCTCATCTCCTGCTACACGAATGGAGCGGGAAGTAACAATCCCCCCGAGTGAAATGATTGCGACTTCTGTTGTACCGCCGCCAATGTCAACGACCATACTTCCCGTCGGTTCCCACACTGGCAGGTCTGCACCGATCGCTGCTGCAAACGGCTCTTCAATCGTATAGGCTTCCTTCGCCCCAGCCTGCTTCGTAGCGTCTTCGACTGCGCGCTTTTCCACCGCAGTAATTCCCGAAGGTACACAAACCATTACGTTGGGACGACGCGTAAACAGCCCTTGATTTTTTTGTGCTTGATTGATGAAATAGCGCATCATCGTCGCAGTAGTATCAAAGTCAGCAATAACCCCGTCTTTCATTGGACGAACCGCTACGATATTACCTGGCGTACGACCAATCATACTTTTCGCTGCATTCCCTACTGCTTCAATGGAATTGTTATTGGTACGAATCGCTACAACAGAAGGCTCACGCACCACAATTCCTTTACCCTTCACAAAAACAAGTGTATTGGCAGTGCCGAGGTCTATCCCCAAGTCACGTGTAAATCCACCAAACATAAAAAAACTCCTTCCAAATATTAATCCAAATGACAAGCATAAGAGAACCTCTATCGAGGCCTCTCCAAGGTAGAGCGACCGCGTTTTTGTGGAAGGTTTTCATGCGCACAAGAATTCATAAACGTATCGATGATTAATCTTGCACGTAAAAACTTGTTACAAGTACCCTTGCTCTTTGAGACTAACGTACTTGCCTTCCCCGATAATAACATGATCCAACAATGAAATCCCCACCAGTTCACCAGCGTCACGCAATGTGTGCGTAATCGCGATGTCTTCCCTGCTAGGTGTCGGATCACCGCTCGGATGGAAATGGGTAAGTTTGCTTTGTCTATGTTAAACATCACTTAAACTTATACGCATTTAGTCTCTCCCAAGAGTTACTAAATAGTCTCGTCAGTGACTAATAGTGCAAGGCTCATAACATGTTTGAAACCAACTCATCCAATCCATTCAAAACTTCGGGTGCCTTTACTTTTGCGTAATCAGTAAATTGACCCTTTGCGACTGATTTTAACGGATCTGCAATGACTTCTTTGAACAGCGATGTTAAGTATGATGCAGAAGCCTTTACAATACCTCTTCTGGGCTCATCCTTAGAAAGTTCGTCATCTAATTGGTCGATGATCTCTTCTGCATCTTTTGCTTTCTCAACATTAAGAAGCGAGACCAATTCCCTCATTCCCTGAAATAACTTGGTGTATTCTTCAGGAGTTAAGCCACTATTATTAGTGACATTTTGGATACCCGTTGAGCTATCATAGTTATTTTGTAAGTTCTGGATGGTACCACTGTTTTGGATGAGAGTGTTAATCTGTTGAACCGGTTTAGGTTTTTCTACCATCTGTTCCAACAAAGCCATTTTTCTATCATGCTGCAATTGTATTTCCCTGGCTGCCTCCTGAATTGGCTTTAACATCTCGCCCTGATTAAAATGCCTGAGCGGATCGATGTTTATCTCGAACTTCGGTGGTTTCACATCTAATTTTTGAAAGGGCAACTTGTTAATTAAATCTTTTAGCTGGTCACCATCACTCATATGTACACCCCGTTCCTATTTCCGCTGATTTCCTATTTCTTCTTCCAGCAAATATTCCTCAAACTTTCCATAGCGTGCTGATTGGGTCATCGACAACCCGAATGCATCGATTAACATTTGTGATCCAAATTCAGCTGCAATTGCATTGAAACAGGTTATCCGCAGTGTTTTAGGAGTGTAACCCGTGAGGGTCCTGACCTTATCCAATACGAATTTTTTACTTACTGGTTTGTCCTCATATAACCCGCTATTATCCTTGCTAAGAAATAGATACTTTTTTTGCGATGAGTTTCTTATCTCAGCACGGCACTTAGCATATTCGTTTAAGAGGCCTAAATCTTCGGCCGCTAAGAACAAAGCCGGCCTTCCAAGTATATTGATCTTCTTACAATCCAAATCAACATCAGCAATAGTGATCATTCTTATCTGTTCACTACTTAAGCCATGAAATAAGCAAAAGCTGCTCAGTATACTACCCACCGGATCTTCAATTGCCTTTGAACTTATGGTCTGAGCAATATGAACCTGCTCTTCTAACGTTAAAAAATGTGCCTCGTTTGCAGGCAGCTCTCTTGCAGGGAAATCCATGATTGGTACATGAACGATCAGTCTCTTCTTTTTCGCAAACCTGAACAGCATGTGGAGATCTTTTCGAACTATCTCCCGGTGCCTCTGAGTAAGTGTTAACAAGAATGTGTGGACATGATGCTCCTGTACAAGGTCCCAAGAACTAACCTCTGGGTAAAATTCAACTACCCAATATACAAAACGATTGAATATAGTAAGGTCACTCAGAATTGTTTTAAGAGATAGTGGCTTCCTCTCGTTGTTACTTATCTGCCTTTGCCTTAGCTTCTTCCGATCATTACAGTACACTTCTAAGAGGCGGCGATATCCCTTCGGGCATCTATCTAATGCGCTACTAATTTGCTTTTCGAGTTGAGCATCTTGTGTAACGACTGAAAGGATATTTTGTTGCTCCAGAAAAATTCGTAAGCTCTTTCCTATACCTCTTTGATGTGCCAGTTCACTAAGAGTTCGGGCAAACCATTCCTCTGTCAGCTCACCGGGTTTTCCTAACTCATTATCAACCCTCTGAAAAACGATTCTGGCCTTAGAGGTATATCGTTTGACCGTATCAGATCCAACTCCAGAACCCCGTACGAAGTCAACATAGCTAAAAAACAAGTCTTCAGCCCATTTTTGATGAAAAGCGTTTAGATTACAGTCCATTTTCATCACCTTAAATTGGCGGAAGCTTATCTATCATTGAATCGTTCACAGCTTTGGATAAAGTGATTTTGGTACCTTCTGATTTAATGAAAGTCGGGGTGTGCTTCCACAGATCGCTCGGCGAGCACTCCAAAACTGTACATAGTGCGTCCATTGTCTCAGCCTTTACCTGCTTTGGTTCGCCAGTCATAAGGCCACTAATTGCTGGAGCAGAAAGACTATATCCCGTTTTTGCCTTCAATAATCTTCCGAGTTCAGACCCTGACCAAATACCCCGATCAGCCATTACCTTCCTCAGTCTCCATTCCAGAGCCATCAGCTACACCCCCTTTTTCTTTTCCATAATCAGCAAGTTGTTTCCGCCACTTTTCTTGTGCCATTCTTACTCTTGTTTCAAGAAAATTAGATCCTGGTGTTGAATAGGTAAATGTAGTTGCGATATCTACATGACCAAGCAATGTTTTTAACGTAATAAGGTCAACGCCCAGTTCTGTTTGGCGAGTCGCAAATGAATGACGCAGCTGGTGTGGACTAAAAATCTCATCTTCGTTAAAGCCCAATTCGATTTGTCGTCTTCTTAAATTACCACGAGCTGAATCACGACCTAATCTTCTACCGTTTTCAGAGAGAAATAATGGGCCAGGTCCATCTGCAAATAAAGGGCGTACTCTGACCAAGTACCACTTGAGTAATTCTTCAACACCGTCGAGTAAAGGAACCCATCTATGTTTGTAACCAGTACCTTTAGATCCTTTGCCAAAACGAACATGTAACTTCCCTTTATCCCCGAGGTCAAAACGACAGTCTTTTACATCTAACATCACAGCTTCAAATATTCTAAGACCAGTCAGTTCCAGCATCCTAAAAAGGACATAGTCTCTTGCATAAGTAGAATACTTTCTTGCTGTTTGCATTTTTTCTTTTAAGCCATCCCAAAAGCGTAAAAGGATAATTGGATCAGGAGGGATTACCTTCCCTTCATTATCATCCTTTCTATGGTGATGACGGTTAAATTTATCGAGTACCGTTGGTACGGGCACCCTATATTTTTCCCAAATCTCATGACTATGTCTTGACCTCAGATAGTCGAGAAACGTTGTTATGTTCGATTGGTATTTTCTTCTCGTTGAATATGCCAGCCCTCGACCTACTAACCCCAAATAAAAGTGATCAACATCTTTAGCAGTGACTTCCCATATGAATTTACCAGCGCCATCAACAAATTCGTTAATGTTCCGTATGTTAAGAGCAATAGATGCCTCAGTGTAACCTAACACTTTTTGTTGTTGCTCCCACATACCTATTAATTTGGCTTGATAAATCACTGATTCCTCATAAGTTATTGCCTTAATATCTTCTTTAGCAAAATTGGTCACGGCTAAATATGGTCTGTCTATCATCTGGCAACCTCTCCAATTAAGTGCTAGTTAATATTATTAACCAACACTTAATATAACAGAGATGTTTTAAGATATAAACATTTTCTTTCTCCGATGGTTATGTAGGCATATCACCGATGCGCTGCTACGACGGATCGCTTCTTTAAAGACTTCTCTCGGGTGTACGATGGAAGCGTCCAGACTGCCTACGAAAATCGTCTGCTTGCCAATCACGTGGTTCTTGGTATTCAGAAAGAGACAGACAAAATGTTCCTGTGTCAAATGAGCAAGCTCTGGCGACATCAAATCAGCTACGTCCCGTGGTAAACGGATAGAAGCCCTATACTCTCGAGGCACTCCCATCAATCTACGCCCAAGCTCAAACGCAGCATGCAATTCAATCGCTTTGACTGGACCAATTCCTTTTAGCTCTGTTAACTCAGCATGAGAAGCTTGGGCTAAACCACGCAGGTCTCCAAACCTGGCTAACAAGCGCTGAGCCAGCTGATGAGCCGTCTCTTGTTCCCTGCCTGTCCGCAGTAAAATGGCAAGAAGTTCAGTATCAGACAGATGGACCGCTCCTTCGCGAAGCAGTCGTTCACGTGGACGGTCATAGTAAGGGACGTTTTTCAACAGCGTTTTGTTACAGGTATTTGTTGCCATTTTATATCCGCCTCCAGCCATATTCACATTATCGAAAACGGCTGACATGGAGATGTTCATGAGGCGTATGGCCGTCGCCGCTTGTTCCAAGCATGACAACTTTACAATATTGGCATCCCAAAACGTGTCAAAAGAGCAGACGTCAGGCCTAACGGAAGACCAACAACAGTGAAGTAGTCTCCGGTTATTCCTTCCACGATCGTGGCTCCAATACCCTGAATGGCGTATGAGCCCGCTTTATCCATCGGCTCACCTGTCGCAATGTACGACTTGATTTCTTGCTCTGTTAAAGCTCGAATTCTTACGTCTGTCAGACTATGTGAGACTTCCGCACGGCCTGTCTCCACATCTATCAAGGCGACTCCACTATAAACGGTATGCTCTTGCCCCTGGAGCATGGACAACATACGATATGCGTCCATTTCATCAACAGGCTTGCCCAATATTTGGCCATCAAGAACGACTACCGTATCAGATCCTAAAACGACGCCTTCCGTCAAGCGAGAAGCCACTTCCTTGGCCTTGCGCAAAGACAATTCTTCTACTACTTCGCTCGCAGATAAATGGCCTGCTGTCGTCTCATCTACATCACTGGTGATGACGGTAAATGATAAGCCTAAAGTTTGCAGAAGCTCCCTTCGACGCGGCGAAGATGAAGCCAGAATGAGAGGAACATTTTTTTTCGTCATTTTTCAACCTACTTTATTCGTCGATGTATCCAAAATGCGAGGGCTAAGCCTCCGATACTGGCTAGATTTAGTTTTACCTGAAAGTTCAGTTCGTACTTCAAAATTTCTAAATCTGCCGCAGGCGACCAAGTAATCTCTTTGCTCTTGGTCAAAAAAGGTAGCCAGGGACTTAAAATCTCCCCGATAATGCTGCCAAACAAAAGTCCACTCACCAACAGAAACACGAGAGTAAGCGTTTCTTTCCCCATTTTCCCAACTCCCTTTTTATAAGGGATTCTCTTTTTGCCAAACATAAGTTTAGCAAATGGGGAGAAGCGAAACAATCCCTGATTGCTCCTGGTAGTTACTGTATAGAAAGAAAAGGCCTCCTGCAAGAAAACCTTGCGAAGACCATATAAACATGCATTTATGTGGATGACCGTGCATTTTGAATCCAGCTCGCGTAGCTCTCGAAAAAGGCAAGAACCCCCGCCTGTACTTGCCACGCATAGGATTCGGCGCTTTCCACCTTTTTGCCGGCGCTTGCTTCTGCCATTTTGTCCCTTGCTGCCAGCGCTTGATTCACCCCATTTACCATCCCATCTAGCAATGGCTTCCAGGCTTCCTTTGCTTCCATACGGCGGCTTTCCTCCAAAAATTGGCGGTGAATTTCTTTTAATTCTGCTGTTTCTTTTGCCGTTGGCGAAAGTTGACCCGTCGTAATAATCAGCCCTGATTGTGCCGAAAGTGTTTGGACGAGCTTGAGTCCGTGGGTGAAAAAGGCACGGATATTAGGATCAGCGGATGCGTTGGCAGCTTTTCCGACAGGGACAGCCCCCTCAAAAGCAGGAAAGGAAAATTCTTTGACGTATACATCCATGCCTTTGTTTTTCAGACTGGAGGCAAAACCTAGCACAGCATCTCTTGTTGGAGCAGCCGCGGCGAACATGTACTGCTTGCTTGCGTCTTTATAAAGCAGATGAGGGATTCCGGCTTTCTCCAGTGGTTCTACTGCTGTTTGAGGAGATGCATCCGGCTGAAATACACCTGCTTGTGCAACGTACATACTTACAGCTGGCAGTTGTAGAGCTACCTCTGTTTGACTCACTGCGTTACCATTCGTCGACGCACCTTGCGCTTGCTGACTGTCATCTGGCAAAGTGGGACCTGCTACGCGATTTTTCACAACTGCTTGTTCATTGCCAGCTTCCGGCGAAGTTAATGTCTGCACTGTATCACTCAGAACATTTCCGTAAGACTCGGAAAATTCCTTTTGGGAAAAGACCGTCAACACAAGAAATCCAAACAAGAGGCCAATTGCTACAGCCCCACCTGTTGTTAAAGTCGTGCGCCAAAAGGGCCCCTTTGGCCATAACGCTGCAAGCCGACTACCCAGGCTACTCCTGTAACCCTTTTCTTCTGTATCGTCGAAGGAATAATCGGATTCATAGGTGTCATTTGACTTCTGATCGAATTCAATGTTCGGCTTCGTTTCTTTCTCGGTAGCTCCACGTAGCTGCATCATGCGTTCCCATGCTTCGTTGCCCTTTTCCTTCAACGGGTCAGTAAACGGTAAGGGAGGAGCTTGAAAGCGAACGCGTGGCGTATCATCCTTTGGGGTGCGCTTTTTACTTGCTTCCTTTGAGATGTCGTCCCGCTTTTCATCCCAGAACCTTCCGTTCATTTTGACCGTCACACGATTTTTATTTTGTCCGCTCATACGCTTGCCCTCCTAGTCACAGGCTCTTTGTACTAGCATACGTTTTGCTCGGACGGGTTATGACTCCTATCTAGTGATTCTATTAAATTTGGTTCTACTACTATTCCCCTTGCCATTTCAAGAGGTTTCGCTCATATACAAAATGACAGCTAATCCAATCGTCACAAAAGGCGCGAACGGCACCTCGCATTTCATACTTACTTTTCGTATCAGCAACAAAACGAGAGAAACGAGCAAAGCTGCCAAGCTCGCAATCGTAAGAACAATTACAAAATCGCGGACCCCAAGTCCATAACAGACTAGAGCGAACAGCTTCACATCCCCCATCCCAAGCGCAAGCGGCCTGTGCCAGCTGATCCAGCCAAACACCAGTAAGCAGAGAATCGCAAAGAGTCCAGCCATCAGCCATTCCATCGGCGAAGAGAGAACATATTTCATAAAAGAAATCAGTACAAACCCTGCACCTAATGCGCGATTGGGTATTCGTCTATAATGAAAATCTACCCACGAGAGGTAAAGGCAGAGCCCGAATAATATCACAGCGTTTGCCATTTCTTCTTCCCCCAGTCGAAAACTGTCTTTAAGAATACCTTTCCGTCCTGGGACAAAAAAACTGCCCAGAATGGTCTGGACAGCCTCTTGATTTATGAACATGTTTTACGGATTCCAAGGGAACAAAAGGCCAGCGTGGACGAGACCGCCGCCAAACCCATACAGCAGGATCGTATCCCCTGCCTTTACTTTGCCTTCTTTGATCCCCAAGGCGAGCGACAAAGGAATTGTAGCCGCTGATGTGTTGCCGTAGTGTGTCAGACTGTACAATGTCTTTTCGAGAGGGAACTCACTCTTCTCGCAAATGGATTCGATCATGCGCAAATTGGCACTGTGCGGGATAAACCAGTCGACATCTTCGAGCGTTTTGCCCGCCCGGCTCACTACCTCCTGCATCCCCTTTGGAACCGTTGTTACTGCCCACTTGTACACTTCTCTTCCGTTTTGGACCATGCATCCATTCCCACTCAATTCTCGTCCGTCCATATGCGTTGACAAGCCCGATCGGTATACATGAATCCCACCATCCCCCTTTGAACCTAAATAGGCGGACAAAAAACCTGGAGCTGTAGAGTCCTGCTCAACCAGCACCGCACCCGCTCCGTCACCAAACAGGATGCACGTCGTACGATCCGTATAGTCGGTTACTTTTGTTAACGTTTCTGCACCTACGACCAACACTTTGCGATGCAAACCTGAGCTGATGAGCGCATTTGCTGTATGGAGCGCATACGTAAATCCTGCACAGGTAGCCGAGAGATCCATCGCACCCGCCTGCTCGACTTGAAAATGCGCCTGGATTTTACTTGCTACGCTTGGAAATGGATAGTCTGGCGTACTGGTCGCCACTAAAATCATATCGACATCGCGGACATCCTTCCCATAATTTGCGATCATATCGTGGATAGCAGCGATAGCCAGATCGCTGGTATATTCATCTTCCCTTGCCATACGTCGCTCATGAATACCCGTTCGTTGTAAAATCCACTCATTCGATGTCTCCACTAGCTTTTCCATATCTGCATTGGTAAGAACGCGACTCGGCACATACGTACCGATGGCGGTAATCCGTGACTTGAAGGGGCTTGCATTTGTCATGATCCGATCATCACCTTCCGTTTTTCATGATCTGATTATAACACTAGATATTAGTATCTAGTACTAATTTTTTAGAATAAAAATCTTATGAAAGGCATTTTGGTTTGAGTCAACATAGTGGAGGAGAAGAAAAAGCACAGTTCTCTTCGACTCTGACACGCCAGCAGGGGGATTCACTGGCCGCCTCCACTACAAAAAGGGGACCGTCGAGCCAAAGCCACCCTACGGGCGGACGTTTCTCAAAGGAGAAGTGTTCGACAAGCGTGGTCCCCTTTTTGTAGTTCCGACTGGGTAGGCGTTGTCAAGGTCTACGAGCCCCGTGCTTTTTCTTCTCACCAGCATTGTTGGTTCATCGATACCTTTTAAAACATTAGTAGATCATCCTTAGCAGTATTACCCAAAACTTTCCTGTAGAAAATAAAAAGACTTGGAAACCCGTAGGGTCCAAGTCTTCATACATCTCTATCCGTTATTTTTCTAGCTTTTCAGCCAGCCAATATGCCGATTTCCAAATATCTCCTGCACCCATTGTCAACACGAGATCGCCCTCTTGCAATCCTTTGAAGACATGCTCCTGCATTTGTTCCTTCGTCGGAATGTACTGTGCACGTGGGTGGCTGTTGGTGCGGATTTTTTGCACCAGCACTTCGGAGGTGACTCCTTCGATTTTTTCTTCTCCCGCTGGGGAGTAGATATCCGTGATGATCACTTCGTCTGCTTCTGCAAAGGCACGGCTGAATTCATCCATGAGGAAAAACGTGCGTGTGTAGCGTTGTGGCTGAAACACAGCGATCACACGTCTGCCCGATGCCCTTGCCCCGCTTAGTGTGGCGATAATTTCCGTCGGATGATGCGCGTAGTCGTCTACGACCAGGATGCCTTGTGCATCTCCGATAATTTGAAATCTGCGCTTGGCACCGCTAAAAGTAGACAGTGCCTGTGCAATTTTATCAAAGGAAAGGCCAATATCCAGGCAAACAATGATCGCAGCCAGTGCATTTGCAATATTATGCTTGCCTGGGACTACGAGACACAATTCACCCAACCGCTCATCCTTGTGATAAATCTGGCACGTGCTGCAACGATCTCCACATTCGATCGAAGTGGCAGAAAACTGTGCTTGTGCCACGAAGTTCGGATCGACTGCATACGTCACGACCGTTTTTTCAACGGATGGCATGACTTCACGCACATGCGGATCATCGATGCACAGGATCGCTTTTCCATCCGGTTTGAGATGGCTCAAGAACTGGACGTACGCCTGTTTCAAATTGTTGAAGTCGCCATCAAAATGCTCCAGATGATCTGGTTCGATGCTCGTCACAATTTCATACATCGGTCTGTATTCCAAGAAGGAACCGTCGCTCTCGTCTGCCTCGGCAACGACATAGTCACTGCTACCTGCCTTTGCGTTGGTACCAGCACTCATCAATTCACCGCCGATGATGAAAGTCGGGTCTACACCACACTCTTCCAGCACGTGAGAGATCATCGATGTCGTGGTCGTCTTGCCGTGTGCTCCGGCTACTGCTACTCCTGTGCGTTCATTCAATATGCGAGCAAGCATTTGGGAACGGTGCATGACCGGAATTCCTAATGCTTGGCCTGCGATCACCTCAGGATTGTCTTTGGAAATGCTGGTGGAGTATACGATGCTGTCTGCTCCCTCCACGTGGGCAGCATTATGGCCAATATGAATGACCGCCCCTCTTGCTTCCAGCTTTTTCGCCAAATCGTTCATGGCGACATCGGAGCCGGTTACCTTGTATCCAAGGTCGATCAAGACGCGGGCAATGGCACTCATGCCATAACCGCCGATGCCCACAAAGTGGACGTGTTGGGCCTGATCCACCCTATTCACCTGCCTCTTCTACTATAGTGGGAAAGAATGCGCGTACTTGGGCGATGAAGTAGAGCGAACCGCAGACGACCAACCAGTCATCCGCCTTCGCTGATTGCTTCTCCCGCATCCAAGAATGGAGAAACGCCCGCCAGTCTGGGACTGCATCGAGAAACTCCTGCTCCCAGCCACCGGCTATAAACGACTCTTGTAAGCTATTGGCTTCGGCTGCACGCGGGAAGTCAAAGGTTGTCACATGCAGCTTTTTGATTTTTGACTTTACTGGTGCGAGCGACTCTGCCATTTTGGCAAGCGGCTTATCTGCCAATCCAGAAAAGAGCAAATGCAACTGTACTCCGTCCGGCAACAACCGATCCAGACTACTTACAAGCGCTTCCATTCCTTCCTGATTATGTGCCCCATCCAAGATAACCATTGGTCTTGGAGAGATGACTTCTAGACGACCAGGCCAACGTGTTTGTTGCAAACCGCGAGATATTTCTTCTTCCTCCAGCAAGAAAGAGAAGTAATTTCGCAGGATATCGATGGTCATTAAAGCAACGGCTGCATTGGTTGTTTGGTGAATGCCATTCATGGTAAGGCGGTAGGATGCTTCCGCACGACGGTGAATGCTTTTGTATCGAAACTGTTGTTCACCCAGTTGCTCCTCTACCTGCTCTGCCTGGAAATGTTCACCTATATGGTATAGCGTACTCTTCGTTTGTCTGGCGCGCTCCTCAAAAACCGCGAGAAGTTCAGGCCTGACCTCACCTGTGACGACAGGAACACCCGGTTTGATAATCCCCGCTTTTTCCCGGGCAATCTCTTCCAAGCTTTCTCCCAACACTTGTGTATGGTCCATGCCGATATTCGTGATGACCGAAATAAGCGGAAGGACGACGTTCGTCGAATCCAATCGCCCGCCTAGTCCTGTTTCCCACACGACTACCGCTGGTCTCGCCACTCTTGAAAAATAAAGAATGGCGATCAGCGTAATCACTTCAAATTCGGTAGGAGAACCGAACTCTGTTTCTTGTTCGCATCGTTGCACCCATACCTTGACTTCATTCACCAGCTGCAATAGATCTTCTTCCGCGATCATGCTGCCGTTGTAACGGATGCGTTCACGGAAATCAACCAAATAAGGGGAGGTAAATGTACCTACACTATATCCGGCTTCCATCAGCATTTGCGTTAGGAATGCGCAGGTTGAACCTTTTCCATTGGTGCCAGCCACATGAATAAATGGGATTCTCCGCTCAGGATGTCCTACTTGCTCCAAAACCCACTGCATTCTCTCAAGCCCCGGCCGTTGACCGAACCTGAGCAGTCCATGCAGCCAGTCGAGCGCTTGCGTGTATTCTACAAACCCTTCTTCTGCATGCATACCACAATGCTCCATTCTCAAAAATATGCGATGGTATGGCGGATCATTCGCCCTTCAATTCGGCAAGTCGTGCAATCACTTTATCCCGCTTATCCATGTAGTCTGCCATCTTCGCTTTTTCCTCTTCGACTACTTTTTCAGGTGCTTTCGCCATAAATCCGGCATTGTTGAGCTTTTTCTCAATGCGCTCCACTTCGCCGTTGAGTGTCGCCACTTCTTTTTCCAGACGCTTCAGCTCTTGCTCGATATCGATCAAGCCTGCCAGTGGAAGGAACAATTCTGCTCCCGTGATCACAGCAGACATCGCTTTATCAGGCGTAGCCAGATCCAGACTGATTTCCAGACGCTCTGGGTTGCAGAAGCGAGTGAGGTAGTGTTCACCGCGTGTCAGGCGCTCAGCGGACGATGCATCGCTAGGCTTGATCAAGAGCTCAATTTTCTTGGACATCGGTACGTTTACTTCTGCACGGATGTTGCGTACGCTGCGGATGATATCCATCAACTGGTTCATTTCGCTTTCTGCTTCAGCAAAAATCCATTGCTCGTTAACGGTTGGCCAAGGTGCTACTGTGATGCTCTCGCCTTGGTGCGGCAATGCCTGCCAAATTTCCTCCGTGATGAACGGCATGAACGGATGCAACAGCTTGAGCGTTTGATCCAGAACCGTCACCAGAACGGATTGGGTTGTTTTCTTCGCCGCTTCATCTGTACCGTACAGCGGCAGCTTCGCCATCTCGATATACCAGTCACACAGGTCATCCCAAATGAAGTTGTAAAGCACACGTCCTGCTTCACCGAATTCAAATGCATCAGACAGACGGGTTACATCTGCGATTGTCGCTTGCAGGCGGGAGAGAATCCATTTGTCTGGTGTAGACAGCTCACCGCTCAAATCGATTTCCTCGTATTTAAAGTCAGCCAGGTTCATCAAAGCAAAACGAGACGCATTCCAAATCTTGTTCGCGAAGTTGCGGTTTGCCTCCACCTTTTCCCAATAGAAGCGTTGGTCATTCCCTGGGGAGTTCCCTGTCGCCAGTGTGTAGCGCAGCGCATCCGCTCCGTACTTCTCAATCACTTCCATCGGATCGACACCGTTGCCAAGTGATTTGGACATTTTGCGGCCCTCGGAGTCACGAATAATACCGTGGATCAAGACGGATTCAAACGGACTTTTCCCGGTAAATTCAAGACCGGAGAACATCATGCGAGCAACCCAGAAGAAGATAATATCGTACCCTGTTACCAGGACATTCGTCGGATAGAAGTACTTCATGTCCTCGGATTCTTCTGGCCAGCCCAATGTCGAGAACGGCCATAGACCAGAGGAGAACCATGTATCGAGAACGTCGTTATCCTGCTCCAGCTTGTGGCTGTGGCAGCTTGGGCACTCCGTCACGTCCGTACGAGATACAATCGTTTCGTTACAATCTCCGCAATACCATGCAGGAATTCGGTGACCCCACCAAAGTTGACGGGAGATGCACCAGTCGCGGATGTTTTCAATCCAACGCAGGTAATTCGTCTTGAAGCGCTCCGGGACGAATTTCACGCTCTCAGGGCTGTTTGCATTAGCCAGTGCTTCGTCAGCCAAAGGCTGCATTTTTACGAACCATTGGGTAGAAAGGTATGGTTCTACGACAGCATCGCTGCGCTCACTATGTCCAACCTGATGAATATGCTCTTCAACCTTGAACATAACACCTTGCTCAGTCAAGTCTTTGATGATTTGCTTGCGGCATGCAAAGCGATCCAACCCTTTGTAGATACCTGCCAGCTCGTTCATCGTGCCCGTTTCATCCATGACAACGATTTGTGGTAACTGATGACGAAGACCCAATTCAAAGTCATTCGGATCGTGTGCTGGCGTAATTTTTACAGCGCCAGAACCAAACTCAGGATCAACGTAGTCATCGGCTACGATTGGAATTTCGCGTCCTACGATTGGCAAAATCACGGTTTTGCCGATCATGTCCTTGTAACGCTCATCTTCCGGATGTACCGCTACAGCCGTATCACCGAGCATCGTTTCAGGACGGGTTGTAGCTACTTCGATATAACCGGTGCCATCTGCCAATGGATAACGCATGTGATGCAGCGCACCTTTTACTTCCTTGTAGATTACTTCAATATCGGACAGAGCTGTGCGGGCAGCCGGGTCCCAGTTAATGATCCGGTTGCCGCGATAGATCAAGCCTTTTTCGTACAGGCGAACAAATACTTCGCGTACAGCTTGGGACAAGCCTTCATCCATCGTAAAACGCTCGCGGGAGTAATCCAGGGCAAGACCGAGCTTTTCCCACTGCTCACGAATATGCGAAGCGTAAATGTGCTTCCACTCCCATACCTTTTCCACGAATTTTTCGCGGCCCAGATCATGGCGAGAGATGCCTTCTTCACGCAAGGTAGCTTCTACGCGCGCTTGGGTTGCAATACCAGCGTGGTCCATACCTGGCAAGAACAAGGCGCTGTAGCCTTGCATACGCTTGGTACGCGTAATGATATCTTGCAAAGTCGTATCCAGCGCGTGGCCCAAATGCAATTTACCAGTTACGTTCGGCGGTGGAATGACAATCGTAAACGGACGTTTATTCGGGTCACGTTCTGCCTTGAAAAATTGTTTTTCGATCCAATACGGATACCATTTGTTCTCTGCTGCTTTTGGATCATAGTTTTTCGGCAGCAATTGGTCGATGTCGGTTGTTGGCTGTGTAGACATGTACGACTCCTCCTATTAGCATAACTTGCTTTGCAAAAAATAAAAAAACCCTTCATCGCAAAGGACGAAAGGATTATTTTCGCGGTACCACCTTTGTTAACACACGATAAACGTCATGCTTATGGTGTGTTCACTCTGACAAGATAACGGTTGCGAACCGGTCTCGGCTAGGCACGTGCTTTCACCGAAAAAACTCCTGGGCGACCTTCAGCCATTCATGACCTTAGAGAATCTCGCAGCTACTGATTCTCCTCTCTGCCAAGGCGTCCTGACTTACTCTTCCCACTCATCGTTCATATCGTATGTAGTTGTCTTATTGTTAGCTTTCACTATTATATACAATCACGCTGTTTGGCGTCAAACCCGGGTTTCGCCCACTTTTCCAACTGCAATGCCCAGTGCTTCGGTAAAACCGAGCACGCCCAAAATATCGAGAATTTCTTCTCGGACATTGACGATTTCTACCTGTTTGCCCATGGCCAACAGTTCTTTCGTGGTAAAAAACAGGCTTCCAATACCGGAAGAATCTACAAAGGAGACACCTTGAAAATCGACGGTAACGGATTGATTTCGCCCTCCATACTGCTGGAGCAATTCACCTACTCGATCTCCTACAGCCATGTCCAACTCTCCGACGAAAAACAATGTAGCCTGTCCGTTCGCCTCTGTTGCGCGGTAGTCCATGCTCAAACTCCTCTCAATAGGTATCGGTACACCCAATCTGCTCGTCCTTTTACTATATTACCCATTTTCATTCACTTGCAAACATTTGGCTTTTTGGAAATCGTTGCTTAACGCGAAAGGTTACATTCTAAAATAAGCTTTGTACCTGCCAGCGAGCTGCTCAAATAAACACGATCACAGTATTGCAGGATCACGTGAAAACCGGCCCCAAGTGAGTGGCGCGTAGAAAATCCTTGCTGTAGGGTAGCTCGTGGAATATCCTCGAGCAAAATTCCTTGTCCCTCATCATGAATCACAGCCCGACACATCTGTCTGTCATTCGATAGGTACAACGTAACCACACCACCATTTCCGTGCTTCAACGTATTGGAAGCAGCTTCGTTGACCGCAACGAGAAACTGCAGCAATCGTTTATCAGAAATGCCTTGTGGTTCCAAAGCTTGCTTGAACAATTTACGCAGTTCTGCAAGCTGCTCCGGTAAACGGATATCGATTGCCAAGAGCTTATGCCCTTCTCGAAGCAAGAAAAATAATTCTTCATCACTAAGCAACAACAGCTTACCTTCTGTGACCACACCCAGAATATCTCTGTAGATCTCCCATTCCCGTCTTTTGCGTTTTCGTTCTTCTGCAATAACGGCAGTGACATCAATCAAGGCGATTCCACAGGTCCGATCTGGCAATACAGATGTGTATAATTCAAATACCTTTTTGCCATCAGTGGTGACAATTTGCTCTCTCACAGGTCCGCCCGTTCCAGCCGCCTCTTCGACCAGTCGTTGCATTTCTCGCTCTACTTCCACATTCGCGCGAACGTCACCCAGCGGACGCACTTTCCCTTCATCGTAAAGATAGAGGAAAATGGTCTCGATCTGACGCAGTATCGATAGCTTCTGAATCTCTTGTTTTATTAATCGCCCCCGCTCGTCGTCTCGATCCTTCCAATGTAACAAGACGTCTGCCGGGTCCAATTCGCCACTCATGTGCCACGTATGAAATTCTTCCAGGAGCAATCGCTCCAGAACATCTTCCCGTCGCAAAACTTTTTCGATATCGATAATGTAGTAAGGATCACCTGCTATACCGCGCAATCCGCTACCGATAATTCGGAAATCATAGGCGAGCTCTATTTCTATTCGTCCGTGCAAATCATGATCAGAACTGCTTAACCCAATGGTCGTCCGGCTCACTGCTACCAGCTTTGCCTGGAACGATTCCATCGTTGCTAGGTTCGTCACCTTTACAGTGCGGGCCGGAACTACTTTGTTTGCTGCACCGCCAGAACGTAGCGCGACAAGGCAATTATCACAAGTGGGATTGTCCGGACAACGCTCACACAAAATCACAGTTCATCCTCCTATTCACGCGCAACTACACGAGGGCTACACTCTCTTCAGGCTCAAATTGAAGAATCAACACAGAAATATCATCCGTTTGGTTTCGCTGCTGTGTTATCTCCATTAAGTAGGCCTCAACTCGATTCATCGATTCCTGCTTACTATCACCAGGCATTTTTAATAAGGAGGATAGTTCTTCTAGCCAATGCCTGCTGTCTCGAAACACTTCTTTTCTCCCTGAATCCAGCAAACCATCTGTGTAGAGCAATAGCATGCCCTCTTCTTCTAAGGGTACCTCCTCCATTTGATACGTGCTATCGGGCAAAAGCCCTAGGCCGACCCCACCCTTGCTAGCTAAAACGGTTTGATTCGACTTGGACAAATAAAAAGGCTGAGGATGTCCTGCCCTGCCAAATCGAATTTTGTGTTCCACCTCGTCATAGACTGCAACCAGCATCGTAATGTAAGAACGGGTTTTCACTAAATCTGCATAAAGCAACTGATTAAGTCTTTCCAAAATCTCATCCGGCGAATAGCTGGACTGCAAAACCTGCCGTACAGCAATCCTAATCCCCGTAGCCCAAATACTGGCCAAAAAACCGTGCCCGGACACATCCGCAATGATAAAACAGGTATAGCGATCATTGATTTTTCTATAGTCGATGTAATCTCCACCTACATAATCGACTGGTACGTAAACCGTTCTTGTTCGCAAACTGGTCAACTGCAATTCTTCTGTGGGAATGAGCATCGACTGCATGCGTCTAGCCAGCTTCATCTCCATCTCGATTTCTCGTTGTCCTGATGACTGGTCCTGTTGACATCTGAGGATTAGCGCCCGAATGTTCACGAGGAGCAGCCCATAAAAAGATTTCTCCAGTTCCTTTAGATCACGGTCATTGACGTTACTTTGGGCGAACAAGCGGACGTAGCGCGGTGTTTGAGGGGTGTCATACTGTTCCGAGACAACAATGCGCTCCTCTACTTCGCGCTGCACGATTGCGCTCTCTTTGTTGCCACGCTCGATCCGAAAATAGACAGCACCTAGAGCCGATTCAAACGTGATCGACAGGAAGCAAGGCTTGTCCATTTTCACGAACCATGTATCGACTAACTCTTCTATAAATGGCATGAGACTCTCGTAATTGACTTGGCGCTTGCTTTGCTCATTGCTGGTCATCACCAGATACTCGTAATTCTGTTTCAATTCCATTAGTTTGACCAATTGATGATTCATCCCCGAGCCACTCCCATACACACTTTAGCATAATCGGGAATTGGGAAAAGGGTTATGGCAATTTTCAAAAACATTGTGATCACCTTTATTCGTTTCGTCCTAGCCTTCCTGCCCTACACCTTCCCTTTTCGGGCACCGTTCAAACCACTATCTACTTTCCATGAAAATGTTTTAGGCGTTTGCTCAAGGTTTGTAGACACTGTCCAAAGTCGCCGCGCATATGCTGAAATGAGGTGATTGTGATGAATTTTCGTTGGAAGTATAACCCCACGTATTTACGGATCAAATACGGTTGCAAACAGGTGCTCTTTCCACTGTTAGTTTTTCAGTTTATCCGAACAGTTGTGTTTCCTACCTCTTTTGATGTCATCCTTCTCGGTTTGCTAGCCATGCTCTATGTTGCCATCTCCCTCGAATGGTTATAAAAAAGAAAAACAACGCCCCACGCGGTGAGACGTTGCTCATTAAAAGGCTTGCTGGACCCAACGATGCAGGCGCATCAGACGGTCCATATCTTTTTCAAAACGTTGGACAGCGTAAAACTCGCTCCACTCGCGGGGATGATGATAATAAATATCCAAGTCCCTCATGATCCTCTCCGGGTAGGAGAGAAACGAAGCCATCAGTTCAATTTCTTCCGGCCGCAGCGGAAATATCTCGGCGTAGCGATGGAAAAGTTGAGATGCCCCAACCTCATCCCCCGCCATTTGAAAATAGGTACGATAAAATAGCGTCAAATCGCGCACTGGTGTATCAAAGCTGGCACGATCAAAATTAAGCAGCCGTCCTTTTCCCGATCGATCTGGCACAACATGCTCTGGATTCGGGTTACCATGGATCAACGATAAGCGAAAATGCGCGTGCGTCTCATGCCGCTCTCGCCAATCGGTCAATAAGTCTGTCGCTGTTTGAGCCATTTCCTCAAGAAACTCCTTGTTTGCCAAAAACACCAGATCGAAAGGGGAAGGATATTTGCGTTCCTGCGCCAGAGTTGCCGCCTTATTCATTTGGTCTTGCCAATATTGCCAACGGTTAAGCAAGGAGTCGACAAGTGGCTCTACCTGTCTCGGATCATCGTAGCGATAGTTTTGTGTCAAATGATGAAGCTCCGCCAAACGTTCCAAGGCAGGGAACGCCCAAGACAAGGGCTGCTCGGCCCACTCCTCACTTCCTGGCTGCCAAGGGGTTACGTAAAAGGCAGTGCTACCCTGTTGAACAAAAGGATCATCGTATTTCGTGTACGTAAAAGGAACGGCCCCATCCCATCCGCGGTGCTGCAATTGACGCAGCATATCGCTGACGAAAACAAGACGTTGAGCGGGTATTTGCGTTCGTTTGCATACGAAGGAGCCGTAGGGAGTCGTCGCCTTAAATACATTTGGCTCCTTTAAAACGTCAATGCTCTGGGCATACATGTCATACTCTTTGAATAAAGGAGCAATGTCATCATACCGACTCATAGACTCCCTCCCTCCTCGAACGCTCGGCCCGCTCTGCAATATGCCGAAGCAGCAAGTCAACAGATTGTTGGCTCTGCAAGGCGTGCTCAATACCAGCGATCGACGCTTCTTGATCCAGCGATACGCGCTTCACGTAGGATTCGATACTCCTGTAGACTTCACGAGGACGAGCCATAAAGGCGAGTATCAACGAATAGTTTCCATAGGTGAGTGGCTTGATTTCTTCATAGCCGTCAAAAAAAGCGTCAATCTGCTTAAGATCCTTATGGGTTAAAAAATGATCGCGCAAAAAGGTGGCAACATCGCGTTGCTGGACAGAAATCACCGGCCTGAAAAAGCCTCTCAAGTACAGCTTCCCGTTTATCATTCCCCAGTTGTCACGCAAAAGGTCCCGATGGGATGCAGCGACCGCCTCCGGAGTAATTCGCTCATGGGCAAGCATCGCAGCGGAACGGTCCATTCTTTGCAGCATAGGGGTCATGAGTTCCGATACCCAACGATTTTCCTTAGAATCCCGCCCAGATTTGGCTCGAAATTTTTCGACCAGCTCTTTGGCACGTCTTCCTTTTTCCTCTACTTGCTGCTTTTCCTGCTTGAGCAAATCACTTCCGGACAGTAAAGGACTTTCCTGCTGAGACTGATGCATCATCGCGATCACGCGTCCGCATTGCCTCGCAATGTCCTCGCCATGCTGATAGTCTTCGAATTGTCGGTGATGGTCGGTCATGGTAACGCCGCGTTTACCCAAAATCAAAAATGGCTTGGTGTCTCTCGTCCGAATAAACCGCTCCACTTCTCGAAACCCCTGACGAGCCAGTCGTTCGCGCCAGGCAAACGACCAGCGCATCACATCTACACGTGGCCAAACGTGGAGTTCTTTGGGGCCCCGGTTTGTCTCCAGTAAATAGCAATCATCAAGGGGCGTAATTCGGATTACGCGCGCCCGATATTGCTGGCAAACCTCGGAGAGATCAATTTTATCCACGGTCCCCCACTCCTCTATTGTGGGATGTACAGAATTTGTCCTGCTACAAGCTGTTCGGAAGCTAATCGGTTTACTTCCACGATTTTGGAAACAGGCAAGGAGTATCGCTGTGAAATATGCTCCAACGTCTCATCTCGCTGAATAATGCACATTTTCAGTTGACTGGAGCGCTCTTCTTTTTTCCGGACAAACGACGTGAGATTTTGCATAGCCTCCATCGTAGAAGCGTTGACATTCGCCGCAGATCCATGTCGCGAAGAGCTAGATGAAGATTCCGCCTCCAACGCCATCGCTTCCTGTTTGGCACGAGTCGCTTGTGAGAAGATGGAAGTAATGTTCACGCGACTTCTTTCTTCCTGAGAGGGTTTCCCTGAAATCGCCACTCGCACTTCTGCATCTTCCGCGGCAGCGTCTGGTTGTGCAACCACTGGCTCTGCTTCTTGCTCAGGTTCTGGCTCGGATACAACACTGGCTTCCACTGCTTCTTGCACTGCTTCCTGCGACTCTGCTTCGACTGATGACCCAGTAGATTCATTGGAAATTTGCTGGTATGCGATTGCCTGTTGATCGTGAATAGCCAGTTTAGGCTCTTCATGTCCTTGATCTTTTTCGGCGATTTCTCTCATCTGCTCTTGCTCATCTGCCAATACCGTCTGCTCAGAATAGGAGTCAGAAGAATCGTACGAAGCAGATTGTTGCGAATCGAAGTCATACGAAATTGGAGCGGTCTCCCAGGACTCTGGAGGATTGGACTGTGCCACTTCCAGCACATCGCCGTATTGCTCGTAGTATTCATCCTCATCGGATTGAGCAATAGCCGGAGTATCGAACATAGAGGGGGATTCGGTTGATTCATAGGATGCCGGCAATGTCTGCCGCTCCAATTCCTCCTCCAGCGCACTCAGTTTTTGATCAAGGTCATCGAGGGACGTCGGTTCCGTATATTCTTGCCCATCATCCCCAGCAGCGAAGGTGTATTCCCATGCTCCTTCGCCTGGACTTGCAGCCTGCGTTTCAATCTGCTTTGCTTGTTCAGCTCTATCCCCCAAGACTATTCCCAAAATCTTCAGATCGGCATCGATTAGCATTTGATGTGGTGATTCCAGTTTGTAGTCAAAGCTGTCCACAATGGCGTAGATGTCTCCGATCTCGGTAATCCGATCCAATGGAATGGTAATGTTTAACGGAATGCGATGACCGATCTGTTCCTCCCAGCCATAAAAGGCTTGATCCGATGCTTCCTGGCGAAAGGGAGTAAAAGTCATGGCCTCAACCAGCGATTCTCCTTCGCCGCCTGTCGCTTCTGCGGCTTCCCTGATTGGCTCGTACTTCCCTACTAATTGCAAGCAACCTGTAATCGAGATGTAGGAATCGTTTTCCAACACTTCCACATCTGGAACCAATTCCAGCTCTTGCAATTCACCTATTCCAGCTCTATCGGATGAGAGGAAAATGGTCTCCTTGATGGCAAAAGAGAGTTGCCCATCCTGTAATGCCATTCGTGCTCCTCCTTTCAAGTGCAGGACATTTCCCTATACTATATGGACAGGACGAGCCGTTTAGCACCGAAAAAAAAGGAAAAACCGGGGTTATCTATCTCCCCGGTTTTACAGACGCAATCCATTCTGCTATTGCTTTTTTCCCCTGATCAATACAATCTGGTACACCTACGCCACTGTACGACGCACCTGCCACGATAACACCAGGGAGTTTTTCTTTCAATTGACTGTTCACATCCTGCACCCAAGCCTGATGTCCGACAACATATGGTATGGCATTTTGCAAGCGTGATACGTTATAAAAATCCGGCTCTGCTCGAATCGTCATGATCTTGCGCAGATCGCGGAGGACAACCTCCAAAATTTCCTCGTCCGTCTGCTCCATGAAGGATTGCTCTCCTGCTCTCCCTATAAAGCTACGCAGCAAGGCTTTGTTTTTCGGCGTCGTATGCGGCCATTTGCGGTGTGCCCACGTACACGCGGTAATTTTTGCTCCAGAATGCCGCGGTACAATAAATCCTGTCCCTTCCATACCTAAATCAATGGCTGACTCTGGAAAAGCCATGGCGATGGTTGCGACCATATGCGGCTTCGCTTGTGGAAGGGTAGGAACTTGTACATAAGGACGGAACAGCGGTTCAGCGACAGCATGTGGCACGGTAAACAGGACTGTATCCGTCTCAATCGTTTCCCCATTTTTCAATACCAAGGTGTACTTCCCGTCTGGACGTTTCACCAGTTCTTTGACAGCGGTATTTTTCGAAATAACTTCTTCAGGCAGGCTCTTTTCGATTGCCTCTACTAAGGACTGCAAGCCGTTCTTCAACGTCAGGAAGATGCCTTTTGGCTTTTCTTGCGTATTTACTTGCGGTCGAGAATGCTTCATCGCTACGATCAAGCTGCGATGCTGCTCCTCCATTTTGGCGAATTGAGGAAAACTTGCAAGCAAGCTGAGTTTGTCGAGATCCCCGGAGTAGACACCGGACAATAAAGGCGCTATAAGATTATCAATAACTTCATTACCTAGCCTACGCCGAAAAAAGTCACCCACGGAGATATCGCCGTCTCCTTTTGAGGCAGGAAGAACGAGATCCAAAGCTGCCCGAAGCTTGCCCGGCCAAGAAATGAGATCGGTCGTAACAAAAGGCATGAGCTTCGTCGGTACACCCATGACCGCTCCTTCTGGTATAGCCTTCAGGCGATCCTGATGCCAAATATAAGCTTGGCCTGTGCTGTTGCGAACGAGATCATCCGCAAGTCCCAAATCCTTTGCCAGCTCAGCCGCACTTGTTTTCCTCTCGAGAAACGAATCGGGACCTTGCTCAATCACAAACCCTTCGTGACGCCATGTCTTGATTTTCCCACCAAGTCGTCCCTGCTCTTCAAGCAGTTGAAAACGGATTGGCAAGCCTTTTGCTTCGATTTCCTTTTGTAAGTAAAAAGCAGCGGTTAACCCTGTGATGCCGCCGCCTACAATCGTAATATGATAGGTATTATCGCTCATATGATCGATCCCCTAATTCGCCAGCTTCTTTCCGACAGCATCAGCCAGACAGGAAATGAACGCAGGTCTGGCGTTAGGCATCGGTGGACGATAGTAATGTACCCCTAGCTCATCTGTAACCGCTTTGCATTCCACATCATTATCAAACAGAACTTCCAAATGCTCCGCAATAAATCCGACAGGACAGTAAACAAATGCTTGGTAGCCTTTCGCTTCGTACAGCTCTCTGGTCAAATCCTGTACATCTGGTCCCAACCACGGATCAGGTGTATTTCCGGCGCTTTGCCATCCGATCGCATAAGAAGTGATCCCAGCTTGCTCGGCAATGAGCTTTGCCGTCTCTTCCAGTTGCATTGGGTACGGATCACCTGACTTCAAGATTTTTTCCGGCAGGCTGTGAGCGGAGAAGATCACGACTGCTTGTCCACGCTCTTCATCCGTCATCGCGGCAAACGTCGCTTGAATGGCATCTGCCCAATATCCGATGAAGCCTGGTTCCAGATACCAGCTCTCAATGCTGTGGATGACAGGTCCCCCAATTGCCGCGGAATGCTCCTGTGCTCGTCCATTGTATTCTTTGACGCTGTAGCTGGAATAGTGAGGCGCCAGAACAAGACTGATCGCTTCCGTAATTCCATCGCGTTTCATTTGCTCTACTGCGTCTTCGACAAACGGAGCGATATGCTTCAATCCAAGGTACCCTACAAATTCACGGTCTGGGTAGCGTTTGTTCATTTCCTGCTCGAGAGCGCGCACCTGCTCATCCGTAATGTCTGCAAATCGATTCAATCCATCTACAGCCTCATAACGCGCCATCAAATCATCGAGCAGTTCTTGTGGTGGCTTACGACCACGGCGAATGTGCGTATAGTACGGTTCAATCTGTTCAGGACTGCGTGGCGTTCCATACGCCATTAACAAGAGTCCGATCTTCTGCTTTGACATGTAAGCGCCCCTCCTGATTAGACGTCCCTTTTGTAACTATGGATGAACTTCGTCAGTTGTTGCAGTGTTTCTACTTTGGCATCAGGGAATACGCCGTGTCCCAAATTGAAAATGAAGCCTGGCTGTTTTGTGCCTTCATCCAAAATTTCCTTCGCCTTCGTTTCGAGCTTCTCCCAAGGAGCCAAAAGCAGTGTTGGGTCCAAATTGCCTTGCAGTGTCTTTGTCACACCCATTTCACGAGCAGTCGTAATCGAAGTACGCCAGTCCAGACCAACCACATCAACAGGCAAGCGGTTCCAATCCATCAAAAGATGACCAGCGCCGATACCAAAATAGATCGTTGGCACGCCAGTATCTTTCAGTGCGTTGAAAATACGCGTCATGACTGGTGTAATGTACTCGCGGTAATCCTCGTCATTCAATGCGCCGACCCACGAATCAAATACTTGTATAGCTTGTGCACCTGCTTTAATTTGCGCTTTGAGGTAGATGATAGTCATATCGCCCAGTTTTTCCATAAGCGCCTGCCAAGCAACTGGCTCGGTGTACATGAATGCTTTTGTCTTATGATAGTGCTTGGAAGGGCCGCCCTCGATCATATAGCTAGCCAGTGTAAATGGTGCACCCGCGAAACCGATCAATGGAACAGATAATTGCTGACGCAAAATTTTAATGGACTCAAGAATGTACGGCACATGTGTTTCCGGATCGAGCTCAAGCAGACGCTCTACATCCTGTAAGGATTCGATTGGGTTTGCGATTACAGGACCAATGCCCGATTCGATATTCACATCCACGCCAATCGGTTTTAGTGGCGTCATGATGTCTGCAAACAAGATTGCAGCGTCAACGCCCAGTTGCTCAACAGGCAAACGTGTTACTTCCGCGCAAACTTCCGGTATGTAGTTCATTTCAAAAAAGCTATGCTTCGCGCGGATGGCGCGGTATTCTGGCTGATAACGCCCTGCCTGGCGCATGTACCAAACCGGGACATGCTCTGTCGCTTCACCGCGACATGCTTTCAAAAACGTATCGTTAAAAGTTTTTGCGGTCATGAATAAACCTCGCTTTGCACAATTATGTTTCCTTCAATATGATACCATTCGTCATTCGACAAGTAATGTCTCTTTTGTGTCAAAATCTTTTCGTTTCTTCCGTTTCCAATCCTAACCATCAGTGTTTCCAAACTTATCCTATTGAATGCGAACGTCCCCACTAGAACTTCGCACAGTCATTTTGGGTCCACCTGATCCAATCGATGCCTTCACTTTGTATTCCTCGTTCTTTTCATAAGAAAGGTTCGACCAGGTGGTTTCGATGGCTCCTGTATCTGTCGTTACTTCTAGCTGTGCTGCAGCAGGCTCCTTGGCTACCGTCACTCGAATATCTCCCGTGTCCGTTCGAATAGAAACGTCATGGGTCAGCTCTGGCATTGTCAGTTTATCAATCTCGCCTGTAGAGCTTTCAATGACAACGGCCGAGCGAACATTCACCAGATTGATATCTCCTGTAGCTGTCTGGACGTCAAGAACTTCTCCCTCATAGCCCGACACGTCCACATCTCCATTGCCGCTGGATATTTTCGTGTTCTTTGCACGCAGCATCCCGCTCTTGATATCCCCTGTCATCGTTTCAAGCTGGACTTGCTCATACACTTTTTCTGGCAGGAAGAGCTCCAGCTTTACCTTCCCATTGCGAGGATAAAACATATTGACGTGAGGGCGTTCACGCAGTTCTACAAGCAGCGTACCATCTGGTGAGACTACACTCCGAAACTCCAGTCGCTCCTGCTGTTGTTCGGATACTTCCCCGACCATCCGTACACTCGCTTTTGGTTGCTTGCTTGCCATGATTTCCACATCAACCGCTTCCGTCAGCACCTCAATCGCTTTTACCTCTTGTTCGATCATGCGCTCTTCATTGACTTGTTTTAACGAAAAGGAGAAATTTTCTTGCTTCGTAAAGAGCCAGATGATTCCGCATATACCGATGATGAACAAAAGAAGACTTATGCCAAAGAGTCTTTTCCCTAAATTTCGCATCTCATTTCCCCCTGATCATCTTTACGTTGAACTGGAGATAACGCAAGAACTGGCGATACAGCCATTTCGTCAATTTCAGCAAGCCGATGGCAAACATTCCGCCTAATCCTACGGAAACCATGCTGGAGAACAACAAGAAAAGCCGCTCTTGAGAAGGGGCAGGAATCCCGTAATCCAAGAATATTCCGACTGGCGCGACCAAAAGCGCCGCAGTCATCGCATACAACCCCATTAGTATGCCGATCAGGCCTAGAAATGGCCCCAAAACGAAGACGAGATTGAAAAATCCCAAGCTGATCGTCGCAACAATCGCCCTCGTCATATTCCCTACCGATGCATTGGACTGTGCCTGATCAATTCGGTAGCCAGCCAAAAGCTCACGTGCCACTACTTTTGGACTTCCCAATCCTTCTGCAATTTCATGCTCGGTCTTTCCTTGTTTCAATCCCATGAGAAAATGCTCTGTGTAATCGGCAAGGATGTCTAAGCGTTCTTTATCTGGCAAAGCGCTAAGCAAAGCATTTAACTCATCCATAAACTCACGCCTTGTCATATCCGAGTCCCTCCTCTATGATCTCATTTACTCCGCGGTTAAATATTCGCCACTCCAAGACGAGGTCATTCATATATTGACGTCCGCGACTTGTCAGCTGGTAATATTTCCGTGGAGGTCCCTCTTGTGATTCCGCCAAATAGGTCGTAAAAACTCCTTCCTGGGTCAATCGGCGAAGCAAGGGGTAAACCGTTCCTTCAGAGATATGGAATTTTTCTGAGATGCTCGCAACCAGTTCGTAGCCGTATCTGTCCTGCTTAGCTGTCAAGACGAGAACACACAGCTCCAGAACCCCTTTTTTAAACTGTACGTTCATCAACATCACCCATGTCAAAGCTTATCAAATAGCTACTATATATTGCAAGGTACTTCATAATAACAAAACCACTTTTCACAGGATGCGAAGGAGGTGCGACCGCGTTTTAAAGGTAGGATATTCAGTCAGATCCCGTAAAAAATGGACAGGGAGGTTTTTCTCCATCCCTGTCCGGTCAACCCTTATTTTACTTCAACAATGCGGCCTTCTACTTTTGGATTGACAGTTTTACGCTTGATCAAGCCTTCCTCCACAATGCTGTACATGGACAAGCCTGTGTTGAAGAATGGCTTTTTCAACGATTCGTAACCATCTCCACCTGCTGCCAGGAAGTCGATCGTTGCCATTTTATAGGTTTTGGTCAGGTCAAGCGGCTTGTCGCCAACTTTTACCTCTACTACACGCTCGCCTGCTGGCTTGGATGGGTTGTACGTGAAGCTCATGCCGCTCACTTGCGGGAAGCGTCCTGCTCCCTCTTCTACCTTGCTCACGCCGTTTTCGAGGGCTTTCTTCAGCTCTTCGCCTGTTACTTCTACGACTGCCAGTGTGTTGTTCTCGAATGGCAGAAGCGTGTACAGACCTTTTTTCGTGATATCGCCTGCTGGCAGCTGTGTACGGATGCCACCGCCGTTCGCCAGTGCTACATCTGCCTCATAGCCTTTGATGGACTGCGTTCGCTCCAGCATGATATCTGTGATCAGGTTACCTACGTTTGTTTCTTTCGTACGAACCAGTGCACGGTCACCATCGAGCGGCACTTCGGATTTCGCAATGACAACATTCATTACCGTATCGATCTTGCCTACGATTTCTTTTACCATTTTATCTACGTCTGGATCAGCCACAACTGCTTCATCGTACTCTTTCAAACCGCCGCTGAATGCTACCAGTTCTTTGCCGAGGTAGTAGAGGTCAGCGCGTCCGAGAGACTTGCCGTACTCCCAGTCTTGTACGATGTACGTGCCGTTTACGAGTTCAGGTGCTTTCAGCGGAGTATGGGAGTGACCACCAACAATCAGGTCAATGCCAGGAACGTTTTTCGCGATTTCACGGTCTACGTTCACTCCGATGTGGGAAACAACAATCACGTGATCTACTTCTTTTTTCAGCTCAGGTACAAGTACTTTCGCCACTTCTACCGGGTTTTTGAATGTCAGCCCTTTTACGTTGTCAGGGTGAGTCAATACAGGTGTGTCTTCCGCTACGAAACCAACAAAGGCGAATTTCTTACCGCCAATCTCCGCCTTGAAAACAGGTGGCAGCAATTCTTTTCCATCTGACTTGAACACGTTAGCAGAGATGACTGGATGCTCGAGCATGTCACGCAGCTTCAGCAATTGCTCATAACCGAAGTCAAACTCGTGGTTACCTGCAGCCATTACGTTGTAGTCGAGGCTGTTGAGGATCGGAACAACAGATTCGCCTTTGAATTGGTTCACGAAAACGGTACCTTGGAAGGTATCACCAGCATCCAAGAGCAAGAAGTTTTCGTTCTCTGCACGCCATTCCTTGAGCAAGGTTGCGATTTTGGCAAAGCCGAATTCTTTTTGGTTCTTGTCTTCTTGAATATGACCGTGTGTATCGTTGGTGTGGGCAATCGTTACATGTGTGGTAGCCGCATCACCCAATGCTTGGAAAAATTCACCACGCGTTACAGTTGCTTTGTTATCAAGCTTTATTTTGTAGCCCAGTTTATCAGCCATTTGTGCCAGTTTAGCAGACGTTACGGCTTGCGCAGGGTTTTTATAGTCGTCTTGTGTGAGAGCACCATGGCTCTTTGCCCAGTCGAAGTAAGGAGTAGACCAATGAGCACCTTTAGCGGCAGCTCCCACTTTTGCCTCTTTCAATTTGGAGAAAACAACAGTAGCTTCCGCGAGAGTCACGGCACGATCCAAAGCAAGATCGCCATTTTGACCAGCGGATACAATTGCCTTTTTCACCATCCAGTCAACGTGCTGTACGGGATGCAATGGTGCTGCAAATGCTGAGGAAGACATCAGCGATGCAAATACGATAGATGCAAACGCCGTCATCGTAATCCGACGTGCCTTTTTCATGATAATTTCCCCTCTCGTCTATGTATAAATAAATAGGATAACGTTTTCATTATAGCAAAATTTGCTAGGACTATGGTGTGATATTTGTTTACTTTTTGTTTAGAAAGCTCTTGAAGGCTTCTGCCATTTTCTCTGGTGCCTCTACCATGCCCATATGTCCTACATCAGGCAGCAACACTTGCTCGACGTTGTTTTTATTTACTGTGAAAGTTTTTTCAGCAGGAATGATCTGGTCCTCTGTTCCTGCGACTAATAGCACAGGCAATGTCGTTTCTTGCAGCACATGATTGCGATCCACTCGATCACGCATGGCGATTAATGTTTGGATGGCTCCGACCGGGCTCGTCGCAAACCCAATCTCTTTTGCCCGCTGGACTTCTTCTCTCAACGTGTCGATATGAGAAGGTGCGAACAGCTTCGGTACGAGGGCTTTGATAAACGGCTCCATGCCATTTTGCCGAATGTTGTCTGCGCCTTTATCGCGGTTTGCCTTGGCAGTTTCGTCATCCGGATAAGGGGTCGAATGGATCAGCCCAAAGCTCGCCAGCTTGTCCGCATATTGATTTGCAAACGCCAAGGTCACATAGCCACCGAGCGAATGTCCAAACAGATGAATCTTCGCTAAACCCAGTCCTTCCACAAACAAACCCAGATCATCAGCAAAACGCTCCATCGAATACGGTTCATCAGGGGCCGAGCTGTCTCCATGTCCACGCAAATCGATCGCAATGACGCGATGCGTTTCGGACATGAGTGGCACTAGCTTATGCCAGTAAGATGAGCTTCCGCAAAAGCCGTGGATCAAAACAAGCGGCTCCCCCGTCCCTTCTTCTACATAGGCTATTTTGATGCCGTTACTGAGTTGGACTTCCTTTTTCATCGAATCATGCTCCTTTATCGTTTGTTTACTTCTTGTCAACAAGTGCTTCCGACCCTTACGATTGGAAAATAACCCCTGTTCCGAAAAACATGAAAGAGGTGCATATGTAGATGGTATACCCAAAAACAGGTTCCGTGATCGTCAGGGATGGGAGAGAAATGACGTACACGCACATTCAGGCAAATCAGACACCATCTCGCTCCGTCTGTTTTTTCTTTCCCGGAGCAAGCTATTCTTTCGACAGGCCTTATCTGTATTATTCTACCATGCTTTTTTTGAGTAAACAGATTGATCTCGTCCATGTACACGCTGCGTATGGAAAAGACATCCCGGATTTCGAAACCAGTTCATTCGCAAAACGCAGCGCTTGGATCAGCGAGGATGTGAAAACGGTTGTCTTCCAGGTACTAGATCAGCAGGAGTATGAACATGTCTTCTTTCTCGGGAAATCACTCGGAACAGTTCCGATTGCATGTTCCTTGCTCAAGGAACCTCGTTTTTCCCGTTCGTCTGCAATCCTGTTGACTCCGTTGCTGAGGGAGGAGTTGGTCGTGGCAGACTTGCTTGCGCTGGAGCAAAATGTCTTTCTTGTCTCAGGTACTGCCGATCCCCACTACCATCAGCCTACACTCGAAAGAATCATTACATCCAAGCCAAATATTCATCGGTATCTGCCACAAAACGCAAAGCACTCCTTAGACATTGGTCTGCAGGTTGACCTTTCCCTGCAAGTCTTGCAGTCTATTATGGATGAACTTGGTTGTTTCTTGGACAAGTCGCTGGACATTTAAGCAAAACGCTTCGATACCCGTTTCAACATTTTTTTCATTTGCTTGCGTCTGCATTGCAACACTTTTTGGATGAATTTTTTTTCGGACTTTTTCAAACATCCTTTCGGTACCCTTTTGATCGCTCTTTTGATTTCCGATGTAGGCAAAGATTGGATTTTTTTCACCATCTTGTCAAGCTGCTTTCGATTTTCCCGCGTAAACCGCTTCAATCCGTAGGGAATTCGTTGCTTCTTTTTATCTCCGGTATGCAAGCAAAATTTGTATGCTTTTTTACAGGAGAACTTATTCTTTGCTCTGCGAAGATTCCATTTAGAAGGATTGCCAAACAATGATAGGCCGTGATCGATGCCATACCATTTGTATTTCTTCCATGATTTTCTTCGGTAGAGAATCAAGTTGTGATTCGAACGGTCCGGGTTGAGAATCCATGCATCGAAAGCCACCAAACGCGCTAATTTTTTGGCATTCTTGATATATTTGTGGGGTTTTTTCTTTACGTATGACTTCGCCTTTTTCCAAGGAATAACCTTCCTGGCATTGGCTTTAACAGAGACAAGACCGCGCTTAATGTACCCTCGTGGTCCTCTTACATGAGCCTGTAATACTTTTGCAACGGGTAACCCGAGTTTTTTGGCTAAGTAGGCAGCAATGTATTCGTTCGCGACAAGAATGCGATAACTCTTGCGATGATGTGCCCGGACATTCGTTTTAAAGTATCCTTTCCGGTTTTTCCGTTTGCGAACACTCCAAATCAACCGACCGTAACGCTTGCGCAAGTGCTTTCGATAACGCCATTTCAATTTCACCACACTTGTCACCCCTGTCCTGTTTTTTACAGTATACGAGTCTGGATTCCAATTGGTGAAACCAAACGGCCAACACCTCCCGTTTTTGGGTATAGCAGGTGTTGGCCGTTTAGAGGTGTTGCTTCTTTCGTTCTTTTACCGAAGCGGGATAAAAATTTCGTACGTGTTCTCGACCCGAGCAGACTCATGCACAGAAGGAACGTACCGTTGATCATAGCGCTCCATGCGAAGAGCTTGCTCGTCCACCTGATGGCCATTTTCGTTGAGCCAGCCAAACAGGCCGTGGTATGTGTTTTGGACCTGTTCCATCGGTCCTGTGTGGGTAAAGCGGGCGTATGTCTTCGCTGGAATCGTGAACCCGACCATGCCCTCAGGGATATGCTCGAAACGCTCTACTTCCACCACAATATACTCGGTATACATTTGGTACGTCTGATTCTCGTCGCTGATGTCATAACGAACATCTGGTGAAATGACGAGAGGAATCTCATCCTGACGCTTCAAAAACGTCTCCCACAGCTTTGGCATGTATTCTACAAGCATGGGAAACGAACCAGAGAAGCTAAGCCCAACCAGATGCTTTTGCGGTACGTGAATGATCGTCCCTTCCATGTCTCCACCTCATTCATCTGCATTTTCCTTCGTATTTTGACAAGGGGTGGAAAAATCCTGCAAGAAGGCAAAAAAAGCACCTCCTGCATCAGCAAGGAAGTGCTTTCTTCTTTTCATTGCTTTATTCAAACGCTTTTTTCATCGCTTTGTAGCTAGCTTCAATCGTCCGTTCGATATCTTCATCAGTATGAGCCAAGGAAACGAACATGCCCTCAAACTGGGACGGCGGGATCATGACGCCTTCCTCCAGCAGATAGCTAAAGTACGCAGAGAAACGCTCCAGATCGGAAGTTTTCGCTGTTTCGTAGTTGATAACCGGCGTTTCTGTGAAGAACAGACAAACCATCGAACCAACGCGATTGAGCGTGTGCGGAATCCCCAGCTTCTTGGCATTGTCAGCCAAGCCTTCAGCCAAACGAGCAGACATCTTCTCCAAACGCTCGTAAGCGCCTGGTTTGCTGAGCTCTTGCAAGGTAGTCAAGCCAGCAGCCATCGCCAAAGGATTACCCGACAGCGTCCCTGCCTGATAGATTGGTCCTGCTGGAGCCACTTGCTGCATGATCTCCCGTTTGCCGCCGTACGCACCGACTGGCAAGCCACCGCCGATGACTTTTCCCATCGTTGTCAAATCTGGGGTAATGCCGTACAGCTCTTGTGCACCGCCCAATGCTACACGGAAGCCAGTCATGACTTCATCGAAAATAAGCAGAGTCCCATGCTTCTCCGTAATTTCACGCAGTCCTTCGAGGAAGCCTGGCTGTGGAGGAACAACCCCCATGTTGCCGCCGATTGGCTCTACAATAACTGCTGCCAGATCATCGCCAAACGCTTCAAATGCCAGTTTGACGCTTTCCAGATCATTGTAAGGAACCGTAATCGTGTTGTGTGCCGTTCCTTCAGGTACGCCTGGGCTGTCTGGAAGTCCTAGTGTAGCCACACCGGAACCCGCTTTGATCAACAGGCTGTCGGCATGACCATGGTAGCAGCCTTCGAACTTCATGATTTTGTTGCGTCTGGTATAGCCACGCGCGAGGCGCAGAGCGCTCATCGTCGCCTCTGTACCGGAGTTTACCATGCGCACGACTTCTACAGATGGCACAATCTCACAAACGAGCTTTGCCATTTCTGTTTCCCGCTCAGTCGGTGCACCAAAGCTTGTTCCAAGCGCAGCTACTTCCGTAATCGCTGCAAGGACACGCGGATGCGCATGACCCAAGATCAATGGACCCCACGAGCCGATATAGTCAATATAGCTGTTTCCATCCACATCAAAAATGCGGGAGCCTTCTCCCTTTGCGATGTAAACAGGATTGCCTCCAACACTCTTAAAGGCACGAACCGGACTGTTTACTCCGCCTGGTATGTAATGCTGTGCTTCTGCAAATAACTGAGTAGATTTTTCTCTATTCATCTCGTGCTCACCTCGCCAGCCATTTTGCAACATCTTTTGCATGGTACGTAATGATCAAATCTGCACCTGCGCGCTTGAAGCCAACCAATGTTTCCATAACGATACGCTCTTCATCGATCCAGCCATTCAGAGCTGCCGCTTTTACCATGGAATACTCGGCACTCACATTGTAAGCCACAATTGGCAGGTTGAAGTTCTCACGCAGACGAAGAACCATGTCCATGAAGGCAAGACCTGGCTTCACGATTAAGAAGTCCGCGCCTTCTTTTACATCGGAAGCTGCCTCGCGCAGACCTTCACGTGCATTGGCCGCGTCCATTTGGTAGCTTTTGCGATCGCCGAATTGTGGAGTCGAGCCTGCCGCATCGCGGAACGGCCCGTAGAAGGCAGAAGCGTATTTCACCGCATAGGACATGATCGGAATGTGTTCAAAACCAGCCTCGTCCAAAGCTTCACGGATTGCCATCACGAAACCGTCCATCATGTTGGAAGGTGCAATAATATCTGCTCCAGCTTTTGCTTGGGAAACAGCGGTCTGACCCAAAAGCTTCAATGTTTCGTCATTCACGACTTCGCCTTCGTGAATGACACCACAGTGTCCATGATCGGTGTATTCACACAGGCATGTATCAGCAATCACGATCATTTCCGGATAGGCTTCCTTGATCAGACGCATCGCCTGTTGGGTGATCGCATCATCATTGTATGCCTCTGTTCCGCATGCGTCTTTATGCGTTGGTACCCCAAACATCAAAACAGCTTGAATTCCCAGAGCTACGATTTCCTTCATCTCTTCTGCTAGTGTGTCCAAGGAGAGCTGATACACGCCTGGCATGGAAGGAATCTCATTCTTAATACCGGTTCCTTCCACTACGAACAACGGATAAATCAAGTCTTCCACCCGTACGTGGTTCTCCCGCACCAGATTGCGCATAGCCGCGCTTTTACGAAGACGGCGATGTCGGTCAAATGTTTGTGCCATGTCGATTCCCTCCCAGGTTCTCTATAATAGCTGCTAGTAATCCTTCCACGGTGTACTCACTCGCTACGACATGAACAGAAAGCCCGTTTTGTTTTGCTGTATCTGCCGTTATTGGTCCGATACAGGCTATCTGAACGTGCTTGAGCCAGTCAAACGATGCATAGGGCTCCATCGCTGCCATAAAATGCGTCACCGTTGAAGAGCTGGTAAACAAGATGATATCGATGAGACCTTGCTGGAGCTTTTCCGCTGCGTCTGGAGCCTGCTCTTCATCAATGACAGTGTGATACACGTCTACCTCTGTCACAGCAAGCCCCAAGCGGGCCAACTCCTTTGGCAGTGCCTTGCGGGCAATATCTGCACGAGGCAGCAGAACGCGCTGACCAGGAAGCAGCTGATCATACAGGCTCGACAGCAAGCCTTCCGCCACGTAATCAGACGGAATGACAGCTACTTCGAGCCCGTGATGCTCAAGCGCCTTGGCCGTCTTCGGACCGACCGCAGCAATTTTGCCAGTGAACGCTTCGAGTCCTGCCCCGACCTCGCGCATGCGCTCCAAGAAGAAGCGCACGCCATTCACACTCGTGAACACCACCCAGTCGTATGTTGGCAACTGGGTGATGGCTTCGTCGAGCTTGGCAGTGTCCGTCGGCGGCATCATTTTTAACAGGGGAAATGCGTACGCTGCTCCCCCTAACCGCTCGATATGTTCAACGAGCTCGCGAACTTGACTTCTTGCCCGCGTGACCATGATGCACTTGCCAGTCAGCGGCTTGTGCGATCCATGGACAATCATTGCTCATTCTCCCGCAATACTTGCGCAAGTACATCTCCCGCTCCCTGCGCCAGAAGGGCTTCCGCCACTTGAATGCCCAGTGCTAACGGATCTTGGCCAGTCGCCGTGTTTTTGAATATTTGCTTCCCATCTGGGGAGCCAACCATTCCTGTTAAAGTAATTTCATTGTTCTCTCCAACTGTCGCATATGCACCAATTGGCACCTGACAGCCGCCTTGGAGTTTGTGCAGGAAGCTGCGCTCTGCTGTTACCGCCAAACGCGTCGGTGCGTCATCAAACTGCTTCAAGAGAGCGAGTGTCTCCTTATCGTCTGCACGGCATTCGATAGCAAGCGCTCCTTGACCGACTGCCGGCAAGCTGATTTCAACAGGCAGGAATTGCGAGATGTTGCCTTCAAAATTCACGCGCTCAAGTCCAGCCGCAGCGAGAATGATGGCATCAAAATTGCCTTCCTCCATTTTGCGTATGCGCGTATCAATATTTCCACGCAGAGATTCGATCTGAATGTCAGGGCGATGTGCAAGAATTTGTGCAGAACGGCGCAAGCTACTGGTCCCTACCAAAGCTCCTTGCGGCAATTCATCCAACGTCTTGCCGTCCTTGGAAAGCAGGACATCCCGAGGATCAACACGCTTCGGAATCGCGCCGATTACCAAGCCCTCTGGCAATTCTGCCGGCATATCCTTCAAGCTGTGTACCGCAAAATCGGTTTCCTTATCGAACAAGGATTGCTCGATTTCTTTGACAAACAACCCTTTTCCGCCTACTTTGGACAAGGTTACATCGAGGATTCGATCGCCTTTTGTCACGATTTCATGCAATTCAAAATCAGCTTCAGGCGCGAACCCCTTCAGTTTATCTACGACCCAATTCGTTTGAGTGAGCGCCAATTTGCTGCGACGCGTTCCCACTTTCCATTTTCCCATGACAGCCTCCTTGATGAACAGCCCCTACCACCAGTCGTGAAATGTAGAAGTAGTGAAGCCTAAAAAATTGATAAGCAGTAACAAAAACGCCAGGACGTTCCACTGCGCGAGTCTGCGCATCTGCACCGTATCCCGATAGCGTTGGTACAGCCACAGCGAATAAATCGCAAGAACCAGCACGGAGAGCAATACTTTTGAATCTAGCAGAAATTTCTCCGGCAAAACCATTTTACCCCAAATGATCCCTAATACAATCGAAAGCAAGAGCATCGGTACACCCAGCATGTTCATACGGTACGCGTAGCCTTCCAATTGATCGAGGCTGGGCAAACGCCTGAGCAGCGGCGACCAGCGTCTTCCCTTGAGCATTTTGTGCTGAAGCAAGTACATGGCCGAGAAGATCATGGAGAGCGAGAACGCCCCGTAGCTGAACATGGCCAGTGTTACATGCGTCAACAATAGCTCAGAGGTCAAAATGCTCGATACAGCCTCAATCGGCGTTTCCGGCAAAAACATCGACATGACGAGCACGACGAACCCGATAATATTAGTAAAAAAAACCAGCAAATCAATCCGAAAAAAATAGTGAATGGCAAGCGACAAGCCTACCAGCACCCATGAATAAAAAAAGAGCGTCTCAAACAGCGTAATGACTGGAAAATACCCCTTCATGACTGCTTGCGAGACAAAAAATGCGGTTTGCAAGGCCCAAACGACAACAAGCAACCCGAAAGCCAGACGATTGACTTTCCGGTTGCTTTGCAAGAAGTCGTTAAAATAGAAGAGAACACTTGCAGCGTAGAGAAAGATCGTCAAGTCGTAGATCCATCTCACCTCGGCCATGCACTCTCTCCCCCACTTTCCCAATCGGTTTCTAACAGTAGCAGATAGATTGTCAGGTCAGCTTAGTCAGGGAACCGGGAAGCCAATACCTGCTCCCGAGAAGAAGATGTCTGTTTATTTTTATCGTTAGCCCAGATTGCTTCCTGTTCTTTTCGCTCCAGGATTTCCTCCAACGCAAACATTTTCTCGAAAATATCCAGTACTTCTTCCCCATCTTTGGTAGCTGCCATTTCTTTTAAACGCACGACCGGATCGTGCAACAGTTGATTGACAATGCCCTTGGTTGTCTTGCGGATGATATGCATCTCCCGCTCAGACAGGTTCGGCAGCTTGTTTTCGATTTTCCGCATCGCTTCGCTTTGAATCGTGTTTGCCTTGTCACGCAGTGCTGCGATGAGTGGCGCCACGCCAAGCGTCTGGTACCAGGTCGTGAATGCCACGATCTCTTCTTGAATCATGACATCCAGACGTTCCGCTTCACGAGAACGTTCCGCTACGTTACTCGCAACGATTCCTTCCAGATCGTCAATATCATATAAAAATACGTTATCAAGATCATGCAAGTCAGGATTCAAGTCGCGAGGAACCGCGATATCCACCATGAACAACGGACGATGCTTCCGTTGTTTCATGATCGGAGCCAGTTCTTTTTTGCCGAGGACATAACCTGTCGCTCCAGTCGAGCTGATGACGATGTCTGCTGTGAGCAGTGCCTCTGGCAGCTGCTCCATCGTACAGGAGTCACCCTTGAACTTTTCTGCCAAAAGCTGCGCTCGCTCCAATGTACGATTCGCTACCATGACGCGTTCCGATCCATTGGCGTGCAGGTGTTTGGCGGTCAGCTCGCTCATTTTGCCCGCTCCGACGATCAGGACAGACTTCCCTGCGAAGGAACCGAAGATCTTTTTCCCCAGCTCGACAGCAGCGTAGCTGACAGAAACCGCATTTTGTCCAATCGCTGTCTCTGTATGGGCACGCTTGGCGAACGTAATCGCCTGCTTGAACAAGGTGTTGAAGACGGTCCCTGTCGTTTGACGCTCCTGCGCCAACAGGAACGCATCCCGGACTTGTCCGAGGATTTGTGTTTCTCCCATTACCATCGAATCAAGACCGGAAGAGACTCGGAACAAGTGCTCGATGGCCTGTTCGTTCTCTTTTATATAGAGATGATCCTTAAATTGTTCTTTCTCCACACCGAACCATTCAGCCAAAAAACGGCGAGTATAGTCTCGGCCAATATTTGCCTGGTCGCAAACGACGTAAATTTCCGTCCGGTTGCACGTCCCCAGGATGATACATTCTGCGATACTCTTCGTCTGGGAGAGAAGATGAAGAGCGCGTGCTGTCCCATCGTCGCTGAATGTAAACTTTTCGCGAATTTCGACAGGAGCTGTTTTATAGTTTAGGCCCAGCAAAAGAATATCCATAATGTCCTCCCAGAATGCAAACCTGTTAGCGGCATATGTAAAATGCACTATTATTATATCATTATGTCCCGAATCGGATAGGAGTAATTGTGAAAAGTTTATTAACGGAGTGCACTTTGGGTATATCCTGTATAATCCGCTTGCGTTCCTTCCGGGAATACCTTATGATTTCGGCTATACATGAAAACAGAAGAAAAATTGCGAAAATGCCAGAAAGGAGAGGAAAGAAGCTTTGAGAAAACCTTGGATGGCAGACATAACGCTGCTCCTCGTCGCTTTTATCTGGGGAACCACGTTTTTGATCGTACAGCAGGCAATTGCATCGCTGCCTCCCAATACGTTTAACGCCGTTCGTTTTACCATTGCTGCGTTATTTTTATTGATCATCTATTTCATCCGCAATCGTCATCGTGGGCAGACCTCTGAATGGAGAGGTCCACTGCTTCGTGCAGGCGTCATCCTCGGTTTTTGGCTCTGTCTGGGATACGCCTTGCAAACCGTAGGACTTTTGTATACAACGCCGTCCAAAGCTGGCTTTATCACTGGTTTATCCGTCGTATTGGTGCCGCTCTTCTCGTTTTTGCTCTTGCGTGAGCGCGTCAAGCCTTTCGCTATCGTCGGCGTGATTCTAGCTGCATTCGGCTTGTATTTGCTGACACAGAACCAGTCGTTCTCCTTTAATCTCGGTGATGCCCTGGTCTTCGGCTGTGCGATCTGCTTCGCCATGCAAATCGTCTTTACCGGCAAATACGCACCTCGATTTGCAGCACTGCCCCTTGCCATTACGCAATTAGGCACGGTAGGTGTTATCAGCTGGCTGTACGCCTTTTTCTTTGAAGATTGGAGTCGTGCCTTTGATCCGGCGATCTTGTTCAAGCCTGAGGTGGCGTTTGGTTTGATCGTCACTTCCATTTTCGCCACGGCACTTGCCTTTCTCGCTCAGACTGCCTTGCAAAAACAAACCAGCTCGACGCGGGTCGCTCTCATTTTCGCTTTGGAGCCTGTATTTGCTGCACTCACCTCGTACGTCTTTATTCATGAAGTATTGAGTGGAAGACAGTTAACCGGATGTCTCCTGATTTTCACCGGAATGATTCTCGCTGAGCTTCCCATTCAAGAATGGTTGCGGAATTTCCGTCAGAGAAAACCAAATGACGGTCGTGAATCTACCTGATGCGAAAAGCAAAAAAGTTCCTTTCTCCCCTGTGGGAAAGGAACTTTTTTTATGAGCTTTTTTTCGAGGTCTTCTTAACCTCTTGCATTACGGCATCCACAAATAGCTGCATAACAGGTCCGCACACTTCTTGCGGGTAACGCTCCGTTCGTTTGAGCCACTGTTTGAGCCGGAGCAAGTGATAGGCTGCTTGTGGCAGTCGCCCTCTTGTCCCATGATCAATGAGAGCGACTGCCGACAGACCAACCTTGGTCCACAGATGGAACTTCTCCACCCACGGCCTCGTTTCTTCCGCAAGTTTCTGATTCGTCATCCCTGCCAACAGCTTGTCAGCCGCCTCTTCCATCTTCTGAAAAAGAGTAGTCAAGTCAGTAACGGCTTTTTGCCGATCCCCTTCCAAGAAATGAAAGCGAAAGGTCAGGATAGCTTCTAGCAATCGCGGCGATTCCACCTCGCATAAAAACGAGCTTTGCACGTTATCCGCAAAGATGAAGAAAGCATCTGCATCTTTTTGTCCCGCTACTTCCTCTACCGCTCGTTTCCATACCGTATCAGGATCGTAGCCGATCGGATCTCGCAAATAAGCTGCCGTCGTAATCAAAGGAATCTTCGAGCATTCTGGTCTAGACATCGCATTCGCCACATAGCCTGCTGCGTATTGCCACAGATCAGGGTCACGGTGACGCAATGGACCGATATGTAGTTCATTCGCCATGGCCAAATCATTCACCGGGTAGTTGTCCCAATAAAACGGCTGATGACCCGTGTACTCTTGAAAGCGAATCGCATCGCCGTCCGTCAGGTAGGGCGAGCAGACGAATCGTCCCGTCCAGAACAAATCGATTTCTTGCGGCAAATGCTGGCCAAGGTACATGATGTACGCTTCTTTTCCAATCCCGTTGTACTGTGTAGGACAGACAACCAGCTTGACTGGATCGCCCCAGCTGCGTATCAAATCCCACACGTAAAGCGTCGTACGGGTATGCGCCTCCGCCAAATGGGCAAACTCGGCTACATCCTTCTCATGCAACAGGTGCATGGGGATATCATCGAACAATAGCGCAAAGTAACGCACACCACGATCATACAAATCCCGATATTTCCTGCCCAACAGCTCCAAATGCTGACGATTCGTATATTCCATGCTGAGCCCCGGCCCCAGGCAATAAATAAACTGCATGTTGCGAGTCTTTGCCCGCTGGATCAGCTCGTCTAACTGTTGATTGGCTATTGCAGGAAGCGGCTCCATCCAGCGTTCCCGCAGATACTCGTCATCTTTTGGAGCGTAGAAATACGCATTGTAATCATGCCGGTGCAAAAAGTCGATCATATCCAGCCGCTCTTCATGTGTCCAAGGTGTTCCATAGAAGCCTTCGATCACACCACGTACAGCAAAGCAAGCACTCCCGCTCACTCAGATGCTCCCTTCCCCACGGCGAATTGGGTCTAAGAATTACTCATTGGCTGGAGCAGTCTCCTCAGCCTTGGCAGCCGTCTCCCTGGCCATTTCCTCTCCCGCACGGATACGACGCATGATTTCTGCCCACAGTTCATCCTTGCCTTGACCTGTCTCCGAGGAAAATACAATGATCGTATCATCCCCGCGCAAATTCAGGCTTTGACGGATGACCTTCGTATGCTGCAGCCAACGCCCGCGAGCGATTTTATCACCTTTTGTCGCTACGACTACGGTAGGAATCCCGATTTGCTTGCACCAATCGTACATCGCAACATCGTCTTTACTCGGAGCATGGCGAATATCGACCAGTTGAATAATGAAGCGAAGCTCGTTCCGGTTTTTCAAATAGCCCTCGATCATTTTTCCCCATTGTTCCTTGATCGTCTTCGCTACCTTTGCATACCCATAACCCGGGAAGTCAACGAAGTAGAGCATCTGATTGACACGGAAATAGTTCAATGTTTGGGTTTTCCCCGGACGAGAACTGATCCGGGCCAGCCCTTTGCGGTTCATCATTTTGTTGAGCAGGGATGACTTCCCTACGTTTGAGCGTCCTACCAGCGCGATCTCATGAAGACCATCCGTCGGATACTGCTTCGGTCCAACCGCGCTGATAATAAACTCTGCTGATGTTACTTTCATGCTTTGTCACCTACTGGCTGTTTAGTTAGCGCGTGACGCAGCACTTCATCTAAATGATCAACTGGATAGAATGTCAGTTCACCGCGTACGCTCTCTGGGATATCCTCAATATCCTTCTCGTTGTCTTTTGGCAAAATGATCGTAGTTAAACCTGCACGGTGAGCAGACATGCATTTTTCTTTCAGCCCGCCAATTGGCAGAACCCGACCTCTGAGCGTAATCTCCCCAGTCATCCCCACTTCTTTTTTCACAGGGATTTTCGTGAGGGCGGACACGAGTGCGGTTGCCATGGTAATCCCAGCAGACGGACCGTCTTTTGGAATCGCCCCTTCTGGAAAGTGGATGTGGATATCGTTCTTCTCGTGGAAGGACGGATCAATTCCCCACTGATCTGCACGGGAACGAATATAGCTGAATGCAGCCTGCGCAGATTCCTTCATGACGTCACCCAGTTTTCCTGTCAGGGTGAGCTTTCCTTTTCCAGGCAAAATGCTGACTTCTACATTCAGCGTATCTCCGCCTGCTTGTGTCCAAGCCAGTCCTGTAACGGAACCCACTTGATCTTTTTTCTCCGCTAGTCCATAGCGGTAGCGCGGTTTACCGAGCAGTGTCTCCAACGTCTTGGCTGTAACTACGACACGCTTCTTCTCACCGCTCACAATCAGCTTGGCAGCTTTGCGGCATACGTTGGCTGCTTCGCGATTGAGGTTGCGAACACCTGCTTCTCTGGTGTACAGACGAACGAGCTTCAGCATCGCATCGTCGTTCATTTTCAGCTTATCTTTGCCTAGACCGTGATCCTGCATTTGCTTCGGCAAGAGGTAATCGCGCAAAATGTTCAGCTTTTCCAGTTCTGTGTAGCTGGAAATCGAGATGACCTCCATGCGGTCCAAGAGCGGACGCGGAATCGTATCGAGACTGTTTGCGGTCGTAATAAACATCACGTTCGTCAAATCATAGGTCTCTTCGATATAGTGGTCACTGAATTTATCATTTTGGTTAGGATCGAGCACTTCGAGCAGTGCAGACGCAGGGTCTCCGCGGAAATCGGACGCAAGCTTGTCGATTTCATCCAGCAAAAAGACAGGATTAATCGTGCCAGCTTGCTTCATTCCTTGCATGATTCGCCCTGGGAGAGCACCTACATACGTACGGCGGTGTCCGCGAATTTCTGCTTCATCGCGTACTCCCCCCAAGGAAATGCGAACGAAATTGCGCCCGATTGCACGCGCTACGGAACGAGCCAGAGATGTTTTCCCGACACCTGGAGGACCTACCAGACAAAGGATCGGTCCACGCATGGAGTTTACCAGCTTTTGTACTGCCAAATACTCCAAGACGCGCTCTTTTGGTTTATCCAGGCCGTAATGATCTTCATCGAGAACTTGCTGTGCATGAAGAATATCCAGATTGTCTTCTGTCGTTTTCGTCCACGGCAGCGCAAACAAGGTATCGATATACGTACGGATGACCGAGCCTTCCGCAGAAGTCGCCGGCATCTTTTCCAAACGCTCGAGCTCCTTCTCGATCTTCGTTTTGATCCGCTCAGGAGCGTCCGACTTTTCGAGCTGGGCACGCAACTCATCTACTTCGCCTTGGCGTCCGTCCTTGTCGCCCAGCTCTTTTTGGATAGCTTTCATTTGCTCACGCAGGTAATATTCCTTTTGCGTACGCTCCATCTGTTTCTTCACGCGGTTGCCGATCTTGCGCTCCAGCTCAAGTACCTCGCGCTCGTTGTTCAAAATGGTCAAAAGAATTTCGAGACGTTCCTTGATGTTGGTCGTCTCCAAAATTTCTTGTTTGTCCTTCATCTTGAGCGGCAGATGCGAAGCAATCACATCCGCCAAACGTCCCGGTTCCTCAATGTCCTGCACAGAGGTTAATGTCTCTGGAGAAACCTTTTTGGACAGCTTGATGTACTGCTCAAAGTGGGCCAGCAAGGAACGCATTAAAGCTTCCACTTCGTTTTGCTCTGTTTTTTCATCTTGCAAATATGTAATCGACACGACGAAATAATCTTCCTGTTGAAGATACTCCTCGATCTTTGCGCGTTGCAAGCCTTCTACCAATACACGGATTGTCCCATTCGGCAGCTTCAGCATTTGTTTCACACGTGCAACGGTACCAATACTGTAAATTTGCTCAGCATCTGGCTCTTCTATATGGACCTCTTCCTGTGTCGCAAGCAAAATCTTGTTATCGTCTACCATGGCTTGCTCCAATGCGCGGATGGACTTTTCCCGTCCAACGTCCAAATGGAGTACCATGGTCGGATAAACAAGCAATCCTCGCAACGGGAGAAGCGGTAATTCTCGTTTACCGGAACGTTCGCCCAAGCGGATGCACCTCTCCTTGTTGATCTACCCTCTTACATAGAGCCTAATAACAGACAAAAACGGCCCTCAAAGCCGTTTTTTAAACGCCCGCCCGACCCCAAAAAACGAGACAAAAAAGATCATACGCTATCATTTTTTGTGGAGCTCGTTTCAGGCCGGGCAAGGCCTCAGGCTCTTTGCAAGCAGAAGCTTTTTTCCATTGTAGCGCAAACACAATCCGATGTCTAATCCGCGAGCATACCCGACTGTTACAGGGATAGCGGAGAGGAAGCAAGATCCTCTGCTGGGATTTGCAAAGTAAATCCCGTCGCCTCTTCTTCTTGCATGGCAGCTTGCGGCACAGCTAGCTCGATTACTTCAGAGACTGTGGACACTGGAATGACTTCAATCCCTTTCATGTCTGCAAAAATACTTTGCCAGTTTTCCTGTGGAATGAGGACTCTGGTCGCTCCCGCTTGTTTGGCGGCCTCTACCTTCGCGACTACACCCCCAACTGGCTTTACCTTCCCATGAATACTCACTTCACCAGTCATGGCCAGTAAATTATCGACAGGCTGATTCAAAATCGCCGAGTAGATCGCAGTGGCAATGGTAATTCCCGCAGAAGGCCCATCAACAGGGATGCCTCCCGGAAAATTGATATGCAAATCATAATCATACGGGCGGACGCCCATTCTGTTCAGTACAGTCAAAACGTTTTCGATCGATCCTTTTGCCATCGACTTCCGGCGAATTGTCCGGCTGCGGCTGCCCATTTCCTCTTCCTCAGCCATTCCTGTCATCGCCAATCGACCTTGACCAGAAGCGGCTGTGGGTGAAGCAGTCACTTCAAGCTCCATTACACTGCCCATGTTCGGACCGTACACAGCAAGTCCGTTGACCAATCCGACCTGAGGCGTATCATGCACCTGCTTTTCAGGGCGAGGCGATTTTTGACTGCTGTGCATCACCCATTCCACATCGGCAGCCTGGATGTCTTTGCGTTCTTCCGTCAAGGCAATTCCCGCTGCGATTTGCAGTGTATTGATCGCTTCACGTCCATTGGTTGCATAGCGCTCAATCACGGAAACAGCGCCGTCTTCAATATTCATATTCATTTTAGGCACGGCCGTACGCACGATACTCCCAATTTCTCCAGCCTTTAACGGGCGGAAAAAGATTTCCAGGCAACGGGATCGAAGCGCAGCAGGCAGTTCTTCTGGCAACCTCGTCGTCGCTCCAACCAGACGGAAGTCGGCGGGCAAACCGTATTTGAATACGTCATGAATATGCGAAGGAATTTGGCTATTTTCCTCGCTGTAGTAAGCACTCTCCAGCATGACTTTGCGGTCTTCGAGAACTTTTAGTAACTTATTCATCTGAATAGGATGAAGTTCCCCTATTTCATCCAGAAAAAGCATGCCACCGTGCGCTTTCGTCACAGCTCCCGGCTTTGGCTGCGGAATCCCCGCCTGCCCAAGCGAGCCTGCCCCTTGATAAATAGGATCATGTACGGAGCCGATTAACGGGTCAGCAATCCCGCGCTCATCAAAACGAGCAATCGTCGCATCAATTTCAATAAACTTGGCATCAGAAGAAAACGGTGATAGCTGATTTTTCTTCGCTTCTTCCAGCACGACCCTAGCCGCTGCGGTTTTGCCTACACCAGGTGGTCCATAAATAATGACATGCTGCGGGTTGGGACCACACAAAGCGGCACGCAACGCACGAAGCCCATCTTCTTGCCCTACAATTTCTTCCAAAGTCGCTGGTCTTGTTCTCTCCGACAGAGGTTCTGTCAACGCAACCATTCTCATTTTACGAATGGAATCAAGATCCTTTCGCGATTCCTTTTCGGTTGAGGTTTTCGTGTTTCTCTGCGCTCGCAGCAAGTTCCAAAAGTAGGTGCCGATCACGATACCAACAACCACTTCAATGACAGCAATGACCAATGTCGTATAGTCCATATGCAGTCCCTCCCATGCGTCTTCGCTTGCGGTCAACTTTTTGTTCCCCAAAGAGCAGGGAAAACGTTCACGACCGTTTTGTGCATATGTAAAAGCTTCTCTTGAACGATATCAAGTAGTATTGCCCCGCAAGCGTAGACGTAAACCAACAACAAAAAAACCACCTCGCTTATAACGAGATGGTTTGTGTAGACAATGCTTATGCTGTTTCTTCGTGCAATTCCTGGCCTTCTTTGGTCAACAGTTGCGGCTTCACTTTGTCGCGTACCGTTTCTTCGGTAATCACGCACTTGTTGACATCTTCTCTGGAAGGCAGCTCATACATCATATCGAGCATGATTTGTTCGATAATCGCACGCAATCCACGCGCACCAGTGTTACGCTTAATCGCTTCTTTTGCGATTTGCATGAGAGCACCATTATCGAACTCCAGCTCAACACCGTCGAGACTCAGCAGTTTTTGGTACTGTTTCACCAAAGAGTTTTTCGGCTCAGTCAGGATACGAACGAGCGTCTCCTCATCCAGTGGCTCCAAGGTAGCCAGCACTGGCAAACGACCGACGAACTCCGGAATCAGACCAAATTTCAGCAGATCTTCCGGCAAAATGTATTTCAGGTATTCTCCGGCTTTCAAATCGCCTTTTACGCCATCGCCGAAGTCTGCACCGAAACCGATGACTTTTTTACCCAGACGACGCTTGATAATCTGCTCAACGCCATCAAATGCACCACCGCAGATGAACAAAATGTTCGACGTGTCGATTTGGATGAACTCTTGGTGAGGATGCTTGCGTCCGCCTTGTGGTGGAACACTCGCAACGGTACCCTCCAAAATTTTCAAAAGCGCTTGCTGAACGCCTTCGCCAGATACATCACGCGTGATGGATGGGTTTTCCGATTTGCGGGCTACCTTATCAATCTCATCGATGTAAATGATTCCTTTTTCAGCCTTCTCGACATCATAGTCAGCAGCCTGAATGAGCTTGAGCAAGATGTTTTCAACGTCTTCGCCCACATAGCCTGCTTCTGTCAGAGAAGTTGCGTCCGCAATCGCGAAAGGTACATTCAGAATGCGCGCCAATGTTTGCGCGAGCAACGTTTTCCCGCTACCAGTAGGACCGATCAGCATGATGTTGGATTTTTGCAACTCCACATCCTCGATCTTCGCCCCGGAATTAATCCGTTTGTAGTGGTTGTACACCGCTACAGACAAGGACTTTTTCGCCATATCTTGACCGATGACATAGTCGTCCAAGATTTTGCGAATTTCCACTGGCTTTGGAATTTCTTTCATATCGATTTCTTCTTCAGTGCCCAGCTCTTCCTGTACAATTTCATTGCACAGTTCGATACATTCGTCACAAATGTAAACACCAGGACCAGCTACCAGCTTGCGCACCTGTTCCTGGGACTTGCCGCAGAAGGAACACTTCAGTTGGCCTTTGTCGTCGTTAAACTTAAACATGCGCTTCACCTCACAACGGGTCAGTTTTTGCGTTCGATAATAGAGTCAATCAATCCGTAGGCCTTTGCTTCTTCTGCGCTCATGAAATTGTCGCGGTCTGTATCTTGCTCTACGCGTTCATAAGGCTGACCTGTCCGCTCAGACAAAATCTCATTCAGCTGGCGCTTCGTTTTCATAATCCATTCCGCATGAATGCGGATGTCTTCTGCTTGCCCACGCACACCACCGAGCGGTTGGTGAATCATCACTTCGGCATTTGGCAGAGCGAAGCGCTTGCCTTTTGCACCAGCAGCCAACAGAAATGCACCCATGCTGGCAGCCATGCCCACACAAATCGTGGACACATCCGGTTTGATGTACTGCATGGTGTCATAGATGGCCATTCCTGCTGTAACAGAACCACCTGGAGAGTTTATGTATAGCGATATGTCTTTGTCCGGATCTTCTGCCTGCAAGAAAAGCAACTGAGCCACAACCAGATTGGCGATTTCATCATCAATCTCGGTGCCCAAGAGAATAATCCGGTCTTTCAGGAGGCGCGAGTAAATATCGTAGGAGCGCTCGCCCCTGCTTGTTTGCTCGATGACCATAGGGATTAGCATTATGTATTTTCCTCCTTTGCCGAAAAAAGTCAATGGTGGAAAAACAAGGCACGATACACTCGTGCCTTGTGGTCTTGACAGCCAGCGCTCAGGGTTAGCCTGCCCACTGACCAATCATGCGTTCTTCTAAGCTTATGCTGTTACTTTGCTTTCTGCAACCAGCAAATCTACTGTTTTGCGAGTTTGCACATCGCGGTACAGAGCAGCCATGCCATCTTGTGCAGAGAAGATTTTGCGCAGTTCATCTGCTGGGCGGCCGTATACGCCAGCCAGTTTATCCAGTTCTGCGTTTACGTCTTCTTCTGTTGCTTCGATGTTTTCTGCTTTGCCGATTGCTTCCAAAGTCAAGGAAGTGCGAACGCGGGATGTTGCGTCTGCACGCAATTGATCACGCAGTTGGCTCTCATCCATGCCGGAGAACTGGTAGTACAGCTCCAGAGTCATGCCTTGGTATTGCAGACGTTGACCAAATTCATTTACCATTTGATCCAATTCATGCTCAACCATTACTGCTGGCAAGTCGATCTCAGCGTTTTCAGCTGCTTTCAGAACGAGCTGCTCACGAACATATTGATCTTTTTCTTGCGCTGTTTTTTCTTCGAGTTTTTTCTTGGTGTCTGCTTTCAGCTCTTCCAGCGTGTCGAACTCGCTCACGTCTTTGGCAAACTCATCATCCAAAGCAGGCAGGTTTTTGCGCTTCAGGCTGTTCAGCTTCACTTTGAATACCGCTTCTTTACCAGCGAGGTTAGGAGAGTGGTACTCTTCAGGGAAAGTTACGGTAATTTCTTTTTCTTCGCCGATGTTCAAGCCAGCCAGTTGCTCTTCGAACCCTGCGATGAAAGTACCGGAACCCAGTTCCAGAGAGTAATCTTCCGCTTTACCGCCTTCAAAAGCTACTCCGTCTTGGAAGCCTTCGAAATCGATTACAGCGATATCGCCTGTTTGTGCGGCACCCTCTTCTACTGCTACGAGCTCAGCATGACGCTCTTGCATGCGCTTCAGTTCAGCGTCAACGCTCTCTTCTGTTACAGAGAAGTCTTTTTCTTCGATGGACAGACCTTTGTAGTCGCCCAGCTTCACTTCAGGCTTCACAGTTACAGTCGCTTTGAAGATCAGGTTTTTCCCTTGTTCCATTTGCGTTACGTCAACCTCTGGACGATCTACTGGCTCGATACCAGCTTCACGAACAGCTTGTCCGTATGCAGTTGGAAGCAGAATGTCAAGAGCGTCTTGGTACAGAGATTCTACACCAAAACGGGATTCGAACATTTTGCGTGGTACTTTTCCTTTACGGAATCCTGGAACTTGAACTTTTTGAACCACTTTTTTAAACGCTTGATCCAATGCTGCGTCTACTTGCGTAGCATCTACTTCAACCGTCAGGACTCCCTGGTTATTCTCTACCTTTTCCCAATTTGCTGCCACGTAAACTTCCCCTCCTAAATCAAATCAACAGAACATCGCCAGCCGCGCCATGGTATCTTCGCAGGCTCGGATGATAATATTCTAGCCATTATAACCATTCTAGTATAGCACAAATCTTTTAATTTTCAAGAAGACCTCACCCAGCGACGAACAGAATAGTTCCCTCCCAATTGTGGAACCGGGTTGCCTAAATGATCATAAAACGCCACGGATATGTAAACTTCTGTCGGGCTCGTTCCTGTCTCTTCCAAAAGAGCATATGTCGGTACATGAAAACCGCGCGGCATTTGGAGGCTGCCCGGATTCAGAAACAAGATGTCTCTCTCTACGCCACAGGCAGGCACGTGGGAGTGACCGAATACGACTACATTTGCCCTGACCTCTTCTGCACGGTAATGAAGGCGCAGAAGAGAGCCTTTCACTCCAAAAAGATGCCCGTGCGTTTGCAGGATGTGAAGGTCGCGCCATTTCGTCTCTTGCTCAGTCGGCACCTCTTGTGTCGAATCGCAATTGCCTCGGACAAGCGTCATGTTGGAAAACGGCTCGCGCTTATGGTCGACACAAAAATCGCCACAATGCAAAATTTTTTCGACATGATGTCGTTTGACGACCTGGCTTACTTCCCGAACCAAGCCGTGGCTATCGCTCATGATGAGAATTCCCATCACGCCTCACTCTCCTGTTTTCTCTCTTGTCTACTTGATGATTTCAAGCAGTTGCTGCATGGCACGAGCGCGGTGGCTGATCTGGTTCTTTTCTTCTGGCATGAGTTCGGCCATCATTTTGTCCATCGATGGGATGTAGAATACCGGATCGTACCCGAAGCCGTTAGTCCCTTTTGGCTCACGCGCGATCACACCCTCGCAAGCGCCAGTGGCAATGATTGGTTCTTCGCCCGGAATCACTAATGCCAACGTACAACGGAAGCGCGCAGTGCGTTCCTGTGTCGACACTTCTTCCAGCTCTTTCAACAATTTACGCCAATTCTGCTCGTCTGTTGCATCTTCCCCAGCGAAGCGTGCGGAGTAAACACCAGGGCGTCCTTCCAGCGCATCTACTTCCAGGCCGGAATCGTCACCGAGGGCTGGCATGTTCAAGTATGTAGAGATTTCGATTGCTTTTTTCAGCGCGTTTCCTTCGAAGGTGTCCTTGTCTTCTACCACCTCAGGCACACCGTCAAACTCAGCGAGGCTAATTCCTTCCCAGCCCGCATCTGCGAACAGTCTGTTGAATTCTTTCACTTTTCCCTGGTTACGTGTTGCGAGAACGACTTTTTTTCGATTAGGCATGACTTTCCTCCGCTACTGATTGTGCAAAAGAGAGCGTAACATCGGCGAGCGCCTCTTTTTGACTGTTAATCAAGTTGTCAATGCCGACTTTTGCAAGGGCAATCATTTCTTGTAGCTGTTCAGGAGAAAACGGAGCATCCTCCCCTGTTCCTTGCAGCTCGACAAACTTTCCTTTTCCCGTCATGACGACATTCATGTCGACAATCGCTGTAGAATCTTCTTTGTAGTTGAGATCGAGCACTGCTTCCTCGCCGACTACCCCTACTGAGGTCGCTGCCAGGAAGTCGTTGAGCGGCAGCTGTTTCCAGGTGCCACTGTCCACCAGTTTTTGCATCGCGTCTACCAATGCCACGTAGGCTCCGGTAATCGAAGCTGTCCGTGTACCCCCGTCCGCCTGGATGACATCGCAGTCCAGCCAAATGGTGCGTTCCCCCATTGCTTCAAGGTTTACAACGGAGCGCAGAGCACGTCCGATCAGACGCTGAATCTCCATCGTTCGTCCACCGACTTTTCCTTTGGACGACTCACGCGCGTTGCGGGTCGCTGTTGCTCGGGGAAGCATGGAATACTCGGCTGTGATCCAGCCCTTCCCGCCACCACGCATAAAAGGCGGTACCCTTTCCTCCAAAGTCGCCGTACAAATCACCTTTGTGTCTCCGACTTCAATCAGGCACGATCCTTCTGCGTGTTTAATGTAATTGCGCGTAATCGTTACAGGGCGCAATTGATCATGGGCACGGCCATCCACTCTCATTCCAAGTTCCTCCTAAATCGCTTTGTTACACTCCGCTCATTATACCAGAGGCGGGAAACGATCTGCCACTGCACAAACGCCTCTTCCCTATTTACGTTAATTGCAAATATTCTTGTCACTTCCTCTTTTATAAAAAAATCTTGCGGTCATTGTCTGATTTGAATATTATCTAATTAGATATTTGATTAATTTGATGGTAGGTGAATTTATTTATGAGCTTCCTATTTCTTTTAAAAAAGCCGAATTTGCAGCGTCTTTTAACCGCCAATTTCTTAAGCGGAATCGGCGATTGGTTTAACAGTGTTGCTGTGCTCGCTCTACTGCTCGAAATAACGGGAACAGCTATCGCTGTAGGCATTACCCTCGCACTACGTACGCTGCCTCACTTGATTTTTGGTCCGCTGGGGGGGCTGATGGCTGACCGTTTTGATCGAAAAAAAGTGATGGTCGCCTGTGATCTCGTTCGCGGCTTCGTTGCTCTCTCGTTTTTGTTCGTATCAGAAAAATCAGATTTGTGGATCGTCTATGCAGGAACGTTTTTGTTGGTTGCCTTTTCGTCGCTTTACAATCCGGCACGAATGTCCCTGCTCCCCCAAATCGTTGCCCCTGAGGAATTGGCGACTGCAAACGCACTTGATCAAAGTATCTTCGGAATCGTGATGGCCATCGGTTCGTTGATCGGCGGTATTTTTATTGCACTGTGGGGAAGTAATCTCGCTTTTCTTTTCAATGCCCTCTCCTTTTTCGCCTCCGCTCTATTTTTGACGAGACTGAAGGTCCACGCCTCAGCAGATGATTCTGTCAATAACGTGCAGCTGCGGCAGGCTGCCAAAGCCTCTTCGTATGGAGAGGTGATTCGCGCCATCACATCCACACCGATTGTGTACGCCATCCTGTTGCTGAAAGCCGTGTGGCCAATCGGCGGGGGAATTATCAATGTCCTGATCAGTGTCTATGCCTATCAAGTGTTTACTGCTGGTGAATGGGGAATTGGTCTGTTGTACGGTGCGATCGGACTTGGTTTCATTATCGGGGGAATGCTCGCTCAGCGCTTTCAACGATACTTTAACGAAGTGGCTGCCAGCAGCTTCGCTTTGGAAGGCTTTGCACTTCTTTTAACCAGCTTTTCACCCACGATTTATGTAGCGGCACTGTTCTTTTCGCTATCCACCGTGGCGGGAGGAATGGGGAACGCGAGCGTGAATACGTTGATCATGCGGCATGTCAACCCCAGCTACCATGGCAGAGTATTTGCCTTGGATGCGACGATCTCAAACATCCTGATCGGTCTGTCCATGCTCCTTGGCGGCTGGATTCTGACGATGGCCGACCCACGCATAGTCGGCTTTGTAGCAGGTCTTTTTGTCACGGTCCCTTCGCTTGTGCTCGGGCTTGTTATTTGGAGAACCGTACGGGCTAGTGACAACGAGCAATTGCCGAACAAAAACCACGCTCGTTAATACGGGCGTGGCTCTCTCCTTACATCTGTATGGGATTGAGTTGAACTGGACGGCTCACTGGCTTGGTGAACTCGCCACTGGCTAGCGGTTTTCCTTCTACCAGCAGTTGCACTTGCTTGGCTCCTGTCGTCTCTGTCAATGACAAGACGAGCGATTGCAGGGCTTCTGGGCTCGCTTCCTTGCCATCGTCATACTTGAGGATGTCACTGCTCAAATTGACTGTCACCAAATCTTTTTCCTGCTTCACATTCAGAACACGTGTCGTACGCAGCAAGGAACTAAAGAGCTGTGATCCTTGTTTTGGTCCTTTGATCAACTCTTCGACAGTTGCCTTGGCGATGTCAGCCGTTTCAGGAACCAGACGAGTGACTGGGACATAATACGTACGTGTATCATCCAGCTGTCCTTGGAAATAAACCGTTACGCTGGAGGTATCCCCTGGTACCGCCCCATCGCCCAGTTCGAGATTGACTCCTTGATTTCGATCTAATAGCGTGATCGGTGTTTTGGCTGCTGGCATTTCCGTCAACGGCGTTCCGTTTACCCAAATTTGCACAGTCTTGACGCTGCTAAATTCCGTCAGCGCCCGAGTGACAGCATCGACAATTTTCTTCTCGTCTTTCTCCTCATACGTTTTGAAGTCTTTGGAAAAATCGACAGTAGCAACGCCGTTTTTGATGACAAGTCCTTTTACTTCTGTCCCTTTCGGCAAGACAGCGGAGAAGCCACCCTGGAGCATGCTCTCTACCGGACCACCTTTTACCATGTAGCTCAATACTTGTTTGGCAGGACCTTCTGATTTTGGAAGAGTCATCGAGACAGGAACGATATATCCGTTAGCATCCTGCAAGTACACCATTCTCTCTCCAGTCTCCTGAACAACCGGTTGTGCGCCTTCTTTTGCAGCATCCGGGGATGGCGTGCCATTTGGTAAATCAACAGATACCTCTGACTGTGGCGGTGCATCAATACTAATTGTTTCCTTTTCCGGGCCAAAGAGACCGCAGCCCGACAAAAGCACTGCGCTAACCCCCAGCACGGCCGTCATTTTCCCGATGTGCCTTATCTTCATTTCCCCAGCCTCCTCCACACACTTTGTACTACCATGTATACGAGCTAGGCTTGGGTTTATGCGTTGAAAGTTTGTCTCGCCAGACAAGGTCTTCCATCAGGGCTGGACGGATTTTTCCAATGAGTTGTGCTGGACGTTTACTTTGCAATCCAGCCACTCTTCTGCAATGGTCCGGAATGTGTGGGCGTCCCCACTCGTCACAAACAGATGTTCCGGGCGCTCTATTTGCTTGCTTTCGGCGTCCGTTGCAATTTGCAAGGACAATTCTCGCGCTGTCTCCTCTGCGGAGTTGATCAAGCGAACTCGATCTCCCATCACTTCCGAAATGACTGGTGCTAGCAATGGATAGTGTGTACAACCCAAAATTAACGTGTCCAAATCTTCGTGCAAGAACGGGGCGAGCGTTTCTTTTACGACTCTTCTTGCTTCCTCCGAGTTCGCCATGTGGCTCTCCACCAGTGGCACAAATGCGGGACAAGCCATGCCTGCGACGTACAGATCGGGTTGAATCCGCAAAAGTGCGCGTTCATACGCTTTGGTGCGAATGGTCGTTTCCGTCCCGATGACACCGATCCTTCCGTTCTTCGTCACTTGAACAGCTGCACGCGCCCCTGGTTCGATCACCCCGATGACGGGCAGTGGCAAATCCTCCATCGCTTCCTCCAGCACGACGGCAGTCGCAGTATTACAGGCGATCACCAGTGCTTTTAACGGTGTACGCATTACATAATCGATCATTTGAAAGCTGTAGGCACGAATCTCTTCCGGCGATTTGGAGCCATACGGACAACGGGCATTATCGCCTACATAAACAATCCGTTCTTCGGGTAGCTGACGCATGACTTCCTTCGCAACAGTTAATCCTCCTACTCCTGAATCAATAACGGCAATCGCTCGTTCTCTACTCATGCTAATGTGTCTCCCCTGTTGAAATGAATATAGTACAGCATACCACTCAAACATTTGTGCTACTACCATATGCGGAGATGAAATTTCTTGTACTCCGCAAATGTCGCACCTTCTCTAGGCGCCTTTCATAATGTGAGGAGAGATGATGTGCCCACGAGGAGGAGAATCTTTTGGTAGAAGAAGCCAAGAATTTGCTGGACTGGAGCCAATGGGGACGACAATGGATCGAGCATTTGCGAAGACATAAGACCCTCAACCGAGAACTCGAACGACATCTGCACAAATTCGAGGAAACGTTTACGCTGATCGGAAGGCAAGCATCGAAGCTCGATTCCACACAGGCAGGCGATGAGCTCCCTACTCTCATTACTCGCGCAGAACAGGTGCAGGAGCAATTCCATCACTTTTTACGACTGGCTCAGTTGAGTGAAGATGAGCATATGGAACAAGAAATGAGGGAATCTGCTCAGGAATCAATAAATGTACAGCCAGCCGTGGCGGAAGAAGTGCAAGTACCTGTTGTAGTACCAGCACCCATTTCCTATCCCGGTGCACGTGAGCCAGTCCGTGCGGCACGCCCTGTGCCTGCCGGCCGACATACACTCCCCCCACTTCCTTATGCCTACAACGCTTTGGAGCCGTACATCGATGAAGCTACCATGCAAATCCATCACAACAAACTGCACCAAAAGTATGTAGACGATCTCAATACAGCAGAGCGGAAACTAGCAGAAGCTCGAGAAAGTGGCAATTTCGAACTCATACGCCATTGGGAACGCGAGCTAGCCTTTAATGGGGCCGGCCATTACTTGCATACTATCTTTTGGCCAGCCATGAGTCCAAATGGGGGTGGCACGCCCTCTGGTGATCTCGCAGCGGCAATCAATCGGTATTTCGGTTCGTATAACGCTTTTAGGAGACAATTTAGCCAGGCGGCAGAAAAGGTAGAAGGTCCTGGGTGGGCGATCCTCGTTTGGTCTCCGCGAGCACATCATCTGGAGATTCTTACAGCCGAAAAGCACCAGAACCTGTCACAATGGGATGTGATTCCGCTACTGGCTCTAGACGTATGGGAGCATGCCTATTTCCTGGGGTATCAAACCCAGCGAGACAAGTATGTAGAGAACTGGTGGAATATCGTCAACTGGCCCTATGTGGAAGAGCGATACGAGAAAGCACGAAAACTTCGCTGGGAGCCGTATTGACTTGTACCCTCCCTTCAGTGACAAACCCCCTCGTCATCCCAAATGGCAGGAATGAGAGGGGTGTTTTTGCTGGCAAAACTTATTCGTTATACGGGACAAATTCGATCTTTTGCACCTTGATCGGATTTTGGATGGGCTTCGCATTCTCATCTGTTTTCTGGGCAGCGATCTTGTCTACGACTTCCATCCCGGCAAAAACATGACCAAAAACAGTGTGGCGATTGTCGAGGTAAGCTCGTCCGCCAATTTCTTTATACTTCGCTTCTGCGTTCAACGGCAGCGCTGACAAATCGAGGTACTCCTGATCTACCTTGGGGCTTTGTACAATGTAGAAATGGGTGCTGTTCGTATTTGGTCCAGCGTTCCCCATACTGAGCGCTCCTCTGAAGTTGAACAGATCCCGGCTAAACTCGTCCTCAAACGACTCGCCGTAAATACTCGGCAGCTCCTTGCCATCCGGCCCTTTCAAATCTCCCGCTTGAATCATGAAATCGTTGATCACACGGTGAAAAATCATATTGTTGTACTGCCCTTTTTTCGCGAGTGTTTTAAAGTTTTCCACTGCTTTTGGAGCTTTGCTTGGGAACAGTCTCAGCTTGATCACACCGGCATCAGTCGTGATCACGCATATTTCTTCCCCTTTGCGCGGCTTCTCCAGCTGAATCAGCTTTACATCTGACACATCGATGCCAGAGTCCTGCCAAAGGACGCCCCACGCCTTCCAGTTCACCGGGTCCGTCCCGAGTCTGGCCAAGCCAAGATAATCCGTTTTTTCAATGGCTTTGTTATCTGCGGTATACCCCACGTATTTGAATTTCACAATCGCGCGGTAGTTATTGTAAGCGTCCTCCTTCGTGACGGTGTACAGCTTGTCTACTTTTGCTTCGATCACCTTAATGTTTTTGTATTGCGCCAATCCTTCCACGTAGGTTTTCATCGCAAAATTCGTCAAGGAGTCATCTGCTACCAGCTTTGCTACCTCAGCAGGATTGGACCGCTGCTTCACCAAGGACGCGATGAAATCATTCACTTCCTGCTTATCTCCCCCATGTGGACGGAACTGGTTGACCTGAACTTCGTTACGATAATCATGAATAGCGTTTGCAGCAGCATGTTGGACAAAAGTCGGACTCAGTAACGGGATCGCAATACTTGCAACGACTGCCAGAGAAACGAGTTTTTTCATTCTTTCCGCCCCCACTAATTAGAAGATTGTTCCATAAAAACAGTATATCTTAATCTTTGAATCGATGCCTGAAATATTTTAAAAATTCCGCCAAATCAAGCGAGTCAATCTCATTTTTTCCCATAAAATCTCTTGCGTCTTTTTGCGTCCCTCCCCCGTCTAACCCGTGTAAACTTCATGAAGCTACAACAAAAAACAATCAATCATTACGTCCATATGCCATATAAGGGAGAGACACACCATGAACAAAAAAACCATTACTGTATTTGCTGCTTCTATTTTGACTTGCTCTGTTTTTGCCGGAGCTCTCAGCACTACTTGGGCTAACCAAACTCCTCCCCCAGTAACCACGCAGCAAGAAACAAAAGCAAACGAAGCAGCCAAGCAGAATATGTTCCGTAATATCAAACGAGCGGAGCCTGCTCTCCTGTACACCTTAAAAGGAGAAGCAAGTGTTTTTGAAGGAACGTACCAATACGCCGTCAAGCAAGGAAAGCATGTCGTGGCAAAAGGATACGGCACAGCTTCAAAAGGTGGCCCGGAATGGGGAACTTTTGCGCAAACGATTACGATTCCAGCAAGCGAGCTGATCGAAAACGAGCCATTGATACTCGAGATCTTTGAAATTAACCAAGAGAACGGCGAAGTCATCAACAAGCTTTCCATTCCATTAGATAGCTCCGATCAAGTAACAAACAACAAAGTATTTCGGAACCTGAAGCTTGCGGCACCGTCTGTCGTGTATACCGTATCCGGTGAAGCTAACGTTTTCGAAGGTACCTATCAGTATGCCGTACAGCAAAACGGTAAAATTGTAGCAGAAGGCTTTGGTACGGCATCGAAGGGCGGCCCAGAATGGGGAGCCTTCACGCAAAAAATCTCCATCCCAACTAGCAAACTAGCTAGCAACCAACCTTTGACGCTGGAGCTGTTTGAAATCGATCAAGAAAGCGGCGAAATGAAGAATAAAATGGTGCTTCCATTGAAGTAAGGATAGAAGGATCTACGCTCCCGCAGTGTCTCTATCGCTGCGGGATTATTTTCAAAAAGAAAGGAAGAACCTAACATATTCGGTAAGGAGGGTGTGCAGCATCGTGAATCAAACTGAACTGGCGCAAAGAGCCATTTCCGGTGATGAAGACAGCTTTACTCTTCTGATCCAAGAGAGTAGAGAAAAAATATATCGCATGGCTTTTACTTATGTACGAAACAAGGAAGACGCGTTGGAAATTGTGCAGGAGACCGTATACCGTGCCTTTATCTCCGTACACAAATTGAAGCAGCCGCAATATTTTCAAACATGGCTGACCAAAATCGCCGTCAACTGCTCCTTGGATCACATACGCAAAGCAAAAAAAGTCGTTTATATGGATAAAGAACATGAAGGCAGCTACGAGCAGAAACCGCGGGAAGATGCCATCGACTTGCATGATGCCTTGGACCAACTCGATGAAAAATCCAGAACGGTTATTATGCTGAGATATTTCGAAGACATGCCCATCAAGGACATTGCCGATGTGCTAGACATACCCCTCAGTTCCGTAAAGTCGATCATTTACCGTGGACTGGAGAAATTGAAAGTGAACATTGGGGAGCGTGAATCTCTTGGATAAAAAGCTGGACGATTACAGACAAGCCTATCACGATATTGAAATTCCCGAAGAGTTGGCGACAGTCACCGAGCAAGCCATCGAACGTGGGAAGCTTCATCGTAAACGTGCGAAAGCAAGAATGCGTTGGTTAAAGCACGCTGGCGTAAGCACAGCCGCTGTCTTTGTTCTTTTTACCGTCAGCGTAAACACGATGCCCGCCTTTGCAAGTGCTTTGGAAAACGTTCCTGGTCTGGGCAAGCTGGTGAAAATTTTGCAATTCAATAAAGGCAGTGCAGGCGGCGGTACTCCTCAGGATGCCGTAGATGTCAGCTTCATTACGGTACAGAAGCAAGGAGACCGTGAAAACATCATCTTGAACTTTACCCAGGATAATGAGGTACAGCAGAACGCCAGCTCCTTCCACGTGAGTTTTACGGAATATCCGAATACGATGTCGTTTGCTGTTGGTGGTGCGAGAAGATTTTCGGCTGTCAAAGATTTCGAGACATTGAAGCAAAGCCCGTATATCGAAGATGCTTATGAGATCATTTCGTTGGACGATTCTCTCGTGCGGTTTCATGTGACCTTTAAGGAAGCGATTGCTTATGAGGTGAAAGAGTATAAGGAACCGGCGCAGGTTCTGATTACGATTTCTCCAAAAGAAGTGTCGCCAGAAAAGCAGCAGCCTGTGTACTCGGTGCGCACTGCTTCTGTGCCGTATGGAGAGACGCTCGGGGCTATGGAGGAATCTCTCTTGGTCGCGGACCATATGCGGGTTTTGAAGGACAAGCAAGGTGGATACTTTGTCGAAGCCGCGTATTATCGGACGGAAGCGGAGGCTCAGGAGAAAATGAAGCAGTTGAAGGATGAGTTTGGGGTGGTAGAGCCGTTGTTTGTGGAGAAGAGAGAGTATTTGGAGGTGCCTGAGGAGATTGTGGCGAGGTAGGGTTCCCCTCCCCTTCCCCTCCGATCAATCGTCAGATTATTCTGGGAGGATAGAAAAGCTGTGAACATGATAGGAAAGTTCCTACAGACTCTATATAATAAGCTCTCAAGAGCGCTCTTTTCTGTTTTTTAGTTTGAATCGGGCTTTATTGGCTTGATGGAACGAAAATCGAAATGCTGTTCGTTGCTCCTGAATACCACGGAAAAGGGGTTGGCAGCAGATTACTTAAACATGCGGAACGCAAGTATGGCCCTAATCTGAAAGTAGATGTCAACGAACAAAACGAAGGGGCTCACGCTTTCTACAAACGATATGGATTTGTGCAAACAGGACGATCTGAACTGGATGGTTCGGGAAGGCCGTTTCCTTTGCTTCATTTAGAATTACAACGTTAATTTTTCATTTTTCAAAAAACAAGACTGTCTCCTGTAGTAGAATTCTCTACTTACGAGACAGTCTTGCTCTACTTATTTGCCTGAAAAACTACCAAGGGCATTCACACAAAGGGCCATTTCTTACGCATCCTTTTTGGCATCCTGCAAACGCACTTGCTCCGAGTTTTTGGAGTAATTTTTTGAACATGTCTATCACCTCAATCTTTCCATAAAATGTATTTACAGGAATATAATACAATACTTATATAGAAATTGAAAGTGTTTTCTGAAATTTCAAGAAGTAATATTTTTGTCGCTTCTTCTACTATTCTCTTCTGCTGCTTCCATTTTGTTAATGAACGTCCCGAGTACCTTTAATACTTGAAACAAGACGACCAAAATCGCGATGACCGTCACCCATAATACTCCGAACCCAATCATCCAACCTGTAGACATGTTCATCCCTGCCTTTTTCGCAAAATATGTTTGAACGTACTGATTTCTCCACTAATAGCCATGAGCAGTGAGATGCACACACTCGAAAAGAAGATAGCGATTACCCAATTGGCGATTTCGAAACGGCCAGACTCTAGATAATGGTCAACACTCGCCCAGCTCCCGCTCCATTGCCCCACATAAACGGCAAGACTGATGAATACGAGGTTACGCAAAACAAGCTTCCATGATAAAAAATGGTTTCCCGCCATTCCGCCGCATCCGCATGAAATCTTCTTTCTGCCTCTTGCTAGATTGATACTGATTGCAAGTGTGTAAGCCCCTAGCAACAAAATCGCCAGAGACAGTCCCAGCGTTGTAAAAAAACCAAGTAGCAAGAAAATCGCTACGGTGGCTTGCAACCCCAGATCCAAATACGTAAAGCTTTTTGACCACGAATAAGGTATGATCTGGTAGGCTCGCACAATGGACAAATGCGTGCTAATATCGCTTATTTTTGAGACAAACGTGCTGAGAAATAAAAAGGCGAGAACCAGCCGAAACAGCAAACCAAGCTCTTCCATGACACCCCTCCTTCATTACGCAAACCATTTCGCCTGCATGCGGTACATGCGCGAATATTCTCCGTTGGCATCCATTAGCTCATCATGATGCCCCACTTCGATCAGCTGACCTTGCTTCATGACAAAAATCCGATCCGCCATTCGTGCCGCAGCCATCCGATGGGAAATAAAAATCGCCGTTTTGTTCTGTGTGAGAGCATCAAACTGCTGAAATACTTCCAGCTCTGCCTGCGGATCAAGTGCCGCCGTAGGCTCGTCCAGAATAAAAATCTCTCCTCTTCTGTACAAAGCCCGAGCCAACGCGATCTTTTGCCACTGTCCGCCTGAAAGGTCTTCGCCATCCTGCAGCGTCCGACCCAAAATCGTATCGTATCCGCTGGGGAGTTTGCGAATAAAGGTATCTGCACCGGTTTCAACCGCTACTTGCCTCATCTGTGCGGGATTGATCTCCTGAGTTACTCTTCCAATGGTGATGTTCTCTCCAGCAGTGAAATTGTACCGAATGAAGTCTTGGAAAATGACCGTGATATTTCGTTGCAGGTCGGAAATATCGAGCTCATGTATCGTCTGATTGTCGAACAAAATATTCCCGGAATGGATCGGATAAAGCCCCATTAAGCATTTGACGAGCGTCGTTTTTCCAGAGCCATTATCGCCAACAATCGCAATACGCTCCCCCGGCTTGATTGTAAAGGAAACTTCATTGATCACATTGCGCTCCATTTTGGGATAGCAAAACGAAACCCGATCAAACGTAATACCAGATTGCAGCTTATTGGGAAACTCCGCTTTGCCAGTGAGCTGCGGAATCGTCTTATCCTCGTATTCCAGAAAGTCAAACAGATCAGCGATGTACAAGCATCTGTTGACGATATGTGCGAGGTTAAAGGTCATTAATGAAAGGAGCTGCTGTGTATTCTGTACCGCTTGGGCAATGGCTACAAAATCCCCTACCTTCAGGGCGCTTGCACGAAGCAGCGATACGACCAATCCCAAGCAGCCAATATACATCGAGGAGGTAAATATCCCTGAGAGAATCAATGCTTTTTCCCTGCGGTGGAGTAGACGAAGTACTTCTTTCATATTTTTCAAATACAGGCGAGACCATCTGCCTAGCAAAAAGTCCTTGAGCTGAAACAGTCGGACCTCTTTGGAGCTGTCGCGCTCATTCAGGATCGAGCTAATGTAGGAGGCTTCGCGAATCTCTGGCGTCTGCAGCCTTGCGAGAAAGTATTCCGACATACCAAATTTGATTTGGACAATTAACAGCGGGATCACGGCCAGCAAGCTCATCACAGCTAATCCCCAGTGAATGCTAAGCAAAAACACCGCGTAGGAAATCAGAGTAATCAGATTTTTCCCCAGATCCAATACCCTTTCCACAGGGTCTAGAAAGCGTTCCCCCATTGCCTCTGCCCGGATGCGGTGGTGATGATTGTAAAATTCCGGATCATCGAAATAAGAGAGCGGAACAGATGCTGCTTTCTTTGCTACCAAATGCTCCAAATGATATTCCAGTCGTTGCTCCGTATGGGCATCGAGAACACGCAAGACCGTTTCCAACGCATTCGTCACCAGCGTCACGGAAAACAATCCTGCGAGCAGCCAAAGCAATGGCTGATAATCATCCGTCTGATCCAGTGCAATGGCCGTAACCTCGTTCACCATTTCTTTCATAATCCAGATCGTAGCCAACGGGGAAAATGCCAGGATAATTCTGAGAGCGATGGAACAAATGAGCCATAGCTTGCCATGTGCCCAAATCAATCGGACTGTTTTTGTAAAATAGGAACGCGTCATACTGCCTCACCTGCTAGCGCCAGGAGCTTCTTTTTGGTTTCCACGGCGGTTATTGGCTTGGCACGAATGACGTCCTGCTCATCGATCACAAAAACGCTGGGGAAATGATTGATCTTGTATGCTTCCAGCATGGGTTCGTTGCCGATCAAGACAGGGATGCCGGATATGTTGTTTTCTTGCAGCCATTGGGAAGTCGATATCTGTTCGGATTCTGTCGAGATGATAACGGATGCATCTGTGAGTACCCTTCCCTCGGACAATAGTTCGTGCACATGATTGGCACAGTGCCCGCAGCCTGTATGCGTGAAGTTTACGATGAGTGGGCGAGGGAGATGATTTAGTTGTTGCTCTTGACCGTTTAACGTAAGGAAAGGCAGTGATTGCAGTTTGGTGCCGATTGCTGGTCCTGTTTCCGGGATGAAAGGGTGGAAGTGATGGACCTGTCTCTGGGTTTGTTTTAATAGGGTGAGAATTTTTGCCAATATAAAGGCAAAGATAAGCAGAAAGATCATGTTTATGGCTATGAGCAAATCTATCGATCTCCTTCCGTGCGACTCGAGATAATACGAGAGGCGTAACATATTTTTACAGAGAAAATACCATAATATTCTATTTTTGTCATTGTTTTATGTTTCAAATAAGTCTGCTGGTAGAAAAATTTTGGTAAAGAAAAAGAAACCCCAAACAAGTATTTTACTACTCGCTTGAGGTATAACTCTTTTTTGCATACATAATCGCTATTCCTGTTTGTACGTATATTTTTCTGGGTTCTTTGCATAGTCGACAGATCATACACAATCATTTGTTTCAAAAGACACTCTCACTTTTCCAGTTGCGTTAATACCTAGTTGACAATAGCCACTTGGCCAGTCTAATGCTCCACCTAGATGATATCGATATTCTTCATAATCCAAAGACTCTCCCCAGCTTTTCGTTAATCTTACATTCATTCCATCATTGGTTTTAATAAAGTCATTTTCGTTAGGCTTGTAAACAGAAACTTCTAATAGACAAGAGGTCACACCCTCAAAGCTGATAGTCGAAAAACCAGCTACAAAGTCATACTCATTTTTTGGTGTTCCGCTTAATGAAAGCCCCCACACTTCTGTAAGGAACGTTTTCTTTTCTATCTATCGTGATTTATCCCCTCATCTGCCCAGCAATCGTCAAATGCGCCTCACCTGCTACGCGAATAACAGGCTCTTCACCAGAGCGATCGACCGTTACATACAGCTTTCCTGGCCGATCAATCGCATGCCCTTGCCCTACGACGAGTTGAGTCACTTTTCCAGCAGGCAGCAACTCTTCCAACGCCAGATAGCCTGCCAATGCCCCGTTTGCAGCACCTGTTACGGGATCTTCCGCAATTCCGATCGCAGGCGCAAAATCCCTCGTATACAAGTCATAGCCTTCCGGAGCATCCCACGTAAACAAATGGGTTGTGGTGATGCCATGCTCCCTGTTCATTTCTGCGAGCGTTGAGAGCAATGGCTGCGCTGCATCGATCGCCTGTCGGGTGCGGACTGGAACGAGTAGATGCCTATTGCCAGTGGAAGCAAGCTTCAACGGATAGCGATCGTCCAAATCAGCCGGTGTTATGCCAACCAGCCTCGCTACCTCTTCTCTGTCTAAATCAATCTCGTTCACAGAAGGTTTTATTTGGGTCATTTCCACTCGCTGTAACTGCCCTTCCTCCATTATCAATTGAACAGGAATCAAACCGACGTTTGTCTCAAACACGATACGGCTACCCTTTTCCAACCATCCGCGTTCTGTTGCCAATAGCCAAGCAGAACCCACTGTCGCATGGCCGCAGAAATCAATCTCAACCGAAGGAGAAAAGTAGCGAATACGAAAATCTGCTTCGGGATGGTCGGACGGCATCAAAAAGGCAGACTCAGGAAGATTCAACTCATTGGCAATTTTCTGCATTTGTTGTAAAGTCAAAGTACCTGCTTCCGGGATGACTCCTGCGGGATTGCCTGCAAATGGCTCTCTCGTAAAGGCATCCACATGGTATACGCTCACATGATTCATCGTTACTTCTCTCCTTTTGTGAAACGAATGCTTCTCTTGCTTTTCATCTTAAAGTGCTGCAACCGCGCTGTAAAATGAAGCTTTCGCATACCAACCATGATAAAAACTTCATGAAAGGAGGAGCTCCATGACTTTGTTTCAAATGGAAGTCCTTGTGGCTGTCACGAACGCTGGTAACTTCACACGAGCTGGAGAACAAATCGGATTGAGCCAATCGGGAGTGAGTCATACGATCGGCGCACTGGAGAAAGAGCTCGGCATTTCCTTGTTCACCCGCAATCGCAGCGGAGTTAAGCTGACCGCAGCAGGCGAAAAAATCGTCGCCTCTGCTCGGACCATATTGGAAAACGTCTCGCTGATTAAACAGGTGGCTGCCGAATCAGGCGGGCTATCGGAGGCGACGCTCCGGATCGCTTCTTTTCCCAGCATAACCGCTCAGCTCCTGCCAACATTACTGAAGTCGATTCAGAGTCACTATCCGCATATGCAAACAAAGCTATATGAAGGAAGCTATCAAGAAATAAAAGAATGGGTTCGCTCAGGGGTTGTCGATGTCGGTTTTCATGTGTGGCCCGATGACGAGCTAGAAGGAATCCTGCTGACGACAGACGCCCTGCTTGCTGTCGTGCCAGCCAATCATCCTCTGGCAAAGGAGCGCTCTCTCACCTTGGAGCAAATAGCCCGCGAATCATTTCTCATGCCCATGGCGGGTTGTCACTTGTTGATTGGCGCGGAGTTTGCCAAGGCTGGGCTTACACCAAATGTTTCCTATGAAATCGCCGATAATACAACGATACTAGCCATGGTAGAAAGCGGTGTTGGGGTGACAGTCGTTCCTTCACTGACTCTACCATCGCAACTACCTGATGTCGCTGTCATCGAAATCACGCCGCCTCTCTCTCGGCAAATCGGCTTGGCTGTACGCTCGCTTCGAGAAGCCCCACCTGCCGTACAAGCATTTTTGCGGGAAGCAGAGCGCATTGCACCCACACTATAAAAAGGACGTGCTTCTTCGTTGAAAAAATGGCTCATTCTCCTACTTGCTCTCTGTGTGATCAGCAGTGTGATTTTAGGAATTACCATTCAAGCCGGTACGTTGGTGCCATTGATTAACCAGAGCTTTTTAATCGGTCTTTTCCTGTTGATCATTGGGAGTATTGCCGTCGTGACACGCTCTGGATTTTTCACTATTTTTCTGCGTGGATTCAAGCAGCTGAAAGGGATGTTCTTTCGCAAGCCACGTATGATGGACAGTGACATTGTTCAAGCAAACGACCCTGCTTTCGAGGAAAAGAAGGAGTCGTTCTTGCGGATCGGAACCTCGCTTTTTCTCACGTCAGGCACGGGACTGATTGTCTTCTCGATTGTTCTTACCTGTTTCTACTATTTATAATCTCACAAAGAAGGGCTGTCCCACCGATTGGGAACAGCCCTTCTTCCTCTCTTACGACTCTATCAAATGACAAGCCACCCAATGTCCGAGTTGTGCTTCCTGCCACTTCGGCACTTCTTCCGCACAACGAGGTTGTACGAGTGGGCAGCGTGTGCGAAAACCGCAGCCACTGGGCTTGTTGGCTGGACTCGGCAAATCTCCCTGCAAAACGATACGCTCTCGCTTCACCGTCGGGTCAGGCACTGGCACAGAAGAGAGCAAAGCCTGCGTATAGGGGTGCAACGGATGAGCGTACAGTTCATGGCTCGATGCAAGCTCGACCATCTTACCCAAATACATGACGCCAATCCGATTGGAAATATGTTTGACCATGGACAGATCATGCGCGATGAACAAATAGGTCAATCCGCGATCATGCTGCAAATCCTCCAATAAATTGACGACCTGGGCTTGAATCGAGACGTCGAGTGCGGAGATCGGCTCATCGGCAATGATAAATTCCGGCTCCACTGCCAACGCCCGCGCGATTCCGATCCGTTGGCGCTGTCCCCCACTGAATTCATGCGGAAAACGCTGCGCATGATCCTTATGCAAGCCCACTAGATGGAGCAGCTCCGCCACACGCTCTCGTCTCATTCCACGACTCAAATGGTGGATGTCCAAGCCCTCTGCAATGATATCCTCCACAGTCATACGCGGGTTCAGACTTGCTTGCGGGTCCTGGAAAATCATCTGGGCATCCCGATTGAACTGCCCCGCTTCTTTTCCCCGAAGCTGATGAACATTCTTCCCTTTGAACAACACTTCGCCATCTGTATGGTCATACAGGCGAATAATCGTCCGGCCTAGCGTAGACTTCCCGCAGCCACTTTCTCCGACCAGCCCGAACGTCTCCCCTTTGTTGATCGTAAACGAAACACCATCGACTGCTTTCAAATCAAATTCCGTTCCAAGCGAAAAATACTTCTTCAAATCGCGAACATCAAGCAAAGCTTCTGTCATACTCCCTGCCTCCCTGCTGCCACCAGCTCCTCTATTCGCGGTGCCCGTGGATCATGGAGCCAGCAAGCAGCCTGATGTCCACGACCGAATTCACTCGTCACGGGCATCTGCTGTTCGCATATCTCCATCGCAAAATCACAGCGGGCAGCAAACGGACAGCCGACTGGCGGATTGAACAAATCTGGCGGGCTGCCTTCGATGGGTATCAGCCGTTGCTTTTCGCCTTCATCCAGACGAGGGAGGGAGCGCATCAGTCCCCATGTATACGGATGACGCGGATTTGCAAAAACGTCCTCCACCGTCCCAGTCTCTACCACCATCCCCGCATACATGACAACCATGCGATGAGCAATCTCGGCCACTACACCCAAATCATGCGTAATAATCACGACCGACAACTCCTGTTCCTCTTGCAGTCGCTTGAGCAAATCCAAAATCTGCGCCTGAATCGTCACATCCAATGCTGTCGTCGGCTCATCAGCAATCACCAGCTTGGGTTGGCAAGCAAGAGCAATCGCAATGACCACACGCTGACGCATCCCTCCGCTGAATTGGTGCGGATACTGATCGATTCGCTTTTCCGGATCGGGAATTCCTACGAGTGAAAGCATCTCGATCGCTCTCTTTCGCGCTTCCTCTCTCGATACTTGGTGACTGCGAACGAACCCCTCTACGATTTGAGTCCCTACCTTCATCGTTGGATTGAGCGCTGTCATCGGGTCTTGAAACACCATGCCGATCTGCGTTCCGCGAATACCCAGCAGCTCTTTTTTGGGCAGGTGACTGATTTGGGCTCCTTCAAAAACAACCTTTCCCCCGACGATTTTTCCAGGTGGATTAGGGATTAATCCCATGATCGCTTGAGCCGTAACGCTCTTGCCACATCCACTCTCGCCTACGATGGCAACCGTCTCCCCTTTGTCCACGTAAAAGGACACTCCCCGTACGGCTTGAACCTCGCCACCATACGTTTTGAAATTCACTCGCAAGTTATCGATTGCCAGCAAATGCTGATTCATCCTCATTCCCCCTGTCGTCTCTAATCGCGTAGACGCGGATCAAGCGCATCCTGCAAACCGTCGCCGAATACGTTGAAGGCGAACATCGTTAGCGAGATCATCAATGCTGGGAAAAACAGTCGCCACCAATCGCCCGTCAAAATAACGCCCAAGCCATCGTTTGTCATCGTCCCCCAGCTGGCGACTGGAGCTTGTACACCGAGTCCAAGAAAGCTGAGAAAAGATTCCGCAAAAATTGCCGATGGAATCGTAAAGGTCAAATTGACGATAATGACGCCAAATGTGTTGGGAATCAGATGCTTGAGCAAAATTCGTGAAAACTTCGCTCCCAATACTTGGGCAGCCAGAATGAACTCTTGATTTTTCAATTGCAGGATTTGTCCGCGTACCAGCCGCGCCATGCCGACCCACCCCGTAGCAGACAGGGCAATAATAATCGTCAACATTCCCGGCTCCATCACAACCATGAGCAAAATGACAACCAGCAAATACGGCAGCCCATACAAAATCTCGATAATACGCATGATGATCGTATCGATGCGATCCCCTCGTTTGCCTCGTCCCGCCATATAGCCTGCAATTCCCCCGACTGTCACTCCGATGACCAGGTCGATGAATGCCGCGACAATACCAATCGTCAACGAAATCCTCGCCCCATACCACGTACGGGCAAACATGTCACGTCCCAGCTCATCCGTACCGAACCAATGCTCTGCGGAGATTTCCTGGTTTTTGGTCAGCAAACTCTGGTCGGAATAACTATACGGCACAAGATTCGGTCCAATGATCGCCATTCCAACCAGGGCGAGAATAATGAAAAGGCCGAGCATTGCCAGCTTGTTTTTCAGCAGCTTCCGAATGACCTGCTGCCCATTGCTGAGACTCGGTCGTGCAATGACATTCGCCTGCGTATTTTTCGCCAACGGGCGAAATAACGGGTCCACTTTGTGCTCCATCGCCACAGTTTATCTCTCCTTGTTGGTCAGCTTGATCCTCGGGTCAATCAGGGTGTATGCGATATCAATCAGGAAAATGGTAAAAATCAGAATCGCACTGTAAAAAATCGTCGTACCCAAAATGACCGGATAGTCACGGTTGAAAATGCCGTCTACGAAATACTTGCCAATGCCGGGAATCGCAAAGATTTTCTCCACGACAAAGGTTCCCGTTATCAAACTGGCAATCAAAGGTCCGAGAAAGGTGACCACAGGCAGAATCGCATTGCGAATTCCATGTCTGACGACGATGATAAACATAGGAATCCCCTTTGCCTCTGCTGTTCGAATGTAGTTCTGGTTCATGACTTCAATCATGCTGGCACGCATGTAGCGGGTAATGACCGCAACTGGACCAAAGGCGAGCGCCAGTGAAGGCAGTATCGTATGCAGCCATGTACCCCATGTCGCAACGGGAAAGAGCGGCAGCTTGATCGCAAAAAAATTGATCAGAAGCGGTGCCATAATGAAGCTCGGGATCGCTACACCCAATACGGCAAGCGCCATGGCAACGTAGTCCAGCCATTTGTTGCGATTGAGCGCTGCGATGATGCCCAATGATATTCCGAAAAGGAGTGCAATCCCAATCGCTTGCGCACCCAACCACGCAGATGCAGCAAAGCCATCGGAAATCATGTCATTGACTCCACGAGAGTCTGATTTGATGGATGGGCCCAAGTCGAGCATTAACAGATTTTTCAGATATAAAACGTATTGAACAGGCAACGGCTCGTCCAGGTTGTATTTGGCACGCAAATTATTGAGAATTTGCTCTGGCAGCTGATCCGACTCGGAGGCAAACGGGTTCCCCGGAATGGCATGCATCAAGGCAAACGTCAGCGTCACGATAATCCACAGAGTGACGAACATCATCAAAATACGTTTTACCAGATAGTTTGACATGGAAGTCCTCCTCGTTTACTTAGCCAGCTCGTAAATGGCATGCGCATATATCGCCATGGCACGCAGCAGGTCGTCAATCTCGGCATATTCATCTGCCAGATGGGCCATGGATTCCTTGCCTGGAAAGAGCGGGCCGAAAGCAACACCATACGGCATGATTTTGGCGTAGGTAGCTCCTCCTGAAGAAAGAAGGGTCGCTGGATCTCCCGTGTGCTCCTCATACACCCGCGACAAAGTTTGGATCACAGGGTGATCTTTGGGTACATAATGCGACTTGGATGTCCGCAAAGCGGAAATCGTCCAGCCCAGCTCTACTGTCCTTTGCTTCAATTTCTCAACGTATTCTTCACAAGAAACGGTAGCCGGATAGCGAATATTGAGCCGAACTGTCCCCCCTTCGCTGGAATCGTAACGCAAAATCCCCGCGTTGACCGTCAGCTTGCCTGACACTTCATCCTCGCAAGCCATGTGTAGATGGTGACCAAAATAGTCTTCATGCAGGACATCAGACAACATCGCAAGGAAGGACGAGCAGGAGCCACCAAACGAGTATGGGCGCAAAAAAGTGGCCAACAAGGTTCCCGCATTCACACCTTGGAATGGCGCCATCCCATGAGCTGGCTTTCCTGCGAGCGTGAATTGCAATTGCCCCAGCCCTACCAGTTCCATACGACCAGTTGTGTGATTTTCATTCAGAAACATTTCCCACTCTTCTGCCAATCGAGAAAGGACGACCTCCTGCCGTGCCTGAGAGTCCAGTCTTACAAGAGCGACTGCTTTTTCGGGAACACTGTTGCCTTGATCACCGGAAACAAAAGACGCCAGTTGCCATGCTCCGTTTTGCTCGGGCGGCTCCATGGCTGGAATCGTCAATGTCGGGTTGATCTGTCCCTTCTCGGCATATGTCATTGGAAAGGAGGAATCCGGTGAAAACCCAATCGGCGGGATGCAATCATGCCGGGCAAAATGCTTCATGCACAGCCAGCCGCTCTCTTCATCCGTTCCGATGATCATTCGCACACGTTTTTTCAGTGGCAAGCCTGAATCCTTGACCAGCTTCAGCGCATAGTACGCAGCCATGGCAGGTCCTTTGTCGTCAATGGCTCCCCGCGCATAGATGCGACCGTCGCGAATGCTCGGTTCAAAAGGCGGAGTCGTCCAACCTTCTCCCACAGTGACGACATCGATATGAACGAGGACACCGACCTCTTCCTCCCCGTCGCCAAGCTCGATTGTCCCTGCGTAGCCATCCAGGTTTTTGGTCTGGAAGCCATCCAGCTCACCGCGTGCGAGCATGGCTTCAAGCGCTGCGGCAACACCTTCGCCAAATGGCTTTCCTTCTTTTGCCGTCGTCATGTCTTCGATGCTGTTAATGGAAAGAAAGGATTTCAAATCATCCAGGTACTGCTCTCTTTGCAGAAGCGCTTGCTGCCTCCAGTAATCGCTCATATGCGTTCCCCTGCTTTCATCCGATGTAGATAGGCAAGAAACGATTCACCTTTCGAGGAAATCTGACTTCCTTGTCTTCCTTTTCCCACTTGAATCAGCTCATCCTGCTGCAAAAGCTTCAGGCGATAGCGCAGCTGTTGCAAGGTAACCGAGTGGCCTCTGTCTTGCAACTGCGCAAGTAGCGTATAGCGTCCACCGCCACCTTGCCCCAGCTCCTGCAAAATAGCCGTGATTTCATCCAGAAATCCTCGTTTTTTATATTCGGTAATGATGATTTCACATTCGTTGTTCAGGCTATCTACGGGCAACGGCGCTTCCGGTATTTCCCGCAGAAACGGCAAATGATATGGATACGCTTCATCCTCCACGACGTGTGCTAAATACTCGATCACATTTTCGAGCTCGCGAATATTTCCAGGCCAGTCGTACTCATGGAGCGCCCGCATCGCTTCATTGGTCAACGTAAACGGCGGGCGGCGCAAATCATAGGAATATTTCTTTATAAATTGATGAGTCAACCACGGGATGTCCTCCCGTCTGTTTCGCAGCGGCGGCAAATGAATCGGCAGGATATTCAGGCGATAATACAAATCAGCACGGAAGGCCCCTTCCGCAATCATCCGCTGCAAGTCTTGATTCGTTGCTGCGATGACGCGAATATCTGTCGGGATGATCTTGCTGCCGCCTACGCGCATAATCTGGCGTTCTTGCAATACACGCAGCAGTCGGTTTTGAATAGCCGTGCTGGCATCTCCGATCTCATCAAGAAAAATGGTCCCTTTGTGGGCCAATTCGAACCAGCCCATATGGCCACCTTTACGAGCTCCGGTAAAAGCCCCTTCTTCATAGCCGAACAGCTCGCTTTCCAAAAGAGATTCCGATATGGCAGCGAAGTTGACCCCGACAAACGGCTCTCTTCTGCGTGGCGAAGCATTGTGGATAGCCTGGGCGAGCAATTCCTTCCCTGTCCCTGTTTCTCCCAACAACAGCACAGTGGAGTTGCTTCTTGCGATTTTGCGGGCAATCTGAATCACTTTTTGTACAGGCGCACTCTCCCCATAGAAATCATCAAATTGGTATTTGGCTACCAATCCTTTGCTGTAAAGGCGCATGCGATAATCATGCTCCAGCTTTTCAATTTCTGCCGCCTGGCGAAACAAGAGCAGACTCCCGAGAAAGCTCCCTTCCATGACGATGTGCATTTTGCGGAAAAAGTAGGTTTTGTTCGCCCAATCTACCAAAACATCCTTGTTCTCTTCACACTGCCGGATCAACTGATAAAAATTCGACGGCAAGCAATTGGCCGCCCGCTCACCGACGACTTCATTCCCTTCCATCTGCAACGTATCGATTGCTTTCTGATTGACAAAACGGATGTTTTCTTTTTCATCCATGGCAATCACCGCATCCTCGATCCGATTGACGATGGCCTCCAAATATTTGCTCAACAGATGCGCATGCTGAATCTCGTTGTTCAGCTCTTTGGTGATATCGACCAACGATTGCATGGCGCGTGCGGTCACCTTTTGGAAATTGCCGTTTTTAAAATGAGAATAGATGGCAAGCCACGTAGATAAATCGATGATCCGATACCCGATATCGACAACTTTTCGAATATGCGGGGGGACATGCTCTGCCTCTCCTGGCGTTACCGCAATCTCGATGTCAGGCGGATAGTCAGCACCTGGATAATAGGGATACAGTTCAAAATCCATCCCAGAGGCACGCAGCAATTCCACATTTTCTTCAGCAGTCTCCTTGGTGTCACTGACGAGAAGCACTTTCACGCCTTTCGGGATTTCCAGCATGCCGCGCAAATTATGATACGGCAGCATTCGCTTGGCAATGATGATACTGGATTCTTTCGGCACATACGGTTGTACAAGTGGGACGATGCTTTTGGTGGATACAATGACGAGAGCACCGGGCGTGATCGGGCGTAGCGGAAGCTGGTCGACTCGCATCGCCTCGACATGGATATCATCGCCGATTCCCAATTCATGATATTGACTAACGACAGACTGTAGAAACTCATCCATTCTCGCAATAAATATGATCGATTTTTTGTCCATATCAGCCGCTCCAAGATGTAGGGTGAAGACAAGAACGTTACGAATATTCGCTCTTGTCTTCGCTTATTTTACTTATTACTTATTGCCGATTTCTACCCATTTGTAGTCAATCGTGCCGACTGGATGGCGAATGATGCCTTTTATGTTTGGCTGCTCCATAAATACTTTTGTCCCGAAATAAATAGGTACGAGTGGCATATCATCCATGAATATTTTCTCGGCGTCATGCATGAGCTTGAAGCGCTCTGGCTCGTCGGCAGTGTTGCGAATCTTCTCGACCAGTGCGTCATACTCTTTGTTGCTGTAGTTGACACGGTTTCCAGGATGGTCAGTCACGAACAGCTCAAGGTAATTGACCGGGTCTCCATAGTCGGCAGGGATCGTCGAGCGGGAGAATTGAAGAGTGCGGGCACGCTGTTCTGCGAGGAATACTTTCCACTCTTTGTTTTCCAGCTTCACGTCTACCCCGAGATTTTTCTTGTACATTTCCTGCAAAACTTGCGCGATGGCCTTGTGCGCATCACTGGTGTTATACGTCATGGTGACAGGCGGGAGGGTTGTCCAGCCTTCTTCTTCCATCCCTTTTTTCAGCAGTGCTTTTGCTTGCTCTACATCGTTATCCTGGAAGAAATCCCCGCCCTTTGTGCGGAAATCCGCTCCATCTGGCTCCGGGAAGCCCAACGGCACGTGAGCCATGGCAGGCGTCTGTTTCCCTTGCACCACATTGTCGATCAAAGTCTTGCGATCGATAGCCAGCGCAAATGCTTTCCGAATGTTGGCGTTGGTGAATGGAGGCATTGTGGTGTTCATCCGGTAGTAGTAGATGGAAGCTTCCGTTTCTACCTTTGCTTCTCCAGAATCGATCAACTGTTTCTTCATATCGTTTGGAACGGTCTGGATCATGTCGAGCTGACCTGTTTTGTACATTTGGAATTGCGTATTTTCATCGTTGACCATGACAAATTCGATTCCCGCATATTTGATCGAGTCACGGTCCCAGTAGCCTTCGTTTTTCACCAGTTTTACTGATTGGTCATGAACCCAATCCTCCATTTTGAACGGTCCATTCGTCACGATGCTTGCCGCGCCTTCCGCCCATTTCGGATTGCTCTCCACGACTTTTTTATTCACCGGGAAGAAGGTCGGCTGCGTCAGGATGTGGAGGAAGTAACCTGTTGGCGCCTTCAGCTTTACCTCAAACGTCTTCTCGTCTACGGCTTTTACCTTCACGCCGTCTGCATTTCCTGTTCCTTTGTTGAACGCTTCAGCTCCATCGATGTAATAAGCGAGGAAAGCAGACGGGAATGCATTGTTCGGATCGACAATGCGCTTAAACGCAAACTCGAAATCCTGGGCTGTCACTGGTTCGCCATTCGACCATTTGCTTTCGCGCAGTGTAAAGGTATACGTTTTCCCATCTTCACTCACTGCCCATTTCTCGGCCATGGCTGCTTGCGGCTTGTGATCCTTGTCCAGTCGAACCAAGCCTTCCATTGTGGCATTCAACACTTCGTTGGAAGTACTGTCAAAGCCCTTTGGCGGATCGAGCGAAGGTGGTTCTGTCTTCAGGTTGAGCTTGAGTTTTGCAGCAACATTTGCTTGTCCACCTGTATCTGTGGACGCTTGACCTGCTGTACCTCCTCCTGCTGGCTGTGTCGGCGTTGCCGACTGACTACAACCTGTAATGGCAAGGACAGTGACAAGTGCAGCGGTACTAAGCAGCTTCCATCCTTTTCGCATGTTCATTGCATGTGACCCCCTTTTCTTTTTAAACAACGTTTAGTCTTTGTTGCTTTATGAATAAACGGCACTGCTGGGAATGCCATTTATACACGTAAAGAAAAATCTGTCTTGGCGAGACGAAAGGAAGTCTCGATCCGTCCAACAACGTTGCCACTCATGTTTGTAATGGGCGGGTTAGTATATTCGGCGAGTCTTTCCAAAGGACCATCCATGCCGATTCCCAGTTGACGAAGCACTTCATTGACGACCGGATTGATCGCCCGCGGTCCTCCATCCTCGATTTTGATGGCAATGCCCAATCCTGTTTCTCGATCGCCCAGGCAATACACCGACTCGGCGCCTGCCTTCCCTACAATACGACCGCCAAAGGCTGACATGAGGTCTGTGCAATATCGATTCTCGCCTCCGACCATTTCGGGATGAGCGGTCATGGCATCCGTAATTCGCTGAACGGCTTTACGTCGCTCTGGATTCTCGATCACCTCAGGTCTCGCCAGCTTGGCGAATGCCCACGCGTAATGGGCGAGCGGCAATTGATGGACGGGAACCCCACATCCATCTGTCCCGAGCTTGATTTTGTCTTTGGGGTAGCCTGTTATGTCCTCGACTACTTCGAGAATTCGCTGTTGAACCGGATGCTCTGGCAAATGATAGGTAGTTACTTCCTCGCCCATATGTGTCGCGGTGGCGATCATGCCGGAGTGCTTACCGGAGCAATTCGAGAAGACAGGCGTAAGCGGCTTTCCCTCCCGAATCAGCTGTTTGTAGCTCTCCTCGTGACGCGGCACATGTGTCCCGCATTGCAATGCCGCTTCTGGCTGACCTGCTCGCGCAAGCATAGAGAGGGCCCGTGTGCGATGGCGTGGCTCCCCACTATGAGAAGCGCAACAGAGCGAGAGATCAGCCGGCTCAAAACCATACCGATCTGCCGTCCCCGTCTCGATTACCGGAATCGTCTGCAACGGCTTCATACTGGAGCGTGCATAGGTAAGGCGATTGGGATCACCGTACGAATAGAGCAATGTCCCCTGCGAATCAACGACTGCGATATGTCCAAGATGAGAGCTCTCTACCTGTTCTCCCCGATATACGTTGGCAACGACGTTCATAGCAAGTCTCCTTTGAGTGTGAATAGTAGAATGTTTGTACTTTTCTACAGTAAGCAATTAGCGTGCCAACGCAAATGAATGACAGTTAATATTGAATTTTCTGCTATTTTATCCATGAGTAACGAGACAAAAATAGCGAACAACACGATAAATAAGTTAGCCTATAAATAACAATAGGTTGTCCTTTTAGATAATCAGGCTACCTTTATGATCAATAAAAAGAAAAACACCCCTTTTTATGCCGCAATCGGAAATAGGGTGTCCTGATTATACTTTCTCTTATTGTTTGGCAACGCGCTGCATATCCGCGTCGACCATCATGTGAATGAGATCTTCCAGCTTCGTTTTCGGTGTCCATCCGAGTTCTCTTTTCGCTTTTTCCGGATTGCCCAATAAAATGTCCACTTCTGCTGGTCGATACAATTCCGGGTCGATCACGACGTAATCTTGGTAGTTCAATCCGACATAATCAAAGGCGATTTTGCACATCTCTTCCACCGTCGAAGTTTTTCCTGTCGCAATGACATAGTCATCCGGCTTATCCTGCTGGAGCATCAGCCACATCGCTTCCACGAAATCGCCGGCAAAGCCCCAATCCCGCTTCGCCTGAATATTCCCCAGCCGCAGTTCTTTTTGCTTGTTCGCGGCTATTCTTGCGACTGCATGCGTTACTTTCCTTGTAACGAATTCCAGCCCACGCAAAGGTGATTCATGATTGAATAAAATGCCGTTGGTGCTAAACATCTGAAAGCTTTCCCGATAGTTTTTGGTCATCCAGTAGCCAAACAGCTTGGAGACTGCATATGGGCTTCTTGGATAAAAAGGCGTTTGCTCCGATTGCTGTGGCTCCTGGATTAATCCGTACAGCTCACTTGATGAAGCCTGATACATTTTGATGGCAGGATCCGTTTCCCGAATCGCCTCCAGAACATGCAGGACACCCATTCCGGTTACTTGCGCGGTTAAAATAGGCTGCTCCCAAGACGAACCGACAAAACTTTGCGCACCTAAATGATATACTTCCTCTGGTTTACATGCCTTCAGCGCCCGCGTCAACGACGACACATCCAATAGATCACCGTCCTTGTACTCGACGTGATCGGCGATGTTCAAATACTCTAGCCGCCACCTGTCTACCGTACTACGACGTGGTACCAGTCCTACAACATGGTACCCCTTCTCAAGCAAAAATTTTGCCAGGTAGGCGCCGTCCTGACCTGTGATTCCTGTGAGGAAAGCTGTTTTCATCCGCTTCTACTCCCCTTCTTCAGGCTGTGCCGTAATGTTCATTCCGGTAGTTCCCAAGTTCCCTTGAGCATCTCTTAAGCTTATGCCGGACCATGTTCATACGTTCAGTTATCAGGGTGAGGGTCAAGAATAGAAGTCCGTAATAAACTAATGAAAGCAAACGGTTGTCATTGCTCAAAGAGGAGGTAGCAGGTGCCAGATGTTTTAAAATGACCAAAAGAGGTGTTTCGACCGTCATGTCGCTCATTACTGTCGTGATTCCAACCTATAATCGGGAGAAGTATCTCCCCACAGCCATCGAAAGTGTGTTGAACCAAACGCACAAGGAATGGAAGCTGCTCATTGTAGATGACGCCTCTACTGATCACACACGTGCCATCGTAGAAAAGTACCTCGATGATCCCCGCATTCACTACGTGCTTCTGCCTGAAAATTCAGGGATCGGCAAAACAATGGCTGCTGCTCTGGAACGAATTGACACGCCCTACTTTGTCTCACTTGATTCGGATGACTGGTTCGACGAAAAGACCTTGGAAATTTTGTTGGATGAAATGGAACGCCAGCCCGAAACCACAAACGTCGTGTTCTCCAACACTGTTTTTTGGAAGGAAGTGGGTGACACGCGAGAATTGTCCGAAATCATGCGGCCTCCGCTCTATGAAGATAAGTATTATTACTTGGAAGCTCCGATGGTTTGGCCTCGTTTTTATCGGACACAAGCGGTTCGTGATGTCGGTGGATTTGAATGTGACGATCCGATGCAGGGAAGGTTTTCTCATGACAAGTACATGTTATTAAAATTGATCGGAACTGGTGATATTCACTGGGTCGATGCGAACCTCTATCATTATTTGATTCACGAGAGCAACAATTCCCACACAAAAAACTGGCCGCAATGGACAAAAGCAAGAAAGTACATCCTTACGAAAATCTTGAAACTGTGGGGCGACGAATACGAGCCTGTTTTTGTGTACACACCCGAGGGATGGATCTATGTGAACGAGCTCATTCCGAAAGAAAAGCCTTCCTAACTATTCTGCGACAATCTGCTTAAACAAGGTCAATGCCCGCGCCACAGCTTGATCCATGTTGTAGTATTGATAGTCCGCGAGTCTCCCGGCAAAAAGCACCTGATCGCGTATTTGCTCCGCCTCTTGTTTGTAGAGGTTGTACCGTTGGCTGTTTTCCTTGCGAGGAATCGGATAATACGGCTCGTTTTCGCCAGGTGAATACGGCTGTGGATATACGTAGGAAATCGTTGTGTGAGGAGCGACTTGACCCGTGAGATGCTTTTGTTCGAGGATTCTGGTGAAATCATACTCATTGGGATAATTGACAGTCCCCACTTCCTGATACCGTGCTTTTTGATGCGTTTCAAAATGAAAGCGCAGGCTTCGATACGGCAACTGTCCATGCTTATAGCCAAAAAAGGAATCGATCGGGCCTGTGTAAATCATTCGTTTATACCTGATTTCATCCGCGATTTCTTGATAGTCCGTATTGAGGAGCACCTTTATATTCGGATGGTCGAGCATGCGATGAAACATTGCCGTAAAGCCATGAAACGGAATTCCTTGATACGTGTCCTGAAAATACCGATTGTCCCTGCTGACATACACAGGAACCCTTGCGGAAACAGACGGATCCAGCTCCTCCGGCTTCAAATCCCAGTGCTTGATCGTGTACCGATAAAATACTTTTTGATAAATGAATTCAGCCAAAAAACCAAGCTCTTCATTTGCACTTTCCCGAAGCTTCAGAATCGGAATCTTCGCCCCGAATCCATATTGACGGATCAGTAAGCTCTCCAGTTTTTGGGCATATTGCGGGGAAAACAAAGCGGACAATGCATTTAGATTGAAAGGCAACGGTATTTTTATGCCATCGACATAGGCCCGTACCTCATGGAAGTACGGCCGCCACTGGGTAAAACGCGACAAATAGTCCCAAACCAGCTTGGAATTCGTATGAAAGGTGTGCGATCCGTATTTGTGAATCAGTATCCCCTGCTCATCATAGCAATCATAGGCATTTCCTCCGATATGATTACGCCTCTCTACCACCAACACTTTCTGATCAAGCCCATTGGCAATCCGCTCTGCCAGTGTAGCACCCGTAAATCCAGCTCCGACAATCAGCCAATCCACCTTCATGTTAGACTCACATCCTCCAGTCTTAATGACATCCACTCACTCCCTCATCATTTCATTAATACCCTAGTAAATGATGTCGTACTCTACACGCGGGAGTGAACTCTACATGAATGCAAACTGGCACGCACACTACACTCGCTGGAACGAGTGCAAATCCCTCGATCCAGCGCTTCGTCAGCAGTTAACCGCCATGCACGCTGATGAAAAGCAGCTTGCGGATTGCTTCTCCGCTCCGATTGCATTTGGAACCGGAGGCATGCGCGGGGTCATGGAGCCGGGAATAAACCGCATCAATCTCTACACGATTCGCAAAGCAAGCGCAGGGCTGGCTCTTTATTTGCTCGAAACATACCCGGATCTGGCCGTCAAAAAAGTCGTCATCGCCTATGATTCACGGAAACACTCGCAGTTGTTTGCCAAGGAAGCCGCCAAAGTCCTCGGTCAGTACGGGATTACTACATGTATATTCAATCAGCTGACTCCTACCCCTCTGCTTTCCTTTGCTGTACGCCATTTTTGCGCGTGTGCTGGCATTGTCATTACAGCAAGCCACAATCCTCCCGAATACAACGGCTACAAAGTTTATGGCGCAGACGGGGGGCAAATTACGCTCGCGACAGCCGAACGACTGATGGAACATATCGTTGCAGCCGGAAATGAACTCGAAATTACCCCAGCCGATGAGCAAGAGCTGTGCAAGAATGGACTTCTCCACTACATTGACGATTCTCTCTTGCATGCGTATTTGGAAAAAGTAAAGCAATTGCGCGTCCATCCAGACTTCTCTCCTGCGATCCGGGAGCAAGTGAAGATCGTCTTTACTCCCCTGCACGGTACGACGCATGACTCTATCACACGCGGATTGAAATGGTTCGGGTATACACAAGTGAGTGTCGTTGAAGAGCAAGCTGTGCCCGATCCTAACTTTTCGACTGTAGCCTCGCCTAATCCCGAAGAGCCTGAAGCCTTTCGATTAGCGATTTCATACGCCAAAAAGGTGGATGCCGACTTGATCATGGGGACGGACCCTGATGGAGATCGACTAGGTGTGCTCGTCAAAAATCAGGCAGGAGACTACATCGTCTTGACAGGGAATCAACTGGGAGCCTTGCTTCTTCACTACCTGCTGAATACCAAACAAAAAAAGGGGGAACTCCCCTCTAACGGCATTGTATTGAAAACAATCGTCACGTCCGAAATGGGCAGAGCCATCGCGGCAGACTTCGGTGTATCGACTGAAGACACTTTGACAGGCTTCAAATATATTGGCGAAAAAATCGAAGCCTACGAAAAGAGTGGAGCGTACGTCTTCCAATTTGGTTATGAAGAAAGCTATGGATACTTAATCGGCGATTTTGTCCGGGATAAGGATGCCGTACAAACTGCTTTGTTGCTTGCTGACATGTGCGCGTATTACAAAGCAGAGCACAAAAGCCTGGATGACACATTGAATGACTTATTCAACCGTTACGGTCATTATGCGGAAGAACTGATTTCTTTCACGTGCAAAGGAGCAGATGGCATGCAAAAAATATCGGCAACGATGTCTTCCTTGCGCAATCAGCCACCTTCCCATATCGCCTCCCACCCCATCATAGCCATCGAAGATTATGCCAGCAGAATCCGAACAGATTGTCAAACACGTACATCCACACCGCTCACCTTGCCTGCCTCGGATACGATCAAATACTTTTTCCACGACCAGTCTTGGTTTTGTGTCAGACCGTCAGGCACAGAGCCCAAAATCAAAATCTATTTCGGAGTGAATGGAACGAGTAAGCAGGATAGCCAAGAAAAACTTTTCACCTTGAAACAAGCTGTCTTGCAGCTACTCGGACTCTAGTATGGACTAGATTTCCAAATAGGGTCCGGATTGACGGGGATGCCCCCCCTCGACTGCTCCGTAACGAGGAGGATGATACGCTTCTTCTGGTGTTCGTTCAGGAAAACCGGATTGGAGAAGCAAGTCACGTCTTACAAAAAAAGCATTAACACCCTTTGAATCTGTCCCCACCAAGGCATATCCCAAGCTGTTCCCCAAAATGGTCAAGGAACTCAAGCTGGCACCAAAGTAGGTCGTGCCACCCCATTTAAAATCCGGCTGATACACGATCACCATTTTTTGTGGAGGGGGAAAAGACGCATTGTACTCAATGACGACAAGGCGCGGGGTGTAAGCAGAAAGAGCTTGCCATACCCAGTAATCATTGCCGTCGATGTCGATGGAGAGCAGATCAAACTCCTTTGGGACACCATTTTCTTCGAGTAACCGAGCAATATTTTCTTTCGTGGTCAACTCATGCTTGATTTTGAGCTGGGGATAGGCAGCATAGTCGGCAGACATTTTGTAGCAACAGTTCAGGTCGCCTTCCATAGCCAATCCGCTCCATCCATGCTGCGTAACGAGATTTTTTATCATGCATTCCGATCCATCCCCAACTCCGAATTCTACACAATAGCGATTCGTGGTTCCGATTCTCGAAAATATTTCTTCAATGATACCGTCTTCCCCATTTTGGGAATACACTCGCCTTTCATATCGGTTTAACACATCCATTCTTTCCATGCCTCCATTCACAATGACCGTTTTTATGTATCTTATTTTTCATTTTGTGGATATGATTGGTCATTCAATGAACAGGCAGCAAAAAACAGGCTATTCGCATGCATCTCATACAAAATGTTCCCCGTAAGAGGCGCCTGCCGTTTCAAGGCCCTCCTCGGGACATATATTAGGATAAAGTTTACCACTAGGAGCCTATCAGGCATTTTGAAAGACAGAGGAGATGTGTATCGTGAGTTTGCCGATCGTGTTTATTCACAGAGATGATGAGGAGCATGTTGGGCTTTGCATGCAACAGGCCAAAACCAGCAACCCTTCTTCTCGTGTCATTTTGATTGGGAGTCCTGACAACAAGCATCTTTGTGGCAATAACATAGAGCATCACCTATTGAGTAAGTACAATCAAAGTGCCCAAACCTTCTCTATTCATTACAAGCACTCCTCGAATGTGGACACCTACGCTTACAATCTGTTCTGCTTTTTGCGCTGGTTCATTCTGCGTGATTTTATGAGGAGTCAAGGTATCGAGCGCTGTTGGTATTTCGACTCGGACGTGATGCTCTACACCGATATTAGCCAATTGGACGCCGCAGACCTCACCAATTTTGAGATTGAGTACACGTGGACAACGCCCTGCGAATTGAGCATGCTCGATCAATTATGCGACTACATGACCAAATTTTTCCGCGAGCATCTTCACTACCAAACCCTGCTTGCCTATGCGAAAGAAAACGGAGATGTACCCGTGTCAGATATGGTGCTGTTTGTCTTTTTTCACAATTACGCCCTTCGTCGCAGTGCTACGTATGGCATGATCGCAGGTGGTTTTTTTGACCATAATCTGAACTGTCCGTTTCCTCCCTTCACCGCGCAAATCCACAGTCTGGATAATAAAAAGCAAATTTATCAAAAGAATGGTGTTCTTTATGGCAAATTCATAGATAAGGAGGACTACCTCAAGGTTCATACTCTGCATTTTCAAGGACATGCAAAAGCATATATCCCCTACTTTCGCTCACAGAATATCCCGAACACAGATGATTATATGTATTTCGACTATCCGACCTGCAAATGGGTGCGCGCCGAGCCCTGATCCCAATAAAATTCCCTTTGGAAACGAGCTGTGCGCCGTGCCATTTTTCACGTTTTTCCATATTCATAATATGTTAAGCTGTTCATCCTTCGCTACGAGCATCATGGACAGGGGGGATTCGACTCATGAAGGCATTGATTACCGGAGTAACGGGATTTGCCGGCGGTCACTTGGCTGAATATCTACTGTCGCGGGGAGATGTGGATGTTTACGGCACATTCCGGTCCCTTGCCAAAAAGGAGCAGCTGGGGCACCTGATGGACCGCGTGCATATGGAAAACTGTGAATTAAAAGACCCCCAATCTGTAAATGAACTCATCCAGAAAATAAAGCCTGATCTCATTTTTCACCTGGCTGCACAAAGCTTCGTCCCCACCTCAGTGCTCTCGCCTGCAGATACGATGGTGAACAATATTGTGCCACAGTTAAATTTGTTCGAGGCGGTACGCAACCATGCTGTTCCGTGCAAGATTCAAATCGCTTGCTCCAGTGAGGAATACGGTTTGGTTTATCCGGAGGAAATCCCCATTAAGGAGACCAATCCCCTCCGTCCTCTCAATCCATACGCGGTCAGTAAAATTGCCCAGGATTATCTCGGTTATCAGTATCATCACAGTTACGGTTTGGCGATCATCCGTACCCGTACATTTCACCATACGGGTCCGAGAAGAGGCGAAAGCTATGTGACCTCTAATTTTGCCAAACAAATTGCCCAAATTGAGCTCGGTCTGCAAGAGCCAAAAGTACACGTTGGAAATCTCGAAGCGATTCGAGACTTCACGGATGTTCGGGATATTGTGAAAGCGTACTGGTTGGCCATTACGCGAGGCGAACCAGGTGATGTATACAATATATCCGCAGGTACCCGTTATACCATCGAAGACATGTTAAAGACGCTGCTGGCCTTGACTGATGTGCAGGTAGAAATACACGTAGACACCAATCGGTTGCGCCCCTCAGATGTAGACATCGTATTGGGTGACTCTTCGCTGTTTCGAGAAAAAACGGGATGGGAGCCCGAGATCTCTTTCCAGCAAACGATGGAAGATTTATTAAATTACTGGCGCTCTGTGCTGCGTCGAGTGGATGATTAGAAAAAATCAGGAGGGAACTCTTTATGTCCATGCAATCCCTTCCTCTCGTAAGTGTCATCACCCCTTCGTACAATCAGGCAAAATTTATCAAACGAACGATCGATAGTGTACTGACACAAGACTATCCCCATATTGAGCATATTGTAGTCGATGGCGCTTCAACTGACGGTACGCAGAGTATTTTGCAGCAATACAGCCATCTGGCAGACCGCTTCCGCTACGTTTCCGAACCAGATCGCGGCCAATCCCATGCTATCAATAAAGGATTGCAAATGGCACGTGGCGAGATTATCGGATGGCTCAATTCAGATGATACGTATTTTCCCGGTGCCGTTCGAAAGGCCGTGGCAGCCTTGCAGCAGCATCCGGATTGGGGCGTGGTTTACGGAAAAGGGCTCCACATTGATGAGAATGACAAAGTAAAGTATCCGTACATTTGGATGGAGTTTGACAGAAAAAAATTGTTTCATCTCAACCTCATTTGCCAACCCGCTGCTTTCCTGCGCAAGCATGCTTTTGAAGCAGTAGGCGGTGTAAATGAGGAGCACGACTGGTGCATGGATTATGATCTCTGGAACCGGATTTCTCTGCATTATCCGATTGGAACGATACCGGAATTCTTGGCCAACTCCCGCTTGTACGATGCATGCAAAACGTTTGTCTATGAATTGGAGCCAGGGTTTTCCGAAATTTTGAAGACAAGCGTGAAGCATCACGGCACCATCTCGAATGAATGGCTCCACCACTATACGCAGAAGCACTACAATCAAGGGGCATTTTGGTTTCTCCACAAGCTGAAAGCTTATCATGCATTCGGACCTTCTCCCCAAATCATTAGATCCAACCGCTACTCGGACGCATGGGCACCCCAAAACCTGCGAATGACCATCGGAGCCAGACATGGACCGATGCACGCTCTGCTTCTCAAGGGAAGCAACCATAATACTGCCCCTTTGCTGCACTTCCATGTCATGAGGAATGGGAGACTCGTACACAAATTCCAAGTTACCCAAACGCGTTTTCAAGTGGAGATTCCCATTACTTCAGAGGGCCAGCAATGTGAAGTAAGTATTTTTTGCAGCCAGCAAGTCCTTCAAGACCATCCTGGTAGTCCGGGAGTCAAGAGATCTGTCAGTTACCATCTGGAGGATATCCTTCCTCTTTCGTATGAAGAATACCAATTTTATCAGGAATTTTCCAAAGGCAAGGCCCATATCGAAAAATGGGTAAATCGCAGAGTCCCATCCCCTCGAATTTGAATGCGGACGAGAAAGGCAGGTTGACACAATTTGAATCTGGCGAAAAAACGGATTGTGGTTACGGGTGGTGCAGGATTTCTAGGAAGCCACGTCGTTCTTCAATTGCGCAAGCTGGACTGTACGGACATCTTCATCCCTAGAAGCCATGAATACGATCTTCGCAAAGAACATGATGTGAACAAGATGTTGCAAGATTTCCGGCCCGATATCCTTCTTCACTTGGCTGCCGTCGTCGGCGGGATTGGCGCGAATCAAAAAAATCCTGGAAAATACTTTTACGATAATTTGATGATGGGCACTCAGCTCATGGAGCAATCCCGCTTGTTTGGCGTCGAAAAATTTGTCGCCATCGGAACCATTTGCTCCTATCCCAAGCATGCACCCGTACCATTTCGTGAAGAAGATATATGGAATGGCTACCCTGAAGAAACGAATGCTCCGTATGGCTTAGCAAAAAAAATGATGTTAGTCCAATCCCAAGCTTATCGTGAGCAATACGGGTTCAATTCCATTTATTTGCTTCCGGTCAATTTGTACGGTCCCGGTGACAACTTCGATTTGGAAACATCACACGTCATCCCTGCTATCATCCGAAAATGTGTGGACGCTATTCGCAATGACGAGAAGAAGATCGTGCTCTGGGGAACAGGCAGCGTCACACGCGAGTTCATTTATGTCGAGGATGCCGCACAGGCAATTATTGCTGCAACCATGAACTATGATCAATCTGAACCAGTCAATATCGGTTCTGGTCACGAAATCTCCATCAAAAATTTAGCCGAACTCATCAGGCAACTAAGCGGCTTTCATGGTGAATTTGAATGGGACGAAACGAAGCCTGACGGGCAACCGCGCCGCCTATTAGATGTGACCAAGGCAAAAGAGCTGTTTGGCTTCGAGGCGCAAACATCCTTACTGGCTGGCTTGGAGAAAACGATCGCTTGGTATATGGCACATCCTCACGCGCAAGGGAGGATCCCTACATGAGAGTCGGAATAAACCTGATGTCAGTAATTCCTGGCAAAATCGGCGGGATGGAACAGTATGTCAGAAACTTGCTGGCTTACTCGATGAATGCTGGGGACGGCCATCAGTGGTTTCTTTTTTTATCGTCACACAATTTCCATACCTTTGAGGCGCAAAAAAATGTCCGTAAATTCATGGTCCCCGACCGCGGAAATGCACACGCAATGCTTCATTTCTGGATCAGCTCCCTGCAGTTGAATTTGTGGTTTTGTCCGCTGCTTGTATTGAATCCTCCCGATGTCACAATTCCATCTGTCATCAACATTCCTGATATCCAGCACGAATATTACCCGGAGTTTTTCGATGCTCACTCCTTGCGATGGCGGCTGGACAACTACAAATCGTCTGCACAGCGTTGCAGCGCCGTACTGACTCTCTCGGAGTTTTCCAAACAAACGATCCTCCAAAAATTCGGGCTTCCCCCGCATAAAGTCCATGCGATCCACCTGGATGCTTCGCGGGAATTTTCCTTGCCGCATAACGAGGCACTCAACCAACAGGTTCTGCAAAAGTATAAGCTGCCCAGTGAATACGGCTTTTTCCCCGCGAATACATGGCATCATAAAAATCACCTGAATGTATTCAAAGCACTCGTGACTTTGCGGGATAAACACAATATACGAATTCCCATGGTTTTCACAGGTTTTGCTCAAGAAGCACATCAAAACGTCATGAATTACATCACGAATAACCAGCTGTGGAACCAAATCAAATGGCTCCATTACGTACCACAGGAAGAAATGCCTTACCTGTATCGGAATGCTCAGTTCCTTTGCTTCCCTTCCCTTTTCGAAGGCTTTGGCATTCCGCTGGTAGAGGCAATGAAGTCCAACATTCCGATTGTTTGCTCTAATGCAGGGAGCATTCCTGAGGTGGTGGGTGACGCTGCTCTCACCTTCGACCCGAATATTTCCGATGATATCGCGGTGAAGCTCGCCCATCTTTATTTGACACCTGAGGCAAGAGCAGACCTGGTTGCCAAAGGCATCCAACAAGCAAAGCATTTTTCGTGGGAGAAATGCGCGCGCGAAACATTGGCTGTCTTTTCTTCCGTCGCACGCTAATGTCTTCTGAAAGGAGGTCATCTTTGTATGTCACGCATGCAGCAAATTCGGGAGACGTGGAGGAAGGAGCGCCGAATCCCGTTTCCCTTAACAGAACAAGAGACTTGGGATTTTTGGCTGTTGGAAGCCCCGACAAACGATTTGAAAAAGTCAAAGATCAAGCATATAGCAAAAACGATGGGCATACGCACCTTGATCGAGACAGGTACGTTTAAGGGCGACATGTTGCAAGCAATGAAAAATCATTTCGACTTGCTCGTTTCCATCGAGCTGGATGAAGCTTTGTTTATAGCGGCAAAACAGAAATTTTCAAGTGACAGCCATATCCATATCCTCCACGGTGACAGTGGAACCATACTGGCCAATCTGATGCACTCTGTCACAACACCTTGCCTGTTTTGGCTGGACGGTCATTACATCCCCCGCTCAACTGAGGCAGCCAAAGGAAACCTGGACACCCCAATCCTGCAGGAGCTTACCGCTATCCTGCAGCATTCTGTGAAAAATCACGTCATTTTGATTGATGATGCTCGTTGCTTTATTGGTCCCAACCCATTGTTGAAGGATTATCCTACTATCCAGGAACTACGAGAGTTCGTTCATTCTCTTCGTCCTGACCTCTTATTCGTCGTAGGGAATGACATCATCATGATCTACAATCCACTTGAAGGAGCAACGAATTCTATGAAGAAAGTTGACTTTCACCTGCCGTTTGACAATCAAACCTTTACCGTCTATGGGGATGACTCCGATCAAAGCGTCCTGTTCTTTATTAACTACTTCAAAGGATACTACGAAGACTATGTCATTCTTCCGCTGAAAAAAATCGTACAACCTGACCATATTTGCCTAGACATCGGTGCGAACATCGGTGCGATATCCCTCGCCCTGAGCTATCTCGTGCCACAAGGCAAGGTTTATGCTTTCGAGCCCTCGGATGCCAATTATCCTTATCTTCTGCGGAACCTGTCTGAGAATCACATCACCAATGTCGAACCACTTCAGCTCGGAATAGCGGACCGGAATGGGAACATCCATTTTAATGACGACCCGCGTGGAGGCGGATGGTCTTACATCCCGCATGAACCAGAAGCCGTGGAGAAATCCACTCAATTTATATCATGTGTCAGGCTGGATGACTGGGTAGAACAGAATATGATCTCGCGCATCGACCTCATTAAAATCGACGTGGAAGGTTCAGAAGTCGTGGTCCTGGAAAGCGCCCTGCGAACGCTGAGGCAATGGGACCCGGATGTGATCATTGAATTCAACCCAGAAAGCATTAAGGAAAATTTCGGCAGACATCCACTCGTGCTCTATACACTGCTGGAGAAATTGTTTACCCATCTGTATATTTTCAAGCGGGACAATACAGTGGTAAAAGTGAAGAACTACAATCATTTACTAGATGAAATGAAACCTTACCACGCTGATCTGTTCTGCACAAACAAGACTTTCCTCGATTAAGCGAACACGAAAAAACATGGCTGCAGGCTCGCCATGTTTTTTGTTAGTTACGTTGCTATTTAAAAACGCTCATAACCTTTCTCAACCCATCCTCCAGCTTCACCTGAGGATTCCACCCCAGTGCTTGCAGCGGCCGAATATCTGCTTGTGAATGCATGATTTCCAGGTCATGATAGGCAATCGATCCGAACTTCAGGGCCGTGCTTGACTGGGTCATCTGATGAACCAGTTCTACAAACTCTCGGATCGAGGTAGCTTTGCTTGTCCCTACCTGGTATTCCGCATATCCTGCGGGTAGACGAGCAGCATTCTCCAACAGTACACGGAAGGCGGAAACAACATCATCCACATAAATAAAATCCCTTGCTTGCTTTCCTTCAGTAAGCCTTAGTTCAGGCTGATTTTCGAGACAGCTTTTGATGACAGAAGAGACAAATTTATTCATATTGTCATAGGGACCATACATATGCTCAAGCCGGACGTTGATGAATTGCAGGGCAGACGTTTCTGCTATGCTTTTTCCCCATTCTCTAAATTGACGCTTTGTCAAATTGTAAGGTTGCAGATGTCTGGATAATCGGATGGGCGTACTGGAAAACGTATCCGTATTCAGGAAAACAGGGGTGCCAAAGCGTATGGCCACATCCAGCAGTTTTAACGGAAAGGTCACATTGGCATCTACCAGCATGGCATTGCTCTCGTTGTTGCGTCCATAGCAGGTTGCCGTATGGATGATCACATCCATTCTCCCCTGCTCGAAAAAAGGAGCTTCCCATTCCCCGCGATCCGTATCATACGTAATCAAATCAGGTAAAACGTCTTGGATACGCAAGCAATCGGAGGTGCTCCTTTTCAAAATGATGACGGTATGTCCGTCCCATCGCAGCGCTTTTACGAGCTGGCTTCCGAGAAAACCTGTCGCGCCGGTCACAAGTATCTTCATTTTGGGATCGCTCCCCTTCACTTGCTTGGCTCTCTTCTTATATCCAGTTCAAGTCGATGTTGTGAATTTGTTTTTCTTGCATGATCCCCCGAAAGTGATCGGCCTTCGCTTTCAAGCCTTCGATGAGCCATTCATGATTTTCTACGACGATTTTTTCTATTTGCAGGTGTAAATTTTGTTCTACGATCTTTTCCAGCAGTTCAAATTCTGCCCCCTCGATATCTATTTTAATTAATTTGATGGGACGATTGAGCATTTGGATGAACTGTGTCAAATCAATGACCTCTACCTCTACATACTTATTGGGATTCGTAACAGGATGATTATTCAAAAGGGAAGAGGCATAAGCAGACCCTGCCGGATCCGTATGGTAAAGATCATGCAAATGCAAGCGCAGCTTGTCGTTTTTATGCCAAACCGCTTTGTTTATACATATGACATTGGGATAAGGTCCTACCCTTTTTTTCAATTCCTCAAATACAAATGGATTCGGTTCAAACGCAAAGACGAGGGCACCTTTTTCCGCCATTTTTTGAGAAATGACCCCGTAATTTGCCCCACAATCGATCGTGATGTCACCGTATCCAATCGGAGAAAAAACTTCTTCACTGTTCTCGTTTAATCCGCCCACTCCTGCTTCCTCCTTATGTTCGGCTGGTTGCCCATGCTGCTTTTCCGGATTTCCACAGTTCTTCCAAGTAGTTTTTATCTCTAAGCGTATCCATTGGATGCCAAAAACCGGTATGCTTGAAGGCCATCAGTTGATTCGCCTTGGCCAAGCTCTCCAGCGGCTCTTTTTCCAATACCGTCTCGTCACCCGCAATATAGTCAAAGACTCCTGGCTCCATGACAAAAAAACCAGCATTGATCCACCCGCCGTCCCCCTTTGGCTTCTCTTGGAATCCTGTTACGGTGTTCCCATTGGCAAGATCCAATGCTCCGAATCGGCCTGGCGGTTGAGTAGTGGTGATCGTTGCGAGCTTTTTATGCGCGCGATGAAATTTTACCAGCTGTTCAATATCAATGTCGGATAAGCCATCTCCATACGTCAGCATGAATGTTTCTTCTCCCACATATTTCTGTATCCGTCTCACCCTTCCACCTGTCCCTGTGTCTTTCCCCGTGTCAATCAATGTGACTCGCCATGGAGCAGCATTGTGGTTGTGAAAAGTGACCTGATTGTCATTGCGAAAATCAAACGTCACATCAGAATGGTGAAGGAAGTAGTGCGCGAAGTACTCCTTGATCATATAGCCTTTGTACCCGAGACAAATGATGAAATCGTGGAAGCCGTACTTGGAATAACTGGACATGATATGACAAATGATGGGCCAATCACCGATCTCAATGAGCGGCTTCGGACGAAGATGCGTCTCTTCTCCAATGCGTGTGCCATACCCTCCTGCTAGGATGACGACTTTCATTGGCTGCCCTCCTTCCTCTGTTGTTCATCGGGGCCCATCTGTATACGCTCTGATTTGGGCCAAACAGATTTTTCTCACGTCTTGCTTCTGCTGATAGGCCTTATGCCAAGAAATGATACTGTCCAAGGTCTGTTCGATTGACCAGTTGGGCTTCCAGTCTATTTCGCTTCTGGCTTTGGAACAGTCCAGCTTTAAATATTGGGCTTCGTGCCATTGTGAATCTGTTCGCTCTGCTTCAAAGCTGGCGCCAGCTCCCCATCGCTCACACAATTGCCGGACGATCCACTCTACCGATTTTGCATCTTCATCATTCGGGCCAAAATTCCAGCTCTGCGCGTAATCCTTGCCATTTCTCCACATTTTTTCAGCGAGCATCAAATAACCCTTCAATGGCTCAAGGACGTGCTGCCACGGTCGAATTGCTTTTGGACTTCGAATGATGATTTTCTCACCCTTCATCAAGGCACTCAGGCAATCTGGTATTAAACGATCAAGAGCCCAATCACCTCCGCCGATCACATTGCCTGCTCGCGCTGAAGCAATGGCTACGCCATGCTGGTGATACTGGTCGGGGTGAAAGAAAGCATTGCGATAGGAGGCAGTCACTTGCTCCGAACATGCTTTGCTGTTGGAGTACGGGTCATAGCCGCCCAATACATCCTGCTCACGGTATCCCCACACCCACTCCCGATTTTCGTAAACCTTATCCGTCGTAACATTGATAATCGCTCTGATTTTCATACCGTTTTGCACAGCCACTCTCGCCGCTTCGAGTACATTCACCGTACCCATGACATTGATTTCGTAGGTTTCCGCCGGATATTGATACGATAAACGCACCAGCGGCTGAGCGGCCATGTGAATGATAATATCCGGGTTTGCTTGGTTGATCGCTTTTTGAACACTTTCCTTCGATCTGACATCATCAATAATCGAATCAACCAATGAGCTGATCTGGGCACACTCAAAAATACTCGGATTTGTCGGCGGCGACAGCGCATACCCCGTTACCTTCGCCCCTAAGTGATGCAGCCATAAGCATAGCCATGCCCCTTTGAACCCCGTATGCCCTGTGATCAACACTTTTTTGTCTCGCCAGAACACTGGATCAACCATCGTGATCACCGTGCTTCCCAATCCGCTCCAGAATCGCTGACCACGTCATTCCGAGTCGAACGATATCTTCTTCCACCAGCTGACTTCCCATCTGTACCTCGATGAATTCCAGCTCATTCGTAGCTTTGATTGCATGTTTGGCTCCTACCGGGATTTGCAAGACGTCACCTGGTCCGACCTGGCTCAGCTGATCATCCAAGATGAACTCGCCACAGCCCTCTACAATGATCCATACTTCGCTGCGGTGGTGATGGTACTGATAGCTCAAATTTTTCCCGGCGTATATATGGATTCTTTTCGTTAATACTTCCACGTCGTCTTCATTCTTCTGAAAATGCATAACCTGATACCATCCCCAGCGCCGCTCTTCATACATTGGGCGCTTTGTCCAATCCAAAGCCAAATTTTTGACCATATGACTTTGCTCCTTGGACGAAACGAGGATCCCATCAGGACTGGCCGCCACGATCATGTCCGATAGACCGATGGACACGATAGGTATGTCCAATTCGTTGATAACATGCGTATTCGCGCAGCTCTCATCAAGCAAGACCTTACCGATTGCACTGCCGCTCATTTCTTCCGTGAGCGTATTCCACGTCCCTAAGTCCTTCCAGTATCCGTCATACGGGAGAACGACTACTTTCTCTGCCTTTTCTACAATCTCATAGTCAAAGCTGATGGCAGGCATTTGGCTATATTGCTCAAGCATGCGGTTGTATTCAGTAGGCAATCCTTTTTGCTCCAATTCACGAATCAGATAACCCAATCGAAAAGCAAAAATTCCACAATTCCACAGGGCCTTCTTTTCTACTAAATCCTGCGCTTGCTCAAGTGACGGCTTTTCTTTGAAGCTTTTTACTTTTTGATAGGCATGAGGCCTTTTCCCCTGATCCGATTCCGATTCGAGCTGTGGGACAATGTAGCCGTATTTCGTAGAAGGATACGTCGGTTTCACTCCGATTAATGCGAGATTCGCGTCTGAGCTGAGAATGACGTTCTCCAGCTCCTTGATCCTGTCCATGAAGCGATCCTCAACGAATGGATCAACAGGCATGATGGCTATGACCTCATCGGGGTCCATTGTCAAAGCAGAATACAAATAGGTAACCGCTAAAGCAATGGCAGGGAAGGTATCCCTTTTTTCCGGCTCCACGATCAAGGGAACGCCCTCACCGAGTTGGCTTTGAAGCAAATCAACATGCGAGCGGCCTGTTGAAATATAAACAGGCTCCGACCAATTGCGCGAGGTCAGCTGCCTCCACACTCGTTGAACCATTGCCTCTGGTTGGGCATGTTCATTGCCTATCAACTTCAAGAACTGTTTGGATCTGACATCATTGGAGAGCGGCCACAGCCTTTTCCCTGAACCACCCGATAGCAATATCAGTTTCACCCAGGCCACCTCTATCCGTTTATCGTGTTGTATGCACCATCTTATGCGTTTGTCGCAGTGGATGCTCTATGATCCAATGAAAATGGTCAAATAACACGAGGAATGATAGAAGCCTATGAAAACTGAATCCAACGATTGGAAATATAATCGAAAATGTATGAACCTGCTTGGGGAAGATAAGGAGCCGTGAAAAATCTCATAAAGTGCTTCATGTATCCTTGAAAATGCAGAGAAAACATCGGCATATATCGGCCCGTTGCATTATCCTTGCAGCACAAGATACCGTTTATCGAGTAAATTTTCTTATAGCCGTACAAATTCTCCACCGATGTAGCCTGCTGAATATTCCCATCCATTATGCCATCATGAAACAAGCCATTCGTGATTCGGTAATCCTTGAATTGCTCAAGAAATAGCAAGGCCAGCACCATATCCGTAATTAAAGGCTGATTGAACCTTACATGCTCCTTTCTCTGCATGGTGTATTGGACGACTTTCGCGAATGCAATAGGAGTGGCAAAGTGAGACCTCATGAACTCGCAATAATGTTCGAGCTTCTGTCTGTCTACGAAATTGGTCCATACGAATTCCATCGTAAAGTTGTCAAAGCGTGGATGGTTCACGTCGGTATACAGCATGACATCCGTATCGATATAGCAGCATTTCGGAAATTGATGCTTTTTCATAAACGCCAACAAAATAAACCATCTTTGAAAACAAAACAGGTTGTACTCAAAGGGCATAAAATGAATATGTTTATAGACTCTCGTCATTTCGATAGCGGCATGCATGTACTCGTCTATCATCTCGTGAATGATGCCGTTCGTAGCATACCTCCTGTTTCCTCCATTCCCTATCAGATAGACGGGCGTATTTGGGTTGCTTATTTTCGCTTGCTGCAAGCTGTATGTGAGATAATCATCGTCCCCGCGATGGATGATCACAATAGGCAAGGGCATACTCTTTCCGCCTCCTTTTACTCCCCATACTTTATGTAAGAGAAAGACAACGAGAAACGGGCATATGCCTTTTTTCCGAAAACCTGCTTGTTGCCAAGCAACTTTACACCTGATTGGGACAAAATTAATGCATTTATATCATTCCCCCCAGCACTGTCCGAACATATCGTATAGGGCAAGCACTATGCAATGAAGGGGGATATGTCGATGGGAAGATTTTGGACAGATCAGGAAATCCTCGATGAGATCAACAAACGGCGATGGTACCATAAAATCGCACTGCGACCCGGTATCGTCACTCCCGGGATTTCGCTTCTGGAAAATGTATGGAATATGACCCGACAATCCAGAGAATATATCCAATATTCGGGGAAACGCGTCCTTGATCTTGCTAGCTTTGACGGTATGTGGGCGTTTGAAGCGGAGCAAAGAGGGGCAAGTCTTGTCGTGGCTACGGACTGTATGCAGCCGCTCTATTTGAATTTTGAGTTTTGCAAGAACATCCTGCAAAGCAAAGTTTTGCCGCTGTACAATACCAGCCCTTATAAACTATGGGAAGGACTGCAAGTGTTGCTGATGGACGATTTTACAGAACCACTGCCGTTCCCTCATCAAATTCGGCACAATCAATTTGATGTCGTCCAGCATCTTGGTCTGCTCTATCATCTGCGCGATCCGATGTGGACATTGTCGCAATGCCGGAGTGTGATTAAACCAGGTGGGCACCTCTTGTTGGAAACTGCCTGTATCCTGGATACGAACCAATCAATCATGGTCTACAACGGAGCTCCTGGACAAATGAACCGGATTTATAAGGACGATACCACTTGGTGGCTGCCTTCCGTGCTTTGCATTCAGGAGATGCTGAAGAGTACGCTGTTTGAAGTCATTCCTGAATCGATTCGGACCATCCCCTCCGGCAGTATTAACAATTACAATGCAGGACGTATCAGCCTCGTGGCAAGAGCCATTTCTGGCAGCGAGATCGACAATAACTGTCACGCGGAATTGCTACGTATATTCCGCAATCCAGGGATCGTTCCAGACTACCTGTAATATCCGGGTAAAATGAAATCGGGTGCACAAGATCAACGATGCTTGTGTACCCGATTTTCCATTCTTTCATAGTCTGATGGTAGTGCATGCATTTTATATGATGGAAAGATGGGAGTGAATCTCGTGTCCCACTCACAGCAACCTTTAGTGAGTATCATTACCCCCTCTTACAACCAAGGCCGGTTTATTCGTGACACCATAAATAGCATATTGACCCAGGACTATGCAAACCTTGAGCATATCGTGGTAGATGGAGGCTCGACTGACGATACGCTCTCCATCTTGCAAGAATATGCACAAAAAGATCCGCGCTTCCGTTATATTTCCGAACCGGATCGCGGACAGTCTCATGCGATTAACAAAGGCCTTGCAATGGCAAGAGGAGAAATCATTGGCTGGCTCAATTCAGACGACATGTATGTACCTGGTGCCCTCCAAGCAACTGTTCATGCTTTTGCGTCCAACCCGAGCTGGGGAATGCTACACGGCAATTGCCATGTCACGAATGAGTATGGGCAAGTATCCTCCAGCTACCCATCAGAACCAGCTGACGCCAAGAAATTGTATCAAAGCTGCTGTATATGCCAGCCCTCCGCTTTCATCAGAGCCAACGTCTTCAGGCATATGGGGGGCGTCGATGAAACCCTGCAATTTTGCATGGACTACGACCTCTGGATGCGAATCGCCAAATTTTATCCGATTGGCTACATCGCCCAGTATTTGGGAAGCGCACGAATCCACGGTGCCTGCAAATCAGCTACACAATGGCATTCTATCGGTGTACCTGAAGTATTAAGATCGCTGGCGAAAAATTATGCTTCCATACCAAGCCACTGGATTTCGTACGTTCCACAATACAAAGGCATGGGTGTACTAAACCTTTTAAAACTGTATAAAACATTCCCTTCCAATACGTCCCGCATCTCAAGCATGAATCGGAGTATTGACTTATGGGCGCCTCCCGTCTTGCGCGTTATCGTTGAATCAGTGCCTTCTGCACCTGCCCAAATGCTTTTGGTAAAAGGAAGAGTTCCCGGCTCTACTGCCAGGTTGGCGAAGCCGATTGTGCTCACTGCCCTCGTAAATGGGGCAGGCGTAAAAAGCTATACCGTCGAAAAACCCACCTTCGCCCTTGAAATCCCGCTCGACCCCAGAGCGACGATGCATCGAGTAGACATATCTTCGTCCAGTGTTACCGCTCCGACCACACCTCAAGTCCATCACAGAATGGTGGGAGGTTACATGGCAGAAGAGATCATTCCGCTATCCCATGATGAAGTGCTCGTGTACAAAGCATTTGCAAGGAGCTAATCAGTCAACTCGAGTATAACTTCGTCTCAATGACAGCCGCCGCTCCGGCTATAGCAAGCAGGAGCAACAAAGGATAGGCGGCTGGCACATACATATACAACCCTACGATCAAAGCGCCCACCCAAATTCCCATGCACCAGTGGCAGCTCAACAATCTCCCCATCCATTGGCGCACCCTCCCGCCTTTAAAATGAAAGTCCCGAACCATTTGCCCCGACTCATCGGGTACATATAGTACCTGGTAAAATGGGTTTCGCAGAAAAGACGTAATCTCATCAAAAACAATCAAATGCGTGAGACGAAAGCTTGCCAGCACGAGGATGATCAGGTCGATCCAAGAGAGGTCAAACATTCCACCTCCACCTCTTTCCAATATTTTGTGCTTTTCTCATTTGTTCCACATTTAGTACCATTGTGGTGCGACAAATCAGAGAAAGGCGTGATGAGATGAATCGCAACATGAAGAAGATTGCAACTATCCTTTCCCTGTCCGTCCTCGTTACCATGATCGGACAACCTGCATTTGCGAAAACAACCTTTACTCCTTTGAAAAAAGGGATGAAAAACACGCGCGTGCTTGAAGTGGAAAAGATGCTCGATACACTCCATTACGACTACAAGCTGGTAGTGGACAAGATCTACAACAGCAACACAGCATATAACGTCAAAGCGTTCCAGAAAAAATACAAGCTCAAGCAAACAGGAATTGTGAACAAAGCTACTTACGATAAACTGAAGAGGGTGTACAAAGCCCACACGCAGAAGCCGACTACACCACCAGTTACACCATCTGAGCCAAATGAGTCCAATGATTACACTACGCTGAAATTAGGTGCTAGCGGTGAACGTGTAAAGGAATTGCAGACGATGCTCGCTGGCCTCGGATACAAAGTAACTGCCTCGGGTCATTACGATGAATCTACTCGCTTTGCCGTTATGCTATTCCAGTCGCGCAATAAACAAACCTTGACGGGTGAAGCTGACGCCAAAACGTATACTGCCATAAAAACGCAATACAAGAATAATCCAGTGCAGCCTAAACCAGACACGAAGCCAACTGTCCCAACAAATCCAACGACTCCCGTAACACCAAGCAAGCCTGAGCAACCGCAAAACCCTGGTGCTGGCACGCAAGTTCCTCTTCCTGCTGAATTGACGGCTGAGGAAAAAGAAATGGTTCAACTCGTGAATCAAGAGCGCACCAGCCGCGGACTCGCACCTTATCAAGTGGACATGCAGTTGGTGAAGGTTGCACGTGTAAAAGCCCAAGAGATGGTAAGCAAAGGTTACTTTAGCCACACGTCTCCCACTTACGGCTCACCGTTTCAAATGATGGATTCTTTTGGTATTCGCTATTTAGCTGCTGCTGAAAATATTGCTCAAAACTACTCTGTAAGCAGCGCCCATCAAATGTTCATGAATTCCTCTGGGCACAAAGCCAATATCATGAGTCCAACATATGACTACGTAGCTATTGCTGTCGTAAATGGCGGTCCGCACGGAAAAACGTTCGTGCAAATGTTCTTGAAAAAATAGAGGCGCGGAACGGAAAAGCCATCATTTCTCCTTGAAATGGTGGCTTTTTTCCTTATCAAAAAGACACAGCGATCCGGTTATTGGCTGAAAAGTGTACCGTCTGATCGTTGCAAAGCACGACACCCTCGACGACTATTCCCTTCCCCGCTTCTTGTTTCATAAAAGAAATCTGGAAGTTTTGGAACGCCTCCGTCGATTGTGGCGGAATGGATACAGGCTGGATCGGCGCCATCCAGTATTCCCCTCTCTCCATCGCTTGGGCGAACCAGTCGTCTTCCAAGTATCTCCATCCTTTTAATCCCGATGTACCTTGCACGGCCATCGTCTCCACGAGCTTCGGCGGCAATACCTGCCCTCCCATTTTGATCGAATCGACAGGCGAGACGCGCAAGCAAACAATTGGATTGTTCAGTTCAACGTTCCCCGTATTTTTCACCTGGAGTGTACCAATTAACAGATACGGCTTCTCAACCGATTCGGAGTGAATCAGCGTGTAATCAAAATACACTTCTGCCGCTGCACGCAATTCTACGTGTTCAGGCACTTCTTCGACCGGATGTATGGTCACTACCTGTTCCAGCAGTTCTTCTTTTGCCAGGATCAACAGCTCTTCCTGTTCACTTTCTGATACACTGTTTGTTTCACTGTTTGAGTCACTGGCCTCATTAGTCGGCTGGTCACTTTCCTGTATCGTGCTTTGTTCCTCTGCCAATGGCTTTTCGTCTGCACCCTGCCGACTTTCCTTGTCAGTGGTAAAGAGCATAGTGGAATAAAACAGCTTTAAAATATTGGGTGGTAAAAACGCCATTGGTTGAATGTGTAATCCATTTTGGAAATACTCCAAAACCCCTGACGCTAAGTGTAGCGCAATTTTTTCCGCATAGATCTTACGCTTGCTCACTTCGGTATAATGCGGCATCTGCAACTGGATGTGAACGATCGATGGTTGCTTTTGGTTTTTGATTACTTTATAGTGACACGGGATTCCTGTCTGCTGCATTTCTGTACGCAAACACTTGACCAGATCTTGCCGCTTTTCATCCTCCGACTGAAAGAAAATCAGTCTCGGTTTTTCCAGCACTCTCATTTCCTTCAAGCTGAAACGTATGGCGACATCCGTATTTTTAGCCAGAGAGGAATTGTTTTGGCTTAAGACAACCTCCATTCCGCTATCAGAGAGAAATTTTTGAACATTCCCCAATACCTCCCATTCGTAGGCGGTTGCTCCTGAAGAGATGCCAGTAAAAAGAGCGCAAACTTTCCCTTTCAACCCCAAATCCAGATCCACTCTTTTATTCGTCAAATCCCACTTCAATTGAAAGCCATTTTGCTTGCAAAACAAACGAAACGCTGGAAGAGCCGCGTACGGCATGGTCCCGCCACGTTGACCACTGTAATATACCTCAACATCCATTCCCATCTCTCCTTACGACACTTTCCTTCAGTCCGCGATATTGTATGAATGCCCAGTGTCCAAAGTGAACATTTTTGGCGATCACTGTTCCGCAGAAGCGCTTTGCGCATACGATGGCTACAGAAAGGAGTGGTTATATGCCCACCTCACAAATGCCCCTGATCTCCATTATCATTCCTGTAAAAAATGAGGGGGACAATGTGCGTTCTACCATCACTTCCCTTTTGAATACAAGAACGACGTATCCGTATGAAGTGATCGTAGTCGATGATGCCTCAACTGATAATGGTTGTCACTTTTTACAAGGCCAGGGGCAAAATGAAAAAATAAAATTAATCACAACAGAAGGCATTGGTGCTGCAGCAGCACGAAACTTGGGTGTGGATCATGCACGCGGCAACTACTTCATTTTTTGCGATGCCCATCTGTCTTTTGAAAACTTTTGGATCGATCGCATGATGGAGCTCATTCTTACCAAAAAAGCAGATGGCGTTGCTCCGGGAATCGCCTCCATGACGGAGCCCCATAAAATTGGATATGGGCAAAATCTGAATCAAAAGCTCGAGATCACCTGGTATCCAAAGCCAACAGGCCCGGCGCCGGTTGCGATATTGCCTGGGGGATGCTTCCTCGTCACCAGAGAAGCTTTTATGAAGGTTGGGGGTTTTGATCGCGGTTTTCGCATATGGGGATTTGAAGATATCGAGTTTTCCATCAAAATGTGGCTGTTTGGATATACGTGTATGGTCCAGCCATCCGTAAAAATCTTGCATTTGTTTAGGCAAGTCCACCCTTATACAGTTGCGCATGAGCACATTTATTACAATATGCTTCGAATGGCGTACAGCCATTTTAACGAACAACGGATTGAGGGAGCGAAAAAACTTGTACTTTACGCAAATGCGAGCGAAATCACGGATGATGTGCTGACTTGCGGGGCTGCCGCTCAGCGTGTTCGATACGCTGCCCAAAGAAAATTCGACGATAATTGGTTCTTTCAAAAATTTAAAATTCCCTTCTGACAAGATAGTGACCTAAAAAATAGGCGCATGCTCAACATGCCAAACTCCCGTTGCCCACATAGTATGTAACTGCAAAGCAAACTCCCTAGGAAAGGAAGGATTCTTACGGTGAAACATCACGTGAAGCCCATTATGGGTCGCCAGCTCCCTACACCGACGCCTACAGCAACTCCTCCTATATCGAACAACCTGCAGGAAGAGTGCATTCGCGTCAACAAGGTGTACGACTGGGTAGTATTAGCGAACAGCTACCGAAACAAGATTGCCCTTCCCGACGATTGTCAAGCTCTGGTAGACGCTGCAATTCGTGCAGGGCAAGATATCACGCTCTCCTGCGTTGAGCCAGTTTCTCCTGGTCCTACTTGCAGAGTCGTCAGTATTCGCCGCGAGAACATTACAGTCGGTGGGACCACCGTTCGGGTCGGGGTCGTTCGCTTCGTGTTCGGAGCCACTGTACTCGTTCGCGTCTTCGCAGATGGAACGCCTCTCTGCGAATTCACAACAACAGTGCAATTCGATCAGGAAGTCGTTCTCTGCCTGCCTGAACCGCTTGATGAGGACAATATCCTGTGCCGTATCAGCGCTTTCGAATGCTCTCCGACCGGTACCGTTCTCCTCGGCGGCATGGTTCAACTCGACGTCATTGTCTGCGTAGAGATCCAGGTAGAAGCAGAAGTCAAGCTGGAAGTATTAGCGAAATTCTGCGCACCTCGTCCAAACAACATTCCAATTCCATCTCCAACGCCATCTTTCCGTTGCCCGCCGATCACATTCCCACCACAATGCCCACCAATCTTCCCCGTACGCAACTGCGATTGCCAGGCGTCCGTCAACGCATTGGTACCGAACATTTCCGTATCGCTTGGTATTCCACTCGTACTCGCCGCCGGTACGATTCAGCTCATCGCAGATATCTGCCCAAGTTGCGATCCGTCCAGCAGCTCGTTTACCTTTAACTTCTTTGATAATATCTTGCCTGATGTACTCCCAGGCGATCAAAGCTTCAGCTTCTCGCCTACGACGATCAGCTCTCCGACCTGCATTACCGTCTTGCCAATTCTCCCAATCGTGACAGGTCTTGTCGTAACAGGTACCGGCGTACAGACATTTACGGCAACAGGGGCTCAGGAGACTGTAACCTACTCCCTCACCTTGGCGGAAACAGGTCTCGGCCTGCCTGATGTCATCCTCCTGACACTCACCAACTCTGCTGGTGTCCTTGTCTTCAGTGCAACTGTCACTGTCGTACCAGACGAACAATTGCTGGTTGCCGATTGCATCACTTTCGGAGATATCGTCATCACTTCTCCGTAAGCAAAACAAAAAAGATGATTACCAATCAGGCGGGAGAAGAGCAGCACTTCTCCCGTTTTTTCTATGGATAAACAGTCACTACAATACAGGCACCAATTCCCACCCCGTACATATGTCTATATGGGAACGCCAGAGGGAAAAAGGAGGACAACACTGTGTACAAAAGGAAAATCTCCAATGCGAATAAGCCGAAAGAAAATGAGAAGCTCCTCCTGCTAAAAAAACAAGCACACTATTACGAAGACAAAGCAAACCAACTCATGCAAGAAGTGTGGCACCTACAGAAGCAGATAGAGGATACATCCGAAAAAAACGAAGCATACAGAGAGCAGCTTGAACAATTGAACCAAACTCTTGAAGATTTGGACAGAAAAGGGACAGAATGGAAACAGCGTTTGAACGATTCACAAGACATGCTTCAAGAAATGAAAGGCAAGCTCGACTACTACGAGCATCTCCTGAAACAGCGCGAAAATGCCATAAACGATCACCAGGAAACAGAGGCAAGGCTAAAGAATTCGATCGACAGCCTGCAAAACGAGATCAGAGAGCAACGAAAAGGTCCACGGCTTGAAGAAATCATGTCCAAACATCAAGCTCAGGAAGCACATTTACGAGAGCACATTGAATTGCTCCAACGGCGAGTACAGATCTACGAACAAAAAGAGGCTCAATGGCAGACAACGTTACACGAACAAGAACAGCAGCAGCTGAGTAAAATCGAGGAGATCCTGCATGAACGCCAGCAGCATTTAGACATGATCGCACATCTGGAGCAGCAACAGCTTACGTGGAAACAAGCTTTGGATAATGTAAATAAAGAGTTTAAGAGTGCGCAGATCAGTCAGCAGGAGCAACTATCCAAAATTGAATATTTGAATCAGCTGTTGGATGACGCACGGGCCCGGGAAGAGCAGACACTCTCTGACCTACAGCAGCTTACAGAAGCAAGCGCAAAATGGGAGCAACGGGAGCAAGAACTACAGGTGCGGGAACAAAACCTCCACGCATTTGAGCATAGTCTCCAGGGCCAGGAGCAGGAACTTCACGATCTTGAGCAAGAGTTGCAGAGGCAAGGGCTGGAACTGCAATCTGTTGCGCGTAATCTGCAGACGAAAGAGCAGGATCTACTCTCTCTCGAACAAGAGCTCCAGTCGAAGGGGTTAGAGTTGCAGGCTCAGACGCAACACCTTCAAACACGGGAGCTGGAACTTCAAGGTATTGAGCAAGAACTTCAGGGGCAAGGACAGGAACTGCATTCTCAAGCGCGTAACCTGCAGACCAAAGAACAGGATCTACTCTCTCTCGAACAAGAAATCCAGTTGAAGGGGCTAGAGCTGCAGACTCAGACGCAACACCTACAAAAACGGGAGCAGGATCTTCTCGGTCTTGAACAAGAGCTTCAGACGCAATGGTTAGAACTGCATTCTCAAGCGGATAACCAGCAGACGAAAGAACAAGAGCTGCTCACTCTCAAGCAAGAGCTGCAGACCAAAGAACAAGAACTGCTTGTTACCGATGAAAATCTCCAAACGAAGAAGCTGGAACTGCATTCTCAGACACAAGCTCTTCAAGCACGGGAGCAGGATCTTCTCGGTCTTGAGCAAGAGCTACAGGCTAAGGAACTGGAGCTACATTCTCAGACGCAAGTCCTTCAAGCACAGGAGCAGGAACTTCTCGGTCTCGAACAAGAGCTTCAAAAGCAAGGACATGACCTTCAATCCCTAGCTCATAACCTGCAAACGAAAGAACAACAACTCACTTCCAAAGAGTTAGAGCTGCAATCTGTGACGCAAGAACTTCAAGCACGAGAGCAGGAACTTCTCGGTCTCGAGCAAAAGCTTCAGACGCAAGAGCAAGCCCTTCATTCCCTAACTCAAAACCTGCAAACAAAAGAACAACAGCTCCAGTCCAAAGAGCTAGAGCTGCATTCTCAGACTCAAGACCTCCACTCACGGGAGCAGGAACTTCTCGATCTCGAGCAAAAGCTTCAGACGCAAGAGCAAGAACTTCAATCCCTAACTCAAAACCTGCAAACAAAAGAACAACAGCTCCAGGCCAAAGAGCTAGACCTGCATTCTCTTTCGCAAGAACTCCAGGCACGGGAGCAGGACCTTCACGTTCTCGAGCAAGAACTTCAGACGCAAGGGCAAGAACTTCAATCCCTAACTCAAAACCTGCAAACGAAAGAACAACAGCTCCAGTCCAAAGAGCTAGAGCTACATTCTCTGACGCAAGACTTCCAAGCACGGGAACAGGACCTTCTCAATTTTGAGCAAGACCTCCAAATACAAGGAAAAGAACTGCAAACGCAAGCAGATAACTTGCAAACAAAAGAACAAGAGCTAACAATTCTTGAACAAGGACTAAAATCTCAAGGGCAAGACCTTCTCACACAGACACAGTACCTTCAAGCACGGGAGCAGGACCTTCTCACACAGACGCAATACCTCCAAGCGCGAGAGCAGGACCTTTACATTCTCGAGCAAGAGCTGCAAGCGCGCGGGCAAGAACTTGTCTCTCAAAATCATAATCTCCAAACAAAAGAACAAGAGCTGCTCGCTTTCGAGCAAGGGCTTCAGGTGCGAGATCAAGAACTTCTCGAGCAGACGCGAGACCTTCAAGCAAGGGAAGAAGAACTAAACGGTTTTGAACAAGAGCTGCAGGTGCAAGAAAAAGAGCTGCAAGCGCAAGAAAAAGAACTGCAGGCGCAAGAAAAAGAGCTACAAGCTCATGCACAAACATTGCAGGTTCAAGAACAAGAGCTCAAGACCCATGAACAGGAGCTTCGGGATTGGGAGCAAGCCAACCTCTCTCAGGAGCAAGCACTTCTGGCTCAGAGCCAGGAGCTGCAGGTTCAAGAACAAGGACTTCAATCCCGCGAGCAAGCGCTGCAGCTTCGTGGGCAGGAGCTTCTCTCTCATGAGCAGGAAATCCACTCCCATGAGCAAGAGTTACTCACAATGAAGCAAGAGCTGAACGCGCGAGATCAAGAGCTACACAATCAAGAGCAGGAGCTGCAGGCTCTAGAGCATATCCTACACACTCGTGAACAGGAGTTGCTTTCTCGCGGGCAAGAACTAAACACCCTGGAACAGACGCTACTCTCTCAGGAGCAAGAAATTCAAGTCCAATGGCAAGACTTGCAAGCCCGGGAGCAGGAGCTACAAGTCCAGAATCAAGAGATATACACCCGAGAGCAAGAACTCGAAGCGAAAAAACTAGATTTACGCACAAAAGAGCAGGAGCTCGAGGCCACCCGCCATGAGATGTTGCAAAAAGCAATGGATCTCGAACAAAGTTGGACAGCAAAGCACGAAGAGATTTCTCAACAATTAACAGAAGCTCTGCTTGAGCTGGAAGCAGCTCGGGTAACGAAAAATCAACTCATCGCTGACTATAAAAAGCTGGCCGAATCACATTCCCAGCATGAGCAAGAATTGCAGCAAAGCCTACAAAAACGCGACGAAGAAATACAACAAACACAAAACACCCTTAAGAGTCTTCAGTCGGAGTTAAAAGAAACACAACAGCAATTAGCGAAGGAACAGGATCGTAATAAAGCTTTTCAGCAACAAGTTAAAGAAACCGACGAGAAGCTCGCAAGCATCTCTCTTCAAAAAAATAAATGGAACGAAGTACTGGAGAAAACAACCCAAAAATATGACACCCTGTTAACCGAAAAAGAAAAAGCCATTGAGGAGTTTACATCTCAGGAGCAATTGATGAAGAAGACGATAGCCGGACTCAAAAACATGCTGAAAGAACTCCAGAACAACGAAGAAAAATACAAACAAATCATCAAAGAATTCACCCAAAAAGAAGCTCGATCCAATAAAGCCTTCGGCCATTTCCAGCAAAGCACTTCATTCCAACAAAACACTCCATTCCAGCCAAGCACCCAATTCCAACAAACCACTCCATTCATGCCAAGCTCCGATCCCTCTACACAGCAATCGTCTCCCACACCAGTAAAAATGCCGATGCCCTATCCCCCAAATGCCAACGCCTTCAACCCGTTTCGCTGAAAAAGTGAAAATGTGCAAGAGCCGTTACCATGTGCAGCCATACTGAATACAACATAGTACAGTCCAGAAAGGGAGGAAAAACCATGACACCTGAACAAATGCGTGCACTGTACCAACAGCGTCAACAACACCCAGTCCAACCTACCCAGCGTCGAATGCCGCCATCACCTTTGCCAAAATCCGGTCCGGTTCACAGAGTCCAACCGTCTGTCCAGACTAAAACGAGTGGAGGTTGCTGCGGCAGGCGTTGGCAGGGCTAATCTTATCGAGACCCCGTTTCCCATGACCCGTGCAGTCTGGGATGAGATCATCCGAGATTCCCTGGAGAAGAAGCCAAATGAAACATGCGGATTGCTTTCCGGTAGAAATGGGAGTGCACAGACGGTTTGGCGTATGGAGAATACATTAAAAAGCCCGGTCGCCTTTGCCATGGACCCCAAGCAGATTCAACAGGTTTTCCACAAAATGGCGTTGCGTGGGGAGCATTTGGTCGGGATCTATCATTCCCATCCTACTGCACCTCCCATTCCGTCACCCGAAGATATTGCTTTCTGTCATTACCCGGAGGCCGCGTATCTCATCGTATCGCTCGCTTCTTCCCAACCCGTTCTCGGCTGTTTTCGAATCGAGGGGTCTTTTGCTCGTGAGTATCCTTATATAGTCCGTAACTAATGGTCAAATTCACTCAAAACAAAAGAACAGTGGGAATTTACTCCCGCTGTTCTTTCAGTTTTTGAAGATCGCCATTTTCCAATGGACTGGTTAGCAGCCATTCCTTTTTCTCCCAGCTGACAAAATCATCTTCCCACTTTATCTGGAAGCGGTCCTCCTCAATATGAATGACGACTCCCTTTGCGCCATCCTTTACGTATACGACCAGATCGCCTACTTGTATCACCGTTCATCGCCGCCCATTACCCGAGTCTGAAAATGATTCCGTGTCCACCCTTCGGATACACCCATTTGATATTTTCGTACGGGCAACCAATGCGGCAGCTCCCACACTCGTGGCACCCTTCGTAACCGACGTGCATCCGCACTTCTTCCCATTTGTATACTTCCGCAGGACAGAAGATGGTACAGAGCTTATCAGGGCATTGCGTCGCACAAACATCTGCGGAGAGCACATGCAGATGTGACTCCGTATCCGCTTTGAAGCGCACGAGATACTGTTTCTCTTCGATTGACTGGCCCTTCGGTAGATCCTGCATCACTTCATCACCCTCCACGCATTCATCAAATCACGCGCCATTTTCCATTTATCCTTCGCAGAGCCGAGGTCGCTCCAAATTTTCTTTTGCTTGCTCCATTTCGAGCTGCCATCAACCGTGAACATCTGACTCGCCGCTTTGTTCATCATCGGAATATACTGTTCGAAATACTGCGGGAATTTTTCAAAGTGATGCGTTGCGTCCTTGTACTTTTTCAAATCTTGGCCGACAAAGCTGTTCAATAGATTGATTCGGTATCCGTCGAGCATTTTTTCGGAATAGTCCCCTGCCTCTTTTGCCGCCAGGATCGTTTCCGCCGCCATGACACCCGATGCCATTGCCATATTCGATCCCTCACGATGGATCGCATTGACGAGCTGGGCAGCATCTCCTACGACAAGTACACCATTGCCGACAATTTTGGGAATGGAACGATATCCACCCTCGGGAATCAGGTGCGCCAAGTATTCCTGCTGCTCACAGCCTTGGATATACGGCCGAATCATCGGATGATTCTTTACATAGTCCAACAACTCATACGGCTTGATCTTGTTTTTGATCAAACCCGACAGCATCGTCCCTACCCCAATGTTCAAGCTGTCCTTATTCGTATACAACCAAGCCGTCCCCAAAATCCCTTTGGTCGAATCCCCGAAAATTTCAATCGTACAACCGTGATCGCCCTCCAAGTTAAAGCGATCCTCGATTATTTTGCGATCCAGCTTCAGTACTTCCATGACAGCGAGCGCTACTTCATCTGGGCGAAACTCTTTGTGGAACCCTAACGATTTTGCCAGCAAGGAGTTCACTCCGTCTGCCAGAACGACCACATCTGCGTATAGATCCCCATCCGGTCGATCTGTTTTGACACCGACTACTTTGCCATTTTCAACAATGCACTCCAAAGCGACGGTCTCATTGAGTAGAAGTGCTCCCTGCTGCACGGCTTTATCTGCAAACCATTGGTCAAATTTCGCCCGCAGCACCGTGAAATTGTTATAGGGTTCCTGGGCCCACTCCATGCCCTTATAGCTGAAATTGATGGCTGATTCCTTATCGAGCATCATGAACCGCTGCTCGACAATCGGCCGTTCAACAGGCGCCTCCTTGTAAAATTCGGGGATGATGTCTTCCATCGTTTTGCGATACAAAACACCTCCCATGACGTTTTTGGAACCCGGATATTCCCCGCGCTCCATCAACAGAACATTTACACCCGCTTTGGCAAGCGTATAAGCACAAGCTGTTCCAGCCGGACCTGCTCCGACAATAATTACATCAAATTTCTCAGCCATACGTTACCTCCTTGTCCGGCTCCTTTTGGAATGCTTCAATGAGCAATGGCACAATTTCAAAAGCATCACCGACAATACCGTAGTGACAAGACTGGAAGATGAGTGCATTCGGATCTTTATTGATGGCAATAATCAATCCCGAGTTGCGCATGCCGACCAAATGCTGAATAGCTCCCGATATGCCGATGGCAAAGTAAATTTTGGGCGTGACAGTCACTCCCGTCTGCCCTACCTGATGTTCATGACCGATCCAGCCTGCTTCCACCGCATCTCTGCTGGCCCCGACGGTTGCCCCGATTCGTTCTGCGAAGCGATGAATAAGTGCAAAGCCTTCCTTGCTTCCGAGTCCCTTGCCACCAGCGACGATCACATCAGCTTCATCCAGCCGCACCTTTTCCTTCGTCTCCCGGACGATTTTTAGTACTTTTGTGCGAATGTCTTCTTCACGCAGCTCCAGGCTTTCTTCCATGATCTCTCCTGTACGTGACTCGTCTGGCTCAAGCGCTTTCATGACTTTTGGGCGAACGGTCGCCATTTGCGGTCGATGTTTTTTGCACAAAATGGTTGCCATGATGTTACCGCCAAACGCCGGACGGCTTGCCTCCAATAAACCTGTCTCCGCGTTCACATCGAGCATGGTGGTATCAGCAGTCAGCCCTGTCTCCAAGTCCGTCGCGACAGCGCTCGCCAAATCTTTTCCCGTTGAAGTCGCCCCGTACAAGATGATTTCCGGCTTGTGCTTTTGGACACATTCGATGACTGCCCGCATATAGGACTCTGTTCGGTAATCATGAAATATCTTTTGATCGTATACATACACTTGGTCCGCTCCGTATGGAAACGCCGTGTGGGCCAACTCCCTGATTCCATCTCCGATTAACAAGCCAGCAAGCGGCACGTCTCGCTTGTCAGCCATTTGTCTTCCCGCCCCCAGCAGTTCGAGTGATACAGGCGCGATACGGCCGTCACTCACCTCTAAAAACACCCAGATGCCACGAAAATCATCCAGATTCATATCTGCTCCTCCTTTACCCGAAACAGTCGCTGTTTATCGTGCAAAATTTCCATCAAGCGTGCGATTTGCTCGCTGGCGCTTCCTTCGAGGATTTCACCGCCTTTTGGCTTCTCTGGTGGCCAAACTTTTGCAACGATGGTAGGAGAGCCCTTCAGACCTAACTGTGTCCGATCGATATCCCCCAAGTCATCGACGGACCAGACAACAGGATGATATCTAGCAGCTCGAAGCATGTTGGGCAGCGGAGAATAGGGCACTTCGTTAATCTCCTTCTCCACGGAAAACAAACAAGGCAAGGTCGACTGAATGACTTCATAACCATCCTCCAGCTTTCGATGCACAATGGCGTAACCTTGCTCTTTGTTTATCTCCACTACTTTTTTCACACACGTAAGCGGTGGAATATCCAACCGTCTGGCGACACCCGGTCCGACTTGTCCCGTATCACCGTCGATGGTCATCTTCCCGCAAATGACGAGGTCGACTGGCTGGCTTTCTGCAATCTTTTCAATGGCTTTGGTAATCGCATAGCTGGTCGCCAATGTGTCTGCTCCGGCAAATGCACGATCCGTTACCAGATAGCCAGCGTCTGCTCCGATCTCGATACATTTCCGAATGGCCTTCACCGCTGGCGGAGGTCCCATGGTGACGACGGAGACCACACCCCCATATCGATTTTTCAACCGAACGGCCTCCTCCACCGCGTGTGCATCATACGGGTTGAGAATGGCTGGCGCACTGGCGCGATCCATCGTATTCGTCTTCGGATTCATCTTGATGATTTTGGTGTCCGGCACCTGCTTAATGCAAGCAACAATGTGCAGCATGATTGATCCCCCCTTGCTGCCGGGCGCGATTCCTATGCCTGTACAAAAGGTTGCCTTTCTTACGCGCAATCAGATCAGGCAGCTTGTCGTTCATTGTTATAGCCTATTTCGATCAAGCCGAGCTTAGACCAGTAATCATAGAAACGAAAAAGACGCCAAACATCAGCTTGGCGCTGTGTGGCGTCTTTAGGCTTATGGATTAATCTTTATCAATGGAGAGTTCAATCGTAGCATCCGTGAACTTCTTGGAAACTCTTTTCAGTTTGATTTCCAAACCGATTTGCGGCAGGATTTTACCGACTTCCGGTACTTCCGGCATCGAGTAATCATCACTGTCTTTAAACTCAGTAACGCCATCCAACGGCTCGTATTGCATCGTTCCCAAAATGTAATCCAGATCAATTCCAGATGTATCGTTCGGGCTAAACGCAGCGTCGTTCACTTGGTAACGGGAATCTGCAATTGCCTTTTTGTTACCTTCATCATTGTTCCAATAACGTACTTCCTGATGGGCATCTACTACACCGAGCATACCGTAGCCTGGATGCAGGCTTGTATTGTTGTCACGGGATCTTTCGTAACGCCCATCAAAGTACCAGATGACCATACCTGGGTCATACGTGAAGAAGGAATCGTTGCGACGGAAATGCTTCAATCCAGCGTCAATTCCTTCATGAGAGCGCAGCTCAATCAGGTAGTACGCATCGAACATTTTTCCTTTTCCATCGAAGTGAGTGAAGCCATCCAATTTGAACTTCTTCTCACCCTCTGCATCATCTGTGAAGATGACTTGTCCATCTGCCTCTACTTCGAAGTTATCCAAATAGAAGCCATCCATCACGAAAGCAACATCCGTCACATAGTTAAACTCGACTTGTACCTTTTTACCGACGAACTCGTTCAGGCTGATTTCTTCTTTGTCCCAGCCTTTTGTTACGTCATCGTATTTTTGAACTTCTTTTTTCTCGCCTGTATCTGCATCGATTACATTGACGTACACGTAGTCATAGCCTTCCTCAATGCTTCTCCACGAATCGAATTTCATCGTTGCGGAGCCGACCCCTGTTAAATCAATCACATCGGACGTCATTTTTGTATTCAGCTTGTTGCCTTCATCCGAGAAGTATGCATATCCGCCATCTTTTGGCTCAACCGGCGGTTTCTTTTCGACCTTAGGCATGTTCAGCTTGATGACCTTACCGTCCTTTTCAAGGCTGCTCGCATCAATGAGTCGAAGGGTTCTCTTGCGCTTCTCTACATTCTTGTAGTCCAGCACATGCGGATTAATCCAGTTTCCGCCGAACATTTGCTGCAGAACCATTTTGGACCAAGGATCAAGGCCAGTAGGTTCCGTTTGGAAAACCTTACCTGTGTGGCTACCAGACGACATGAGGGACCAAGCACCTACTGGCGAATCTTTTCCGCCTCTTGTCGTGTCATACAAGTCTGGCAAACCGAGATTGTGTCCGTATTCGTGAGTGAATACACCTGGTGCGCCATCCTCTGGTTGGATCATGTAATCAAACGCTTTGAGGCTTGTGCCTGGAATATCCACTGGTTTTTTCAAGGTCCAACGGTGAGACCAGATCGCATCTGGGTCTTCCCCTGTCTCTTCTCCGATCCCTGCATGAACAAGCATGAGGTTGTCCAGATTGCCATCCGGCTCCATTAGGTCTCCATCACCATCGATATCATACGGATCGCGCTGATCGTACAATTCCTCTTTCCCAGCAATGGATTCCCCAACTGCCTCAAGCGTCTCGATTACCAGATCGCGCGGATTGGAATCGTCACCGGTTTTCGAGTTTTCTCCATAATATTTGTAGCTATTCTCTGCCATTTGCCATGGCGTTACCACACCATCAACCGTCCACGTTTTTCCCGATTGCAGATAGAAGTATTTCGCCATCGTTGTCATGCTGATTCCTTCAGGAGTTTCGTACCCCTTCTGATCAAACAGCATCTCTTTATAATGCTTTTCGTTAAAGTCTTTCGTCCAAAGCGAGTCACTCACTTTTGGTAGCTCGTTATGCTCCCGGTCAGGGAACTCGACAAGAGCGACAACGATGTTATCGGTATGTAGTCGTTTGGAAGAGCGCAATTCATCGCCGTCCTCCATCTCAGCCACTTTCTGCACAGCCTCAGCCAATGCTGCCTGCTGTCCTCTGCTCGCTTCCTTACCGTAAGAGGACGATTCATCAATGCCGTGCGGTACTTTCTTGTCTTCCAAATACTCGAGCAACGCCTCGTCAATCTCTTCCTGATCGGCGTCTTCATCAATGATTCCTTGCTCCATTAACCCTTTAATCAGTCGCTCCAGGTTAACAGTGGACAAATCTACATGCAGATCATGCTTGTCCTCTTTTGGTTTGGCCAAACCTGTTGCAGGTGCAGCCACGAAAGTACTGAGCACGAGTGAGGAGGAAAATAAAACGGATAAGAGCTTTTTGCTTTTCTTCACTACGGTTCACCCTCTTTTTCTATCTATTTGTGATGCATCGGAAAAATCAAACCCCCAATTCCGATTATTCATAATTATTACGCCATACGTAATCTTTGCCAAATTTTTTCCTTCGACAAAAAAACCTTCCCGTTCAAAAGAAGTTGCTCAATAAGGCTATCGAACTAGTTACAGCAAGTGCCGAATTTTCGGCTAATCATTTATACATAGGGTCTCTATTTGATATATGCTTGGTGTGTCTACTGCCTAAAGACCTACAATAAATATAGCGAATATCGTCGAAAAAACTCGATTCTTTTCGATAAAATATCCCTATCGTCTCCTCCTCTTTCTTGCAAAACAACTCGATTATCGGTACGATCGAATAAAAATGCTCGTGTTTTCCATGGAGGATTTTGATGCTGCAAACATTTGGTTTTTCTCTGTATGAGAGTAAAGTTTATGAAGCGTTGGCATCTAGCGGAGAGCCTCTCGATGCAGCAATGGTCGTGAAGCATTCGGGGGTGCCAAAGGCAAAAATTTATGAGGTGTTAAATCGTCTGGTAGAAAAGGGGATGGTCCTTGACACCGTATCGGAAAAGAAAAAGCGGTATACAGCCCTTCCTCTGGACAGCCTGGTAGAAAAGCTGACCCGCCAATTTCAAACCGACGTCAAAAAATTGACCAGCTCCCTTTCTCACAAAACTGTGCGCGATGACCGAGTCTGGAGCCTGAAGGTTGACGAATCGATCCGTGCGGAATGCAAACAATTGATCCAGCGGGCAACACGGTCTATTCGTATCTCTGCCTGGTCCGATGATTTTTTGGAGTATGCACCCTTACTGGAGATGAAAGAAAAGGAAGGCGTTGAGATCGAAGCCTTGGTGATTGGGCAGATTAGCACCAAATTGTCCTGTGTTCATTCCTTTATCCCTGTACAAGAGCATCAAGGCTTGGAGCGCTATCAGCTAATCGTAGCGGACCAAGATGAAATGATTTTTGCAGGCGAGGAGGACACGGGCTGGCATGCGATCAAGACACGCGGTCAACCGTTCGTCAAATTTTTTGCCGATTCTTTTTACCATGATGTCGCACTGACAAAAATCACCCAAAAATATGTGGATCAACTGTTTGACGATGAAGAAATCCGCAAGATGATCATCCGCCTCCGATACTGACAATGCCTAGGACTTTCAGCCATTTTAATTACGAGTCTGTAAAGCTTGATAGGGATCTCGCCAACAAAGTGCGGTTAACTTAACTAGTCAGAATGGGTGACTTTACAGTATTCAATGTAGAGCTGCCCATTCTTTTTATTTCATCAAATACTAGATATCTATATTCAATTTTATAGTATTCATAGTACATTGAGATAGGTGTTTAAGGAGGTTCTGACCATGACGAAACGTTCAGAAGCTGAACATTGGAACGAGGTGTTTGCCGATGTGAATCTCGGCAAGCCGCAAGAGGATTTTTGGCTGGAAAAATACGAGCCGATGCTAGCATCGGCCCAAGATGGACCGGTCATTGATCTTGGCTGCGGATATGGCAGCGACACTTTGTTTTTAACGGAACGAGGTTATCGGGTCATCGCCTGCGACTTCTCCTCTGAGTCGTTGGCGATTATACGCAAATATGTGCCAGGTGCTGAAACAAACCTATTCGATATGACAGGAGGATTGCCGTTTCCGGATGGTAGCGCGAGGGCGGTTGTCGCGGATTTGTCCCTGCATTATTTTCACTGGGACGATACTATTTCTATTGTTAGCGAAATCGCGAGAATTGTCGGCACTGGTGGATTGCTGCTAGCCCGCTTGAATTCCACGCGCGATGTTCATTACGGTGCCGGCCAGGGCATCGAATTGGAACCCCGTTATTACGAGCATGAGGGGCGGCGGAAACGTTTTTTTGACGAAGCAGATATGCATCGGTTGTTTGACGGATGGGCGATCAACGTGTTGACGGAAACGGACATGCACCGCTACCGGAAGCCGAAAATTTGCTGGGAGATGGCAGCTTGCGTCCGCTGATTGCAGCCTCGGGAGGGGAGCTGTGTGTGCCGACGTACGGAGATTAGTTAACTTGCCGATGTGAATCCGACCGTCGGGACAGCTGGTCGAAAGCAGTCGGACAAAGAGACTTAAACCTTTTTTGTTCCGCTAACGGGGATCGATAGTGCAATAAACCAAAAAACAATCTAACACTTTATTTTCGTGTTATTGACTGGTTTTTGGTTTATAAAGCATGGATTAGTCTAAATTCTCCTCGAACAGAGATAATTAAAAACTTAAAACTACATTGAATACATGTAAACAAAGTGACAAGCATTGGTTTAACAATGATTGTCACTTTGGAGTTAAGATAACGTTAAATTTTGTACGCTAAGCACTAGTTGACAGAAAAATTGCCGGTGTCCTGTACGCTAAGGATCACCGGCTTCGATTTTTCTTTGTATGTTCAACAATCGGGCCATTTAGTTGAAGATCGTTTTCACATAAAAAATCTTACTATTATGCCTAAATGTAGCACCCCTACAAGTGCACCTTTTTATACTATTAAAAAGGAGTTCGATGACAAAATGGAGATCATCTCCATTTATTTATTTATCGGGGTATTGATTAGTACATCAATTTATTTGGTGGCAGATTTTCGACCTTGGCATTTTTTTTCTGCTTTGTGCATTGCTTGGTTACCTCTACTATTCATCGGAATGATTATAACTTTATTTATGGATTTAGGAAAAATCTCCAGTAAACTAAACAGATAAAAGCACAAAACCACGAAATAAGTCCAAAAATCGCTACAATTGTAGTTTCGGACCACCCATATTTTAAGCGAAAGTGAAAGTGAATCGGTGTCATTCTGAAAATACGCTTATGAGTAAGTTTAAAGGAGGAAACTTGTAAAATAACCGAAAGTTGTTCAGCAAAATATATAAAGAATAAAATGGGAATTAAAATTTCAACTTTCTCAAGAACAGCAAGAAATGAAAGCGATCCTCCTATCGCTAATGATCCCGTATCCCCCATAAAAGCTTTGGCAGGATATATATTGTAAATGAGAAAGCCGAGTAAACATCCAATCATAACTAAACAAAAAATTTGTACCTCTAATCTGTCTGAGACCATAAAAAAGAAAAAGTATGTAGGGATTGCAACAACTCCTAAAAGACCGTCTAATCCATCCGTGAAATTTATAGCATTTGCAGAACCTACGACAAATAAGGTAATGACAATGACGTATAACACCATTGGAAGATCCAATGAAATATGTTTAAAAATATCAATGCTGGTGTCTACGCCTAGCTCGTTGATCACGTAAAAAAGCAAAGTACCCGTAAACGTAAATTGAAAAATAAGTTTGGTCTTACCCGATATCCCTCCTGGATCTTGCCGAGAAGCCTTCCAAAAATCGTCCAAAAACCCGACAAAACTAAAAAGAATGTAGGTAATAGACAAAAAATACATGATTGGAGTAGGTGAAAAAAGAATTGATACGATAATTCCAACAAACAGAATAATTCCAAACATTAACGGGGTTCCATTTTTTAACTGATGATCTGAAGGAAGCTCTTTTCTTATCGGTTGAATGAGCCTAAGCTTTCTCAAAACGGCTATTAATAGTGGAGATAAAATTGAAACGACTATAAAAGCAATTAACGCTGGGATTATTTGATTACTCACTTTTCATTTACTCCTTTTCTTTTTACTAACTATATTAATTTTCTGAAAAATTCATTCACTTCCTCTATTTCATACAATATTTATGTAAATGTTTATTCAAGAAAAGCGCGAGGGCATACGTAATCCGTAACACAAGTCCCCCTAATACCTTATTAAAAACTGACAGTTGGCCGGAGTCTTTTCTACTTGTATGGAGAAATTTCTAGTTGCACAAGACTAAAAAGGTTACTATTATGGTAGTAACCTTTTTAGTTGAGAGGAGCTATTGTTTTGAATCCACGTGTCTTCATCTTAGCGATTGCTACCTTTGTCGTTGGTACGGTGGAATTGATTATCGGTGGTACGCTCGATCTGATTGCTCGTGATCTTCAGGTATCGATTAGCGCTGCCGGACAATTAATCACCATATTCTCGCTTGCCTTTGCTGTTGCCGCTCCTCTGCTCCTGCATGTTACGAGGCGTGTCGAGCGCAAAAAGCTATACTTGTATGCATTAGCGGCCTTTTTCCTGAGTAATGTGCTCGCAGCACTTAGTCCGAGCTATGCTGTATTAATGACGGCACGCATTTTGAGCGCAGCAAGCAGTTCCATCCTGATTGTGCTGTCGATTACTATTGCGACGAGTCTTGTGGAACCTGCCTATCGAGGCCGTGCCATTGGCGTTATTTTCATGGGGATTAGCGGTTCGCTCGTGCTCGGCGTCCCTGTCGGACTGGCTCTGGGGAATGCCTTCGGATGGCGTGCCCCGTTCTGGCTGATTGCGGCTCTAAGTGTCGTTGCAATGATTTTTATCCTCTTGTTTTTGCCAAAAGTTCAAACGGCACCGCCGATTCCGCTACGTGATCAAATGACTACCCTCCGTAGCGGCAAGTTATTCAGTGCCTTGTTTATCGTCTTGTTAATGCTGACAGGTCACTTGACGCTGTATGCATACTTTACCCCTTATCTGCAAACGACGATGAATGTGGACGGAACGACACTGAGCTGGATTTATCTCTTGTTCGGGATTGCTGCCGTTGCAGGCGGTGGGATTGGCGGTTGGATTGCAGACAAATGGGGAGCAACCAAGAGCATTCTGTTCATCATTCCCGTGTTTGGCTTGATCATGTGTGTCTTGCCGTTTTTTACAGGCTCGCTTTATTTGTTCTTGCCGATCATGGCAATCTGGAGTGCGCTTAGCTGGGCTATTTCGCCAGCACAGCAAAACTATTTGATCACCTGCTCACCTGCTACCGCAGACATTCAATTAAGCTTGAATACCTCTGCCCAGCATTTAGGTATCGCCCTTGGCTCTCTGGCTGGCGGTCTCGTCGTCGAGCGATCATCCGTCATCTACACGCCTTGGGTTGGAGCCGTGTTCGTCCTGCTTTCGTTCGGGTTTGCCTTCTACTCGATTTCACGTCCATTTCAAGCACAGGAAAGCCAAGTAGTGCAGCCTTCGCCAGGACAAAATGCATAGCAACTCGCAAAAGCAAAAAGCCGTCAACGAATTGACGGCTTTTTCTTATCATCCTAGAATCGTTTTCGTTACGAGCCTACTTCACTGGCAACCGGACGGTAAACCTCGTGATTCCCCGCTCGGACCAAACCTCAATTTTCCCCTTGTGCTTGTGAACAACTGAATCTACGATCGTCAGACCCGTTCCGCGCCCACCGCATTTTTTCTCTGTTTTCGTTGTATAGCCATTCTCGAAAATACGTGCACGTTGTTCTGGCGTTATTTCCGGTCCTGTATTTTCCACTCGGAAAATAACGTGGTCTTCATCACAGCAAAAATAAATGCTGACTCGCTTTTCCCCATCCGCTAACTCAGCCGCTTCAATCGCATTATCAATAAGATTCGATAAAATTTTGATCAGATCAATGGAAGGAATGCTATCGATTGGATCAGAACATTCTTCAAATTGCATCACGATTTGTTTGGATTTAGCCTGCTCCCATTTGGTGTGAAGCAATACCATTAAGGCAGGATTTGCAAACCTCACGGTGAGGTCCAAAAGCTTGGTTTCTTTCAGCAACGACTGCACGTAATCTCGTGCTTTTGGATAATATCCGCATTCGATCAAACCGTAGAGCACTTGCATGTGATTGACGAAATCATGGCGTATGGAGCGCATCGAACAAATGACTGAGCGCAATTCATCCTGGTAAGTTTCTTCCGTCTCGCCAACTGCTGCCTTGATGGCGCGTTGGTACCAGCGTTCCATGCAAAGAACCAGGAAGATCAGTACGACGACAAACAAACCTTGAATCGCAAAAACAGGAATGCTGCTACGAACGACATCATTTCCAATGTCCTCGACGATGGCTACGTCCGTATCTACTCCGACTATTCCGATGATTCTTCCTTCTCTATCTCTAAGCGGCGCACCCGCAGACATGTAGACCCCGTAATCTGGATCTCTGATAATATCTGAGTAGTACGTTGATGATCCTTCGTAAATCATTTGAATGTGCTCAGGATATAGAACAATAGGAATACCGATATCAAAATTTTGCTGCGCATTTGGAGGCCTTGAGACGATCATCGCGCGACCACTTTGCCTGTCTTCATTGATTTGAATCGTGTATAAATACAGCAGACCGAACTGCTCTCGTGCTTGATTCAATTGCTGTTCGATTCGTTTATAGGCGGGGGTCTCTTTTACCGGATTTCGTAAAAACTCCTGATACGCGTCAACATCTAGACTGTCTGCTACTGTAGAAGCGGCTTTCATGCTTTGATTCGCAATGGAGAGTCGGACGGATTGAATCGTATTAAAATAGGAAATCGCGATGCTTACACAAGTCAAGATCAAAACAAGGATGCCAGAAACGAGCATAATGATTAGAACTCTGGGATTTTTTGGTTGTGTTGGACTCGTCATAATCTCCTCAATCCATCTGTTCAAAAAGTCGTCTTTTGATTACGCAGTTGTACTAAAAACACGACTTTTTGAACATGTCTCTTTCATATTCTAGAGATTTCTACTGGAAATGTCTACATAATATGAATTCAGCTTCATTATACTTCTCGAAATCATACATTGAATTATGATTCGGAATATTTTTATAATAAGACGAATACGAAATACCAATCTCTTTCCCTAGGAAAAAGGAGTGGGTTCGATGGAAGAAAAACTGTTTGCCCGGCTGCAGGAGATTTATCCAGAGCTTGTTTCATTCAGACGTGATTTGCATATGTATCCCGAGCTTTCCTTTCAGGAGGAAAACACAGCGAAGAAAGTAGCAGACAAGCTGGCTTCTTTTGGTATAGAAGTGCAAACAGGTGTAGGCGGTATGGGTGTTGTCGGTCTCCTGAAGGGAGGAAAGCCAGGAAAAACAGTTGCGTTGCGCGCTGACTTCGATGCCTTGCCCATTCAAGATGAAAAAGAAGTACCGTATAAGTCCCGCATTCCAGGCGTTATGCACGCGTGCGGTCACGATATACATACCTCCGGACTTTTGGGAGTCGCGCAAGTATTAAGCGAGTTCCGCGATGAACTCCCAGGAAATGTGGTATTCCTGCATCAGTTCGCGGAAGAGCTGCCACCTGGTGGCGCCAAAGCCATGGTGGAGGCGGGTTGTCTCGAAGGAGTCGATGTCGTGTATGGCGCGCATGTTGCCTCCGAGCTTCCCGTAGGCACTGTCGGGATCGGTCATGGCTACATTACGGCAGCAGCAGACAGCTTCGAGATCGTCTTGTACGGAAAAGGCGGTCACGGCGCTTATCCTCATACCTCCGTTGATCCAATCGTATTGGGCAGTCAGGTTGTCATGAATTTGCAGCAGATTGCCAGCCGTCAGGTAGATCCGCTGAAACAAGTTGTTCTGTCTGTTTGCTCCTTCGTCGGCGGGGGTGAAGCGTTCAACGTCATTCCTGATCAAGTGAGGCTCAAGGGGACCGTCCGCACGTATGACGAGGAAGTGAGAGTCGCGGTCGAGCAATCTCTGAAACGTATTGTGGAAGCCAGTTGCCAGGCAGTCGGCGCTACTTGCGAAATCATGTATCAACGCGGCTACCCAGCTACTTGGAACGATGAGACAGAGACTCCCTTATTTGTAGCGGAAGCCAAACGTATTTTTGGTGAGGAGCGCGTATTGAAAATCCCTCCAGGCATGGGCGGAGAGGATTTTGCTTACTTTGCCCAAGAGCGCCCCGCTACCTTCTTCATGGTCGGTGGACGCAACCCGGAGATTCAGGCAACGTATCCGCATCATCATCCCAAATTCGATGTCGATGAGCGCTCCATGCTTCAAACCGGTCAGTTATTCATTGCAGCGTTACTTGCCTATCAGGCACGTCATCAATAAACGGACAAAGTTGAAAGGCAAGGGCCTCATGCTCCTTGCCTTTTTTCTGCCGCCGCATTCACACCTCGTGTCCGACAATCCAATCCAGTCTTCTGCTCTGGATACGGGCAGGGATCGTTTTTAGCAGGAAATGACGAGCCGCGACGGCCAGCGGATTTTCCCATTGGGTGACTGCCCCCATCAAGCGGGAACCTTTCACAATCGCATTCGCCCGCTTCTTTCGTTTCTCTTCATACATGCGCAAAGCGTGAGCCGAGTCCGTGTCTGCTTCTGCCAAGCATCTGGCCAGCACGAGTGCGTCTTCCATGCCTTGGCCTGCTCCTTGCCCCAGATTCGGCAGCATCGGATGTGCCGCATCGCCTACTAATGTCACCCGGCCCTCACTCCATCTCCTGAGTGGTACACGGTCGTAAATATCATGCCGCAAGATGGCTGTATCCTCTGTCGCCTCAATCACTGCACGTACTGGCTCATACCAGCCTTCCAATCGGCGCAACGTCTCTCGCTTCCGGCCCAGCGGCCCATCTTTTTCTCCCTCAGGTGCATTGATGGCGGCAAACCAATGAATTCGATTGTTGCCGATATGGGAAAACCCAAAACGAATCCCCCTGCCCCATGCTTCAAAGCCTCCTCCTGATTCCAGTGGATAACGAGGGTCTTGGTAAGTTGCAATCCCGCGAATCGCCGTGTACCCCGAGTATCTCATCGACTCTTCACCGAACAGTCTCTTCCGTACACGAGAGTGAATCCCGTCCGCTCCGATCAGAATCGTCCCATGTGTACCTGATCCATCTGCAAAAGCGGCTTGAACTCTTTCCTCTTCTTGAGAAAAAGAAACGAACTGCTTGCCGAGAACCAATTCATGCGTCGAGATTTTTGCCAAAAGTGCCTGCTGTAGATCAGCCCGATGAATCAAGTAGCTGTCAGCCCCGTACCGTTCTGCTTGTTCCGCAACAGGCAACTCGACTAACAAATTTCCCTTCCAGTCGCGAATCCGCGCTGAACGGACAGCTGCCCCAAGCTCGCGCACTTCCTGTCCAACTCCCAGCCTATCCAGTGCTTTCATGGCATTGGCAGCCAAAACGATTCCAGCACCGATGCCTTTATGCTCCTTTGCCTGCTCAAAAAGCGTCACTTGCCAGCCCAATTGCTTCAAGGCAAGCGCTGATGCGAGCCCGCTCAAGCCTGCCCCGATGATCAGTGCGTGTTTTTCGTTGCTCATCGCCTTTTCTCCTATTTAGAAAAGATTCATACTCAAATACCGCTCCCCCGTGTCAGGCGCAATGCAAACAACCCGCTTACCCACTCCCAGCCTTTTGGCAATCGTGATGGCAGCAAAGACCGAGGCACCCGATGAAGGGCCAACGAGAATCCCTTCCAACGCTGCAAGCTGCCTCATGCTTTGTAGGGCGTCTTCGTCTGCGATTTGAATGATTTCATTATAAATGCTGGTATTGAGGATTTGTGGAACAAAACCAGGGCTTGTGCCTACCAGTTTATGTGGACCAGGCTTTCCGCCAGACAAAACCGGTGAGCCTTTTGGTTCGACGACAGCAATATACAGCTCCGGGAGCTTTTCCCGCAACGCTTCGCCTGTTCCGGTAATCGTTCCGCCCGTCCCAGCTGTGGCAACAAACGCATCCAGTCGACCATTCGTTTGCGCAAAAATTTCCTCAGCCGTCGTCGTTCGATGGATGTCGGGGTTTGCCTGATTCTCGAATTGCTGAGGAATAAAGCTGCGCGGGATTTCTTTTTGCAGCTCCTGCGCTTTGGCAATCGCCCCCGGCATCCTCAGCTCACTCGGTGTCAATACAACCTCTGCCCCATACGCTTTCAAAATATTGATCCGTTCCTTTGACATATTGTCAGGCATGACCAAAATCGCGCGATAGCCTTTTGCTGCGGCATTCATCGCTAAGCCGATTCCCGTATTGCCGCTAGTCGGCTCTATGATCGTATCACCCGGTTGGATCAGTCCCGCTTGCTCAGCCGTCAAAATCAGATTGTAGGCAGCACGGTCCTTCACACTCCCGGACGGATTGAATTTCTCCAGCTTCACAAAAACTTCTGCTGCTCCTTCAGGAACCATGCGCCTCAGTCGAACAATCGGCGTATTTCCAATCAATTCGGTAATGTTCTGGTAGACGCTCATTGTACTCCTCCTGAAAAATATGCCTTAATGATTATCCCTTAGTAATACTATAAGAATAATACAATTTTTCCGACCTGAAAACGATAAGGGTGCTCAAATGGGAAAAAGCTCTCGAATGAGAGCCTTTACCTGTCTAAAAACCATACTTTGCTTTTGTCTGATTCAATACATTCACCGCTTGTTGATACAGACTGTTCGCAGTTTCTTTCACTTTTGCTTGTCCGCTTTTGTCTACCGAGCCTTGGCGCTTCTTCGCCTGCACGATTGAATCAGTCGCTGTCTTGACAGCCGCATGGATTGCTTTTTCCCGTTTCTCGGCATCCGGCACGCTCGCTTTGATTTCCGACCAAATCGCTTGAATGTCCTTCATGTCGGTCTCCATGATGGTGATCATTTCCTGCATGTTTTTGTTTTTATCCTGGATCGAACCATCCATGGTGTTCATCCCATCGACCAACACCTTCATACTGCCCAGTGTTCCTTGCATGACCTCGAATTCCATCTTGCTCAAACCTGGCTGCGTCGAATAGGTACGAATCTCTTCCAACAGTCTTTGCAGCTCCGCTATTTGATCGTTTGAAAACTGCGCTTCATCCGTAAATTGCAGCTCGTCCAAATACTTTGCCGTTTCAATCAGATCAGCCTCTAGCTTTCCTGTCTGTTTTACTTTTTTGGCGAAATCGACTCGCGCTTTTTCTTTGGCTTGTTGTTCTGCTACTTCTTTCTTTTTTATTTCTGCTTCTTCGTTGATACGCTTGGTTAGTGTCGCCAATTTGCTTTCGTACGCACTTTTGTTTGTGGCAACAAGACTCGTCTGTCCCTTATTCTCTTCCATAAGCAGCCCGTCAAATTGGAGCTCGTCACCCTGCACTGTGCCGATAATATCCTGACCAGTTGCCGGATTTTTGAGGGTCAGCTGTTTACCATCCAGCGTTCCCTCCAGCAAGATCGACTCCGTTTTCAGAACAGGGATGCTGTCTTCCGTTTCGACAATGGAATCTGTCATTTCTACGTTTACTTTCTCGTTATTCACCGTGACACTCGTGTATAGCATGCGTGTATCGTCTTCGTACAAATACCCTTCCGCCAGTGTCACAGGACCAAAGAAACGATAGCCTGCGTATCCCAGCAATACGACGATGACCAGAGCCATGGCAATCATGATGCTTTTGTTTTTTCCCTTCATGCTGCGACCCCTTTACCCACAAATTCTCATACGTTTGACCTGTTTTTCCTGCCAAAACGTGCCATAGTAATATGATACATGAATCGCTGGGGAAAACCCTATGAGTCTAAAGGCCAAAACACTCATTAAAAGTACGTATTCCCAAAATCGTGACTAAAATCGAGTGTTTGATCTTCTTCAATTGTAATCGTGGAGAGTTCATATTTGTAATGTAATAGACTAATCCTTACAAATGAATCCCAATTTCTGATGTAAGGTTTCAATATACTTGTGAAATATTCATCAACAGGCTCTTTAATGTTGCGAGTGGTTTGTGCTGATACGACCAAGATGTGATATTCTCCAGCCGGCAAGTTACCAATCTCGTAATTTCCATATCCATTTGCTTTTGCAGCAAATAATCCCGAGTTTTTGGGAACTGTACCTATTGCAAACACCCCCTCTTCAACATCAGTGATCGTATTCTTATCAAAACCTGTAGGAATGAGCAAAATCTTTGCATTCACGTCCGGCTTCGTCCCAACAAAATCGTTATACTGCCACGTAATCGTACCTTTAAGCGATCCCTTTGGGGTAGGAAGTGCTGGTTGTTCCACTTGTCCTACAGCATTACTTTGTTGGCCTGGCATATCGACAGGGTAAGACACTGGCATCGCCGCGTCTGTTGCACCATTTCCCTCTGACGAAACAGGTACAGCATTTGACTGCTGATTTGTGCCCGCTTCCTGACCTGTAGACACCGGATTTACGGGTGCAGGTTGATTCGTTTCCTTTTTTGCTACGGGTCGCGATCCTAGTAGATCATCAAGGTTTTTCCCAGATAAATAAAAAATAGCACCGCTGGCAATTCCGAGGATGATGGCAACTACCAATAAAAAAGTAAGGAGTTCTCTGAAAAATCCGGGCTTCTTCGCTGCTTTTGCTGTTTTGGCATCTGCCATGGTACCCCTCCGTCAGTCTCTCTATCATGTTATGTGAAGATTTTTCCAAGCAATATTTTACCAATAGATAGAATCTAGGTCTAGGCTCCTATGACTAGCACTGCACAGGATAGATATAGAAAAAAGCCGATGTCTCCAAACCATCGGCTTCTCGCACTTTCACTCTGTTATACCTCAACCATTTCACGCTCAGAAGGATAATACATGCCTGCTGCACCGAGCACACCTGCTTCCGCTCCAATCGTAGTCAACTGGATGCTCGCTTGGTTTGCCATACGGGAGATGGAACGCTCGCGAATGACATTCTTTGCTTCCGCTAGTAGCAGATGTCCATTCTTCATCACACCGCCACCAATGACAATCACCTGCGGATTGAACAGATGGATCAGATTGGTCAGTCCGACCCCGAGATAATAACCTGCTTCCTTCATTAAGGTCATGCTCAGGATATCTCCGCGATCCGCCGCCTCTCCAACCTCTCTAGCGGTTATCCTGCTTAGATCATTCCCATTGTCAACGAGCAACGAGCTTGTAACGCCATGTAGGAGCTGCTCTCTTGCTCTGCTTGCCAAAGCCAGTCCAGACGTGTAATTTTCCAGGCATCCTCTATTCCCGCATACGCATAGCGGACCTTCCGGATCAAGCGAAATATGCCCGAACTCCCCGGCACTATCACCAACACCTGTAATCAGTCGTCCTCCACTTATAATGCCAGCACCAACACCCGTACTGACCGTTACATAGATCAAGTCTTTCGTGCCACGTGCACTTCCAAACGCCCATTCTGCTACCGCTGCTGCATTGGCATCATTGATCAATTGCACGGCTACGCCGAATCGTTCCTGGAGTATCACGCCGATCGGCACATCGCTCCAATTCAAATTGCTTGCAAAAATGACCATTTGACGCTGGGTATCAATAATGCCTGCGGTTGCTATTCCGATTCCGCGAATGCGAGAGATATTGATTCCACTATCGTCCAAAACATTTTGCACCAAATCACCGATGCGTCCGATGACTGCTGCCGCTGCCTCTTCTGTCTGTGTCGCTGCGTTCGCCTGCCTGAGGATGTTGCCATGCTGGTCGACGATCGCGGCTATGATCTTTGTACCTCCCAGATCAATCCCGATGGCATATGATTTGTCTTGATTCATCTTCCGCTTCACATCCTTGCTGTCCATTCACGATTGAAAAATGGCGTCCAACGCTTGGGACGTATGCGCGATCAATTGCTCAGGCAACTGGCTATAAGGCGAGATTTCCGGGATGATGTAGCCTTCGTACCCGATCTCACGCAGCGCTTCCACTACGCGGTTCCATGGAATATCGCCAGCGAGCAGCGGCACGAAACCTGTAATATTGCCTGTCGATGTCTTGAAATCTTTGACGTGAATGGCTTGGATTCTCTTGCCCAAAATGCGAATCCATTGCTCAGGAAAACCGAATTGCAGCACGTTGCCTACATCAAAATAAGCGCCTACCCAAGGACTGTCTACTTCATCGATCAAGCGGGCCATCTCCAGCGGACTGAGCAAAAACTTGTTCCATACGTTTTCTACCCCGATGTATACCTGATGCTGCTCGGCCTTTTTCGCCAAGCGCTGCAATGCTTCACGCGCCCGCTCGTAGGCCGTATCATACGACACCTCAGCCGTCACGAGTCCAGGAACGACGAGGACGGTCCGTGAGCCAAAAATGCTTGCCGCCTCTATCATTTTCTCGACAACACGGATGCCTTGCTCGCGGATCGCTTCCTCATTGTGAGTCAACGGATATTTCCATAAAAGGGCAGTAGAGACGCTTGGCAGCTCCAGATTGAGCTCACGAGCCCCGTCTGCCAGCTGCTTCATTTCTTGCTTTGTCATCTCTAAATGAAAGGGAGCATCTCCCTCGTCCAAATTCAGTTCTACCCCTTGATAGCCATTCGCTTTCGCCTGGCGAAACATTTCTTGTACGCTCGTTTCCTTTGGGAAGCACCAAGCATTGATTCCCTTTTGAAAAGCCATGCGCCTCACTCCCCTTTTCTCAAAATAGTGACAGGCTTTCCTTCTTGTGCCGATTGATTCGCTGCCAGCGTTACTTCTAGCGTCTTTCTCGCTGATTCATACGGCGACAAAATCAAGCTGCGATCCCCAGTCACAATCGCTGTGATAAACGCCCGATCTTGCTCCACGTACATATCCACCGTGCTTTCTTTCGTACGTGTTCCCTGCTCATCCATGATCGACAATTGCTTTCCGTCAATCATGACGCGGAAATCTTTGCCCAAGATTTCTACATTCGTACGGTGATCCGGCTGGATGAAGCACGTATCCAGATGTCCTAGCGCCCCTGACTGAAACACCATACTGATAGAAGTCACGTCCGGAATATCGATGTTTGGAATGTCACGCGAGACGAGCAAAGCCATCTGTGCATAGACCTTTTCGATATCTCCGGCCAAATACCGCATCATGTCCAGCGTATGTGTCGCCTGCTCCACAAGCTGTCCACCTGACTTGCCCATTTCCCTCCACCATGGTGTCGTGACGAACTTGGTCAAATAATGGCCGCGGACGAGTGCAATCGACTTGCCCTCCAAGTACGCTTTCGCTTCCTGCACGATATCGAGATAGCGCAGGCAATAGCCAGTCGCGGTGATAATCCCTGCCTTTTCAATCGCTGCTTGCTTTTCGCTTACTTTCTGTATGTCCAGCCCAATTGGCTTTTCCACAAACAGATGAATGCCTTTCGCCGCCGCTGTTTCCTCAATCTCTTCATGCGCAAAAGGTGGGACGCACACAAACAAAGCATCCAGCTTTTCTGCCTCTACTAGCTCACGCCAAGAGGTGTAGCCATGCGCACCAATGCGCTCAGCAGTCTCTGCAGCCGCCTCTTGGTTCACGTCGCATACTGCAACGACCTTTACCCTTTCGTCCGTCAACATGCCTTTTAGATGATGCTGCCCGATTCCGCCTACGCCGATCATGCCTACACGTACACTCATGCGTCTTTCACCGTCCTAGCGTAATACGACTGGTTGCTTCTGTTCAGCGGATTGATAAGCGGCGAGTGCGACTTCCACAGCTCGCAAGCCGTCTTCACCCGTAATCGACGGCGCTTTCTTTTCACGCACGCTGGTGACGAAATCTTTGACCAATTGACTGTCCATGTCATCACCCCAGTTGACCCACTTCAAGCCTTTTTCATTGGAATAAACATCCAGCTTTTGAGAAAACGCGTCGAGCGAGATCGTGCCTTCTGTCCCGATAATTTCCATCGTCACGTCACCCCATGTTGGGAAGGCCTTGTTGCGAGACCAGCTGCAATCGAGTGTGGCGAATACACCGTTCTCAAATTCCATCGTCAAAATGCCGCAATCATCAATCGGCGTATCGGAAAACTTGCTGTCTACCTCCGCATAGACCTCACGCACTTCAGAGTCCATAAACCAGCGCATCAAATCAACAACGTGAACCGTGTGATCGATCACAGCACCTCCGCCGGATTTCTCGGGATCGACAAACCAACCACCAGGATTTTGTCCACGGTTCGTACCCCGGATCGCCATGATACGTCCGACCTTGCCTTGCTCCACCAGTTGCTTTGCTCGAACGACAGCCGGATGGAATCGCACAGGGAATGCCGTCTGCAAAATGACGCCCTGCTCGCGGCAAAAGTCGATCATCTCTTGAGCAGCCTCTGCTGTTGTCGCCAGCGGTTTTTCGCACAAGATGTGCTTGCCTACCTTCGCTGCCGCTAACGTATGCTCTTGGTGCTTGGCGTTTTCCGAGGTGACGATGACCGCATCGATATCCGTTGCGAGCAGCTCATGATAATCGGCGAAGAACGGAACGCCAAACTTTTCAGCTGCCGCCCTTCCACGTACTTCATCCTCATCTGCTACCCCGACCAATTGAACCCCATCTAACTTCGCAACCGCATTTGCGTAGCTGTATGCATGCATATGTGCAACACTGATGATACCGAGTTTCATGTCCAGTCCCCTCCTACACCAAAGTTACGGGTTTGCCCGTTTCGATTGACACAAGCGCAGCACGAGCGATTTCTACCGCTTTCACGGCATCTTCTGCCGTCACGAGTGGCTCCAGATCTCGGTCGATGCATTCGATGAAATGCTTCAGTTCTCTGAAATACGGGTTTTCACGCAACGGACTCTCCGGAACTGCGACCCCGCTCATGCCTGCTTGCTTCGAGCGATTAACCGCCACAAGCGGTTTTTCCTTTGAGCTGTCGTAGGAAATGATGCCTTCCTTGCCTGCCAGCTCCATTTTCATCGCAAATCCTTCATGTGCCCACGAGCCTTCCACATGTGCAATCATGCCGTTCTTGAAGCGAAGTGTAACCAGTGCGTAATCCATCCGAGCAAAACCTCGACCAAGCAAGCCTTTCGCGTACACACGCTCCACATCCCCGAAGCACCAACGCAAAAAGTCAAAATCGTGAATGATCATATCTAAAACAAGGCTGCCACTGTTTTTGTAGTCCGCGTACCAGTCATTCCATGCTGTCGGGAAGATCCCACCGCGGAACGTACGTGCCACACCGACATTGCCAATCGCGCCGTCATTAACCAGCTGACGGGACTTTTCATATTCCGGGAAGAAGCGCAGGACGTGTCCGACGAACAGCTTGACGTTTTTCTCCCGGCAATAATCAACGATAAAACGAGCCTCTTCCTTATCTCGAGCCAACGGCTTTTCGCAAATGACATGCTTGCCTGCATCCGCAGCTTTTTTCACATAGGTTTTATGCAGGTACGTAGGCAAACACACGTCTACGATGTCGACCTGCGCCAGTTTTTCCATGGCCTCTTCATAGCTCTCGAACCATTCCGTTTTTGTCTCGGCAGCCAGCTCTTTTCCTCTCTCGCTGCGGATATCAACGATTCCAACCAGCTTGACACCTTCCATGGCAGCATACGATTTCGCGTGAACAGTCCCCATGGTTCCTGCTCCGATTACCAGAACATGATGCATAATGGTTTCACTCCTTTTGGGAAAAAGTCTATTTGGACCCAGTTAGGGTAATTCCCTCGACAAAATGCTTCTGCAAGAAAATAAAGACGATGATCATCGGCCAAATGGCAAGAACGGAACCCGCCATCAAAATCGGGTAGTTCGTCAAATTGGTGTGCTCGCCCGTCAAGTACGCCAAACCAGCTGAGAGCGGCATTTTATCAGGCGTGCTGTTGACGATCAGCGGCCACATCAGGTCGTTCCAAGACCACAACGCTACGAAAATGGCGAGTGCGATCAAGCCGGGCTTCGCCAGCGGCAGCATAATTCTCCAGTAAATCTGAAAATGGTTGCAGCCATCGAGCTTCGCTGCTTCTTCCAATTCTTTTGGCAGCGACATGAAAAACTGACGCAGAAGAAACGTACCGAATGCACTGAACAAGCCCGGTACAATCAATGCTGTCAACGTATTCAGCCAGCCGAGCTCTTTCATGATCATAAATTGCGGGAGCAGAAACACCTGACCTGGCACCATCAAAACGGTCAAGAACAGGATGAACAAGGCGTTTCGCCCTGGAAATTCAATTCGCGCGAATGCGTACGCCGCAAGCGAGCAAAGAAATACTTGTCCGATTACCTTCGCCACGGTTGTGATCACGGTATTCCAATAAAAGTCCAAGAAGGGCAGCATCTCAAAAATATGGGTGTAATTCTCCCACTGATACTTGGTCGGCAAAATGACCGGAGGCACCTGTGTCGATTCGCCCAGTGACTTGAGCGAAGTAAGAACCATCCAGACAAATGGCGCAATCATCACGAGAGCACCTGCAATCAACAACAGATGAATCAACAATTTCTTGGTCGTTTTATTCCGACTCGTATAAACACTCATCCCATATCCCTCCCATCTGTTCAGCTTTGATTAATCATAGTGAACCCATTTTTTCTGCAACTTCATTTGAATAGCAGTGACGATCAGGATCATCACCAGAAGCACGACGGCAACTGCGGCCGCATAGCCACCGTTCCCTGATTCAAATCCATTCGTAAAGAACAAGTACGCCATCGTCTGCGTCTGCTCTGTTGCCGGATTGCCCATTTTGCTTCCGAGCATCAGATAAATCAGGTCAAATACTTGAAAAGCCCCAATCAAGGAAGTGATACTGACGAAAAAGATCGAAGGAGTCAACAGCGGCAACGTAATCTTGAAAAACATGCGAACCGGTCCTGCTCCGTCAATTTCTGCGGCTTCGTAATAGCTTCTCGGGATGCCTTGCAGTCCGGCCAGAAAAATCACCATGTTGTATCCGATGGAGCTCCAAACGGCAACGATAATCACCGCATACAAAGCAATGGCGGGATCAGATATCCAGCGTGGGCCCTCAATGCCTATCAAGCCCAGCAAATAATTGATCAGACCGTAATCGGCGTTGTACAACCATCTCCACACCATCGCCACCGCTGCAGCCATCGTCACAACAGGCAGGAAGTACAGGGTGCGATAAATCGTAATCCCCTTAATTTTCTGATTAAGAAGCACAGCGATAAAAATGGAGATAGCGATACCTACCGGAACTGCGATTACTGTATAAATCAGCGTGTTTTTCAGTGCGATCCACAAGTAAGGGTCCTGGAACAACAACTCATAATTATGTAAGCCTGCCCACTTGTACTTGCCGAATCCTCCCCACTTGGTAAAGCTCAAATAAATGGTTTGTACGATCGGCCATAAGTAGAAGACACCCAACCCGATCAGTGTGGGAGCAATCATGAGATACGCCCAGAACCAATCACTTCTCTTCATGCGATTCAACGATTTTTTCGTTTTTGGCTGGACGGCGGCGTGCATTTCAGGCTGCAACTGGCTGCTCATCGCATTCATTCCCTCCTTACATTAGCTTTTCAAGAGAGGATGGCCTCGTCCATGATGCGAAGCCATCCATCATGGACCTTTTATTCTTGGCTAAGCATTTCGTTCATTTTTTGCGCGAGCTCTTTGGAAGCATCCTCTACGCTCATTTGACCAGCCCAAGCCTTGGTCATGAGCTCTGTTTCGAGCTTGGCCCATTTTGCCGTGTCTTTCGAGATCGGATAAGGTTTCGCAACAGCTGCCTGATCAATAAAAATTTTCAGATGAAAGTTTGGCATGGATTGTACCCATGTATCCTGTGTTCCGTTAAATGCCGGAATCGCAGCACCCGATTTTGCCAGGATTTCTGCTCCTTCTTTCGAGCCCAAGAATTTCACGAATTCCCATGCTTCCTTTGGATGTTTGGTATTGGCCGAAATCACGTTGCCCAGGCCGTGAATGACGCTCGTGTTCTCTTTCCCTTTTGGAAGATACGTCACGTCCACTTTGTCCTTTGTATACTCATTCTTATTAAAAGCGGATGCCATCCATGATCCGTTGTACATCATCGCGATCTTGCCTGATTCAAACAGCTGTGTTGCCTCTGTTTCGGACAATTGGGCTGCTGTTGGCGATGCTTTTTCGTTGATCAGGTCTGTCCAAAACTTGAGACCTTCGATCGTTTCCGGTTTGTCATAGCCGGACGTTTTCTTGTCTTCCGAAATGATATAGCCACCGTTTTGATAGATCGTGTTATAGAAGCCGTCCTGTCCATAAGGAGGTGCTGCAATTCCCCAAACGCCTTTTTTCTCATCCGTCAGTTGCTTTGCAACTTCCTTCAGCTTGTTCCAATCCCAGGTTTCGTCTGGATACGGCACTTTTGCGTCGTCAAACAGCTTCTTGTTGTACCAAAGGCCAATGGTGTCGAAATCTTTCGGTAGCGCGTAGTTTTGTCCATCGTAGGTGTAGAGATCAACGAGAGCTTTCGGATAATTGTTCAGATCGATGCCATCTGCCTTGATTTGATCTGTAATCGGCAAGAGCATGTCATTATCTGCGTATTTAATGATACGCGGACCATTAATCCAAAAAATGTCCGGCAAGGTGCCACCTGTTGCGGCTGCCTCCATCTTTGTCCAGTATTGCTTGTTAGGCGTAAGCTCGATCTTGATGTCCACGTTCGGGTTCTTTTCGTTAAACTTTTTCGCCATTTCCTCTATCGCAGGCATTTGGTTTTTGTCCCACAGCGCATATGTGAGCGTTACCTTTTCGCCTGAAGCAGCACTGTCAGTCGTTCCAGCTGGTGCGGAGCTCTGCCCGCCGCCCGAACATCCTGCCACTGCTACCAAGAGAGCAGCCATTGCAATCGAAACCAACTTCTTCATCAGAAATCCCTCCTCGATTTACGTTCTCCTCTTTTACCCCCAAAATATGGCCAAACACGACACGCTTTCCTTTTCGACTCGCCCCCTTTCAATGATTTTTGATGGGTGGAACTTTCTTTTTCCAGTGACCAAATAAAGTGTGCAAAAAGACGTTACAAGCTGAAGTGAAAAACATCTTGTAACAAAACAGCAGCAGCAGCCTTGACCTCGAAATCAGCACCCAATACAGTTGGACGGAATTCCAGCCCTTCGACCATCGTCCCCATCGCTTGAGCCATCACTTGTTTTTGGATGCGCGCAAACAACACTTGGTTGTCCCGGATCATTTCTCCACCCAAAATGATCAGGCTCGGGTTGAACAAATTCACCAGATTCACAATACCAATCGACAAGTACGAAGCGATTTCGTCGACGATGTCTTGGCATACTTGATCCCCTTGATGCAGTGCTTCGCGAAAGACATCAAATGTGATTCTTGTCATATCTCCGTCAGCCAAATCCATGACGAGCGTTTCTTTTCCGCGTGTAACGGCGGACAGTATACCTGAGTAAATGGCCGGCCACGCCACGTAGTTTTCCAAACAGCCCACGTTGCCACAGTCACAGCGCATCCCACTTCGATCGACTGTCGTATGCCCGAATTCTCCCGCTCCACCGCGGCTTCCGCGGAAGATGGAACCGTTTACAACGAGACCCGAACCAACCCCTTCTCCCACGGTAACAAACAGGAGATTGTCAGCATTCAGTCCACCACCGAAATTTTTTTCTGCCAGAGCGATTGCATTGGCATCATTGTCGAGCCATGTTTTTAGCCCAAAACGCTCTTCTGCCATGTCTTTTAACGGAACATCATGCAAGCGCAGCTTGGAATTGAAGCGGATGACCCCACTCGCTGCATCGACAATCCCTGGTGCGATGATGGAAATGCCCAGACAACGGCTGACATCATCCATCGACTGGAGAAAGTCCTCGATCGAATCCAGCACATACTGGATGATCTGGTCACTCACTAGCCCAGCTTTTACCGGGTAGATTTTCTTTTGCTTTGTAGCCGCTTCCAAATTCATTTCGGCAATCGTAATCGCTGTATTCGTAATAGAGACGCCAATCAAAAACTTCCCGTCTGGACAGAAGCGAACCATAATCGGCTTACGGCCACCTTTTGACTCACCTGTTCCATCTTCTGCAACCATACCGTCACGGATCAGCTCATTGACTGCCGAGGTGACGGTAGTTGGACTGATGCCCTGCTTTTTGGCGATATCACTTCGCGAGATGGGCCCAAACTGGCGAATGGTGTCGAGTATAATAAAGCGATTGAGCTCTTGGATTAGTTTCAGATCTCCAGTTCTGCGCATCGTATTCGTTCATCCTTTATTTTTCCAATGACTTTATAAAGTGATCATACTGAAATTTGTATTTTGTGTCAATTTCGTTTTTTCTTAGATTTCAATCAACTTTTTCTGATTGAAAAAGAACCTCCCTTAAACTGCTGAAAGGGAAGTTCTCTCGCTTGTACTCTTATTCTGTAGACTCGTAGGTATAAAATTCACCCGTTATCGCATCTATTTTTGCATCGAACATGTGCGGGAACGTATAGACAAGAGAAGCTTTGCCTTCCTCTTGCAAGGTATACTGTAGCTGCAATGGGTATTTCTTGAGTAAAACGGCTGCCGCTTCTTCTGGGGAGATTGCCTTCTTCGGATCAGGCATTACTCCATCGACCTTTTCATTGAGATCGATCCCCATGACTTTCCCGTTGCTGCCGTTGATCGCGATTTGCGTCAGCCAATCCTCTACAGGAATCCCCTGCTCTTGCAGCACAAAATGGAAGGAGTATTCATTTGTACTTTCATTATATTCTCCCGGCTGAAGCAGTAGCAGCTCGCCAGTACCAGCAGGAGCGATCTCAGCTACTTCATTCATGGCAAACTGAAAGGCCTGCTCTTGCGTCAATTTTTTGGCAGGTGACTTTGACACACTTGTATCTACGACACTATAGTTCACAATTGCGCCTGTTTTCGGTTCGATCAGCATGCTCCCAATCCATCCGTCTTCTGTCCTCCACGAATAATTCGTACGCCCCTCCCACTTCCTTGATTTCCAGAAATAATCGATAATCACGGGTTTTTCACCAGTCAAATCTTCAAAAAAGACGTTCCCTTTTGAAAAATCATAACCAGTACGCTGAGCAAGATACGCTTGTGCTTCTTCACGTGATTTCGCTACGGGCTGGCTGGTACCCTTTGGTTTCACATTCACTTTACTGTGGTAAGGCATATTTACGCTGTCTTTGCCGGACACGGCATCCAACTTACCGGAAAAAGCCGGGATGTAGAGGAGCTTGTAGGTTTTTCCGTCTTTATCGAGGGAATACCGCAATTTCATAAAGGTGGACAGCTGTTTCTCGGCTTTTTCTTTAGGTAGGGCCTGATCCAAGTTCGCGAAGGAGATTTTTTCGATATGCATGCCAAGGGATTTTCCTGTGATCTGCCCATCGTGATCAACTTGTATCTGAACGATGTCGTCTGTGAAAGGAACTCCGTTGACCATACGTACAAACTGAATTGTATTTGTCTTTCCATCGAAAACCTTCGCAACCCCATCTCCATCCAGTTGGTATCCTGCCATGTCTTCTCCGTACAACTTTTTCATAAAAGACACGGCTATTTCTTTCGATTTGTCGATCGGGTAAAGCGTTTGACTCTTTTGGTTATATAGCTCGTGTTTGCCAAACTCAAGCAGGTCACCCGTATTTTTGTCGAGCACCAAGGCAACGAATTCGGCATTGTTTTCTTTAGACTTGTAGTTGTTCACGAGCAGATAAGAAGTGTCTTTCAATACGATTTCTCTAACAGGGTAATCTTTCAAATAAGGGATGAGACTAGCTGCTTTCTTCACCCCTTTTTCCACCACCTTGTTTATTTCGGGTGTCATTTGCTCTACTTTTATTTTTTCCATCGTGTTCTCCCTTGCCAGTGCACCACTAGGAGATGACATCGCAATACTTGCAGCCATCAGGAGGAACACAGCGTGCGTAACTTTTTTCATCATTTCTCTTCCTCTCGTCTGTTCATATTTGCTTTCTCGCATTCATTATTCGTACCTCGATCTGTTTTGTTTCAATTTTCCCGAAAAATTTACATAAAAAAACATTCCCCTTTGCTTTTTATTTAAGCCCCTAGCTGAGCCTTATGGCTTGGCTTTTTTCTTGTGTATGTTAAAATTTACAAAAAAAGGGAAATGGGGCGTTAGTATGAGCGAGCAGCCCTTTTGGTTTAAAGCGACAGTAACTATTGTTGTTGTCATTGGAATTCTAGCACTACTGACAAGTGTCGCTTTCTTTCAGCTATTAGCAATAGTAGGCCTAGTCGTTATCTCTGCCTCGAAAGGTGTATTGGAATGGAAAAAGAACAGAGACTGGGCTGTCATTATTTTTGCACTGCTTGCATTCCAAATCGTTATTTTTATCAAGTCATTGTATGACTTTTTCACATAAGTCACTTTGTCAATTCGACATAAGTGGAAAATATTTCTTGAATACTATTATGAACATTAATATAATGATAGTGAATTTGGAATTTTAAGGAGGGGCTTCTATGAATACCGCAATTGCGATTCTTACTTTTATTGGAGATCTCATTCCATTAATCGTCCAGCTGTTAAAAGCCTTTGCTTAATTTCCAAATCAACAAATAGGGGCTGCTCCTCCATCACTTTCATGACTGGAGGGACAGCCCCTTCCCTACTTATTGGGTATCTGCATTTCCTTCTGTTTTTGGAGTTTCTTCTGCTCCTTCTGTTTCCTCCAAAATCTCCTCATCTACATAACCATCGACTGCTTCTACTGCCCCTTGCTGTTGAACTTGCCAGAGAGCTGCTACGTTTGTTGGCTCCCAGCCTACGAGGGAGGTGTGTGGTTGCAGACATTTGTATACCTTGCCTTGATAGCTGACCAAATCACCTGCTACGTAGTTTACATTTGGCGCCCATGCAGGCGTGCCCGGATTTTCAGCATCTGTCACGCCTACGACCTCGATGCTCTTCTGTGAAGAATTACCTGCTGCATCCTTCGCTACCACAGAGAATGTATACGATGTGTTAGGCGTGAGTCCTGTAACAGTTGCAGTCGTAGTCGCCACATCCGCAGCTAAAGCTGCCCCGTTGTAAACCTCGTAATTTGTCACCGCGATATTATCCGTAGAAGCATCCCAACTCAGACTGATACTCGTACCTGTTTTCCCTGTTATGACTAGATTGGCAGGTGTGCTTGGAGGTTGGTTGTCTGGCTGAATTGTATCCGTCGTAACTGTTACCTCATTGCTTGCTGCTGAGGAATTACCTGCTGCATCTTTCGCCTTTACAGTAAATTGGTACGCAGTTCCAGCTGTAAGTCCGCTAATCGTCGTATTTGTACCGGTTACCGTTTTTGCAAGCTGAGTGCCATTGTATACCTCATAGCCAGTAACCCCTACATTGTCGGTAGCAGCTCCCCAACTCAGATTAACACTTGTCGCTGTTTTTGCAGTCGATTGGAGATTAGCTGGTGCTGTCGGCGGTACGTTGTCGACTGGAGCTGTCCCGCCTAGAAGATCGCCATTCACTTTGTCTAGCAGAACCTTGTTACGGTCTCCGCTAAATTCCCAGAACATTGCGCCTGCCAATCCTTTGGATGTAATATAAGAAGTTTTGTGACCGATTGAAGTCACATCGTCATAGCTAATATATGTTTTCGAAGCCGGGTTGAAGAGGTAAGGCACCTTTGCCGCATCATTCCAGTGGCGTGTGAATCCATTTTTGTTCAAATAATTATTTTGGATATCCGTGAAGTCAAGCATACCAGGTTCCCAAGTTCCTGTTGAAGGCCCTGTGCAATTTTGATATTCCCCATTGTTAGCTGTTCCGCAACCCGACCAGCCCCTTCCATAAAACGGAAGTCCGAGAACGAGCTTGCTGGCAGGAACACCGTCACGAAGATGCCCCTCTACAGCTGTTTGGACATTATAGGTTTGAGCATTTGGCAAACCTGCTGCTCCTGCTGCCGGATCATAGGCCAACGGCGCGTTATGTCCAGTCTGCTTTTGGAAGGCTCCATAGAAGTCGTAGGTCATAATATTGATCCAATCCACAACCCGGGCAATATTTCCAAGCTCTGTATTTGCTGCATAACTAGGGCTGGCACCAGAGGCAATCGTCAAATAGTACTGTTTGCCATCTGTTACCTCAGCCGCATCGAGTTTGTCTCTGACAGCCTGTAGCAACAACGTATAATTTTGCTTATCTTCTGGACGTTTGCTATTTCCAGGCAAGCCTCCTTCGACTGGGTACTCCCAATCGAGATCGACCCCATCCATCTGATATTTCCGAATAAAATCTACCGAGGACTGTGCAAATACTTCCCGTGCAGCCGGATCTGCCGCTACATCAGAGAAGCGATTGGACCACGTCCATCCCCCGATCGATATCAATGTCTTCAATTGAGGGTTTTTTTGCTTTAATTTTGCCAATTGATTCAGATTTCCGCGAATCGGCTGATCCCACGTATCTCCTGGAAAGGATTTTTGCACATCAATCCATGGATCTCCGAGGACAACTGTACCATTCGGGGCGTTAATATTGCCTACTTCATCCTGGCAAGCCCATGTTTGTGGATTGGGTCCCGTTGGATCTGGGTTGCCATGTCTTCCATTCCAGCAAATGTCCGCAAATGCGTAGTTAATATGCGTTACTTTATTGGGATCGATATCCGTTACATTGTAGTTTCGTCCATAAGCTCCCCATGAGGGATAGTAGCCAATAATTTTGTAATTGGATACCGCTGTCGCCTCCGTTTGATTTTCCTCTGCTTGCGCCGCCTGTGCCGCCATGGGCAAAACAGAGGTGACAAGCAGGGCACCTACCATAAGCACATTCCTAACACATTTCTTGAATTTCATAGTATCCCTCTCGATCTTCATGGATTTTGTTACAAATCCATCTTATTGCGACTTATATCACGATATGCTAATACATTTACATAAATGGTAATAAAAGGGTGTTCAGGCGCAAAAGAATATAAAAAACCTCCCTTGCGACCAAGGGAAGAAAAGGGAGGCTGGGTGGGTTCAAATCTCTCGTTAGCCAAGTCGAACGAGTACACAAGGCACACTCATAAATGTAATAAAAGAGTATTTAGACGCAACTGAACATAAAAAAACTCTCCCTTCCGACCAAGGGAAGAAAAGGGAGGCTGGGTGGACTGGGTTCAAATCTCTCGTTTACCAAGTCGAACGAGTTCGACTACTGCCTGAGATCGATCTTTGACACCTAATTTTTGCATGATATTCCTCCCAAAAATGTCTTACATCCCATATCTATGGTAAACTTTTCTAGTACTACTACACAATAACAACTAAGTAAAAGTCCCAAGACGCTTAACTATTATTACATGAAGCGAGGTGCGAAAATGAACCGCATAATTTTGTTTTTACTACTTTTTTTGACTGGATGTTCTCAAATAACTGTTGAAGAGGACTTTAAAAATTACGCTCAAACCGTAACCGGATATCAACAAGAAATAGCAAACAAGATGAACGAACTTCAAAAGGAGAAAATTACTGATTTCCAACAGTTTTCGAAAGAACAATTCTTGCCGATTGTTAAGGAGTTTGTTGATAAAACCTCAACTTTGCAACCACAGACAAAAGAAGTAGCTGAAATTCACGAAAAGTATATTGAAGCAGTTGGATTGAACTACGATGTTCTTTCCTCCATTAGTAATTTAGATGGACAAACTACCGATACATCCAAACAAGAAGAATTGTTGAAAAAACTTGAGAAATCACAACAACTGGCTAGCGAATGGAAAAATTCTATGGACAATCTTTCTAAACAATATAATGTTGTGCTTCCCGACATTAACCTTGATGTAGGTAATGCAATTTTTCGCCTTCCGTAACACTTTTCACATTGTGTAAAAGCCATTATTTTCATATTTCATTGAGTCATCTCTAGAATCGGGAGGGAGCTAATGTCTACTGAAAAATACACCTGCCCTTGTTGTGGCTACAAAACTTTAGATGAAGAATCCCCAGGTACATATATCATCTGCAAGATATGTTTTTGGGAGGATGATCCTGTCCAATTTGATGACCCTGATTATGGTGGGGGGGCTAATATTCCCTCATTACGACAAGCGCAACAAAACTATGTGGAGTTTGGCTCTTGTGAAGAACGCTGTATACCCTTTGTTCGAAAGCCTACAGCTGCAGACTTGCGCGATCCTAATTGGAGCCCACTGAGCTTAACAAAATGATCGTTGTGTTAATCTTTATTTCGATTCGAGCAGCGACTTACGAATTTCTTTCGCCACTTTGTGGTCTTTCTCGTCCAGCGTAGCTGGGTTGGTTGAGCCCATATGTTGATACCATTCATGATCCGCATCTTCTCCATATTTGAGAGATTCATGTTTTTCTTCGCGTATGGTAAAATACCCCAAATGGTAGACTGACTGATTATGAGGGGGAAAAATCTATTAAGCTGTTTACGTAATCGACCAAACACATAGCCGCGAATGCATTAGATTTTCTATCTATCCAGCAAGAACCAAAACACCAATGTACTACTAATGAACGAAATAGTGAAATAATCCTGGAGGCCTTGCATGAATAAAATCCAACAAATAGCCCTAGTAATTGGTTTAATAATGTATCTTCTTACCCCGGTATTTTCCTATATGAAAGATGTTTCATCTATGACCGCCTATGAAAGAATCAAACCCCAAGAATCTCAATCTAACGCTCAAGAGTTTCTTACCCACATTCTAGAGAACATCCATGAAGGAAATTTAGGCGGTGATATCACTTTTCATCTAACAAAAGAAGAACTGCAATCAAAATTTGGTATAAAAGACGAAGACTATGTTTCAGTAAGATTGCATACCAGCTATTTCGACCGAAACGGGTATAGATATATACTTAATAAATATAAAGGAAAGGAACGTCTAACTGTCATACAAGCAAAATTTGAATCATTAACAAAAGAACAGATTTTTAATATTTTCGGTGAAAATACGTACGGGAATCATAAATATAGATATGAGATTTGGTATAAAGTTGGGGATTTTATGGTAATGTTTTCGAATACTGACCCAGATAATCGGAATGACTACAATAGCATCATGGTTTCACCACGTACTACTTTTAAAAATTGATTGTACTAAAATCAGCTTGAAGCATTTATCTCATGAGAAAATTTGTACTCTGCATTACTTCGTTCAAACCTCTTTTCTTCACTGCACATCATGTTAAGTTCCGAACTCGAATATGCTCATCTGGGCCGTTTCTCGCTTGATTCGCTCACCTGCTATCTGGATGTATGTCGAACCGATTTTAATCAAGATGTATTTCCGGCCAAGCTTCTTCGCCACCACACCTGTCGTTCCTGAGCCCCGAAAGGATCGAGTACGTTTCCTCCCTGCGAGCTACCAGCAAGGATACACGGCCAGATGAGCTTTTCGGGGAAGGTTGCAAAGTGAGCTTCTGGGAATGGCTGTGTAGCCACCGTCCATACACTCCGCTTGTTCCGCATGCCGTGAACTCGATTGGTTCCCGATCTGGACGGTGCTACTGCACTTCACCCGGCTTCGGAGATTCGTTCACAGCGCGAGCAAATGAATTTGCCCTCGAACGTCCTGTTCTGTGAATCGTACCGTGAGATCCCGGCTCTGTATCCCACCCTGCAGGAATCTTGAAGTTGCCACGTGTTTTCCTCTTGCCTCCTGTCTGGTTGTCAAACGTACTGCCTTCTGTGTAGGCACCGCCCCGAAATCCGTTTGCCCACTCGTCGTTGATCCTTGACACGTCCCAAGAGCAATTCCCAGCCACACTTACAAAAAGGTTATCCTGCTGTTGAGATAAGGAAATTTCAATTTCGCTGCCAGCCTCATCGTCAAACAAAAATCTGAATCCGTTTTCTGTTTCTGTAAGCTCTCTTTCCTTGATCAGATACTCAACATTCAGATGCCCCTTGATACTTTTAACAAACGACTCCTTGTCCTCAGCATTTACAGCCCATATGACCAACTTGTTTTCCATGTCTCTTTCCTCCCGTTTAACAAATCGTGTGTGTTTTGTAAAAAAACAACGAATGAAATTGCAACAATTTACCATCACTTTCGTCCTTATAGAGGAAACAGTATCAATATTTGAAGGGAGGTATTTCATTTTGAACAAAAAACTTTTTAAATCTGGAAACTTAATAGTTGTTCTGCCTCTCTTATTTGCACTTTTAATTCCTGCAAGTTTCTTACTTGACCCATCACCAGCCCAAGGAAATGAATTTGGATGGAACTTACAAGCCGGTTCTGCCAATGGAATTGTAGCCAAAACTCCAATTGATGTAGCGAGCAATTTGTTTTACAATGGTAGGCCGTTACGAAATGCACTTGTAAAAGTAACTTACTTTGACAATAACCAAAATGTGAGCATTGTAATGCAACCTTATGAGGATGGATATGAAGGGACAGTTTTCTTCCAAGAATCAGGAAAATATACCCTTCGATTTTCTGTAGAGAAAGGAAATATTATAGGCTCAGAAGATTGGGAAATTGATGTAAAAGAGTAATAATCAATTTCATCTCTTACCTTTCTCGATGAGAGGTGTTTTTTTCGTGAAATCACCCTGCCTGTCTCATTTATTATAATTACCGTTTTGTTAAGCGACCGTCTCTAACGCTGCCCTGCAAATCGCTTCTTGTGCTGTCTTTACGCAGACTTGAATATTTCGGTCATATGGATGAGTTTCAAATACTGCAAGGAACCTCATATCCTCTGGTGATCCTGGTGACTGCGGAAGTACGCCAATGAAAAGTTTCTCAGCAAGCAACCACGCATCGGCTATGTTTTGAAGTGGGTTCCATGTGTAAGGTGCTTCTTTTGACCAACTATCAGTTTGCTGATGATACTTGACCCAGTAAGGATTCACTCAAGATTTTTCCCTCCTCATCAGGGAGCATCGCCAAGATTTCATCATGCAGCCTTACAACATCCCACGAGCAGTTGCCCGATACATATACAGTGAGGAAATCCTGTTCCTGTGAAAAAGAGATTTCGATTTCCTGTTTATTTACCGATGCCCTGCCCATATGACCAATTTGTTTTCCATCGTACTTTCCTCCCTAACTATTTTGATAAATCATCGACACCTATCTCTTTCGTTTCAACTCTGGTCGACGAGCTGCCTACTGACCTTTTCCCCCTGATACTCCCTGTGTGTTATAATGAATTACAACTAAAAACTATGGGGTGTATTATTGAAGCGACAATTTTTGATGGTTGTAAGCGACGTAACCAAGCCACAAATTGATAGAGTAACGGCAGTAGTAAAAGAATTTAACGGATTCATTGACTTGATTTCAATTGAGTCTAAGTCTGATTGTGGTTATAGCCTGTACATCGATATCCAAAAAGGCGATGTTGCTTTGACAGTCAAAGATACACGTTCATTCTTGAAAAAATGGTTTAAGCCATTAAAAATTAAATGCGATTCGAATCCAAGAGACTTTTAATAAAAGTCTTTTTTTATTACACATCATGTTAAGTACCAAACTCGAAAATGTTCAGTCACGTAGACCCCAATATGGAGGACTGGTCACGCAGCAATGGAAGAACCTTTCCGATCAGATCCAGTTGCACCTGACAGCCTCCTTTCTTATCTCCCTGAGCAATTTGTAAATAAATAAATAAATTTCGTGATACATTTTTTGTAAATTACTATACATAGGTGAGTATTATGAAAAATACAACTTTGCAAAAAACAGGTTCAATTATAATTTGCTTGATTGGCCTATATTTATTGTTAACGAGTGTGGAAAATGGGTTGTTTGGTTTCCTCTATTTAGTTATTGGAATTTGGTGTGCTTTTACGTACTTTGGCAAAAATGAGGAGTGATTTAACATAATTGAGCTTGTGATAAATCAATTTTCCGCTGGGACTGAAGGATTCAGAATGTCATTTATATACTGCTGTCATTCTTCATCTGTATGGAAAATTTCAGTGTAGTCTGGATCATTTGATTTAAATTCCACTGGTTCAATGTAGAAAGTACATTCAAAACGTCTTTTAGTACCAATATTATTTGTATCTTGATTTCGTATATCGTCTCTTGTGCTGCACTGTACGTATCATCATTTTTATTTCTACACCCTCGGCAATTAGGGCATGTAACTTTGAATGGTTCAGGTAATGTAGTGGCCGTAATCTCCACTCTGCCATTACCTATACATACCGACAGCCCTCGACAGCCGAGGAGATTCAAGCTCCGTTCGATCCTATAACCTTCCACCATCGCCTTCTCTGCTTCTTTCTTTTATCCGAACCACCCTCTTGTTTTCTATTCACACAAAACATAAAAAAACTCTCCCTTCCGACCAAGTTGGACCAAGAGTTCAAACACTTCTCTTTCGCGATTCGTTAACAACCGCTTGGTTTGGTCGCTACCCTTCAATAGTAAAATCACGAAAAAACCGCTAACCACCGTCAGGAACCGCCCTCAACCACAAACCCATGATATTGCAGGTTTTCCAGACTGGAGATTGCTCGTTTTTCACCTCTCCCAACTTTCGCAACCGAGAGTCTTCAACACGTTAATAGTTTTGCTGTTCAATCCAACATTCACGTAATAGCACGCTTCTCCATCGGCTTCCCACCTTTACAAATCGATTGTTTTGTTAAGTGTGCTAGCTCAACTCTTTCACAATTGCAAAAAACAGTCCTTAGCTGATTTCAACGCTGTCAACACCGCCATAACAACCAAGCTCCAAATATTACTTTCGTTTCAACCGCCCCATAAAAGTTACTAAGACCTATGGCGATCCTCTTAGCACACCTCCATTTAAAGCGCGTTGCTCCTTTTCGCAATTGATAGGTTTTTACAATAATAATCATAGTTTTTTTGGTATAGTAAACAGATTTTCAATTTAGTAAAATAAGGTCGAAATAACCAATATTTCAAAATAATAGGAGGTTCAAAATGTTTACAAAAAACCCATCATCAACTCTTCGAATGAGCAAACGTAATTTTCTTTTAGCCGCTGCACTTTCTCTTCCTCTCCTTGCAGGTATTCCAACTGCTAGTTTTGCTCAAGAAGCAACACCGAAAAAAGAAATTGGTAAATCTATTACGATTAATGGGTATCAACTGGAAGTTGAGTCAAACAATAGGAGCTCCTCGGCGGACGAATTAAATAGTGGTAGATTAGGTAAATTATCTACTAGTGATGTAGTCGATTGGTATAAGTTCACACCAAACTCATCGGGATTGGTAACTGTCGAATTATCTGGGGTTCCGAATAGTATCCCCTATAGAGTTGGTGTGACTAAGGATCCGAGTCGTAGTGGCTTTCTAGATATCTCACCAACCACTGGCGCAAGTAGAACAGTTACTTTTCATGCTGAGGCTGGGACAACTTATTATTTTCATGTAGACTCCTACGATAATTACGATACTTCGGGCAATTACTACCTAATCAAGCCATTGTAAACAAGCAGTTAGAGAAAATCGCCATCGCAGGCGATTTTTTCTTTTTCATTAGGAAATCTCCCTGAAATGGACTTCTTCCATCACACTTCCAACCCCCTATATTCCAAGCAATTGTCGCAATCCGCGCATCGGTTACACTTCACTAGTTATGCCTAGACCTCCATTCCACTCAATTATCGATGTGTTACGTGCATTCAATCGAACCATCTGTTAAAATCGTTACAAAAAGGAAATTATTGGTGACCCAAATGAAAAACAGACCTCTTTGGTTCAATATCTTTTCAATAGTTGCCCTTTCAATTGCAATAGTGAACATTTCTACACATGTGCCTTTCTTAAAAATATTGACGATGCTTTGCCTTGCCGTTTTCATGGCTTCATTAGGAATATTTGAGTTGAAGAAAAACCGTAAGATGGCCTTTATTCTGTTTGGTGTGGCCGCTTTTCAAGTTTTCGCGTTGGCAGATATGATTTTTGTCCTCGCAACGAAGTAACTAGCATGTTTGATAACCTTGATCGTTTTTTACACATTTTGTAACCCCCTCGTCTTTTCACCGGGGAAGTTTGTTATGAAGAAGATGATGATTATCTTATCGCTGATTTTTGGACTACTACTGCTTCTCGGGATAGGAATATTAACCGTACTGTTTTTCAAAGCTGAGAGCGTACTGATTATCGATAAAATTGGCTGATTTTATTCGCCACACATTGTGATAAATCATTTATTTCTCCGGAAACATAGATTGCTTGAAAATTACGACCTGTGCATCACGCACACACAACTAGAATGAAAAAGGAAGGGCAAGCATACGATCTGAAGTGAAACTTTTCCAATCCTCCTTGCGTTAAATAAATGTGCAAACAAAAGTCAATTCTCGTAAGGAGACAAACAACAATGAACAAATCACAGAAACTGTTTATCGGAGTGGTATCAGGGGTACTCCTGTTCACTGCGGGAATGATGTCAAGCGGCTCCGCATTCGCTAAAAAAGCAACTGAAGCGATCACCGTGAACTTTTCTAATATCAAACTGATCGTAAATGGCAGTCCCATCGATACCAAGGCAGAGCCTTTCGTTTATAAAGGAAACGTGTATGCACCGGTCGCCACAATCGCGAATATGCTTGGCGTCGGTCAATCCTGGATGAACAGCGATCCCCTAACAAAAACCCCATCTGTTCGATTTGAAAGTTTGGACAGAGTTGAACAAAATGTTCAGTTTGAGGGAATGGCGGGTCACGCCAACTACGCGCTGGACTATGTGTACTATGCCGTGGCCGGTTCCAATAAGGTCGTCAATTCAGTCAACAAAAAAGAAATCCCGCTTCCTCAAAGTGCAGGAGGTACTCTATATCCAGTGACAAGAATGGTTCATACCAATCAGTTCCTCGCGGTCGAGTATGGAGAAAAAGAAGGCAAAACTCAGGTTTATGTTAACCTGTACCAGCTAGACAAAGGGAAAAACACAGTGAAAATGATCTTCTCCCAACAACTGGACGAAGGGACTAAAGGTACCACCTACCACTTCTCTTACAATGAGGCCGAAAAGAGCTTGACTGAAAAGATTTACACGAATCAAAAACTTGTTGGGGTGAAGTTTTACCAGATTTCCGGAAATCAATTTGTCAAACAGGAAGAACTGTAACCGAGAAATTGGTAACAAGAGAACCTTCTACAAGGTCTCTGATTGAAGCCCTCTTTCGGATCAAATGCCGGTAGAGGGCTTCATCTTGCCTAACACAACTCGCCGTACGGTCTCATGCCAGTCATTACCGCTTAAATAGATAGCACTCCAATACATGAACATAAAAAAACCCTCCCTTCCGACCAAGGGAAGAAAAGGGAGGCTGGGTGGACTGGGTTCAAATCTCTAGTTCACCAAGTCGAACGAGTTCGACTACTGCCTGAGATCGACCTTTGACACCTAATTTTTGCATGACATTACTAATGTGATTGCGCACAGTCTTTTCGCTGATGAAGAGTTGTCCGGCAATCTCTTTGGTTGTCTTATCTTGGACCAAGAGTTCAAACACTTCTCTTTCGCGATTCGTTAACAACGGCTTGGTTTGGTCGCTACCCTTCAATCGTGCCACCCCTCCTTGTGGGCTCTACAGGAACAAGGTTGAGGGATTACAGAGTCACCTTATCCTATGATGGGGGGTGGGTGATGGTGCCGGAATTTCAAGGATTTTAGGCTTTTGCCTTACATCCTATTCAGAAAATGGGCAATGGGTTCCGAACACCGCTGAGAAACCTCTTCGACATCCGCCGTGAATTTTTCCGTTCGAGACGACGATGGCCGCCAGTTGTCCCCCATTCAGATCGCGACGAGTTCGCCTCGCCTGATGAGATTGCCATCGGAACCCAAGGCCAACACCGCCCCCGACACTCCAGTCTATTCACCCGACACATATACTGCTCCCTATCCATTCCATTATTTTTAACCGGATCAACCAAAAATGCCCTTGATTCGTAAAAAATCAAGGACACCACAACTTAAATAAAAGGGGTACGACTATACGTTTGCTCGAACTTATCACGCAATCCCTTGGCCAACAAGCTAAACGATCCAATGGCGATCATGAATGCCCCCAGCGGTACGAGAAAAATCCACGTATAGTTACTGTAAATAAAGCCTCGATAGGACCCGAGCAGCCCTGCCCATTCGTGTGTAATGGAATGATACAGAACCGGGTCAAAAGTCATTTTCGTACCACCTACAAACAGGTCAAATATGCCGAGAAGCCCCATCAAGGTCATGACAGCGATCATTTCTGTCACCAAGATGATAATGAGCTGTTCCTTCAAATGTGGAAAGATGTGGCGAAAAACGATTTGATTCCGGCCAGCCCCCAGAGCAATGGCAGCCAAAACGTATTGGGATTCTTTAATTTGCTCGGTCATTTGACGCACAGAAGAGGCTACAGAAGGTGTTCCAAGGACAGAGACAAGCCCAATGAAAAGCAGAACGAGCGTGAACGTCGGCAGCTCGGAATTCACATTGATTCCTCGCAAAAGAAAATACACGGGGATAAACACAGGCATATAGCTCCATGCATTCTCAATAGCCATCCACCAACGCTGCTCTTTATCTTGAATGCCGATATTGAGTCCAATCCATGTACCAAGTAACACGCGAATGAATGCGATCACAAGCGTAATAAAAACAGTGTATGGCGCTCCATGAAGCAAGAGAGTCAGTAAATCATACCCCCATTTGTCCGTGCCGAGCAAATGTTCCTCTGACGGCGGTAAGGGTGGAGAGACCATGACTTGTTTACCGTTCACAACCTCCTGACGCATCTTCGCTTGATATTCCAGATCATAGGGAGCCAAGTAAGGCCCCGCCACAGCAATCATGATCAGAAGGAACACGAAAATACTGCCTAGCCATAAAGAAAAATGGAATCGTTTTTTCATCCAAAAACCTCACTTATCCCTCATGCTGAAAAGTAACCAGATGCTTAAATAAATGGGGTACGACTATAGGTCTGTTCGAATTTATCACGCAATCCTTTGGCCAATAGGCTAAAGGAACCGATTGCAAGCATATAAGCAGCAAGCGGGATCAGGAAAATCCAGGTGTAATTCGTGTAGACAAAGCTTCGGTAAGTCCCGAGCAGTCCTGCCCATTCATGTGTGATCGAGTGATACTCAACAGGGTCATAGTACATAGTCGTGCCGCCTACAAACAGACCAAAAATCCCGAGAAGCCCCATCAATGTCATGGTAGCGATCATCTCTGTCACCAGGACAATGACCAGATGCTCCTTCAAATGCGGCAGGATGTGGCGAAAGATAATCTGATCCCGCCCTGCCCCCAGCGAAGTCGCAGCTAAAACGTACTGGGATTCCTTGATTTGCTCCGTTTTTTGACGGATGGACGCAGCTACTGAAGGCGTCCCTAGCACAGCCACAACCACTACGAAAAACAACACGAGCGTAAACGTTGGCAATTCGGGATTGATATTGATTCCTTTCAATAAAAAATAGACAGGAATAAATATGGGCATGTACCCCCAGGCGTTCTCAATCGCAATCCACCAACGCTGCTGCTTGTCCAATATTCCGATATACAGTCCGATCCATGCTCCAATCAATAACCGCAATAACGCAATCACGAGCGTAATAAAAATGGTGTACGGTGCCCCATGGAGCAGTTTGGTAAGCAAATCATAGCCCCATTTATCCGTACCCAACAGATGCTCGCCTGACGGTGCCAAAGGAGGCGAAATGATCACTTGCTTCCCGTTCACCATCTCATTGCGCACTTTCACCTGGTAATCGATGTCATAGGGGGCCAAATAAGGTCCAGCTACACCGATCATCATTAGAAGTAATACCAAGATACAGCCTAGCCATAATGCCCAATTGAACCGTTTCCTCATACCATAACCTCACTCATTCCAAAAGAAGTCTGGGTTATTTATACACAACCGCACGTTCAATCACATACAGAATGAGACGAATCAATAAATAAACCAAAATGGATAGCAAAATAATCCCTAACAGTCCCATGACAGCAGCATTGAATTCGTAACCGCCATCTTTGCTGAAAATAAAGCGGGTCAATCCTACGACGTTTAACAAGTACTCGACAATAAACAAGTTGGCTACCGTAATGGCAATCGTCTTCTTTAAATCGGCAATGAGAAACGGCTTGATATTTTTATAGACGTGATGAATGAGAACATGCCAAATCCCCATCCCTTTGGCAAGTGCTGTTTTAATGTAGTCTTCGCCCCCGATTTGTGCATACTTCAGGCTGACTACCTTCATGAGGAAAATCGTTGGTCCAATTGACAGTAGCGTGATCGGAAACCAGGTACTCTCTGCGTCACTTACGGGTGACAGGGTGATAATTCGAATGTTCGTCAGCTTGTAAAACCCGACCGCACCCACAATCGAAACAACAATCAGAATAAAATCAGGAATCGTGGCAAGCAGATTCAAAACCTTTTGAAATTGACGTACAATCCGAAAGCGCTGCAATAGCAATCCAAAAATAATACTGGCAAGGACTGCGACACCAACACTTGCGAACAGTAGTTCAAAGGAGCTAATTGCAAATGGGAGGATATCCTCTGCGATGCTCCTTTCTGTTTGCCCTGAATAATAGGTTCCGAGGGAGCCTTCTGCAATCTGCTGAATCAGATATACCGTATGGACTACGATATTTCCCGGTTCGAACACGATTTCTTCCTTTTGCGTATAGAGCATGAACGGCCCACCGCAAACGACGATAACTAGGAAAAACATCCCAATTAATTGTTTTACATAGGACAATCTCTCATACCCCCTTACTATTTCCAACAATACACTATCTATTAAAAATCATCCAGACAATAGAAAATATTTTATTTTTTTAATCTATTCAAACAGAATGGAAATAAATAAAAAAGCGGCTGAGCAGGATAGCCTGTCAACCACTTCTCCATTCATGGGAACAGTTGATTGGAAAGATGATAGCTTATCGACTACTTCGCAGTAGAAGTAGCTACACGCAGCTGCTCATTTTTCATGAGAAGATTTTGAATCGAAGCAGTGAAAGGTTTTCTTACTCCGTCTTTCAAACGTGGGACCATTGGAATCATCCGATAGACCTCCTTTCTGACAATATCTTCTTAAGAATAGCATTTTTCCTTATTTAACGTCAATTACTGGCAACTCCCAGATAGGAAGCGAGTTGATTGATTTCGGCCATATAGATGTTTTCTTCTCCGTAATAGCCCTCCTGCTCCCCTGCAACCTGGGCAAATTTCGAATAGAGCCGGTTCAAATAAGCATGATCAGCATCAGCGCAAAAGGTCACCTGTTTCACTTGTGCATTTTCTTCTTGAACCTGTCTGATAAGGTGGCGAAAGCCTTTCAGAAATACCCTGCTCCTTCGATATTTTTCTTCAACGATGACTGAATGGATATAGCAGATTTCGCCCTCAGGGTCTGGTTGCTTTTCTGCTGTCAAGTATTGATAATGGCCCCATCCGACCAGTTTACCTTGCTCGTCTTCTATCAGGATCAAATGAGAATCCGGGAGAAACGTCAAAATATGAACAAGCGTGTCACTAAGGGAAAACATACGGCTAAATTCCAATCGATTGCGCATAAAAAATAGCGTGAATTGGGCAAAATCACTGTCACTGATACAGCTTCTAAATTGGACATGCATCCTTTGCACACTGCCTTTCTTTTTTTGATCGTTAACGTATCGGCTGTTGGACGTTGCAAGTCGAATCTGCTCCTCAGATTCAGCAGATGTTTGGGATACTTCTACCTTTCCGCGTGCGAGGAGGTGAAACTTCTCTGCTGCTTCTCCCATAGCCTTCTGTAATAGCCCCGCTTTTGCAACAATTGAAAGTGTGTCCCTTGCTCCACCAGTTCCCCCTGCTCCAACACAAATATTTGATCCATGTCCGTTATCGTCGACAAACGATGCGTCACCGTAATGACAGTCCGATCGCTGGAAAGCTTCGCAAAAGTCTTGTGAATAGAAGCCTCTGAAATGGGATCGAGAGCAGAAGTTGCTTCATCCAGAATGAGTAGAGAAGGATTGCGCAGAATCGCCCGAGCAATGGCAAGTCGCTGCCTTTGTCCCCCAGAGAGGTTGCTTCCCCCATCCAAAACAAGTGTTTCGTACTTGTCTGGTAGAGTCATGATAAAGTCATGGATCTCCGCTTGCTGTGCAGCCATCCTCAGCTCATCGTTGGTCGCATTGAGTTTGCCGAGCCGGATGTTTTCCGCTATTGTTCCGTGAAAAAGAAAGTGATCCTGAAAGACGACCCCTAGGTGGTTGCGGAAGGCTCCCCGATTACAATCATCGAGTTTTGTCCCGTTTATCTCGATATGACCAGAACTAGGTTGATAAAAGCCTAATAACAGCTGAACGATCGTGCTTTTTCCAGACCCACTGGAACCAACAATCGCAACTTTTGTCCGCGCGGGAATCTGCATGCTGACCTGCTTGATAGACAACTGATTTTCTTGATAGCCAAACGTAACATTATTTACGGACACTTCAGTCGTACGCAAATCGAGTAGTTCCTCTGCGGAATGGTCGACTTTTTCACTAGGTTCATTCAGCACCTTCTGGATTCGCTCCATACTGACTTGCGCATCTGTAATCAGCGGGAGCGTAAAGGTCAGATTAAACACTGCATTCCCCATCGACGTATACATGGTGAAAAAGGCGACAAGCGAACCGACAGAGATTCGCCCTGTGAGTGCCAGATAGGAACCGAAGCCAATGATCGTAAAGTTGATGAGGAGTAAGCATAGGGCAGGAATTCGTTCCAGATTCGCTGCCATCAAATTTTTGCGATAGTGGCTGACCAACAGCAATTGGAGTCTTTCATTGAATTTATCGATCATGACATCTTGCAGGTTGAAGCCCTTGATAACCATTTGCGCTTTCGTATTTTCTTGGACATCATTCGTCATAGCTGCGAGCTGTTCTTTGTATGCGGCATTGATTGTGTGGGCACGTCGACCAAGTAAATAAGGACCCGTAAAGATCAAGATTGCTCCCACCAAAATACATAGCGCCATCACCCATTCCAAGTAAAACAGCACCATCGTACTGATCGTTACGACTGCCAATGACTGAATACCCGTCGTGAAGAGAATGGCCATCGATCTGTCAATGACAGGCAAATCCACTGAAAAGTGAGAAACCAGTTCGCCCGAACGTGTTTTGTGGAAATAGCTGACCGGCAAGTGCTGCATATACGCAAACAATTTTTGCCGCAAATCATTTTGCACACGTGCGTTTAGTTTTGCCAGCACATAATCACTGATAATTCCCGCACTGATACAGATAAACCCGCTAATCGCCAAAACCATCATGATGACCGTGAAATCGTTCATATCTTTGGGAATAATCGCTTTGTCGATGATCATCTGGAAACTAAGAGGTGCCAAGGATAAAAAAAGCAGATCGAGTGCAAGCGTGAGGAAAAAAAGAAAACTCAGGAGCTTATAGGGGCGTATGTAGCCAAACAGATTTTTGATGACGAACAGCATCGTGACGTCTCCTTCTTGGATTAGAAAAATGGTTCATGTTGAAACCTGGCTGCATAGGATTGCCAAGCCAAAAATGATGCGCGATATTCATCCAATGGACCGTTTGCCGTTTCCACAGAAGCTACTCGTTCTGCAATCTTGGTAAACAATTTGCGTAAAGAGTCGTCCGAGGAAGTCCAGAATCGAAACTCCTTCACGTCCTCCTCCATATAGGCAATATACTCGGTTACATACTGAAGGGCATGCAAAAAAAGGCGACTGCTGCGATACTGTTCTAAAAAATAGACTACCTGAATTTGAACGATATGCTTGTCTTCGTACTGATTTTCACCTGTCCCGTAAATGTATGAAAAGGCACCGATCACTTCATCGTCATCGTTGAAGCAAAGAAATGCTTTTCCCTCCATGAAAACGGGACTCGCCAGAAAACTGAGCGCCACTGGAAAGGAATATGGCATCCGAAGCTGGTCGTAGTTTTCCAATAAAAAGGTCATGTATTTCTCATAATACATCTCAGCTGAACAGATCGAGAAGTAATGATCCATCTCTTTCCATCCCTCCTTTGAATGATGATGCGTGGCTAATGATCCTTCACAAAAAAGACGGCCAGCAGCCGCCTCTATCTTATCACAATAATTTGAATATCCAGTCTGCCCATGTCATGAAGATCGAGCGGTGCAGTCAATGCTGTCCCTGCCATGTCCTTCAAGTCATGCTGGTGTAAAAATAAGGGCGGGGTTATGTCTACAATAACTCCTCGATTGGACAAAAGCGTACTCGCATTCCCTGAAATCATGTTCCCCAACTCGGAAATGGCACTTTTTCCGAGTTCATCCATCTCTTGCACGGGATAGCCGCCCATCATGGCCGAGACAATACGCAAAGCCAATTCCTCTTGCAGACCGAAAAAGACCTCACCTTGTAATTGACCTGTCATTCCGATTCGAATCCATGTATGGCCTTCTACATGGCTCCATTCTCTTTCAGCTAACTCTCCACGCGAAATGTCGACATTGCATACTTGTTGAATCACGGACGAAGCTGATTCAAGAAATGGATCAAGGTACTGGACTATCATTTGCGTTCTCTTCCTTTCCCGGGCAATTCACTCTTAGAGGTTGTACTCGTATAGGACTATCATAATGTCGGTATTTGGCAGATGCAATAGGATTACGAAAACTTCATAGGCATAAGGTCACGAAAACAAGGTATGCCAGGAAAATAATCCTCTACTTTTGTCTCATGACGAATGGTATAGATAGCCATGCACGTTCGCAAGTCCAATATTTCTACACCGATCTCATGCTTACTCAATTGCCACATCGGAAGCTGGACGCGATCAAAGGCAAAAACAGTATCTCCAAACGCCAAGCATTCCTGGATACAGCGTACAGTATCGTAATGCTCATCGGCTTCAAGCAAATGAACTGGCTCTAAACCGAATTGTTCGATCAGATGAATGCGATCCCTCAATTGCTCTGCCCCACGCTTCCTCCTGGCGGTCCTTCTCGGTGATAGCACAGGGTACTCTCTCGTAACATATTCCCACTTGATCCCGTGGTAAAACATCGAATGGCATCCTCCCACAAAAATTTTGGCCCGGCAATAGCCTTTTCGCTGCTACTGACGGGCCCACTACCCTACTTTTTCTTTCCGACGACGTTCATCTCCGCTCGGGCTTCCCTTCCCAGCTCATCAGTGGCAACGACCGTCAGTTTTTGTTTGCCTTCCTCTACCTCATGAAGCACCAGGCGAAATAGCCCACGATCATTCGCGTTGGTCTGAAAGCTTTTTGATCCATAGTTGATTTGGAGGTTAACAGCACCAGCACCTGTCACTTTCCCTTCGATGGGCAGCGCTTCACCTTCCTGCCCTTCTAGCTGTTTGTTCGACAGCTGTATCGTCGGAGCTGGTACTGTTCGCGCCTTGTAGGAAGTACGCTGCTCTCCATTACTTATGACGACCGCCCCTGCATTAGCATCCACATACGCATACACCAGCAACATGCTTTGATTGCCTGCACCGTCTTTCCCTTCAAGCAAAATGCGATTTTCTCCCTGCTTCATACTCAAAATTTGCGTTACGTATTTTTGCGCAGGGATTTCCAATTGCTCTTCTTCAAAGTAGGACACAATCTCCCCATTGATACTAACCTGACCTTTATATGTTTGATCCCTGTACATGAAGCGGACCGGAACCAACATGTTCTTGGTTGCTGGATCGAACTGCACGTCTTCGCTGCCATCGTTTAGCAATTGCAGTGTAGGAGGACTCGTATCGACGATGACCCGCTGCGTGAACTGGCGCTTGTTTCCATACATATCCATTGCACTGTACATCACATAATTGAGACCTTCCGTTAATCGCATAATGGTTTCAAATGATCCATCCGTCGCCAGCTTTACAGGCGTTTTGTTAATCGACAAGCGGACTCTGTCCATCATATCCTCGCCTGTTACTTTGCCCCTGAAGGCTACATCCGGCTGCTTGGATATTTTCAGATAAGGAAACAAATCATCCGGGAACTCCACAAATGGCGGTGTGCTGTCGCTTTTCCCGTTAATATGCGCCACACTGATATTTCCTGCATAATCATACGCTACCACACTCATTTTTTTATCCGGCTGATTAATGAGTGTGCTGGACACTTTTGGAGAATAGGGGCCTCCTACCCTTTTGCCGTTTACATAAAGGAAATAGGCCTGGATATCTTTATCACGGCTACTCCACTGAACCTTGTTTCCCGACACAGAAGCTGTAATCACAGGAGCTTTTGTATCCACGCGGATCGGGAGTGTCATCGATTGCCAATTTGCATTGCGTCCGTCTATTTTGGCCTTAATGGAGAATTGGTACTGTCCATCGGGTGCCTGTATATAGGCGCCTTTTTGCGGTGAAAAGATCTTTCCGTCCCAGCTCCATGCTTCTTTTTCCGTGTAATAGTAGGGCGTCCCCAATTTGGATTGGTCGTACTTGCTCACCTTTTCATCACGTACAAGAGTGCGAATCGGCTTGCCTGTCTGGTCTGTTACTTCGACGATAATATGACGGGCATTGCGCAAAAATGTAATGGAAGGAGCAGCGACATCGTAATGCCCATCCCCGTTTGGCGAAAAGGCAATATGATTGGGATCGATTTTTGCACCGCCATCGGCTTTGACACCTGTAACACCTAGATAATCCCGATAGCGCCATTTGTCATTGCGTTTATCGTGATACCAGCTCGTCTTGACACCTGTTCGTTTTTCCTGGCTTTCTGCCTCCCATACGGGCTGATCCATAATCCTTGGTTCATCCCAGTCGCCATAGAAGCCATAAAACGGCGTGCGCAACGTAGGCAATCCCTTATCATCTGGTTGAAAGGAAATAAATCCTTCTGCAAATTGATTGCGTGCTGCGCCTGTTGGAATCGTGAGCGTTACCTTCACTTCCTCTAACTTCCCCGGCGCAACGGTAACCTTAGGAGTGGAAAATTTTAGTTCTGCCCCCTCGAAAAGGGTATTTGTCAGCATGTTGATCCCATTCTTGCGTAAGTCAGTCATGACACCAAACTCATTTTGCAGCTGATACGTAATTGGTTTCTTGCCAAACTTGTTGTTAATAAACAGAGAAAAGGTCGTTGAATTCCCAATTTCTCCCAACGAGACACCTGCTTTTCCTTTTGCAGTCACAACAATGGCTGGCGTCTTGATCGCTTTTGCGATTTGCATCATTCCTGCCCCTTGAACCCGTGGGCTGTAAGGTACTTTTTTTGCTTTCTCCTTATCCTCTGCCGGGATGCTAATTTGCGGATCGATAATCGGTTCTGCAGTATTCATCGCCGCAGCTTTTAACGTATCGACAAGCGATTTGCCTTGCAGGTTCCGCCCTTGCTTGAGATAGCCTTGCTTCAGTAAAGCCATCCCCCCTGCCACATGTGGCGTTGCCATTGACGTACCACTTTTCACGGCATACTCAGACTCACGCGTGAGTGACAAGATGCCCCCACCTGGAGCTGCAATCTCCGGTTTAAACTGCAAATCGGGTGTTGGTCCCCATGATGAAAAAGCCGAGATCGTTCCTCCGTCTGGATACGGCATTGAATTTTGTCCATATTCACCGTTAAATGAGACGGTCACTTTCTTGCCTTTTTTTATCGCTTGCGCCATTTGCTCGCCCATGTGCTTCAAGACAGAAACAGCCGGGATTTGTTTGGCATGCTCCGCACTGATAATGAGTGGCCCCATTTCATTGTTGTAGATGACAGCACCAACTGCTCCTGCTTCTTTGGCGAGGCGCAGCTTTTCGTCGAATGAAATGTCACCTCGCTCGAGCAATACCACTTTATCTTTTACGGAAACATTGTAGTCTTCTTTCTTGCCTTTCCCCATATAGACAAGCGGATACGGCTTCATCAGCGTCATGACTGGGTTTATCGCACCCCCGCCTTCCACATATCCCGATAAATACACGACTTTCTCCATACCGGGTACCCCTTGAACCGTAAAGCTATGGCCAGCTAGTGCTGTAGCATTGACAGAGGCAACAGAAAACGCATCAGGGCTCAAGCCTGGAGAACCGATCATGGCGATATCCGGATTCTGTGCTCGTACCTTATCACTGCCGAAATACGCATCATTGCCGGCCGCTGCCACTACTATGATCCCATTGTCGACTGCTTTCTTCACAGCCATTTGCTCCACATTTGTTTCATCCACATAGCCCGCAGAAGAGCCGAGACTTAAGTTAATGACATCTGCTTTTTTCGTAATGGAATCATTGATCGCAAATAAGATCGATTCACCCAGCCCAGGAATCTCGCTTTGATAATTGGAAAATACTTTTTGGCTGATGAGCTGGGATTCAGGAGCGACCCCTTTAACTTTGCCGTTCGCGCCAATAATTCCCGCTACATGGATACCGTGCTGAGATTCCGATACATCTTCCGTTGTTTGATTACGGTCAGCCCAGTTAAAGCCAGGGATCACCTTCTGGGAAGAACCTGACTTTTGCATGGCTGAACGCTTATCATGCGGAGCAGGCAAATCAGGGTGACGCGGATTGACTCCCGTATCGATCACGGAAATGAGCATTCCTTCCCCTTTTACCCCCGCTTCCTCCCAAGCCTGAGTCGCCTCAATCATTTCCAGCGAATCGACAGGCGCAGATTTTAATTGCTCACCTTGCAATAGCAATTCTTGTCGTTGCCATTCATCTGCCTTCGTTTTATATTCCTTGTCCGCCTTGCCTGTATGTAATGGCTGGTGCATTTCCGCGAGATCCTGCAAAATCTGTGTACGAATGGTCGCCGTTCCTTCAAACGCTGTTGTACTGACAGTCGTTGCGGGAAGCAAAGCCAATATCAATCCAATGCTGCATACCTTTTTCTTCATCGTTTGCCCCCTTGCTGGAAGTCATTCCATTATGTTTTCAGTTTTCACTAGGAAGCGCTTGGGTATTCCCTTCATTTCGCGAAGGTTGACAAACGAAGGATTTTCAGCCTATATTTAAGTGCATTAAATATTACATATCAAATATTCCCGATAACGAAGAAATAGATCAAAGAAGGAGAAGATACGAGCATGCCCTCCCCCTCAACAGATACGCTTGAGCGCCTGCAGGAGGCGTTTCGTACCATTATGCGCACAATGGGAACGCAATTAGCCGAACCTGTCTCTGGTTTAACTGGCCCGCAATTCTACATTCTTCATCAGTTGGAACAGAAGGAAAAATGCACCGTTGGAGAATTGGCTGAATCAATGGGGGTCAAACCTAGCGCAATCACAGCAATGGTCGACCGTTTGGATAAACACGGTTTCGTCGCCCGTGATCGTGATGAGGAAGATCGTCGAGTGGTTTACATCAGCTTGCGTGATTCTGGCAAACATATTTTGCAAGTAGCCAAGCAGAAACGGAGAGAACAACTAAATAAAATGTTTTCTCACCTCAGCGAGGATGAACTCCAGCAGTTCGTCAGCATCTTTGAAAAACTGGCAGTGGCGGCGGTCATTGAGACGAATTGAATAAACTCCTTGTACATTGCTGATGTGGTGGGGAGAAAACAGGAGAAAACGCTCAGCTTCTAGGGCCACCCCCTGGGGGATTGACTGCACGACTCCATGCAAAAAGCGAAACCGCGTCCAAAGTAGTTCTTTCAGGATGTGTCTCAGAGGTGGACGCTTAAAGGCGTGTTTCGCTTTTTGCATTCCGTCTCGGTCGGCGTCCCTAAGATCTTCGCTTATTTCTCCTGTTTCCTCTACGAGCTTTTCGTGTTAAACGGGTTTTAAAAGCCTTAAAAGAATGAAGAATGTAGTCAGTTACGCTAGAGAAGAATATTTCCAGACGTAGCGACTTGTGGAGTCCTACCTAGCGGAGAAGGGATTTGCGGGCAACAGAAACGCAACGTGCCCGGGCGACGAAGCGGCTACCACTTTTGCGTTTCCCCGCAAATCCCTTCGGAGCGGACAGTCTCAGCCTCCAGAGGGACGGAGCCTGGAGCCTAGACTGGAAATATTCTTCTCTCCACTACAGCGGCATATACAGTAAACACTTAAACAAACATTCCTATACTGAAAAAAGGCGTGCATTCCGGATCACCGGTGCACGCCTTTTCTATTGCAAACAATTAGGAGAAGAAGAACTTCTTCACTGCATGTTTGGTTGTTTCTTTGTTCATGTGAGCGATCGAGGTTGTGAGCGGAATGCCTTTTGGACATGCTTGTACGCAGTTTTGCGAGTTACCGCAATCACCGATACCGCCATCTTCCATCAGGGCTTCCAGACGCTCATGCTTGTTCATCATACCCGTTGGATGCTGGTTGAACAGACGAACCTGTGAAATTGCGAACGGACCGATGAATTCAGACTTCGCATTCACGTTCGGGCAAGCTTCCAAGCAAACACCGCACGTCATGCACTTCGAAAGCTCGTACGCCCATTGACGCTCAACTTCCGGCATGCGAGGACCTGGTCCCAGATCATGCGTACCATCGATTGGAACCCACGCTTTTACGCGTTTCAGCGCATCGAACATGCGGCTGCGGTCAATCGACAAGTCACGTTGTACAGGGAAGGTGCTCATTGGCTCAAGACGAATCGGCTGTTCCAGTTTATCAACCAGTGCCGAGCAAGCTTGGCGCGGTCTTCCGTTAATAACCATCGAGCACGCACCGCATACTTCTTCCAAGCAGTTCGATTCCCAGTTTACTGGAGACGTTTTTTGACCTTGTGCGTTGAGTGGATTACGTTGAATCTCCATCAAAGCACTGATCACGTTCATACCAGGACGGTAAGGGATTTTGAACTCTTCCTTGTACGGAGTGCTGTCAGGGCTATCTTGACGAGTGATAATCAAATGAATCAATTTTTCTGCCATGATCAGTTTCCTCCTCTCTTATTTCTTGTCAGACGTATAGTCACGTTTACGTGGTGCGATCAGGGATACGTCGATGTCTTCGTAGTAGATTTCAGGCGCAGTCGTTTCTGCATTGTACTTCGCCATTGTCGTCTTCATGAAGTTTTCGTCATCACGCTCAGGGAAATCAGGCTTGTAGTGAGCACCGCGGCTCTCATCGCGCTTGAGCGCACCAATCGTGATCGCGCGGGACAGTACGAGCATGTTCCACAGATGACGGGTAAACGCCGCACCAGAGTTGCTCCATTTATTCGTATCGTTGATGTTGATTTTCTTGTAGCGTTCCATCAGTTCAACGATCTTATCATCCGTTTTTTGCAGACGGTCGTTGTAACGTACTACCGTTACGTTGTCAGTCATCCACTCACCCAGTTCCTTGTGGATCAGGTAAGCATTTTCTGTTCCGTCCATTTTCAGGATGCTGTCGTATTTCGCTTGCTCTTGGCTAGTAAAGCCATCGAAGAGCGTGGAAGACAGATCATCAGAGGATTTGTTCAAGCCTTTGATGTACTCGATCGCTTTTGGACCTGCTACCATACCGCCATAGATCGCGGACAGGAGGGAGTTCGCACCCAAACGGTTTGCACCGTGCTGAGAGTAATCGCACTCACCTGCTGCAAACAGACCAGGGATATTGGTCATTTGGTTGTAGTCTACCCACATACCGCCCATGGAGTAGTGAACCGCAGGGAAAATCTTCATTGGAACTTTACGTGGGTCATCCCCAACGAATTTTTCGTAAATCTCGATAATACCGCCCAATTTTACATCCAGTTCTTTTGGATCTTTGTGGGACAAGTCGAGGTATACCATGTTTTCGCCGTTGATACCAAGTTTCATATCTACGCAAACGGAGAAGATTTCGCGAGTCGCGATGTCACGCGGCACCAAGTTTCCGTATGCAGGGTATTTATCTTCCAGGAAGTACCAAGGCTTACCGTCTCTGTACGTCCATACACGGCCACCCTCACCACGAGCAGACTCGGACATCAGACGCAGCTTGTCGTCGCCAGGGATTGCAGTTGGGTGAATTTGGATCATCTCACCATTGGAGTAGATAACCCCTTGCTGATACGCCGCAGACGCTGCTGTACCTGTATTGATAATCGAGTTCGTCGATTTACCGAAGATGATACCAGGTCCGCCTGTTGCCAAAATAACGGCATCCGCACGGAAGGATTGAATTTCACCGGAACGCATGTTTTGTGCAGTAATCCCGCGACAGGTTCCTGTATCGTCCAAAACGGCTCCGAGGAAATCCCAATATTCGTACTTGGTTACCAGACCTTCAGCTTCATAACGGCGTACTTGTTCGTCCAATGCGTACAAGAGCTGTTGTCCAGTTGTCGCACCCGCAAAAGCGGTACGGTGATGTTTGGTTCCCCCGAAACGTCGGAAGTCCAACAGACCTTCTGGCGTACGGTTAAACATTACGCCCATACGGTCCAGCATATAGATGATGCCAGGTGCTGCATCGCACATTGCTTTAACTGGCGGTTGGTTTGCCAAAAAGTCTCCGCCATATACTGTATCGTCGAAGTGCTCCCATGTGGAGTCGCCTTCCCCTTTGGTATTTACCGCACCGTTAATACCGCCCTGCGCACAGACAGAGTGGGAACGTTTTACCGGAACCAGGGAGAACAGCTGAACAGGAACGCCTTTTTCTGCTGCTTTGATGGTAGCCATCAAGCCGGCCAAACCTCCACCGACAATGATCAGTTTACCTTTTGCCATGAGTTTTGTCCCCCTATCCCTACAAAATGAAAGCCGACATCGCACGCAAGCCGATGAAGGTTACAACTACGAATACGCCCAAAGTCAGGAATGTTGCAATGCGTTGGGAACGCGGCCCAACTGTAATTCCCCAGTGAACCAGGAACGACCACAGTCCGTTGGAGAAGTGGAAAGTCGTGCTAATAATCCCGATTGTGTAGAATACGATCATTGCAGGACTGCTCAAAATGTTTGCCATCATGTCATAATCCACGTGTGCACCCAGTGCTTTTTGGATACGAGTTTCCCAAACGTGCCAAACAATAAAAATGAGGGTAATGACTCCTGTAACGCGTTGCCACAAGAACATTTGGTTTCGGAAGTAACCGAAGTTCCCTACGTTATGCTTCGCTTGGAACGCAATGTAGAGACCGTAAACAGCGTGAAACAGGATCGGGAGGTAGATCAAGGCAAATTCAAGTACTAACAGAAATGGAAGGCTTTCAATGAAGCCTACTGCCTGGTTGAAAGCTTCAGGCCCACGAGTCGCTTGATAGTTGGCGGTCAAGTGGAACACGAGGAAGAGCCCGATCGGAAACAAACCAAGAAGTGAGTGTAGCTTGTGACTGAGAAAGCTATGGCCTTTCGCCATACAATGGTCCCCCTTTCAATGTATGTAACTCTCAATTCTGTGAAAAACGTCAAGCATCACCGCAAGCGGTCCAAAACGGTTTTCGGCCGTTTTGATAGACCTTTCCCCAATATCCTAACCCATTGCCTTACCCATTAGACATAGCAAAACCGCCACGATCATTTTATGAAAAGCATCTTGACGCTGTTCACAAAAAGACTGCGTTCACTAGATCAACTGAATTTGTCGGAATGTGTCAAAATACGAGAAAAAGTTGGGCAAAACTTTGACCAAATCCAATTGTACTCTTGTCGACACAGAGCGTCAAGACAATCAATGTACTAAATACATTGATAGAATAACTTTGTTTAGTCCAGCTATTTTTTCTATTACGATGTCATGAATGCGGGCCCCTCCTCATAATCTAGTACAGACAGGAGGGAAGCACATATGAAAGAGAAGGATCAGCTTGCAGCACTGTTGCCGCCGGAAATCATTCCCTATGCGGAAAGAATGAATATGCCCTATCTTGGCTATCATCTTCTACGCGAAACGCTGACCAGTACCCTGCTAGGCGATAGTGAAAACCATATTCTCTATTGGATAGGAAAAAATATGGGCCGCCAAATCCCCATTCAATCTGCAACAGGCCCGATTATGCCTTTTATTCGGCTTGGATTAGGCCAGCTAGACGTCGTGGAGGAAACCGGGCAAACTATCGTTTATTCACTCATCCATTCTATTTTTAGCTATCAGTCTATAGAAAGACTAGGATGCAGTCTTTCTTTTGAGGCCGGGATCATCGCAGGTATGATTGAGCAGTGGAAAGAAAGAGAAGCGTTCAGCAAAATCGAAATGGAAAGCCCCTCAAACATACGTATAACTGTACAAGTGGCGTCATGAAGAAAATGCCCCCTCTACCTATAACAAAGGGAGAGGGAGCATCCATATTTTATACTCCGTGCACGATCGCGGTTTCCTTGACATCCAGACCATATGCCGAATGAAGGCTGCGAACAGCCAGCTCTGTCAAGGCTGCTGGAATGACGCAAGAAACCTTGATATCAGACGTAGATACCATTTTAATAGAAATTTCTTTTTCTGCCAGGACGCGGAACATTTCGGCAGCTACCCCTGGATTGTTGATCATGCCTGAGCCAACAATTGATACCTTGGTCAAGCCTTCCTCGAAATCGATTTTTTCAAAGCCGAGCTCGTTTTTGTTTCTGTCCAACGTATCCAGTGCTTTTTTCAGGTCATCCGCTGCAACGGTAAAAGAAATGTTCGTAACAGACGCATCATAGGAGCTTTGGATAATGATATCCACGTTCACCTGATTGTCCGCCAGCGTATTGAACAGACGGGAGAGCGTCCCGACCTTTGCAGGCATGCCGACAACCGTGATTTTGGCAACATCTTCATCGTGTGCAACTCCACTTACTACTCTTCCTGTTTCCATGTTGGCAACCTCCTCAACGTACGTACCATCTTCGGCAGTAAAGCTCGAGCGGACGACCAGCCTTACCTTGTATTTTTTCGCAGCCTCTACTGACCTTGGATGAAGAACCCCTGCACCGAGGTTCGCCAGCTCCAGCATCTCATCGTACGAGATCGTATCCAGCTTGCTCGCAGCTGGAACGACTCGCGGATCAGCTGTATACACCCCGGACACGTCCGTAAAGATTTCGCATTTCTCAGCGTTCAAGCTCGCTGCGAGTGTAACCGCAGATGTATCCGATCCACCGCGGCCGAGCGTCGTTATTTCACCTTCGTCACTGATCCCTTGGAATCCTGCCACGATCACCACACGACCACGGCCGAGCTCCGATTGAATCCGCTCTGGATCAATTTGCTTGATCCGTGCTCTTCCGTGAATCGCCTCCGTGGTAATCCCAGCTTGCCAGCCCGTTAGAGAAATAGCGTCGTAGCCTTTGCTATGCAAGGCCATCGACAAAAGCGCGATCGATACCTGCTCCCCCGTGGTCAGCAGCATATCCATTTCACGCTCGGATGGGTATGCGCTAATCTGCTTGGCCATGTCTACCAACACGTCAGTAGATTTCCCCATTGCAGAAACAACGACTACCACATCATGCCCTTCCTCTTTGTAGCTGATTATTCGATCCGCAACTCGTAAAATTCGCTCAATGGTACCTACAGAGGTGCCTCCATATTTCTGCACGATCAACCCCATGCGGCTTCTCTCCCTTTTTCTCATATCCAATGTTGGTATTTATCTCGTATCGTATGGTTTTTCACTATTCTCTCTATAAGGAAAAGTCTTGCATTTTTATTTTACAAAAAAGGCACCGACAAGGAATAAGACCTGCCGCTGCCTACTGTTTCGACATACCGGTTCCTCCCTCCCAATACACGCGGACAACGAAGATTGACAGTCATCACCATCAAAACTCACATTGACACACCGTGAGATAGCTCTCCATCTGACAATTGGTCATTGTGCAGATGACAGTCCTGCATTTGTTCAACGCAGACCCAGCATGGAGAAAAGCGGGTTTCCCTCCACACTTCGGCGAATTCCCCTTTCCCGTTCCCTTCACAGATACCCGATCTCAGGGTGGTACTCTTGGTTTTCGCGCCTCTACCTCACTCCATAATGGAAGTGAGGCTAACTATTCTGTTTGAATCGGATTATAACATGAGTCTAAAAATGGATCAATTCCTTTTTAGAGGTCGTTCAAAAAGTTGCATTTGCTATGTGTCAAGCTTGCGCAAATGAGCGATGATTTCTTTCGCCAGCTTGTCGCCGATCCCTAATTGGCGGAAGTCTTCGACGGTCGCCTCCCGCATTTTTTTCAACGAGCCAAAATGAGAGAACAACAGCTTGCGTCGCTTCTCACCGATACCCGGGATCTCATCCAACTGCGAGGAGAGCATCGTTTTCGTCCGGGATTGTCTGTGGAATGTAATAACAAAACGGTGGACTTCATCTTGGATGCGCTGCAACAAATAAAACTCATAGCTATCCCGTCTAAGATTCACAGGCTCTGGCGGATCTCCGTACATGAGCTGAGCGGTGCGGTGCTTCTCGTCCTTCGCGAGTCCACAGACGGGAATATAGAGGCCCAGCTCGTTTTCCAGCACGTCCATAGCCGCACTGATTTGGCCCTTCCCACCATCGATCACAATCAGGTCAGGCATCGGCTGGTTTTCTTTCAGCAGGCGAGAGTAACGACGACGAACCACTTCGCGCATGGAGCCGTAATCATCTGGCCCCTCGACGGTTTTGATCTTGAATTTGCGGTATTCCTTTTTGTCAGGGCGCCCGTCTGTAAACACAATCATCGCAGACACAGGCTCGGTTCCCTGAATGTTGGAGTTGTCAAACGCTTCAATTCGATGAGGAACCGGAATCCCTAAAATGTGACCAAGATTGTGTACCGCTTGGACTGTACGAGCATCGTCCTTGGACATCAGCGCGAACTTCTCCTGCAAAGCAATACGGGCGTTCTCGGAAGCCATCTTCACGAGCTCATGCTTTTTGCCTCTTTTCGGAGCATGGACTTTGATGCCCAGCCATTCACTCAACAATTCCGGTTCACTTTCTTGCGGGAGCAAAACTTCTTTTGGCAGCGCATTTTGCTTGTCGTAGTAGAACTGGCTCACATATGACATAAAGTCTTCGGTTTCGCTGCCATAGTATGGAAAGGAAGTCGTCTGACGCTCGATCATCTTCCCTTTTCGCATATAGAACACCTGAATGCACATCCAGCCTTTTTCCACAGCGAACCCGATAATGTCGCGGTCTACCGTATCGGTGAACGTGATCTTCTGCTTCTCCATCACCGCTTCGATGCTCTTGATCTGATCGCGATATTCCTTTGCACGCTCGAACTCCATGTTTTCTGCGGCTTGCAGCATTTTTTCCGTAAGGGTTTGCTTCATTTCCTCATGACCACCATCGAGGAACCGGCTGATTTCGTCCACCAAACGCTGATTTTCCTCTGCCGATACCTCGTACACACAGGGCGCAAGACATTGTCCCAAATGGTAGTAAAGACAAACCTGCTTGGGCATATTGCGGCATTTGCGCAACGGATAGAGGCGATCCAGCAGCTTCTTCACCTCGGAGGCATCTCCGGCATTTGGATACGGACCGAAATACTTGGCTTTATCTTTCAATACCTTACGGGTAATCTCCAGGCGTGGCTGCGCCTCATTCGTAATTTTGATGTACGGATACGTCTTGTCGTCGCGGAGCATGACATTGTAACGCGGGTCGTGCTCTTTGATCAGGTTGCACTCGAGGATGAGCGCCTCAATCGCTGAGGATACCACAATGTACTCAAAGTCCACGATCTCGCTGACCAACAGCTGCGTCTTCCCGTTATGACTGCCTGTAAAATAAGAGCGGACGCGGTTTTTCAGCACCTTGGCTTTGCCTACGTAAATGATTTCCCCGCTCGCATTTTTCATCAGGTAGCAGCCTGGCTTATCTGGCAGGACGGCCAGTTTATCTTTTAAGGAGCTGTTCATGGCTGCTCCCTCCCCTTTCTATATCTGTCTTGCATCTATTTGTTCTTGTGGAATGGCTTTTCCAATACATATAGTTCATCTTCCAAGGAACTCATCCGTTCCACCAGCAGCTTCCGGCTGTCTTGCACCCCTTGATTGTAATAGAAGGGACCAAGCTCTTTTGAAAAAAAGGCAATCAACTCTTCCGTTTCCAAATTGCCAAGTGTCTCCGACCGTTCTTCTTTAAAATAGCGTTGTACTTGATGAACTAGATATTCCATTTGCTCTCTCGTCAATTTGGCTGGCATCGTATCCGGCTTCCTTCCCTTTTTCAACTCAGAAGAGAATATACGTTCTATCCTTCATAGTACCATGGAATGAATACGAAAAAAACTGCCGCCTCATTCCATAGCGACAGTTTTTTATAGGCAAACCTAGTGCTTGCGACCGCCCAAATACGCTTCTTTTACACGCTCGTCGTTTAACAATGATTCTCCTGTGCCGTCCAATACGATTTGCCCTGCCTCCAGTACATACCCGTAATCAGCGATTTTGAGGGCCTGTTTGACATTTTGCTCCACGATGAGGACGGTTGTACCTTCCGCATTGATTTCTTTGATCACCTTGAAAATGTCCGCCACCACGATGGGAGCCAAGCCCATCGAAGGCTCGTCCAATAGCAACAGCTTCGGTCGAGACATCAATGCGCGAGCAATGGCTAGCATTTGCTGCTGACCGCCAGACATCGTCCCTCCCAATTGAGAAAGCCGTTCCTTGAGGATGGGGAACCAGGTCATCATCTTCTCCATGTCTTCCTTGATGCCTTGTGCATCGTTGCGCTGGAATGCGCCCATCTCCAGGTTTTCCAGCACGGTCATCTTCCCGAGGATCGCACGCCCTTCTGGTACCAAAGCCAGTCCGGCTTTTACAATCTGATGCGGTCTCGAACCCTCTATGCGTTGACCACAAAACGTAATCGTCCCTGCTTCCGGCTTCAGTTGACCTGCGATCGTGCGCATGGTTGTGGTTTTGCCCGCTCCGTTCGCCCCGATCAGCGAGACGATTTTGCCCTCAGGCACTTCCAGCGTTATGCCACGAATTGCCTTGATTTGACCGTAGGAGGTCGTCAAATTTTGTATATTCAGCATCTTATTCGTCCTCCTTGCCGAGGTAGGCTTCAATCACATCTGGATTGTTTTGTACTTCTGCCGGGGTGCCGTCAGCAATTTTGACTCCAAAGTTGATACATACGACCTTTTCACACAGGTTCATGACCAATCCCATATCATGTTCGACCAACAGGACAGTCGTCCCGTCATCGCGAATTTTTTTGACCAGCTCCATGAGCGCTTTCGTCTCAGTCTCGATCATTCCGGCAGCAGGCTCGTCCAAAAGCAAGAGTTTTGGCTCAGTAGCCAGTGCCCGTGCAATCTCCAGACGCCGTTGTTGACCGTAGGCCAGTGTATCCGAGCGGACGTCAGCAATGTCAGACAAGCCTACGAATTCGAGGAGCTCCTCCGCTTTTTTGGTAACAGCCTTTTCTTCCGCACGTTGTCCCGGCGTTTTCAAAAGGGAAGCCCAGAAGCCTGCCTTCATGCGCGAATGACATCCGACCTTCACGTTGTCCAATGCACTCATGTGACCGAAGAGGCGAATATTTTGGAACGTCCTCGCAATCCCCATTTCGGTAATCTTGTTAGGCGCCATTCCATTTAGCTTTTGTCCGGCAAAAGAAAAGGTACCCGTCGTTGGTTCGAATATGCCCGTTGCCATGTTAAAAATGGTCGTTTTTCCCGCACCATTCGGACCAATCAAGCCGACAATTTCGCCCTCGCCGACAGTAAAAGAAACGTCACGAAGAGCGGTGATGCCGCCAAAGCTTTTTCCTACGTTCGCAAGTTCCAGCAACATCCTACACTCCCTCCTTCGCTTCCTTGTCCGATGACTTGCCCCGACGACGCTTGAACAGCTTTTGGAACGTATCGGCACCGATCAAGCCATGCGGGCGGAACGCCATTACACCGACCATGATCAAACCGTACATGAGCATTTTGTACTCGGCTAAACCACGCAGCACCTCCGGCAGTGCTGTCAAAACCAAGGCCCCGAACAGCGGACCCCAAACCACTTCACTGCCGCCGATCACGGCATAAGACAGAATCTCTACGACTTTATGATAGTTAAAATCATCTGGCGTAATAGTCGTCGTAATGTGGGCGAACAATCCTCCGCACACCCCTGCCAAAATCGAACCGATGACAAAAGCAAGCATCTTATAATAGTTGACTTGCAGTCCCATTGCCCGCGCTGCCGTTTCATCTGCTTTGATCGCTTCAAAAGCACGTCCCAGACGCGAACGGTTCAGACGCAGCGTCAGGAAAAGAACAAAGGCAAACAGGAGCAGCATGAACACAAAGGTCGATAATGACTTCATTTGCATGACCGAAATGCCAAAGGTTTGTGCTTTTAACCCCATAGCTTTTTCAAAATCGTACAAGTAATTGCCAATCGATTGAAGTCCGGTCAGCCCCAGTGCACCGTTCGTAATCTCCATATTGAGAAAAATAACGCGAATCACTTCTCCAAAGCCAAGCGTAGCAATTGCCAGGTACAAGCCGTGAAGCTTCAATGTCGGAGCACCGATCAAGAGTGCAATCAGCCCTGCCGCCAGTCCTCCGATTATGATGGCGATAAATAGCGGCATGTCCGCTTGCTTCGTCAAAATACTCGCTGTAAAAGCACCAATGCTCATAAAGCCCGCATGTCCCAAAGAAAGCTGACCCGTCGAGAGCGTAATGTAAATACTGATCGCCAAAATACTGTTTAACAAAATAAAAGTAAGTACCTGTAAGTTATATGGATTGAGAATGTCCAATATCTGCACCTCCCTTACGCTTTGCGTCCAAATAGTCCTTCCGGCTTCAAGAGCAAAATGAGAATGATCAAGCCAAAAGCAACCGCATCCCGATACGACGAGTCTCCGTACGCGACGGTAAACACCTCGATAATCCCGAGCAATACGCCACACACCATGGCTCCCGGAATGCTGCCTACTCCGCCTAAAATCAAAACGGCCAAACCTTTGAAGCCAAGCGTCATTCCCATCGTCGGAATGAGAGCGGAGTATGCCATCCCGATCAATATGCCGGCGACGCCTCCCAGTGCCGAAGCAAGCATGACAGTAACAACAATGACCATATTCGTGTTAATCCCCAAAATATTTGCCGTATCCGTATTTTCAGCCGTCGCGCGAATGGCTTTTCCCATTTTCGTTTTTTGAATCCAAAAATGCAGGACGAACATCAGCAACACAGAAATCCCCAAAATAACGAGATCGACGCTGCGAATTTGAATGAGCCCCAAGTCAAAAGTGGTATCCCCAAAGGATTGCGGGAACGCACGGGAGTCAGCACCGAAAAACTTGTGCATGGCTTCCTCCATCAAAATGGCAAATCCGATCGTACTAATCAAAGATGCCAGATGGGGTACATTTTTTTTGCGAAGTGGACGAAGCGCTGTGTACTCCAACACAAGACCCAAAATGGCCGATATCACGACCGCTACGATCAGCGCTACCCCTAAAGGCATATTCAGGCTGGTCATCAATACCAAGCCAACCAGTGATCCAAAAATAAAAATTTGGCCGTGTGCCATATTAATGATTCCCAAGACACCAAAAATGAGCGTATAGCCCAATGCAATCAATGAATAAGTGCTACCAACTGTCAAACCGTTGACTAATTGCTGCCAAAACAAATGCCTCACCTCACTGTTAAGTGGTTAACATCCAACGATGATTGCGTTATTCTCGCTGGATCAGCAAGCGAAGAACATGATCGGGTACTTTCTGATCCAGCGAGATAACGATAGAAAAAGAAGCCCGGAGCGACCCCGGGCACAATCCTATTCAAACGGGACGAATTTGCCTTCTTTTGCGACTACGACAACCGCATCACCAATCGGATTGCGTTTCTCGTCAAAAGACAGTTTGCCGGATACACCTGTGAAGTCTTTCAGCTGAGCCAATTGTCCGCGCAACTCTTCGCGTTCTGCTTTTCCTGCGGCAAGCAGTGACTGCGACATGATATACAGCGAGTCGTATGCTTGGGCAGCAAACTGGTCAGGCTTTTTGTTGTATTTGGCTTCGAATGCTTTTACGAAGGCTTGTACTTTTTCATCTTTCTTTTCAGGGCTGAATGGAGTTGCAACGATCAAGCCCTCAGCAGCTGGACCAGCAATTTCAAAAACTTTCGGATTATTGAAACCATTGCCACCAAGAATGGTCCCTGTAAAGCCCAACTCACGTGCTTTTTTCACAACCATGGAGCCTTCTTTGTACAAGGCGGACACTAGCAAAGCGTCTGGGTTTGTTTGCTTCAGCTTGGTCAATTGTGCCGAGAAATCCACATCGCCATTTGCGAAAGTCGCTTCACCGGTAATCTCCAAGCCCAGCTTTTCAGCGGTTGCTTTCATGACCTTGTAACCATTTACGGAGAAGTCATCGTTAGAAGCATGGATAAGTGCTACTTTTTTCAAGCCATTTTTCTCCACGGCTGCTTTCATAGCTGTCGGAATCGCAATGGATTCAGGCAAAGAATTGCGGAACACGTACTCCCCGATATCATTGATCCCTTCTGACGTGTTGGAGATACCAAAAATCGGAGTTTCCGCCTCGTTTGCAACTGGTCCTGCAGCAAACATTTCTCCGGAAAGTGTCGGTCCGATGATCGCCACGACATTATCCTGATTAATCAGTTTATTTACCGCATTAATCGCGCCTTCTTTTTCTCCGGCGGAGTCTTCAAACTTCAGTTCGATCTTGAGCTTGCCTTTGTTTGCTTCATTCAGCTCGCCCAACGCCAACTCCAATCCTGCTTTTTGTGCTTCTCCATAGGCTGCGCCAGATCCTGAGAGGAAACCAACCACACCGATTTTCGCTTGAATCTCTTGGCCGTCGGTGCTAGCTGCTGGCCCAGAGCCACCCTCGCCTGCGGCAGGAGCACTTGTATTTCCGCTCGAACATCCGACCATCAATACCGCCCCTAGCGAGATGGCCGCCAGCGAGCGCATCAAATGAAATCCCTTCATTAAAAAAGCCCCCTCTATTTTCGAAATAAATTGAATATATGAAGTTTAATCAAAGTATTCTAAAAACGCAATTATTTTCGCTCAAGTAAACTTAATTTTTTGACAAACGATCGCTCAGAATTCTGTATTAAACATAGAAAAAAGCGGCATATTGCTATGCCGCTTCACTCGTTGCTATATGATTACAGATGTTTGCCTACAGTTGCCATGAGTGCTTCTTTTGGTTGGAAGCCAATTACTTTGTCAACTGGTTGACCGTCTTTGAATACGATCAGCGTTGGGATGGACATTACACCAAAACGACCAGCAGAATCTGGGTTGTCATCCACGTTTACTTTGACGATTTTGAGCTGGGAGCCCACTTCACCGTCGATTTGCTCCAGTACAGGAGCGATCATTTTGCAAGGGCCGCACCATGGAGCCCAGAAGTCAACCAGGACTGTACCGCCTTGCTCTACTTCCTGGGAAAAGTTTTGATCGGTAGCATTTACAATTGCCATGAGAAGTTACCTCCTTGAATTTCAATTGCTAAATAAAGGTTCCTAACGGTTATCAGTATATCATTCAAACACCAAATTGACTACGCCGCTCCACACTTTGCCCTGCACTTCTCGCTTTAGTCTGTCCAGTCTGGCCGTACCTTATTGCCCCACTTGTTTTAGCCGGTTGATCTCCCGTTCGTGGTCACTAACTTTCCGATGCAGCAGATCAAGGTCTGCATCAATATGTTTATTTTGGCGTTCCAATCTGTCTAATCGGCGGGTAGCGTCATCGCGGAATTCGTACATTTCATCACGAAACGCATGCATCTCATCACGAAACGTGTACATCTCATCACGAAACGCGTACATCTCTTTCTTAAACTCACGCAGCTCCTGCTGTGTCTCTTTTACAAGCCGATTATTCTCCGCCACCATGTGTATCAGTTGTTGCAAAAGCTCCTCGCTCATCCCGATCACCTCTCCTTACTGCCTATTATACCAAGCAAGGAAAGCATAAAGTAAGCCTTGCGGACAAAAAAAGCGCCCCAAAAGGAGCGCCTTGTTACCGTTTATCTGTTATACCAACACTTTTTTAAACTCAGCCGTCAGCAATGGCAGCACTTCGAACAGGTCACCTACAATACCGTAATCAGCCACTTGGAAGATTGGCGCTTCCGGATCTTTATTGATGGCAACAATGACTTTCGAGCTGGACATACCAGCCAAGTGCTGAATCGCTCCCGAAATTCCGCATGCGATATACAGATCAGGTGTAACAACCTTACCTGTCTGTCCGATCTGCATGGAGTAATCGCAATAGTCTGCGTCGCAAGCGCCACGAGATGCACCAACAGCTGCACCGAGTACTTCCGCCAGATCGTACAACGGCTGGAAGCCTTCTGCACTCTTCACGCCACGTCCACCGGATATCACGACTTTTGCTTCGGAAAGGTCTACTTTGCCGCTTGTTTTTCTTACAACATCTTTTACGATCGTGCGCAAATCCTTGATATCCAATTCAACTGGTACCACCACTGCCGTTTTCGAAGGGTCAGCAGCACCGATGGCAATGTTGTTTGGACGAATCGTAATAAAGGTTGTTCCATCAACAAATTTGCGTGTTTGCGTCGCTTTTCCTGCATAGATCGGGCGAACAAATACTGGGCCCGCTTCTACACTTGTTACGTCCGAAACCAGACCGTAACCTAGTCTCGCTGCTACGCGAGGTGCGATGTCACGACCGATCGCGGTGTGACCCAAAACAACTGCATCTGGAGAAGCCAGCTCAATCAATTGCGTGAGTGCCTGCACATATGCATCTGGCGTGTACTGTGCCAAAGCTGTATGATCAGCCGTATACACCGTGCTCGCACCATGCTGACCCAATGTCACTGCATGCGTTGCTGCGTCTGCTCCGAATACACCTGCTACAATTTCGCCGCCCTCAGCCAATGCTTGTGCTGCAGTCAATGCTTCTAGCGACACGTTGCGAAGTTGTCCGTCACGTACTTCTGCCAATACAAGTACTTTTTTCATGGATATCCTCTCCCTCTCGCTTAGATCACTTTCGCTTCATTGCGCAACAGTTGCACCAATTCCGACGTTTGAGCTGCCAATTCGCCAGAGAGAATGCGACCCGCCTGCTTTTTCGGAGGCAATGTCTGATCAACGATTTCTGTCTTTGCTTTTACCTCATCCGCAGTAATTCCCAAATCCTCTGCGCCGAGTCTATCCAATGGTTTTTTCTTCGCTTTCATGATACCTGGGAGAGAAGGATAGCGCGGCTCGTTTAGTCCTTGCTGAGCCGTAATCAAAACAGGAAGGCTCGTCTCCACGACTTCCAGGTCACCTTCTACATCGCGCTCTACGCGTACATTTGTCCCGTCCACCTCTAGCTTCACAGCAGTCGAAACATGGTTAATTCCCAGTTCTTCTGCGAGACGAGGACCGCCTTGGCCAGCCCCGGAGTCTACAGCCATTTGTCCACCAATGATGATATCGAAGCCAACCTTTTTCGCTACTGCAGCCAATACTTTGGCGATCGTGAATTCGTCTCCGAACAGAGACTCGTCATCCACCAGAACAGCCTTGTCTGCGCCCATTGCCAAAGCAGTGCGCAGTGCACTTTCAGCACGGTCCGGGCCGACGCTGATCACGGTTACTTCGCCGCCGTGATCTTCCTTGAGCTTGATTGCCTCTTCTACAGCGTACTCATCGTAGGGATTAATGATGAATTCAACGCCATCTTCGGAAATTTGTCCGTTTTGGATGACGATTTTTTCTTCTGTGTCAAACGTCTGTTTCAACACAACCACGATATTCATCAGGATGCCTCCTCCTTAGTGGTACCTCATACTTGTGAAGCTATATGCTCAACTACCGATCTGCGAATTGCGGCTTGCGCTTTTCGAGAAAAGCAGTCACGCCTTCTTTTACGTCCTCTGTCGCGAATGCATCGCCAAAGAGCTTTGCTTCTTGCTCCAAGCCCTGTGACAACGAAATCTCCGTTGTGTTGTGGATGGACGCTAGGGCAAACTTCAGGGTAATCGCGCTCTTACTTGCGAAAACAGCTGCCATCTTTTGCGCTTCTCCAAGCAACTGCTCTACGGGATAAACCGCTTCCACAAGACCGATGCGCAAAGCTTCCTCGCCACCGATCATCTCAGATGTGAGAATCATTTGTGTCGCTTTGCCACGGCCAACCACACGTGGTAGACGTTGCGTACCACCGTAGCCAGGAATGAGTCCGAGATTCAACTCAGGCAACCCGAGCTTGGCTTCAGGTGCTGCCAAGCGGATATGGCATGCCAACGCAAGCTCCAATCCTCCGCCAAGGCAAGCGCCGTTAATTGCTGCAATGATTGGCTTCGGGAACGTTTCCAAGCGATTAAACAATGCTTGACCCTTCTTCGCCAGTTCTTCCGCATTATCCCGATTCAGTTGGGTAAATTCTTTGATGTCTGCTCCTGCAATGAAAAACCGACCTTCGCCAGTCAAAACGATTGCTTTGATCTCATCGTTATTTTCCCACTGGTCCAAAAGTTCACTCAATTGACCGAGCACTGCTTGACTGAGTGCGTTAGCAGGCGGGTTGCTAATCGTAACCGTAGCAACGCGATCAACGATTTCTACATTCCAATGCGACGCCATTCCTCTCCCCCCAAACTCTCCCCATATATAAAAACAGTTACTTTTTCATTCCGAGCGATCGCTCAGTCTTACTGTTTCCATTGTAACAAACGTTTTCATGCAAAAAAAGCTTTTCTTTTCATTCTTTTCCCTTCATACCAAGCAGGAAGAGGTTATGAATGGAATCAACATAAGAGACAAGGTCGTACTTGCACTGTTTCATCACCCAAGATGTCGTCACTTCGTCCAGCGTTCCAAAAATCATTTTGCGCGTAATCCGCACCTCCAGATCGGATCGGAATACGCCCTGTTCCATACCCTCTACGATCACTTCGTCAATGAGGTTGAAATACTGCTTCATCACGTTGCCGATTCCTTCACTAATGATCGGACTGGATTGGCGTAGCTCGATTTGCGTCACTTTTGCCAGATCATGATCCTTGGATAGCTGGCTCAAGTGTGCATGAATGAGTACATACAGCTTTTGCTCAATGGTCGTCGCTTCCGAAATGCGTTTGCGGTTTGTCTCCACAAACTGGCCCATCTTTTCGTTAAACAGTGAAATCAAAATATCATCCTTGTTTTCAAAATAGAGGTATATGGTGCCGTCTGCTACCTTCGCCTCTTTCGCAATTTTCGATACCTGGGCACTGTAATAGCCCTGTCTGGCGATTACTCGAACAGCAGCATCAATAATGGCTTGATACTTTTCCCCCGTTTTCTTTGCCATAACTACCTCCACGTTTACTAACATTGATGACGAAATGAATGATCACTCATTCATAATTAGTGTAATACAGGGCCACTCCTCTGTCAATCGCAAGGGATCAGCAAAAAAGGCCGCTTTCCGCCTGGGATCGCAAGCCTCAAAACACCAGCTACTAGCTCGTTTTGATTTCCTCCTGGGCTTCCCTTTTCTTCTTGTCTTCATCTTGTAATTGGCGACGCAATACTTTTCCGACCATGGTTTTGGGCAAATCTGTACGAATCTCGTATTGTCTCGGAATCTTATAGGCGGCAAGTCTCTGTCTGCAATGCGCTTCCAGATCCTCTTCGCTCGCGAGCTGTCCATCCTTGAAAACGACGAATGCTTTGACTGTTTCGCCCCGGTACGGATCAGGGACACCGATGACTGCTGCCTCCTGGATGGCGGGATGCTCAAACAGCACTTCTTCTACTTCGCGCGGATAAATATTGAAGCCACCGGCAATAATCATGTCTTTTTTGCGATCTACGATATAGAAATAGCCATTCTCGTCCATATAGCCCATATCTCCCGTCAAAAACCAGCCATCCTTTAATACAGCTGCGGTATCCTCTGGGCGATTCCAATAGCCGAGCATGACTTGGGGTCCTTTTACGGCCAACTCCCCGACCTCGCCTTGGGGCATCTCTTCTCCTGTTGCCGTATCCACAATTCGGCAATCCGTATCTGGCCACGGCATTCCGATGCTTCCTGTAATGCCTTTTTCCCAAATGGGATTGGAATGTGTTACAGGAGAAGCCTCCGTCATCCCATAGCCCTCGACCAGCTTGCCGCCCGTCAACTCCTCAAATTTGAGCTTGACTTCGATCGGCAACGGAGCTGATCCACTGACACATGCGTCGATGGAAGAAAGATCATGCTTCTTCAAGTCCGGGTGGTTGATGAGACCGATATACATAGTTGGTGCCCCTGGGAAAAGAGTAGGCTTGCGCTTGTCAATCATTTCAAATATTTGCTTCACGTCGAATTTGGGAACGAGAATAATTTCTGCTGCGATACAAATGCCTTTGTTCATCACGGTAGTCATCCCGTACACGTGGAATAGCGGGAGCACACACAAAATCCGTTCCTGTCCCTTTTTCAGCTTGTAAAGGACTGCTTGGCACTGGACTGCATTCGCAATGAGATTGGCGTGCGTCAGCATGACGCCTTTGGCAACACCTGTTGTCCCCCCTGTATACTGGAGGAGCGCGATATCCTGGCTCGGATCGACTGGTACTTCCACAGGCTTGGTAGCGCTTTCTTTTAATACGGAAAGAAAAGGCTCAATATCTGCGCTGTATGTAACCTGCGGATTTTGTCCTTGTTTCTTCTGCACGAACGGATAGAGCCATTTTTTCAATAAGGGAAGGAAATCGCCAATGCTTGTGATGATGATTCGTTGAAGTGAGGTAGATGCACGGACTTGGGTAACACGTTTGTACAACAAATCCAGTGTGATGATGGTCTCGGCGCCTGAATCGTTCATTTGGTGAATCAATTCTCGCTCGGTATACAGCGGGTTGGTCATAACCACGATGGCACCTGCAAAAAGCGCTCCGTAGTAGCTGATGACTGCTTGTGGAGTATTTGGCAGCATAATCGCCACGCGGTCTCCTTTCTTTACACCGCGCTTGATCAATGCATTGGCAAATTGGTATGACAACTGCAAAAGCTCTCGATACGTAATGCTTTTTCCCATGAAATAGATCGCGTTACTGTCTGGATACATAGCTGCAGACTGCTCCAGAAAATGCGTCAAAGGAACACGGGGGTAATCCAATGACGGCGGAGTTTCGGGCGGGTAATTGGCAATCCAAGGCTTGGCATTTGACATGGTCATTCCCTCCATCCCTTAAATGGCCTTGCCTCTCCCTATGATCTACATTCATAATCTCTTCCTAATGACTATTGTATTCGAAACATATTCAATTTTCCAACTAAAATCATGTACTTTCCATCTGGGACAAGCCATTCGACGAAAAAGGACATAGCCCATGATGAAAGCCATGTCCTTTGCCCTTATAATCTTTGTGTATTACGGTGTTACTTCCTTGATAATTTGCTGGCGTGCTCTTTCCCGTTCAGATGTGGGGACGAGATGATACCAGCCAACGATTCCATTATGCCAAATGCGCTCATCCTGCCCGACCAATGTATCAGCTTGAATGGAGTTCGGAGTGCCATCGCCATAGGACAATAGCAGAGAGGCGATTTCCTGCTCAGTGAGGTCCGTTTTCACATGCTGACCCAGAATTTCCATGAGTGAGAATGCCTTGGTATACACTTGGAGCGAGGTGCCTTTTGAAGCCAATGCTTGGAGAATCTCCTGCTGTCGGCCAATCCGCATATAATCACTGTCTTCCTTGCCCAGATCACTTTTGCGATAACGTGCGTAATCCAATGCCTGCTCACCTGATAAAGTCTGCAGCCCTGGTTGAATGTCGATATACGTGTCGTCGCTCGGATCGCTGTATTTCATGCGTTTCTTCACATCGACAGTGACACCTCCGAGCTCGTCCACAATTTGACGAAAGCCATCGAAATCTACGGAGATATACCGATCAATTTTTATATGTAAAAATTTCTCCAGCGACTCTTTCACCATCTTTGGACCACCAAAAGCCATCGCATGGTTCACTTTGTCGTATCCTTTTCCCGGGAGCTCCATGTAGCTATCACGTGGAATCGCCAAAAGGTAGACCGATTGCTTCCCAGGATGAATCGCCGCAAGCATCATTGTATCTGAACGTGCACTCTCCCCGTCTCGACTATCCACCCCAAGAAGCAGAGCAACGAAAGGCTTCAATGGTTCTGTTCCTGTCAAAAGATTACGTGGAGGAAGGGAAACAGCTGCCTGTTTTGCGTTCCCTTTTGCTCCATCAATCGGAGCATACCACTGATTTGTCATTTGCTTGTAGTGATAGGCACTGTAGGCAACCAGCAGCAACGCCCCGATCGCCAAACAGGAAAAGGTATGAAACGCAATCTGTTTTCCATGTCGCTTGAAAAATGACCATATAAACATGACAAAGCCTCCCCCTTTGCTTCCATTTTTAACAGGGGAGACTTCGTTTAAACCTACGTGCGTTCGACAACCATCGCCATACCCATCCCGCCGCCAACACATAGGGCAGCCAAGCCTCGTTTCAGCTGTCGCCGCTTCATTTCGTGCAGCAAGGTGACGACAATTCGGCAGCCAGTAGAACCAACAGGGTGACCCAGCGCGATGCCGCTTCCGTTCACATTCGTTATTTCCCGAGGCAGCTCCAGCAGTTTTTCCACCGCGAGGTATTGCGCGGCAAAGGCTTCGTTTACTTCGATCAGTTCGATATCCGCGAGCGTCAGACCGGCTTTTGCCAATGCTCGCTTCACTGCTGGAACGGGCCCATATCCCATCAAATCGGGTTCTACCCCCGCTACCGCCCACGAGACAATTCTGCCGAGTGGTTCGATCCCAAGCTCTCTCGCTTTTCCTTCTTTCATCAAAACGGCTGCGGACGCACCATCGTTGAGCCCGGAGGCATTGCCTGGCGTCACTGTACCATTGTCTCGGAAACTGGGTCTTAGCTTCGCGAGACTTTCCAATGTCACTCCCCTGCGAGGGAATTCGTCTTCCGTTACGATGATTTCTTCGGTGCGTTTTTGAATAGGAACCCCGATGATTTCCTCGGCAAACAAACCACTGTCTATTGCTCGGATCGCATTCTGCTGACTGCGCAAGGCAATCTCATCCGACTCCTCACGCGTGATCCCATAAATATCGACCAAACGTTCTGCCGTTTCGCCCATCAGGATTTGATGGTGAGGGTCTGTTAACAACTCCCACATCGCATCGGTCATTTCCCCATGTGTCAATCGTTTGCCCCAGCGCGCATTTTTCAGGACATACGGGGCGTTGCTCATGCTCTCAACGCCGCCTGCCAATACGATTTCACTGTCGCCTAAAAGGATTTGGGAAGCGCCGCTCACAATCGCTTGCATGCCGGAAGCACATTGACGTTGAATCGTGAAGCCCGTCACTTCTTTCCCCAACCCTGCGTCCAATGCTGCCACTCGCGCTATGTTTGGCTCGTCTGTACGCTGAATGCAATTCCCTAAAATGACTTCATTGATCTGAGAAGCTTCCAGGCCAGACCGAGCCATGACGCCACGAATGACGGTTTCTGCCAGCTTGCGAGCGCTTACATCTTTCAGGACGCCACCAAACGTACCGATTGGCGTACGTCCAGCAGCAGCAATGACAACCTGCTCCATTGATTTTCCCCTCCATTGAGTACCCTATTTTATTTATTGTCTCACACGGAAGTTACAGGGCGGTTCCCAGCGATGTTTTTCAATACAACGGTGATCCATTCGTCTTGTTGACTTTCTTTCTCTACTTGGAAGCCTGCCTGTTCAAATGTAGCGATGACAGCTTCCCGATTCCATTCGACAATACCCGAGAGAATCAAAATTCCTTCAGGTGCCATTCGCTCCGTAATCATCGGAAGCATCGCGACATTTTCATCGCCTCCGATGTTGACCAGAATGACATCCGCTCGGCCAGGCAATTGGGACTTAACTGCGTCCTCGCTCGCATCCCCGATCACAACTTGTACAGCGTGGTCAGGAAGGTGGTTATTGGTCGCATTGACGAGAACCTGATACTCGCTTTGTGGATTAATATCCACTGCCCATACAGGATGCTTGGCTCCATTCAAAGCGCAGTACAAAGAGAGAATTCCTGAGCCAGCTCCTACATCAATGACTTGCTTGCCCTCCAGATCCATTTCTTGCAAAAACAAAAGAATGTCCTGTGTTGTTCCATGATAGCCGGTTCCGAAGGCTGCCCCTGGATCGATCCATAGGATATGCCGAGCCGACTCCAGCGCTGCGGGGTCCGTCCACGTTGGTGCCACCCACCAGTCGCCTATCTTGACTTCCCGGAACTCCTCTTTCCACGATTCATTTTCTTCAGCTACGAGCTCTACTTCTTTTATGGTGACTTGTTCATTCCAGCGTTGAATGTAGGTCTTCAGGCGGTCCACATGCTCCTCTTCACGATCGTGCTGGGGTTCAAACAAATAGCCAACAAGCGGACCTTCCGTATTTTCTGCGTAATCATATCCGTTTTCCGTTGTCAGTACTTCGATTTGCGGTTCAATCCAGCCAAGCGTGTAGGAGCTGGTCAAAACCTCTGCCACAAACAAATCCTCAATCTCTGGTTCCACTAGTAATGTGTATTTGAGCCACATGCTTTCCATGATGAAAATGCTCCTTCCCTTTTGCTGTCATTCGCCCCTATTCTTGCGGACATCTATTCACTTATATGTGGATGGCAAGGATGATAGAGAACATGGTATGATAGTAGAATGGACTATCACAACCGCAGGGAGGCTTACCATGTTTGACGAATTTTTTTACCGCCGCCGCAAAAACAAGGGACTTTTCATCGTCATGATTGCCCTCATCGTTCTTGGCATCGGCATGTTCGGTATGGGTTTCCTCTATATGTTCTCGTAATTCGGAACAACATCATTATACCCTACGAACTGCGCTACACCCACTGTATCTGTCCAAACAATTGGGGCGTGAAGTTTTCTACTGTGGTTGCTTTACTTCCCCTTGTTTACTCGATTATACTTGAGAATGTATTTTTCCTGTACGTTTGATATAGAAAGAAGGTTCACTCCATGTCGCGAATTCTCATCTCCGGGTACTACGGCTTTAATAATGCCGGAGACGATGTGGTCCTGTACGGCATCATCAGCTCTCTTAAGCGGGAACAACCAAATATCTCTCTCGCCGTCTTGTCTAATCAGCCTGATCGGACTGCGGAATTGTTCGGGATTGAAGCCTATAACCGCTGGAGCTTTGGAACCATCGTCCGCGAGCTTTCGCGAAGTGACATGCTGGTGATGGGCGGCGGTACACTGATGCAGGATGTAACCAGTCCGCGCAGTGTCCTCTACTATTTGGGCATCGTCACCATTGCCAAGCTTTTAGGTAAACCCGTGGTCTTTTACGCACAAGGGTTTGGACCCATCCTCAAATCGCTCAGTCGCACGATGATTAAACGCGTAGTGAATCACGTCAACATCATCACGGTTCGCGACTATGAATCTGGGGAGGACTTCAAAGCCTGCGGCGTAAAAAAAGCCCCTGTCTATATAACAGCTGACCCTGCTCTAACGATATCCCCAGACGATATTGCAGATCAACGGGGAAAAGAGCTGCTACACGGTATGTTTGATGATCCTTCCAAGCCTTTGGTCGCCATCTCTGTCCGGGACTGGAAGCAGGAACAGCAATTCAAACAGAAGATAGCCCGTGCAGCAGATTGGTTTATCATGCGCGGATGGAATGTTCTCTTCCTGCCGATGCATGTCCCTAGTGATTTGGCACCGTCCAAGGAAATCATGGACCAGATGAGCCAACCAGGAGCACGTCTTCTCGATGCGCCTGTGACTTTTCATGACATTATGTCGGTATTGAAGCAATGCAACTACGTCGTTGGTATGCGGCTTCACTCGCTCATTCTTGCGTGCATGCTGCGAATCCCTTTTATCGGCATCTCCTACGATCCGAAAATCGATCGATTCGTCGAACGCGCTGGAATGCCTAATGCTGGTCATATTACTGAACTCGATGAAACTACACTTTTGACCTTGCTCGCTGAAAAACTGGACAACCTCGATCACGAAATTGATGTGGTGACGAAACATTCCCATCTGTTAGCGATTGAAGCTTCCAAAAGCAGTGAACTTGTTCTGCAGGCGCTGCGTAAATAAGGCTGACCTGGAAAGGAGGACATCATGTCCTTTTCTTCACAAGTGTTACTTGGTTTAAATCGATTATTTCCTCTCCCCGTCCACCCTTTCAACCTGGCAAACAACGGGGAAATGAGCTATACCGAATGGCAATTTCAAAAAGGGGATCAAACCATTCAGTTTTTCCTCCCCTTCCATTCACAGGAGCAAATGTTCCGTGACAAAACGGTTTTGGACATCGGCTGTGGCGGCGGGGGAAAAACCTGCTATTATGCCACCTATGGCCCCAAAAAAATGATCGGCATCGACATCGTCCCCCACTACGCGGAGGAAGGAAATGAATTCGCGAAGAAAAAAGGACTGGATCATCTCGTCTCCTTCATGACTGGTGATGCCGCGAGAATGGACTTCCCGGACAACACGTTCGATACGATCATCATGAATGACGCGATGGAGCACGTTGGGGAACCGGAAAAGACGCTGGAGGAATGCTTTCGGGTATTGAAGCCTGGCGGGCATCTCTACATCAATTTTCCGCCGTATTATCATCCATACGGTGCCCATTTGTCTGATGCGATCGGCATTCCTTGGGTGCATGCTCTCTTCTCGGAGCAAGCCTTGATTGATGCCTATAAAAAGCTAGTCCGCGACTTGCCAGACGGTTCTGACCGAATTGCTTTTCGCTTCGACAAGCTTCCTGATGGCAGAGATACGATCTCGTACATCAATCGCATGACAATCAAACGGTTTCGAAAAATTCAACAAGGTGTGGTGCAGCCTGCTGTTTACCAGCGAGAGATTCCGTTGCGCAATCAGTTGCAGTCCTTGGCGAAATTGCCTGCTACCCGTGAATTTTTCGTCAAAATGGTCGTATGTGTTTATCAAAAAGCAAAATAGAATAGATCACATAAAACCCCTTCCTCCGTTTATGGAGAAAGGGGTTTTTCGATTTTATCAATCGTTATTCGTTTTCGACTTTAACGAGGAAGCCTGCTTCTTCCGAATGAATTGGATAAAGGCGCGCAGCTTGTTTCCGCCTGGCAGCCAGTCCAGCTCCTTATCCTCAATGAGTGGAATGAGGATCAGCAGTCCCAAGTAAACAACGAGTCCTACACCAACTCCAGCGACGGTCTCTATCGCTCCCAAAATGCGCACTGGTTCTCTTCCCCTGAACAGGAAATCAACTGCCTCTGTTGCTCCCCAAGCCAGAATCAGCACGAGGTTAGCCACTAGTAACGGATAAATGGTATCAAAGCGCCAATTTATCGGAATCGTTACGTAACGGTTGATGACGCGCATATTCAGCACGCAGACAAATGCAGTAGCAACCAGCCATGACAGGGACAAGCCGTCCATACCGAACATCGAGGTAAACACGAGTGTCGCCAGCACTTTTACAATGACACCATACAGCAGATGACGCGCAGGGATTTTTTCTTTGCCGATGCCTTGCAAAATACCGTTTGTCGCAAGCAACAAGGAAAGCGGAATCGCTGTGATGCCTAAAATCGCCATTGCACGCGTACCTTCCATATCACCATACAACGCCAGATTCGCCCCTTCAGCTACAGCTGTCAGTCCCAGACCGGCAGGTAGACCGATTAGCCAAGCAAAACGTAATGAGAGCTTGGTCAAGGTCGTAATCCGTTCCTGATCCTTTTGTCTGATTGCTTCCGCGATGGCAGGAACGATCGAGAGGGCAATCGACGATCCGAACAAGCTCGCCATTTGCAGAAGGGGTCCTCCCCTGCTGTAAATGCCAAACCACGTATCCGCCGTCAAGCCGTCCACATTCCATATGTAGCGGAAGATGTTAATCGCCAGGAAGGAATCCGTCAGGCTGAAAATCGGAATAACCAAGGCGCTTACACAAATCGGCCAGGCAATTCGCCACATCGAGACGAAGAAGGCACGATCATACCACCAAGTAAGGCGCCCCCACTCTGCTCCGGTAAATACGGAATTTTTCCGGTTGTGGAGCCACATGAGCAACGCTAGAAACCCGAGGCTTAAAAACGTACTAATCATCGTACCGAAGTTGACTCCGGTAATTACGGTATCCGTATCTTCGCCAAGTGACACGAGATACAGGGAAGCTACCAAAATAAATACGACACGCAACGTCTGCTCCACAATTTGCGAGAGCCCGACAAACAGCATTTTTTGATGGCCGTAGAAAAAGCCGCGAATAACCGCAATCAAGGGAACGAACAGCAGCGACATGGAAATCGCCCGAATCGGCTCAATCAAATGCGGATTCCCCATGAGCTTTGCGATGAGTGGAGAGCTGGCGTACAGGAGCGCAAACAAGACAAGTCCGATGGCGCCCATCATGACCATGCTACGGGCCAAAATTTGTCCAATTGTGCCTTGTTTTCCTTCAGCCAATGCCTCTGCAATCACCCTCGACAACGCTACTGGCACACCTGCTGTCGCCAATATGAGAAAGGTCAGGTAGAGAGGATATACTTCCTGATAGAGTCCGAGACCTCTGTCGCCCACTATCTCCTGAAGCGGAATCCGATAGAACATCCCGATAACTTTTGACAAAATCCCCGCTATGGCTAAGATCAACGCTCCCGCGAGAAAATGACTTTTTTTCAACATGGGTAACTCCTTTATTGGTCTCTTTGACTGGATACCCGTGGGGCACCCAATCGACATGAACCCACTCTCTATCCTACTATCATTTCCTTCTTCCAGCAAACAGGTATATCGATGGAATTTCGCAGGAATACTGGTGAAAAACAGATTCCATTGATTTTTGTGAATAACGTCTCGACGTTTTTCATTAGACAGAATGTGACCGCTTGCGGTCTGCAAATGAACGGTTATGGGCGTTCATTTGCATCGTCTGCCTGTGTGATCTGTGAGTAGGAGGGGATATTATGCCCACAACCGGATTTTTGATCCGCCATGTACAGTGGCCGTTAATGGAGGCTTTGAAAGGAAATCGCATCCGTCCTTACATGAAAGAATTGCAAGCAGCCGAGCATCTCTCTGCTGAGGCGCTTAACGTGCAGCAGCGAGAAAAGCTGGTGAAGCTACTCGATCATGCGACACAAAACGTACCAGCCTATACTGCCTTCGCCCCAGATTGGAGCAAAATGCGCGAGATGCCTGAACGTTTTTTGCAGCGTATTCCTGTTCTGACCAAAACACACTTTCGGCAAAACGCTGATCAATATATGAGCCAAGGCCTACAAACCAAAAGCCTCATTGCAAATCGTACGGGAGGCTCCACAGGTGAACCTACCCATTTTTATCTCGATCGTCTAACTGTCGAGCGGTATGAAGCTGCTCGCTGGTTGGGGCTATCCTGGTACGGCATTCGCATAGGTGACCCATGTGTGATGATCTGGGGCTCTCCCCTCGAATTAGACGCCCAACAAGCTCGCCGCTACCGCTGGAAGGAACGCTGGTTGAAAAACCGCATGATGATTTCTGCCTATGAACTGGACGAAAGACATTTGGAAGCAAACGTGCGCCTCATTCGGGAATTCCGTCCAGCCTATTTATACGGGTACGCCTCCGCGCTTTATACGCTTGCCACGATGATGCGACGACGCGGCATGACACTCGGAATCCCGCTTAAAGCCGTAGTATCTACAGCGGAAAGCCTGCACGAACACCAGCGGCAAATGATTGCCCAGGCTTTTGATGCGCCTGTGGTGAATGAATACGGCGCCCGTGACGGCGGAATCATCGCCTATCAATGCAAGGCTGGGAGCATGCATGCCTTTTCCTGGAACTGTTATTTGGAGGTAGTCGATCCAATCACGCATATTCCCGTCCACAAAGGGCACCCAGGAGCACTGCTTGTCACAGACCTGCACAATACCGTCATGCCTCGCCTGCGCTACCAATTAGGAGATGTCGTCGCGCTTTCTGATTCAGCCTGCTCATGCAATCTCCCTTTTCCACTTCTTGCTTCGATCGACGGCAGAGAAGACGACATGTTCCTTTCATTAAACGGACAGTACGTGCACGGACATTATTTTAATCACATCGTGCGCAATATGGACAGCTTCCGGACATTCCAGCTCGTCCAGCATGAGCCGGAGCGACTGAGCCTTCGACTGGTGAAGGAGCCCGAACGTTTTTTGCCTGCCGATGAAGCCAAGCTTTTGGCAGGAATTCGCGCGGCATTAGGACAAGTGAGCATCCACGTTTCTTACGTGGAGACCATTCCCCCCGCAAGCTCGGGTAAGACTCGCTATGCAATCCGGGAATTCCCGCTTACGAGCGCCCTCCCGCTGGAGTAGACCGCTTGCGTACTTTTTGCATCAACTCTGACACAAGTGGCTCGCGAACCAAAATGAGCACCACGAGATATAAAAGAGCTGCACCGATAATTCCTAGCGGCAAGTACAACCAGACAGGCAATACGGATAACCATGGATCGACGAGCAAAATAGCACCGGCCATGACTCCGCAGCCTAGAATGGTTTTCCCGGCAGTCATGAGGAAATTCGCTCGTACAGGACTACCTACCGCCCTCCATAGCAGAACAAACAGCAGGAGCGCTTGACTGATAGCCGAAACTGCATTAGCCAGGGCAATTCCGCCATGACCAAGCACGGGAATGAGCAACCAGTTGGCAAGAGCATACACACCGATCCCGATCGCCCCGATAATAACGGGTGTCTTTGTGTTTTCCAGTGCATAAAAGGCGCGAGTCAGCAAGTCTCTCGAAGCTAAAAAGAAAAGTCCCACGCCATAAAACGGCAGCGCCCACGCTGTCAAAGCCACAGAACGCTCATCGAACGCGCCGCGCTCAAAAGCTAGTCGGATGATAGGCTCTGCGTATAGCGCGAGTCCAACCGTCACAGGCAACAGCAAAATGAGGAGATAGGCAAGTCCCTTTTGCAAGATTTGCTTCATCTCCGTCATTTCCCCCCGCTTGACGTGACTAGCCAACAGTGGGAATAACGGCAATGTAAACGCCCCGACAAAAATCGCCAGAGGCAATTGCATGATCTGGTTCGCATTGGCGAGAGCGGAAACGACACCCGTTCCGAGTCCTTCCGCGAAGCCTCGCTCCAAAAAGGTAGTCGCCTGGGCAACGACTGCACCAATCAAAATCGGAATGACACGCTCGCCCATGCCTTTGAGAGAAGCGTCCTCACGCCAGGCGAAGGAGAAGCGATGCTGATAGCCGAATCCGCGCAAAGTCGGAAGAATCGGCAACAGTGCAGCCAAATAACCGATTGTCGTAGCAATCGCCAATCCAATGGGACCATACATCGGAACGAGCACATACATGCTGACAATCACCAAAGCCCCATTGACTACCGTGCCAAGCGTCGGTGTAAAGAAATGCTGGTGAGCATTGCAAATACTCGACCACAGCCCTGTTAACCCGATGAATACAGCTGATGGCCACATCCATTGCAGCATGCTTGCCGTGAGTTCCAGCTTCTCACCTGTCAGGCCAAACATCGCAGCAAGCTCGTAAGAAAAAACAACCCCTAAGGCAGAGAGAGCAACGAATATACCCAAAATGATCGTGAGCATCTTCTGATACAAATCAGTCGTCCGCTCTCCTTTTTCCATCATGCCGCGCATCGTCGGAATCAGCACAGCATTGACCGCTCCCGGTATGACCAAGAACAGCGTCAGCGGAATCGTCGCCGCGATATTAAACGCATCAGCCTCCATGCCAGTACCGTACAAGCTGGATACATACACACTGCGAAAAAAGCCTAGAAGCCTTCCAACGAGAGTCAGTACGACAATCATGGAAGCGATTTTTAACAAACTCATGTCCACTTTTCTCCTATCCCTATTTGAAACCCTACGTTCCAGGCTTGGTTCTAAACCCTCAAACTACCTAGTTATCATATCTTATTTCTATCGTTCCTACCAACCTCTTTCCCCCCGGCTTGCTACCGGGTTGTCAGATTCATTATAATAGATAGGTTAATCCCTACCTGTAGGAGGACTACAATAAAAATGAGAGAAACCGTGTTGAAGTGGGGAAGCCAATCAACTACGTGGTTGTATTTGCTGTTGGCCTATCCAGTAATTGATTACGTCTTGCGACAAAAACTATCGATTCCAGTCATTTCGTCACTATGGGATGAAGGGCTGCTCATCGTCCTGATGCTGTTCACCCTTGGTTCGTTTTTCCAATCGAACCGGACGATGCCTGAAATCAAACATTGGCTTGGAGCATTTTTTATCCTGGGTATTGCCATCATGGTGTCAGACATGGCGAACTGGGAGGCAACTGTGGAAGGATTCCGCTCGGTTTACCAGTACGTCATCGCCTTTTTCATGGGCTTCTATTTATTGAAGTCAATGGATGATTTGGACAAGTTTATGAAGGGACTTGCACTAGTTGGTTTCGTAACAGCACTATACGGAGTCTATCAGGTCGTTGTTGGAGTCAAAACGCCTGAATCATGGGTGCAGGAAGGGGAAGCAGTGACAACGCGTGCATTCTCCTTCGTAACGAGCCCGAACGTATTGGGCAGCTATATGGCGTTGGTTACACCGATTGCCGCTGGTCTATTCATGACAGCTACTACTCTAAAGCAAAAATTGATTTGGGCCATTGTTGCACTGACCACCGTGCTTGCTTTGCTCTTAACCGGGTCCCGCGGTGCCTGGTTCGCTCTTGCCTTTGCCGTGTTCGTTTGCTTCTACATATGGAACAAACGAGTAGCAGGATACTTGGTAATCGCAGGGATTATCGGGATTGTAGCCCTGTTCTTCGTTCCCGATTCTGTTCCACTTGTCGGAAAAGTTAAAGATCGCATTTTCACGCTGTTTACACCTGAATACTTCGAATCTAGCAGTGAAGGTGGACGCATCGGGCGCTGGGGAAAAGCATACGACAATATGCGTATCGAGCCATTGTTCGGTGTCGGACTCGGTCATCACGGCGGAGCAGTTGCCGCTCGCCATTTCGGTACCATTTATTCAGACAGCTACTTCTTTAAAAGTTTGGCGGAATACGGTCTGATCGGGATCATCCTGTTAATCGGAACTGTAATCACCATGTTCAAGTATGGCGCCGGACTTATCCGCAACCTCCAAGGCTCGCCGCACTTTTTTGCGATACTCGGCCTATTGGGCGGATTAATCGCGGTAGCAACGCATAACCTCGTGGAAAACATTTTCGAGGTGCCGTTCATGGCCCTCTATTTCTGGCTGTTTGGCGGCTTCCTCTGCGCATTATTCGTCGACCAGACACAAAACAAAAGGTGGTGAGGGCATGCGCCGGAATCCTATTCTCGAAACGATAAACTGGGCGCTGTACGCCATTGCCCTGTTTCTCATTTACCATTTGCTCGTAAAACCTGCGTTCCTTGATTTAACGTGGATTGCTTTACTCATTTTCCTGCCACTGTTAGCCTTTTGCTATTTCGTGGTGCATCCGTCTGAACGTCGTCAAGTGCTTGTGTTTACCATCGGCTTCTTGCTCTTGGATCGGGCATTGACACGCGTAGACGTAAAAACGACTGCTGCTCTCTTGATCGGTGGGGCAATCGCCGTCATCGTGATTGCCCTGCTCGTGAAATGGTACGGGCGTCTCAACTGGCGTGCAGTCGGCTCATTGGTTCTGATCGCTCTCTTGGCGAATGTGACGTTCAACAGAGATACACTGACTGCACTGAGCAACTTTACCGTGAAATACGAATCGGAGCGTTTATACAACGGAGATTGGGTGGATTACTTCCCGATCACGCTGCATGATGTCGATGGCGATGGCAGCATGGAGATCATCACCCTTGGAAATGCGGAGGAGCTCCCACTGCCAGAAGAAATTGAAAAGCCAGAGACAGAGGAAGAGAAAAAAGCAATGGCGGAGAAGCTGCGCCATTTGCAGGCGGAACCTGTTTCTCTCTACGTCCTGACCTGGAAAAACGGCGAAATGGTGCGGATGCCGAATGATCAAATTCCGGCAGATACCATGGAGATCATCAAGGAAAAGTTGCCGACCGATTACCCGGGCTTCCCGTATTACACGATGAAAGACGGTCAATTGGTACCGAATGTACAACGCCAACCATATGCGGAAGGTATGCTGCAAATCGGTACGGCACCATATCGTGCGTTTACGCTTGATATGGAAAACATCGCAAACCTGCTGGCGGAAAATGAAGGCAGTATGGACCTGCGTCAAACTCTCGGCTCGAAATACACGGATCTGCATATCAAGGATGGCATGCTGACAGGAAACTACGATGGCAAGCCTTTTGGCGGCACGACAAAAGCAACCAAGCTGATGACCACCATGATGCTGCCAGATGGCCGCGAGGGACTCGTTGTCATGGGCGAGCACCTGAGTGTACTGTCTGTCGAGCCAGATGGCACACTGACAGAATCGTACACACTGACACGCAAACAGGCTGAATTGGCAACAGGCGAGTTCATTCCTGCCGATATCGACAACGACAAGGTCGATGAGCTGCTCGTAGCAGGCAAGCCTTCGTACATCTTGAAGCCAAAACCAGACGGCACGTGGGAGATTTTGTGGGCTAGCGGAGATCGCGACAAGAGCTTCCGCTTCTCTAACTTCGCTACCATCGGCAACAACGAAAAGCCTGAGATCATAGCCAAAGCGAAAAGCTGGGTGAGCACCACAGAGACTCGCTATTTGGCTGGTTATGACTACACGCCAGAGGGATTGGAACAAAACTGGCGCATTTACTTGCCGCTGATCAATGTCCAAATCGGAGATATCGACGGTGACAAGAAAAACGAAATCGTTGCGAACATGTTCAATACACATCGCATTCTCGTGTTCAAGCAGCACAACATTCCTGTATTCGGACTCACAATCGCACTATTCGTGGGACTCTTGGGATACGGAGTCGTAAGGAGGTTCCGCCATGCGTAAAGCTACGAAAGCATGGGCACTGCTCGCTGCCATCTGCACAGCCTCCCTGCTTGGTGGCTGCACCTATGAATCAGGGACGAAGGCTTTTGCCACCACCAATTTTGACCAGAAGCCAGATCAATCGACCACCGTCCAAACCGAGTCAGGTGCGGAGTGGCTGAAAACGGCTCTGGAAAAAGGCAAGACGGATAAAGAGGCACAGACCTACTGGTACAAGGGCCATGTAAAAAATACGATCCTCTCGCGCTCCACGACAAGCATGTTCAATGGAGCTGTCATCAACGGAAAAGGCTACAATGTGGATGCCCGCATCGCTGCCCAGCCGTATTCGTACTATCGTATTCATGACAAGCGCTACATCAAGGCTAACGAGCAGTTTGTGACCGCTCCAGATGAGCCGCTTGCCTTCGACGTATTGAAAGGCTTCGAGGACTGGCTGCCTTTCATGGACCAGGCCGTCCAATTGCCTGAGGAAAAAGTAATTGGCGTCGTCAGCGTTCCGTTCCAATTGAAAATGACAGGAGCAGAATGGCTGAAAAATAGCCAAAGCCCACTGTTTGAACCATTGAAAAAGCAATTGGGTGAACGCCCTGATCTGGATTACATCTTGAAGGAATCCACGATCAAGACAACGTTTTGGTTCGGCAAGGAAGACCGTCTGATCCACCAGTACGAGACGTGGATCATTCTGCCGCTTCCTGAGGCCGGAACGATGGACCAGCAAGTGATGTTCAACCTATTTAAATACGGTGATACGGGTGGCATTCACATCAAGGAACCGGAAGAAGTAGAAAAATATTTGCTGTACTAAAAAAGCCTGCTACCATTGCTTGGCAGCAGACTGATCGGTACGAATCAGGACCTGGCGATTATCGTCAGGTCCTTTTATTTTGAAGCAGAACAAGTATGTCTGTCACGAAGAAAACCCCGCAGCCTTCATTGGCTCCGGGGCTATGCTGTCCTATTTTTTTACCAGTTCATCCATCAATCGCGCCAATTGCTTCGCCTGCTCACGACGCTCATACGGTTTCACACGCTCTGCAAAATCCGCTCCGCGTTCCTCGCTACTCATTTGCCCTTGCGCTTTCCACTCTTGATACAGCTTCAGGTATGCTTGCTTGATCTCGTCTTTTTGCTCTGGATCGGCTACTTGTCCGAGACGGAAATCTTCAATAATCTCTGTCGCTTCACCTCTTTTGTTCAGAGCAAGAATCGGGTTGCCGATCCCCATGTATTCGTAGAGCTTGCCCGGAATATACGCTCCTGCGTCAGCGGACACATCCCCGATCAGCAAGAGGGCATTCGCGCCTTTCATCAATCCGAGTGCTTCTTTATGCGGCAGGTTTCCCAGTACGCGAACGATGTCACCCAGCCCCAATGCTTCTACACAGTCGCGATTTTCGGAATACCCCGGATAATCGAACACCCCGGCAAAGCTGAGCAAGAGATCATTTCGGTCTACTGCTTTTTCATCGATAAGTTCCCGGATGCCTTGCAGAAGTAGGCGTGGGTTGCGCTTTTGATACAAAATACCTGCGTACACCGCATGAAATTTGTCCGGAGCAGCATGGCTAGGGGACAACCCTTGAAAATCAGCCTGATCAAACCCATTGTAGATCAGCTCCATCCGCTTGATGCGGTCCTGGTGCTTCTCGCGAAAATTATAAGCGAAGGTTGCGGTAACGGTCGTGATCGCATCCGCTTGGGTCATCACTGCCTCCTCCATTCGCTCTTCCATGCGCTCCCGCCATTCGATGCCAGAGGTGTGCATATTTTGCGTCCACGGATCACGGAAATCCGCTACCCATTTGCAGCCAAACTCACGGGAAAGCTTTTTTGCAATTAAATGGTTCGTTACCGGTCCCGATGTGGAAAAAATCACGTCGATCTTTTCACGGCACATAATTTCCCGCCCCAGCTTGAGCGCATTCGGCATCCACAGGATTTGGTCGTCTGGAATCAACAAGTAAGGCTTCACTTTTTTCAGCACATTCACGACCTGTTTTTTCACCTTCGCCTTGAACGAAGGCTGTGATGGTGTGGACATTGTATTGGCACTCGCTGATGCGGCTTGTCCCCCTCGATTCGGCAGCAGCTGCCACTCCTTCGCACGGTGAATGGTGACATCACTCGGCAGCTGTGCCAAAAGGGATGGATCGAGCGTCGCATGATATGCAGGATCTACTGTCAGCACATGGACATTCCAGCCAAACTCCCCCAAATATTTGGCCATTTTCAAAGGTCTTGGCACGCCGCCTCCACCAATTGGAGGAAATATGTAGCATATGATCAACACGTTGTGCGTATTCATTTACGTAACCGTCCTTCTCCATTTCAATTTTCCATCATCAACGATACCATAAGTGCTGTCTTATTGCGAATCTAGCAGGCATCTGCTATAGTGAAAATGGCTTTGTTTATAAATGATCGTTCATTTTTCGGCACACCCCCTATTCGGTCGTGCCTCCATGTACATACCTCGGTAGAGGTTGTTTTTTAATTACGATTCGGGTGAATTCAGATGAGCAAATTACGAGTCCTCCACGTGATTGGCGGGGGGGAATTTGGCGGTGCTGAACAACATATTCTCAATTTGGTCACTACTTTTCCAGCCGACGAAGTAGAAGTCGCAGTCGTATGCTTCTATGATTCTCTCTTCGCGAGTAAATTGCGGGAATCAGGCATCCAAGTCATTACGCTGAATCAGTTCGGACGTTTTGACTTACGATTGCTGCTGGCTCTGCGGAATGCCTTTTCCACATTCCAACCAGCGATTATCCATACGCATGGGATTAAAGCCAACTTCTTTTCCCGACTGGCAGCTCGCGGTATGAAGGTGCCTTTGCTGACCACCGTTCACAGCTCACTCCGTTATGATTATACAAGCTCCTTGGCCTATGCCATTGTCAGCATGATGGAAATGAGCACGAGACATTGGAACCGTCATTATATCGCGATCAGTGGTGCGATTGCCGATATTTTGCGGGGGCAGGGTGTTCGCTCGTCTGACATTAGCGTGATTTATAACGGAATGGACATGAAGCCTTATCGGCAAAACCATTTACGGGAGAATGACCGCAATCGACTGCGTGCGGAATGGAACATACCAGAGGACGCCTTTTTGTTCGGGACGGCAGCTCGCTTTGTTCCCGTAAAAGGTCTCCCGATTCTGCTCGATGCCTTTCATGCGCTTGTGACGGACAAGAAAGAGTCCCCTTATCTCGTGTTGATCGGAGATGGCTCTGAACGTGCTGCGCTCGAGGCCAAGGCTAAAGAATTGGGGCTGGAATCGCGTGTTCGCTTTGCTGGATTTCGGCAAGATATTCCTGCGTGCTTGCATGCCTTAGATGGTTTTGTCCACTCTTCTCTGTACGAAGGGCTTGGCTATACAATCATCGAGGCAATGGCTTCGGAGGTTCCTGTCGTAGCAAGCAATGTCGGCGGTGTGAAAGAGTTTGTTTTCGATGGCGATACAGGGCTGATCGTCGAACCGGGGAATCCAGCTTTGTTGGCGCAAGCAATGGAACGGTTATGGACTTCACCACAGTTGCGTGAAACCATGGTGCAAAACGCTCTGAACAAAGTAGAATCCACTTTTACCATCCAAACCATGACCGAACAAATTGTTGCTCTTTATCGTACGTTACTGAAATGACGAAAAGCACGGTGAAACGCGAACAGCGGGCATCGTGCTTTTTTCATATCATTTGTTTGAAGAATCTGTTTTTATGGTTGCCTACTCATGATCAATCTGGTTACATATGAATTGGAACTATTTTGTATAGCAAGCTGCACCAGACAGAAAGGGTGAAATTGAGATGAAACTATTTCTTTCGGTAGACATGGAAGGTATTTCAGGCATTGTGGATACGAGTTATATTAACCCGCATTCAGGCGTTAACTATCAGCGTGGTCGCCAGTTTATGACGGACGATGCCAATGCAGTCATTGAAGCTGCACTTGAGTCTGGCGTAACCGAAATTGTGGTAGCAGACAGCCACAACACGATGAACAACATTCTCTGGGAAAAGCTCCATCCAAAAGCGAGACTGTTGGCAGGTTCTCCACGCGATTCATCCATGATGGAAGGACTCGATGAGAGCTTTGATGCAGCGATGTTTATCGGCTATCATACCCGCCAAGGGATTCCTGGCGTGCTCAGTCATACGATGTCCGGTGTGGTTCACAATATGTATATCAACGGACAAGTCGTGGGTGAATTCGGCTTTAACGCCGCGATTGCGGGCATGCACAACGTTCCTGTTGTCATGGTGTCTGGTGATAATCTCATCGCCGTCGAAGCACAGGAACTGATCCCAGGCATTCAAACAGCGATCGTGAAGGAAGCTGTATCCCGCACGGCTGCTATCTGTCTCTCGCGTGAAGAAGCGACCGCTGAACTAAAGCGCAAGACGGCCAACGCTTTGCGCAACCGGAACAACATCCAGCCATTCCGTACAGCTGTACCTGTAGAGCTGGCGATGGAATTCTCCCATGCAGGACAAGCCGAGATGGCTGCAATTGTCCCGGGCACTCGCTATGAAACAGCAACAAACACGGTTTATTACAATGCAGCAAATCCGCAAGATATGTACAAAACGATGCGCGCTATGCTGAACCTGGCGTCGGGTGCTGAGTTTTTCTAAAATGGTAATGAGGGAACGGAAGACTGAAAACAGTTCTTCCGTTCTTCTGTTATCTATTTCTGTTTGTTTCCAGTCCTAGCGCCTGTGGAGCCCAACTTAGCGGAGGAATGAATGGCGGGGGTTTTCAGCTTCAACCTCTGCAAATACCTCTTCAAACCTTCTACTTTTGAAGCGCTCCCGTCATTCATTTCGGAGCGGACAGTCCCCTCCCTCAGCAGGGCGTAGGCCGAAGCGTAGACTGGAAATTCACTTCTTTCCCCCTCTGCAGCTACTCCTCTTAACCAAATAAAAAAAGCAGACCCATCACCGGAGTCTGCTTGTCGTTTCAGCTTTTATAGTTTCCGAACGTTCGTCGCTTGAGGACCGCGTTGTCCGTTTTCTACGTCAAACTCAACCTCTTGCCCTTCGTCCAAGGATTTGTACCCTTCGCCCTGAATAGCGGAGAAGTGAACGAATACGTCATCTCCACCATCACGCTCGATAAAACCGAAACCTTTTTCACTGTTGAACCACTTTACTCTTCCACGTTCCATTTTTGCCTCCTAGCATGTAACCCTTACATGACATTTGAAATATTGTCTTACCTCGGTTACTATTGCCATTTACGAGGCTTATTATACGTGACCGTACTTTTTTCTCCTACTTCGCAGCCTCTGTTGCTTCTTTGGCTTTGCTCTGGTCCACAATAAATTGTCCCTTCCAGCTGCCCTTTGTTTTGCCGATCCGGTTCACATCGACATTCAAAGTGAGTGGCTGTGGTAGCTTGAATCCATGCGTGGTGAAGGCAAGAACGCCCTCTGGCTTGTCATGATCGGCTATTCCCACCTCTACTTCCTTACCGGACTCGTCTGTTAAGTAGAAAGGCAAATAATCCTCTTTGCTGGTCCCGATAAAGTTTAGGACACTCGTTGTACCTTCCGAGCCTTTATCCTGGTACACAGGATTGCCATTTGCTTCGCCTACCACATCTAAACCTGTCGTATCGAATTCGAAAGGCACCAGTTCTCCATTTTGTTGTTCAATGCGATAGTGTAGCAGAACTTTGCTTTCTTCCGCATACACTTCCGTAAAATGAATCGTAATCCCCTGATCGGTAATTTTTTGATCGATCGGAATGGACAACCCTTCTGCCGCTGCTCGCTTAACCTCTTCACCCACCAAACTGTTCAAGTCTTTTGGATTGTCTGCAAAATAAGAGGTTCCATTTAAAGCCGCATATACTCCAGTCGGCAGTATAATAGCAGCAATTAATCCCATCATAACTAATTTTTTCTTCATCGATGCAGTCTCCTTTTTTTCGTGATAGCGATGAAAGGACTGCCTGACGCGCTGGTCGAGTTCATCAGGGATCGTGGTTTCGTCAATTTGTTTGGTGAGAGACTGTTTTATGATTTTTTCGATAGACATGTTTGGAGTTCCTCCTCATTCCATTCGACGTCAATCCACTCGCGGATTCGCTTTAATGCCAGATGATTTCTCGATTTTGCTGTCCCCACGGGTATTTCCAGCAGTTCGGCAATCTGATCGTACGTATAATCGTAGTAATACCGATAGATCACGACGATCCGCAGCTTGAACGGCAGCTTTTGGATTGCTTGCTGCATCTCTGTGGCAGACTCCATCGCAAGCATTGGCTCATCCGGCGTTTCGACATGTTGCTCTTCTTCCAAGCTCTGTTTTCGTTCTAACAGACGGAATCTTCTCCAAATCTGTCTACGCCAGTTTTTCACCTGTCTAATGACAATCCCATTTACCCAGAAAAGAAACGGACGCTTGCGATCATAGGCAGGCAGTGATCGCCATAGCTGATAGTAGATTTCGCTTACAATATCATGAACATCTTCTTTATTCGTGACCATGGCTGCTACGGTACCGTAAATTTTTGTCCGCGTCATGCTGTAGACCACCTCAAAAGCTTCTTGATCTCCATCAAGCAAACGGTCCAGCCACAGTTCTAACATTTGATCATTCATCGGAGGGCCCCCTGAAATTGTATACACCTTGTATTGGCTCTCTCGTTCAATATGGTTCACTACTTTATAAAAAAAACCTCTCCAAACGCTTTTACGTGCGTTTAGAGAGGTTTTGGCATTCAAATCAGTGGAACTTGTTCAAGAATTAAATGCGCACCACAGTCGCCTTGCAGACAAGGTCACGCGGGATGCGGTTCTTCGTATCGAAGAGGATCGGTGCTTCCGCCATTTTTTCAGCAACATTCGCCCAATCTGCCTCAGCAAATTCCTTTTGCACAGCAGTCAGGAACAACGCATCTGCTCCATTCACTGCTTTGTCCAGACTGTCAACCTTGTGATCATAGATAGTCGGAACAGCCGGATCGTAGGAACGAACGTCTACTCCTTTTGCCATGAGCAGCTTGATCAGGTCGTGGACAGGGCTTACGCGGTCGTCATTGGAAAAGTCTTTCATCGCCATCCCCAATACAGCTACGCGGCTTCCTGCCAATGTCTTGCCATTTTTCTTCAAAGCTTGCTCGAGCATGCCGATCAACACTTCTGGCACCGCATCGTTCGTGTTGCGAGCCAACTGCAAAATCGGCAGGTTCACTTCCAATTCACGTGCCTTAGGCTGCAAGTAGTACAGCGCATTCGGCAAACAGAAGCCGCCTACACCCGGTCCTGGCGATAACAGGTTTACACGCGTGTGCGTATTGGCAACCTTGATCAGCTCAAACGTATCGATGCCGAACGCCTCGGAGAAACGAGCGAATTCCTGTACCATTGCAATGTTTACATCACGCTGGATGTTTTCGATGACTTTTGCTGTCTCGACTACGCGGATATCCGTGATCGTGATGTCCGTCTCGCTGATGAAGGACAACAACTCTTTTCCTTTTTCAGCACTTTGTTCATTAATGCCCCCCAGAACGAGCGGCATGTGGATGAACTCTTCAAAAGCACGCCCCTCTGCAATTCGCTCCGAGCAGTATGTCAGATAGAAATCGACACCAGCCACAAGACCGCTTGTTTCTTCCAAAATCGGCAGAATCACATCTTCTGTCGTTCCTGGTACGACGGTACTGCGGATCATGATGGTATCGCCTTTTTTCAGTACGCGACCGAGCGATTGCGCACAGCTTTTCAGCGGTCCGAGATCAGGATCGCCGTTATGGACAGGCAATCCGACTGTTACAATATAGTTATGGACTTCCGCAGCAGCTTCCTCGTAGGAGGTCGTTGCACGGAAACGTTTTGCTTCAATCTGCTCTTTGAGGATCTCTGGCAACGTTTTTCCCTGATAGGACTCCAGGTGATGGGAATGTGCCGCATTGATCTCATCGACGACATGCGGTACGACGTCAATACCGATGACGTTTGCTCCTTTCATGGCATAGGTAAGCGCCAACGGCAAGCCTACAAACCCCAATCCCACAACAGCTACGCTTACAGGTTGAGTCATTGCGTATCTCCTCTTTCACATTCTCTAAGTAAGGTCCGTATGACTTTGGTAGTCATGCGGCCAACTTGCGCATATTTTTTAGGACATGTAGTAAACACCTGCAGCGATAAAAAGCACACACAATCCGATGAGGACCTTGTACAACGTTTCCAAGGCTTTTCCTCCCCCATACAATCTTGGCTTGTCCTCTTTATTGTAAAAAGGACTTTGATTGGGCAGAATAGTTTGGTACTCTTTCGCCAAATCAAATTATACTCCCGTTTGAAATATCGTTCAACCCGTCTAACGAGGCAAGGATGCCCCTATGATATACGAAAAACCGATGGACAGGACCATCGCAATAAAACCAATGGCCCTGTTATCTTTTGCAATTTCCTGGTCGACATTAAAAGTAGGGGTCATGAATTCAAAAATGAAGTAAGCAGACAGCAACAGGAAAAATCCGAATGTCGCCCAAATCAACGCTTCACCCAAAGACAAATGCGCCTGAATGGAATAGCGGAAAATGTTCGCGATCCCAAAAATTTTCCCGCCTGTTGCCATGGCTACTGCCATGTTCCCACGCTTCAATTCTTCCCAAACACGATAACGCGTCACCAGTTCAAAAATGGCTAAGAATAAAACCATCGCCAGTCCAGACACAGTAAAATAAGCTGCAGTTGCAAAATATGGATTGTGCAGAAGGCTTTCCATATGTCCCTCCCGACCTCTTATTTCAATTCGGCAATGGTAGCACCTACGCCGCCTTCTCCTTGACCACCCAAGCGGAAGGATTTTACATTGCGATGATTTCTCAAATACTCGTGTACGCCTTTGCGCAGTACCCCAGTCCCGTGTCCGTGAATAATGGAGACCGAGTGCAAGCCTGCCAACAGCGCATCATCTAAAAACTGATCGATTTCCCGAATGCTGTCCTCGACGTTGTAGCCGCGCAAGTCGAGATCCATTTTGATATTGTCACTGCGACGCTTCACAGAGGTGTACGGAGCCGCTTGCGGTTTTTGTTGGATGGAGTTTTGTACATGCATATCATCGCGCTTCACTTTCATTTTCATGATCCCGATCTGCACGAGGAATTCTTCATTGTTAACCTTTTCCAGCACGGTTCCTTTTTGTCCGAAGCTCGTCACCATTACCTCGTCGCCCACCTTGATCTGTGTGGCACGAACTGCTTTTGCCGGCTTCTTCACCTTTTCCTTCTCCAGCTCAAGGACGGCATTGCCCAAGCGCTTCTTCGCATCGATGAGACGATGCTCCTTGATTTCCATGCCTTCTGCCATCATCTCGCGCAGCTCGCGAATGATTGTTTCCGCTTCTTCTTTTGCGAGTTGGACGGCAATTCTCGCTTCGTCCTCTGCCCGCTCCATTCGCTTGTTTTTCTCTTCAGCAAATTGGGCACGTTCTTCTTCCAGCTGTCTACGCAGCTCTTCCGCTTCCAGACGTGCCGCTTTTGCCGCCAGCCTGTCTGCTTCTGCCGACTTGCGATTACGCTCCAACGAAGCGATCATGCTCTCGACCTGATTGTCTTCCTCACTGATCGAGCCGCGCGCTACATCAATGATGTGTTCCGGCAATCCCAGACGTCTTGCGATGGCAAACGCATTAGATCGACCAGGCACCCCAATGAGCAAGCGGTAAGTAGGACGCAGCGTCTGTACGTCAAATTCTACGCTGGCGTTGATAACCTCAGGTCTATCGTAGGCATACGCCTTCAATTCGCTGTAGTGAGTCGTTGCAACCAATCTCGCACCAGAATCAATCACATGGTCGATAATGGACATGGCCAGAGCAGCACCCTCTGTCGGGTCTGTTCCTGCGCCCAGCTCGTCAAACAGAACCAAGCTCTTGTCGTCCATTTTCGCCAAGATTTGAATAATATTGGTCATATGGCTTGAGAATGTAGACAGGCTCTGCTCGATGGATTGCTCATCCCCGATATCGGCAAAAACGGAGGAGAATACGGTCATCTCGCTCTCTTCCTCTGCCGGAATATGCAAGCCTGCCATAGTCATCAAGGACAGCAGTCCGATTGTTTTGAGGGAAACGGTTTTCCCCCCTGTATTCGGACCTGTCACAACAATCGCCTGATATTCTCCACCTAGCTCCACATCTACAGGAACGACAACTTCTCGTGGAATGAGCGGATGACGCGCTTTTCGCATGTTTACGTATCCGCGATCATTGATGCGTGGACAGATCGCCTTCATGCTCCAAGCTAGCTGAGCCTTGGCAAACATGAAGTCGAGTTCTGTTAGTGCTTCTGTATTCTCGACCAAAGCCTCTACCGCAAAGGATACCTGCTCCGTCAACACATACAGAATGCGCTCCACTTCACGCTCCTCGCGCAGACGAAGCTCGCGAAGCTTATTGTTCATCTCGACGATCACTTCCGGCTCAATAAAGAGCGTCGCCCCAGATGCCGACTGATCGTGAACGATTCCGCCAAATACAGAACGATACTCCTGCTTAACCGGAATAACGAAACGATCACCACGAATCGTAACGATGTTTTCCATCAGCATTTTTTGATAAGTAGACGAGCGTGTCATTTGATCGAGCTTTTCGCGAATGCGTGACTCGAGCTGTCTAATCTCCTGGCGTACCTGTCGCAATTCAAGACTCGCGCTGTCCAAAATGTCGCCGTTTTCATCAATACAACGGCGAATTTCGGTTTCCAACTCGCGCAGGCCCTCAATACGCTCTGCCTGCTGTTGCAATAATGGCAGCTCGTGATCCTCACACATGTCGAGCAAAAATGTTTTGAGCCTGCGTCCGGCCATAACGGTGCTGGCAATATCCAGCAATTCCATCGGGGCGAGCATGGCGTTCAATCTGGCACGCTGTACGGGACCGCGGATATCGCGAATGCCACCGAGTGGCACGCTGCCTTTTAGGCGTAACACGGTTGCTGCTTGTTCTGTCCCTTGCTGAGCGGTTATGACTTCATCCAAACGTAAAAAAGGAATCAGCTCTGCCGCTTTTTCTTTTCCATATGTGCAAGATGCCTTGTCAATCAACAGGGCGACTATTTTATCGTATTCTAACGTCTTTAAAACCCGTTGTTCCACTGTGCTCCTCCTTCTTTATCCAGCGGCGACCGTTGTACCGTGCGGGCGGGAGCGACGGTCTATACCGGCAATCATTACGATCTCCCCATTATAGCATGGCAGCGGAGCTTAGAAAACTTGGGCAACGGATAGCAATGGACAGGCACCGCCAGCGAAGGATAATTTTACACGTTTTCGTTTGGGATAGTTCTACTCTTTGCGTGAGAGAATGAAAAGTGAAACAACCCTAAAGGAGGAGTACACTTGACGATTATGCGCCATATCGTCCGCTTTATCGTCGCTGCCGTAGTCCTGATGTTTGTCGGCTTTCTGGTCCCCGGCTTTTCGGTTAGCAGTTTTTGGACAGCACTGCTCGCGGCCGTTGTCATCGCACTGATTGGCTGGGCCGTGGAAGCCATTTTCGGAGATCGAATTTCGCCGTACAATCGTGGTATTATCGGCTTCTTGGTCAGTGCCGTCGTGATTTATCTCACTCAGTTCATCGTCGCTGGCTTCCGCGTAACGATTCTTGGAGCGCTTCTGGCTTCCTTGGTGATCGGGATCATCGACTTGTTTATCCCGATCAAAACACATATGGATTTGCGCAATGGAGATGCCGGAGACAAGCAGGAGACATAGGCAAAACACGACAAAGAGCCATCCCATCAAACGGGGTGGCTCTTCTCATTTTCGCACAACGTGAAAAGAGAGGCATTTAAGCCCCTCTTTTCCTTAATCTATCGGTTTAGCCTTTGCCTCTTCCTGAATGATTTTCAGCAGTTCTTCGTACTCCTGACGCAAGCGGAAGTATTCATCCGCGATATTGACTGCAGAAAGTACGGCAATTTTGGCAGTATCCAGTCGATGGTTGCCGTTTGCGATTTCGTTCATCTTGTCATCAACGAAACCGGCCACCATGCGTATGTGATTGACACTTGCCTTGCCACTGAGCCGGTATTGTTGGCCAAAGATGTCCACCGTCAAACGATTTTTCCCATCACCTTGCACGAGAGATACCTCCCTACTGCGACCTTTGCTCTACTTTATCCTTATTTAGGTTACTGAAAATGTCAGATTTCGTCAAGCAATCTTACATGCGCAGTTCAGCACCTGTGTTGTTTTTCAAGGCTTCAATGACAGCAGTGGTCACTTGTTGAATCTCTTCGTCCTGCAAGGTACGCTCTGCGTGACGGAATACAAGGGCAAATGCCATGCTCTTCTTATCTTGGGCAATACGCTCACCCATGTATACATCGAACAGGGTTACGGACTCAAGCAGCTCACCTGCCGCTTCACGAATCGTTGCTTCCAATGCACCAGCAGCTACACTACGATCGACAACGAGAGCCAAGTCACGCGTTACTGCTGGGGACTTCGGCAACTGATTGTAATGTCCTACCTCGGCAGCTACATCAATCAAAGCAGCTACATCCAATTGGAATACGTACGTTTCGGACAGATCATATGCTTTTTCCGTACCCGGATGAACTTGCCCCAGATAGCCCAGACGTTTTTCCCCTACCCATACTTCTGCGGTACGTCCCGGGTGCATACCTTCGATGTCCTGTGCCGCTTTGTACTCGGCAGCTTGGATGCCCAAACGAGCATAGAGTGATTCCACAATCCCTTTGGTTTGGAAGAAATCAACAGGCTGCTTGGCGCCCATCCAGTTTTGTGTCAGCAATTGTCCAGTCAATGCACCCGCTACATACAGACGCTCTTCCGGAAGCTGCGTGAGCGTTTCTTCCTTCGTCAAGAACACACGGCCCAATTCAAAAATCGCGACATCGTGGTTTTGACGGTTTTTATTGTAAGCGACTGTTTCCAAGAGGCTAGGAATCAAGCTCGTGCGCAGAACGCTATGGTCTTCACTCATTGGCATCATGAGCGCAACAGGGTTTACTTTTTCCTGATGCAGACCCGCTACTGCCTCGACACGATCTGGATGAACCAGTGCATAGGAAATCGCTTCATTCATGCCAGTACCAATCAAATGATGACGGATAGTACGGCGCAATTGCTGTTCTTTTGTCAACTGTCCTTGCGTGGTCGAACCAGAAGGCAAGCTGGTCGGAATGTTGTCGTAGCCGTACAAACGTGCAACCTCTTCCACCAAATCCTCTGGCAGCGTAATGTCGCCACGTCTCGTTGGAACGGTTACCGTCCATTTGTCATTCGCTACTTCATACGGGAATTGCAGACGATCGAAAATCGGCGATACATCAGAAGCCGACATGTCAGTTCCGAGATGCTGATTGATTTTTGCAAGCGTAACAGAAACAACAGCAGGCGCAGCTTCGCTTACAACAGCAGAGCTGATTCCTTTGGATACCGTTGCCCCAGACAACTGCTGAATCAGCGCAGCGGCGCGCTCTCCCGCTTCCTGTACACGTGCTTGGTCAACGCCTTTTTCCCAACGTACGCAGCCTTCTGTACGCATGCCGAGCATACGAGCTGTGCGGCGTACTGTTTTTGGCGTGAACCAAGCTGCTTCGAGGATGATTTCGCTCGTCTCGCCAGTGATTTCGGAGTTAGCTCCGCCCATTACCCCTGCGATCGCCAATCCTTTGGTCTGGTCGGCAATCAGCAAAGTTTGCTCATCCAGCGTGCGCTCTTGATCGTCCAATGTCACGAGCTTTTCGCCCTTGTTTGCCAGTCGAACGACAATAGAGCGATCGGCTACCTGTGTCGCATCGAAAGCATGCAGCGGCTGACCGTATTCGAGCAGGACGTAGTTGGTTACGTCTACCACGTTGTTAATCGGACGAATTCCCGCTGCCATCAGGCGATTTTTCATCCATTGCGGGGATGTCGCGATTTTGGCGTTGGTGAAGTGACGACCGTGGTATTGATAGCTTTCATTGGTCGCTTCGATCTTGACTTGGATCGGGTTGTCGCCACCATTTTCGGTCAGCTCGATTTGTGGGAACACCACTTCTTTGCCCAAAATAGCGGCTACCTCGTAAGCAACCCCCAGCATGCTCAAGCAATCGGAACGGTTTGGTGTCAGTCCCAATTCCAGCACGTAGTCATCCAAGCCGAGATACGAAATGGCATCCATTCCGATTTCCGCATCCGCTGGCAGGACCATAATGCCTTCTTGCTGATCTTTTGCCAGAAGCTTGTCGTTTAAGCCCAATTCTTTTGCCGAGCAGATCATCCCTTGGGATTCTACACCGCGCAGCTTGGAACGCTTGATGTTCAGACCACCTGGGAGCTTCGCACCGATCAGAGCAACGAGAACTTTTTGTCCCTTGTCTACGTTTGCTGCTCCACATACGATTTGCAGGTCTTCTCCTTGTCCAGCATCAACGACGCATACGTTGAGACGGTCTGCATCCGGGTGCTTGCTGCGTTCTTTTACATAACCGATCACAACACCGGATACACCTGCGTTGCGCGATTCAACTGCGTCTACTTCAATCCCGCTGCGAGTCAGCTTTTCAGCCAGCTCCTGGGGCGTCGTTCCACTCAGATCGACGTATTCAGATAACCATTGGTACGATACCTTCATCTTTGCCTCTCCTCTCTAGCCTCGATTGAACTGACGCAGGAAACGAACGTCGTTGGTATAAAAATGACGGATGTCCTCCACCGCGTATTTGAGCATCGCAATTCGTTCTACACCCATACCGAATGCAAAGCCGCTTACTTCCTCAGGGTTGTAGCCGGCCATTTCCAGTACGCGCGGGTGTACCATACCAGCACCCAAAATTTCGATCCAGCCTGTTTGCTTACATACACGGCAGCCGTGACCACCACAGTTGAAGCATTGCAGGTCTACTTCTACGGAAGGCTCCGTGAACGGGAAGAAGCTTGGGCGCAGACGAATTTGTTGGTTTTCCCCGAACATTTGACGGGCAAACGTCAAGAGGGTACCTTTTAAGTCACTCATCCCGATTTTTTTATCAATCACGAGACCCTCGATCTGCGTGAATTGGTGGGAGTGAGTCGCATCGTCATCATCGCGGCGATACACTTTACCCGGACAGATCATTTTGAGTGGCGTCTTACCTTCTTTTTTCAACATCGTACGTGCTTGCACAGGAGATGTCTGCGTACGGAGCAGTAGCTCTTCTGTGACGTAGAATGTATCTTGCATATCGCGCGCCGGGTGATCTTTCGGCAGGTTCAGCATCTCGAAGTTGAAGTGGTCCATTTCTACCTCAGGACCTTCTGCCACCTCAAAGCCCAGGCCGATGAAGATGTCTTCGATCTCTTCAATGATCCGAGAAAGCGGGTGCATGGTGCCTGCTGGTACTGGACGTCCTGGCAGTGTCACATCGATCGTTTGAGAAGAAAGCTTGGCATTCAGAGCCGCTTCTTCAAAAGCTTGTTGTTTGCCGGAGAATGCTGCCTCCAGCGCTTCCCTTACTTCGTTCACCAGCTGACCGACAACTGGGCGCTCTTCTGGGGACAGGCCGCCCATTCCACGCAGCAGTTCTGTCAACTCGCCCTTTTTCCCCAGGTATTTGACACGCAAATCCTGAAGTTGTGCGGCTTCTGTCACTTGGCTGATTTGGCCCAGTGCGGACTCTTTCATTTCTTGCAACCGAGTTTGCACTTCGAATCGCTCCTTTTTCCATTTGATAAAAAAAAGAAAAACCCGCCCCAGAAAAGGGACGAGTTACTTTTTTCTCGCGGTACCACCCTTGTTAGACAATTCACTTCCAGCCTGTGACAAATCCATGACAATATCACTAGTGGAAAGAGACATTTGTCTCACTTCAGATCATTGGTAACGGGTATGACCCGGCTGCTCCTACTGCGCGAAAAGCGGTTCAGAGTGCGGCTTTGGAGTGAATTCGGCAGCTATCATGTTAAAGATGCTCGCAGTCTGTGACATCTTCTCCCTGAAAAACAGATAGGCCCTGCGTACTAGTCTCCGTCATCGCTTTACGTTATAATTGTGACGTAAGGAAAATTATAGCGCAACAAGAGAGAACTTTCAATTCTACAAATGTTACATATCAAGAGAGTGTTTTCATGTGTATGACCACTTCGAAAGGGGATTTTGACATGATTGATAATGTTTCCGCCCTTTACGATAAGACAAGCAACTGCCGCCATTGCCAAGCGACCTTTTCGACCAAAAGGATCAGAAGCGGTACGTTGACGATGCTTCATCGCGACAGCGATTTTTATACCACCTTTAAAGAGCAATCCCTAAATCCCATTTTATATACCGTCAATGTTTGCCCTGAATGCGGCTTTGCTTTTACGGATCAATTCCGGGACAAGCTTGCCCCCTGGCAAAAGCAGATTGTGGATGAACAAATCTCCTCGAAATGGACGCCGAAAGATTTTGGCAAGGTTCGTCATGTACCAGAAGCCATTGTCAGCTACAAGCTGGCCATTTACGCAGCTGAAATAACGGATCAGCCCCATTCCGTAAAAGCGGGTCTGTATTTGCGCCTTGCATGGCTTTATCGATTCCAGAAAAATATCGCCGAAGAAATGCGCTTTATCGATATGGCAGTGGAAGAATATGAACAATCGTATATTCATTCCGACTATACACGCGGCGACAAGGAAATGACCGAAGTCCGCTTGCTGTACTTGATTGGTGAGCTCTACCGCAGACTCGAAAAGTTTGACTTAGCCATCAAGTATTTCGGCAAAGCACTCGCCTTTCGCAATCATACCATTGAGAGCGGCATTATTCGGATGGCGCAAGATCAATGGCAGCTCGCGCGTGAAGAGTACAAAGAGAAGAAAAGTGAGCAAAAGATCGGCTAAGCATGCCGATCTTTTCTTTTACGCTGTGCCTCGTATACAAAAATTCCTGCCGCGACCGCCGCATTCAGCGACTCTGCGCCGCCATAAAGCGGGATGTGAACGAATTGATCAGCCCTGGCAAACATCTCTTTGGAAACGCCTCGTCCTTCATTGCCGATGACCATTGCCGTCAGACCAGCATAGTCAGCCTCGTCATAGGAAACACTGTTTTGCTCCAAGGAGGAGATCAAAACTCGCCCTCCCTTTGCCTTCCATTCATCTGCCGTCTCGACTAATGATTGCGTAAAGACAGGGATGCGGAACAGCGCCCCCATTGTGGCTCGTAGCACTTTTCCGTTGTAAATATCAACGCTGCCACTTCCAAGCACGACACCATCGACTGCTGCCGCCTCTGCTGTGCGCAGAATCGTTCCGAGGTTGCCCGGGTCTTGTATTTCGTCCAAAAAGAGGAGCAGCAAGTTTCCTTGTTTCTCCCTCTTCTTATCTACCCATTTTGCCCAATCTGCTGCTGTTTTTTTCACTTCGGCCACAATTCCTTGCGGCGACTTTGTTTCGGAAAGTTTCGCCAGCACTGCTTCTGATGCCGCAATGACCTGGACAGCTTCCGGATGATTAGCCAGAGCACGCTGACAGGCAGGGTCCATATCACGCTGCTGATCGTAAATAACCGTGACTACCTCCGCCCCGCTTTTTAACGCCTCCTCTACCAAATGCGCCCCTTCCACGAGAAAACGCTGCTGTTCTTCCCGTCCTTTTCGTGACAGCAACTGGTGCAATCGCTTTACCAGAGGGTTTTGTACCGAAGTAATCATTTCATTTGTCATAAACCTATGCCCGCTCCTCAAATTCACGTAAGTCTTTGTTGTTCCCGATCACCACAAGCACGTCGCCGTATTGGATGACTTCATCCGGGCTAGGAGCGATGTTGAATTTATCTCCGCTTTTGATGGCAATAACGTTGACCTCGTATTTTTTCCGAATATCCAGCTGCCGCAAGTTTTGACCGACCAGCTTGGAAGACACGACTACCTCCGCCACGCTGTAGTCCTCTGCCAGCTCAATAAAGTCAAGAACGTTAGAGGAAATCAGATTGTGGGCGACCCGAACTCCCATGTCACGCTCAGGAAATACGACACGGTCAGCTCCCACCTTGTACAATACTTGTCCATGACGCTCATTCTGTGCTTTTGCCACGATCTTTTTGACACCCAAGTCTTTCAGCGTCAATACCGTCAGGATGCTCGCCTGAATATCGACCCCAATGGCCACGACGACTACGTCAAAATTGCGAATGCCGATTTCCTTCAAGGCGCGTTCATCCGTAGAATCAGCTGCTACCGCGTGCGTTACGTATTGAATATTTTCGTTAATACGCTCCTCGTTCTCATCTATTCCCATGACTTCATAATCCATCTCGTACAGCGTTCTCGCCACGCTAGAACCAAAACGTCCCATCCCGATAATGGCAAATTGCTTGGACATGTTAATCTTCTCCTTTACGGAACTTACCAATAACAAGCATTATAGCACAACCAAAACATCCGCAACAAAGCGGCCATGTCCGTTTTTTGCTCACGCATGGTATGCACGATTCCGGGTTTACAAATACTATGGCTTGAATTCATTCTCACAAGAGAGGTGCAACCAAGGTCATGAACATTGCCTCACTCAATTTACGTCAAGCGATCATGTACAAAATGCAAGGCTCAGATCCAAACGCAGTGGAAGAAACCATCAGTGACGCGATCTCAAGCGGTCAGGAGAAGACTCTCCCGGGTTTAGGCGTTTTGTTTGAAGTGCTATGGCAAAACAGCGATGCCGCCTCTCGTCAGACGATGATCAATACCATTGCGGAGCACTTGCCTGAGCAAGCCGAAAAACCGATCTAGACACATCGTTAAAAACAAAGCGTGAGAAAAACACCATTCACTAAGGGAGAGGCTCTATGTCTCTCCCTTGTTCGTTGTTCCCATTTTGTCCTTTGATGATTTTATTGCGCACGAAATGGGTGATGGCAAGCAAGATGGGAACGAAGATGGTAACCATATATCCCATAACGGTCAGGTGACTTGTATATGAAAATAACTCCACGATATTTTGTGGTATTAATGTAAAGTAAAAAAGTGGCACCATCATCACCACCGCGCTGATTTGCTGAAAGCGAATGCCTTTGCGAAACCAGCGCCGCAGTGAAAAAATCGTCGCATAAAACATATTCCCGATCGTCGTAAACACAGAAGCAACCCAGATCGCGAGAAACGCCGACTCAAATCGCTCCAAAAACCAGCCTGCCCTCTGTGTCACCTTGACCAGTTCAAGCGTAGGCCAAACCAGCCTCTGCAACTCTTCATAACCAAATACAGTGATGCCTGCAATGACAGAAAGCACATAAACGACAAGCGCAAAGCTCATGCCTGTCATACTTGCCAGCCCAAGCCTTGCACCTGGAATGGAGAAGGCAAAATAAACCATTAACAGCTCATATCCGGTATAAAGTGTATAGGTATCCATACCGGTTTTGACGACATCTGTCCACGATTCTACATGGAATGGCAATAAATTGTACCAATCTGCGTTCATAAGAGCGACAAGTGGAATCAAAAGAGACGGTAACAGGAGAAAAGGAATCAGCAGCTCATTTACCCTTGCCACAACTTCAATCTCATGACAACAAAGAAATACAACCAGCAATAGCAGTGTGACGATAATGGCCTCTAGCGGGGTATTCGGCAATACTGAGGTTACGACAACTTCCCCGAACAATCTGGCTGTTATTCCCGCATTGAAAAACTGATAGAGTATGAATAAAAACACACAGATGGCACCTAAAACAGTACCAAATATCCGCGGCATAAATTCCACAAAGGTAAGACCTGGAAACTGGTTGCCTAAATACACAATAGCCGCCACTGCCACGGATGCTATCAAACAGCCTGAAATAGGACCAATCCACCCCATTTGATGCAGAAGAACAGTAGACGTTCTCGGGATAGTGAGTAAGCCCACCCCAATCATCGAACTGATCATAATGCTCGTAAGTTGCCAGGTACCAAAATTTCGTTGTTGATTCTCCACAGTGATCGCTCTCCTATTGCATTTCCATACCAAGGCGCCGCAGCTTAATGGTGTATTTAACGCGAACCGGAAAATCCCTGAAATCTTCCTTCCAGTTGTGCTTCTTCCAGTATTCATGGTAATGCTTTGCACGAAGGGTAAGACCTAGCTTCAAAATGTCGCTATTATACTGCTTTTGCAATTGGAGCAAGAGCTTTTTTGCGCGTTCTTCCATTTCTTTTTTGATAAGTGCCTGCATTTGAACGATGAATTGCTCTGGCGGGATTTTCAGGTCTTCTGTTAATTCGACGATATCCCCTTGAAGCTCGCAATGATAAGTAGCTGAAAAGGGCTTCGATCCTTTTGATTTTGTATTTCCCTGTTCTTGAATCATCAGCTTTTTTTTTACAAAGTGCGGACGGAAGCTCACATAACCGTTCTTGGTATTCGGCAACGGAATGATAATGTCTCCACCTGGTTTTTCATTGCGCAGTTGGATCAATGCCCATGACTGTACGCGATTCAGTATCCCCACCATCTTGTGTCCACGAAACACAGCAACCCCCTTCCAGCTCACCTCTTTTTTGGTGGCCTCTACATAATTAAGAAACGGCTCCATGGTTACATTGGAGGTCTGGTTGAAATAGTCACCCAACGTTTGGTCAGGGATTCTCCCTAATTTCATTCCATTCTCGATCAACCCCATCAAGAAGACGACCGGAATTTGCTCCAGCCCCGGCTTGATTTCCAGCAGAGTGGAGGCCTTGCCTTTTACGACGATCGGCCACAAAAGGCGCCGTATTTGGGGTTCACGGCGGAAACTGTCCATAATGTCTTGAATCCCCTCCTTGGCAATCTCCTCACTCAAGGCGAGAACTCGCGTATGTCCAAGAAACAATCGTTGGTTCAATCGCATTTGCAGGTTGTTGGAAGCATCTGTTACCGTTCGTCCCGTGACGCTCATGATTTTCACTGCATCCGCATTGCTTCCTCCCCCCTGCCCGCTGCTACCCGCGATTTTGATTGGAATCGGAATTTGGACGGTTATTTTATACAGATTTTTATCCTCTTCTGCACGATCGATCGCAATCGCCAATACCGATGCCCGCTCTTCCAATTCACGCCTGTCCCAACACCCTGTCAACAGGCACATACAGATGAAAAACAGAGTAAAGCTCCTCAGAGACTTACCCATCGACATTCTCTCCCTCCCGTTTGGACATCATGTCACGGATGAGTATGGCTATCCAGTAAACGACGGGGATGAGCAAATTGATGAATAAGCTGGACAACCCCAACAACGAAGCTACTTGAAATACCTCTGGGATGTTTTGCGGTATAAGGGAAAAGTAGAACAAAGGGACGAGAAGGACTGCAGCCATGCCTCTTTGAAACCAAATTCCTTTTCGAAACAACTGTCTCAGTGAGTAAACGACAACGTAAAACGCATTTGCTACCGTAGTGAAAACAGCCGAAACCCACACGGCCAAAAAGGCTGACTCCAACCGTTCCAAGATAAATCCAGGCACCTGCGTCGTCTTGACCAATTCAAGCGTCGGCCACGTCACCCTTTGAAGTTCTTCGTATCCGAATACTGAGATACCAGCGACAACAATTAACATGTAGAGCAATGCGGCAATTAAAAGACTGTAAAATCCTGCCAACTCCTTGTTCGTGTTTTTCTGTGCGTAGGCGAAAAAGACGAACATAATTTCAAACCCGGAATAAGAATAAATCCCTTCGTATACCCCCTCCGCCATCGAACGAATCGACACATGAGTAATTGGCAGGAGATTCCCAAATTCCGCTTTTTGGAACGACGCAAGCGCGATGAATAACAGCGGCAAGATAATAAAGGGAAACAATAGCTCGTTCACGCGGGCGACCACTTCTACCTCATGCATGCACAAAAAGAAAACGAGCAAAAACATCGTCAGCAGCATTACTTCCAGCGGAGTCTGCAAAAGAACGGACGTCACAACCACTTCGCCAAAAACGCGAGAAACGACTGCCGTGGAAAAATACAGGTATACCAGATAGATACTAATCCAAGGAAGGCTGAATACTTTGCCCACCCAAGGACGACTGGCCGAGCCCCATACCTTGTGACTATATTCAATGAATGTTTCCCCCGGGTATCGCTTGCTCAATTTGACGATTAACCACAAGGAAACAAATGCACCTGCTGAGCCAATCAGAGGTGCGATCCAGCCTGCCTCGAATAATTTGGAGCTGGTGGTACGAGGAAGGGTCAAAACGCCGACACCGATCAAGGTACTTGTCATGAGACAAATTTGCTGCCACATCGATAGAGTTTGGTGCCAGCTGTGCCCCTCGTTCCGGCTCATTTCCGGTTATCCTCCTCTCTCATTCGCGTTTTATCTTGAACGTGAAACATCATCGGTCTTGTTTTCATAAGATGATGAGGAGCCCGTATGAACAAGTCCTTCATTCCCGTCAGGTTGATCGGACTAAGTGGGGACATATAGGGTACTCCAAACGATTTCAGGGAAGACAAATGAATGAGGATGACGATCAAAAACAGCATAATACCGTAAAGACCAAACATCCCCGCCAAGAACATAACCGGAAAGCGGAGCATGCGAATGGCAATGGCTGCACTGTAGCTAGGTGAAGCGAACGAACCTATTGTTGTAACAGCCACGATGATCACCATAACAGGACTGACAAGCCCAGCTGTTACCGCTGCTTCCCCTACGACGAGTGCCCCAACAATCCCGATCGTAGGACCTATTGGCCCCGGCAGCCTGACGCTTGCTTCCCGCAAAATCTCGATGGCTAACTCCATAAACAAGGCTTCGATTAAAGAAGGGAAGGGTACGGTAGATCGTCCTGCCGCCATCGCAATGACCAGCCGAGAAGGGATCATCTCCGGATGGAACGAGCTAAAAGCGATATAGAGAGACGGGAGCAGCAAGGCGATGCTGATACTGATAATCCGAATAAAACGGATCAAGGTCGCGATGTAAAATCGCTCGTAATAATCCTCTGGACTCTGATAAAACTGCGAAAATACAGCCGGAGCAATCAAACCGAACGGCGTACCGTCTACCAGAATGCCTACTTTTCCTTCCAATAGATTGGCCACCACTTTGTCGGGACGTTCTGTATTTTGAATCTGCGGGAATGGGGACCATCTGCGATCCTGGATCATTTGTTCGATATACCCGCTTTCCAGTACAGAATCCACATGAACACTCTCTATTCGCGCAATCACTTCCTCCACCATCGGGGGATACGCAATGCCGTCGATGTACATGACGTATATGTCAGTCTGCGTTCGTTCACCGACAACCATATGACGCACTCTGAGATTGGGGTCCTTCAAGCGGAAGCGGATCAGCGCTGCATTCACGCACAACGTCTCACAAAAACCATCGCGTGGCCCTCGTACGACTGATTCCGTCTGAGGCTCTTCCACTGAACGTCTGTCCCAACCTCTCGTGTTATTCAAGTAAGCGTTTTGACACCCATCGATGATCAGTACCGCACATCCAGACAAAATATTTCGGACGATCTGCCTCAATTTGTCTGTCAAATCCAGCTCATTTGTCGCCGGATCATGATAGGTGATATCGGGAGTCGTCATATAGCGAATAATAAAATCACTGATGACATTGCGATCCACCATGCCATCTATAAAAACGATAGCGGCTTGAGCCTTCGACTTTGTTTGAAAACGACGCACGACGAGATCGTCACACTTTCCGAACTGCGCTTCAATCAATTGAATGTTTTCTTCCACATTGGTCGTGAGTGTGACATCCGAGACGCTTTCCATGCTCTTGTTGGTGTATTGCTCCAACGCTTTTGACTGAAGGGCTTCTTTTCTTTTTTGCCATGCTTGAAAAAACTGGCTCATCCTGCTCACCCTTCCATGGAATGTAGCCTGCCTACAGGTACGGATAGTGTGCCCAATAATGGAAAGGAAATCCGCAAAAGAAAAACAGGTCCAACCAAAGTCGGACCTGTTAAGCAACTACCTCGCGCTTGTTTTCAAATTTCTCGTAGCTCTTCTCTTGCATAATCGTCTTTAAGATCTGGACACTTTCCCAAACCTCTGTATAAGTTGTATAGAAAGCAACCGGAGCTAACCGGATGATGTTTGGTGCACGGAAGTCAGGAATAATACCCGCTTCCTTCAAGGCCTTGCATATCCGTATGGCCTCATCGTGCTCAAGACTGACATGCCCACCTCGGCGCTCATCCTGCTGTGGGTTCGCAATGGTAAAGCCCATGTCTGCCAGCTCCACCTCGATCAAATCCATCATGAACCGCGTTAAGCCGAGCGACTTGGTACGAAGCTTTTCCACAGACACTTCCTGGAACATTTCCAAGGAACCAAGCAGTGGGGCGAGACTCAGCATATGTGGGGTACCAATCTGGTAGGCGCCCGCATTTTCGCATGCATCCAGCGTATGTTCCATGTCAAATTGCTTATCCTTTTTCGAACTGAACCATCCCGCCAATCCCGGAGCCCTGCCAAAATGCTTGCGGTTGACATAGAGGCTGCCTACACTTCCGGGCCCTGCATTTACGTATTTGTAGTTGCACCAGTATGCAAAATCCACTCCCCATTTGCTGAAGGAATGCGGGATCGCTCCTACAGAGTGACACCCGTCAAAACCAATCAGAATGCCTCTCTCATGTGCAGCTGCTGTCAACCGTTCGATATCGAGCAGCTGGCCACTGCGATACAGGACCGTCGGAAGGACTACCAGTGCTACTTCATCCGTCATCGCATCGATTATATCCTCTTCTTCAATCAGGCGGCCATCTCTTGACGCTACCCGAACCAAATGCTCTTCCGGGTCCAGTCCATGGAGCTTCATTTGACTCTGGAGTGCGTATATATCGGTAGGGAAATCCAGCTCGGTCGCAATCACCTTCGTCCTCTTTCCAACCGGATGATAGAAGGTAGCTGCCAGCTGATGGAGGTTGATCGTCGTAGACCCCGTTACGATCACTTCCTCGGGGCTTGCCCCTACAAGTGCTGCGCTCATCTCTCCCAATTTCTCCGAGAAGAAAAACCACGGATGGTTACCCGTTGTCCAGCCTTCCACACCCAGCTCCTTCCAAGACTGCATCATGTCCAGTACGCTCTTTTCCGCTCTTTTTGACATGAGCCCAAGCGAGTTGCCATCCAAATACAGGCTCGGAAGCAGATAAAACTCTTCGCGATAGCTCGCGAGTTCGTCCTGTGCATCCAATTGCTGTGCGTACGCTTTCGTTAGGGGGCTTGATTGAGACATAGCTACCTCCTCAGCTTGTTCTATCGTTTCCTCCTATTATAGGCTGAATTTTCAAACAAGAGAATCATATTTACAAAAAGAAAATCTCGTGCCATCTACGACACGAGATTTTTATCCAAGTATAGCTGCGTTAACCAAATGACTAGCAAGATTTGCGCGATGCAAAAGAGCGGGAGCAGGATGAGAAAAGACATATGCTTGGTCTTATGCCGTTGAATGAGCATACCCTCAAGCGCACCGATCCCTCCTCCTAAAAATGCGACCAACAAAAGACTCAGTTCCGGAACCCGAAAACCTTTTTCTTTCGCCAGACGCTTGTCTGTCTGCATCAGGTAATAAGCATAGCCATTCAGCAGCAAAGCTCCTGCCGCCAGCACCCAGATATTCGAATTGAAGTATCCTGCCAAGAGGAGGACCCAGCTTATGACGAGCACCAGCACGAAATTGCGGCGGTGGGCAGCTAATTGTTGATGGTACATTTCTTATTCTCCTTTTGCCCGATATGCCCGATTTGCCATAAACTGCTTGCGTACGAAGAATACCACAGCCAATACAACCACGATCACCAGCAAAGCGTAGAAACCGTATTTGCGGATGACTTCGATAATGGCTTCCACATTATTACCGAATACATAGCCGAGAAAATAAAAGCCGATGGTCCAAACCAATCCGATCGGATAAGACAGCATCGCATAACGACGAAACGTCATACCGCCAAGCCCGACCAAATAAGGTACGACATGACGGACAACCGGAAATAAGTAGCTGATGCAAAGAGCAGCAGTACCATACTTCTCCAGCAAGCCCGTTGATCGATTCACGGCATTCCTCGTTTTCTCGGTTTTGCACAGCCATTGCAATATCGGTTTCCCAAAGTACTTTCCAAGTAAAAAGCCAATCGTCAATCCGGAGGCAACCCCTAAATACCCCGCTAAAAAAGAATACCAAGGGTTTAAAACGCCGATGGAGGCAAGAAATCCTCCTGTAGCGACAACCAGCTCATCGGGAATCGGCAAACCGACAATCCCTAGCCAAAGCAGGAAAAAAATCGCTACGTAGCCGTATTGCTCTATGATTGACATCAGCAGGTCGACTTCCATGAGGCAAAATCCCCTATCTTGCCACAGTGCGGTCATTTCTTGACATACTAGCAGCTATGGCATCGCACGATATCTGACTCTATGTATTACGTATGAATCTCAAAAAAGGTACTTGTTTATTTTGCAATAGATGCACGTATTTTATCAACCACAGATACACCAGGACTCTATCATGATAGATGTTTGAGCGCTTCACGTCTGGACAGGCTCGCGATTGGAGTCGCTTCTACAAATTCACGCACGGCGTTGGGATTTGTTTTCGCATACTCTCTCAACGCCCAGCCGATTGCCTTCTGAATAAAAAACTCTTTGGAATCCGCGCATCTTTCCACCAAGGAAAAAAGCAGCCGCTGATCTGTCTTGTCCTTGTACGACAACTGAAATAAAATCGCCGTTCGTTGCAGCCACATGTTTGCTCCATCCATCCAGGCTGTCGTATTCGGCTCGATCAGTTCGGGATGCAAGGCAAACAATTTGCCTGTTGCATGGGAAGCCAAATAATCCACGGTATCCCACCACGATTTTGTCGTGATAAGTTCAACAACGAACGGGAGATGGTCAGGGGTGAGACGCTTTTTGGACTTCTCGAGTACGTCAAGCGCTACATACTGGTACTCTCGCGCTGGCAAAGCCCACAAGGAACGAACGACCTGCTCCCAATTTTCGGGAGCGCCATAATCACGAAAGATTTGTTTGGTCAGTTCTTTGCGCTGCGGCGATTTTATTCCCAGAAAAGGAAAATGATTTTTCATGTACTGCGCCATGGGGCCAGCCACAATTGAATCGCCATGTGTACGCAACAGTCCCTCGACAGCCCCCGTATACTCGCTTGCGTTCATCTGCGTCTACTCCCCCAACTCCTCTGATATCTGGTGGTTTAGCCTGCTGCTTGGACGTCCTGCTTGACGACAGCAAAAGCATTTTGCTCTTCATCTTTGTACGGATAATACACGACGAGTATAAAGTCACCCTCGACAATCTCACCAGTCTCCAACCATTTTTCTATGTCAAAGGTCACCTTGGCAGTCAGCGTGTGCTTGAAGTAATCTTTTTCCAATGCAGCATGTGCCGCAAAATCATCGCGGAGTCGCTCACGCTGCTCGGTTAGGACAGCGAACGTCTGCTGCATCTCTTCCTTGTCCATGACATCCTCCCACCACAGCTTGCGCGGGCGATGCTTCTGGTTGCGCAGGAAATCGAATTTCATCATGCTGAGCACATGCCCCATACCGTCTACTTGCTGGAAATGCAAAAACTTCTGCAAGCGCACGAACAAATCCTCTAATTGATGGCCGATTCGGCTCCAGCCTTGATTTTCCCAATAGTCGCCAAATGCCTGGAAGAAGTCAAAAGCCGTTTCGAATTGATTCGCCAACAGCCACTCCACTGTATAGTCCATCCGGTGCGCATTCCAGTACTTTTCCAGAATGTCTTCTACACGCTTGATTTTTTGCATGTCATCAAAGGAAAGGACGTTGTTCCCCAAAATTTCGTAAGGTGCCTCATCCATAAAAACATAGCCGTGATTAGCCGCACGCGCACGAACACCTGTCCCGCGCAGCATTTTCAAAAAGCCGAGCTGAAGCTCTTCCGGGCGTAGACCAAACACGTCATTGAAGGTTTTGCGGAAGGATGCATAGTCTTCCTCAGGCAAACCAGCGATCAAGTCCAGATGCTGATCGATTTTTTTCGAATCCTTGATCTGTGTCACTGTACGCGCAAGGCGATCGAAGCGCTGAATCCGCTGAACAAGGCGGTTGGTCTCATCATTCGTGGACTGAACCCCAATCTCGAAGCGGAAAATGCCTGGCGGTGCGTTCTCGGTCAAGAAGTCGAGTACGTCTGCACGCAAAATGTCTGCCGTGATCTCGAATTGAAAGATTGTCCCATTGTGGTTGTCGATCAAAAACTGAAAGATTTCCAACGCATATTTTTTATTGATGTTAAATGTGCGATCCACGAACTTGATCGTTTTGACGCCGTGATTGATCAAACGCATGAGATCTTCTTTCACTCGTTCCAGACTGAAATAGCGTACGCCGTCTTCAATCGACGACAGACAGTATTGGCATTTGAACGGACAGCCACGGGAAGCCTCAAAATAGACGACGCGGTTGTTCAGCTCGTCCAGATGGTCCGCGTATGGCGAAGGAATGCTGTCCATCTCTTCCACTTGCGCACGCGGCATGGAAAAACGAACGTACTCCTCTTCGCGATAAGCGATTCCGGCTACATCACGCAGGCGTGGAGTCTGCTTGGTTTGCAATGATTCCTGATACACCTGCAAAAGCTCCAAAAAGGTCTGCTCCCCTTCACCAATGCAGATGACATCGATTTCAGGATGCTTCTTCATCCATTCGTCCGCATCATAGGTTACCTCTGGTCCCCCGAGGATAATTGGAACATCCGGGCAAATCTTTTTCAACGTGCGAATGACACTAAGCGTCTCGCGAATGTTCCAGATATAACAGGAAAATGCAACGACATCGGGCTTTCGCTTGTGTATATCTGCTACTATATTTAACGTCACATCGTTGATGGTATACTCCACCAGCTCAATCGAAGGAAATGCTTCCTGGGCATAGCTCCGCAAATAGCGCAAAGCGAGAGAGGAGTGAATAAACTTGGCGTTTAAGGTCGATAGTAAAATCTTCATGGATGGGTCTACTCTCCTTGCAAAATTCGGCACCAAAAAACCATCTGCAATCGATGGTTCATGGTCTGACCGATCTTTTTCCTTTCGTAACAGTACCATACGAGACTAGTAACGGCAAATCGTTACCGGTTTAATTCGCGCACCACATGCCCCAGCTCCGGCACGATCAACCGATTCATCGCCAGTCGCACCGCACCTGTCGAGCCTGGCGTGGAAAAAATCATTTTCCCTTTCCGCGTCCCTGCAATCGCACGACTGAGCATCGCTGCCGAGCCGATGTCTTCTGTGAAGCTCAACATCCGAAACAGCTCGCCAAATCCCGGCATTTCCTTATCAAGCAAGCCAGAAACAGCCTCAAAGGTATTGTCTCGAGGCGAAATGCCGGTACCGCCATTGAGAAGAATGACTTGAACGTCGTCATGTGCGATTCCTGCTTCGATTGCCGCAATGACCTGTACAGGCTCGTCCTTAACAATTTGATAAAGTACAACGCTGTGACCAGCTTCAGTCAGAAGCTCTTTCATTAACTGTCCGCTTTTATCTGTATCCTCTGTCCGAGTATCGGAAACGGTAATGACCATGCATGTGACTTGCTTGGGCGATAGCGCCTTGTGTTCCTGCGTACTCATCCGTAATTTCCTCATTTCTTCAATATATATCTTTTCTCATGATACCATGTTCGCGATTCCAATACCCTCGTCGTTCCGGCAACAATTTCTTCACTCCCTATACCCGAGATGCTTCGCTTTCCTATATAATGCTGATGACTGCTATTTTTTCGACAGACAAGGAGGCGTGCGCGAATGCCAGAGCGACCTTATTTTTCTTTTCATTTCCACAAACAATCGCACACACCGATCTATGTACAACTCGCTGAACAATTAAAAACAGCGATTCTGCGTGGTGCCTTTCTTGTAGATGGACAACAATTGATATCGCTGCGAGATATGAAAACAATTAGCGGCTGCTCGTTGGAGACAGTCAAAAAAGCATACGATCATCTTGCTTTGGAAGGCTGGCTGGAAGCTGTGCATGGTAAAGGCTATTACTTGACGCAGCTTGCCAAAGAAGCTCGTTTGGAAAATCGCCTCCCGCTCACAGATATTCCGATTGCTTCCCTAGCTGATTCCTCCCCTCGTCCAAGCGAAGAGCTGGTGAAGCGATTACGTGGTGCTTTTTATGAGAGCCTGACCGTGTTGGATGAACCGTCCGCGAAGAAGAAAATCATGCGAACGCAGGCTGCCAAGGTTTTCGCTGATCACCTCAGCCGAAGGGGACTGCCCCACTCTCCAGAGCGCCTTCTGCTTTTTAACAGAAGCACGAGCGGCTTCGCCTTCCTAGCACAGCGCGTCATGAATGCGCGTGATGTCGTCTACGTGGAGGAGTATAGCTATCCCGTGTTCCTGCGCCTGCTGAGCCAGTGCGGTATTACGGTTCGCCCGATTCGCATGGATGAAGAAGGAGTTTGTATTCAAGCCCTCAATGAAGAGCAGGAGCATTATCCTGCCAATTGGCTATTGATAAACCCGCATTACCAATTCCCTACAGGCATCAGCTATTCATTGAAACGAAAGGAAGAGCTTCTCGAATGGGCACAGAATCATAACGTACGTCTTATTGAAAACGATCATTATGGCGACCTTTGGTTTGAAGAGCCGAGTGTTCCGCTGTACCAGATGGCTGCGCAGGCAAAAAGCACAATCGAGGTCTACTATTTGCATTCTTTGTCCAAAACACTGGCTCGCGATCTGCAATTGGGCGTGCTAATGCTTCCTTCTGAATTATCGAATGATGAATTAGAGCGCTACAGCCAGCTTGTTTCCATGACCGGAGCGGAACCTTCCCTGCTCGTCGTAGAGGCAGCCGTTCAACTCCTCGATGATCCATGGTTTTACGAAGAGTTTCTGGCAGATCGACGCGCCCTGTTCCAGGCCCGCTTCCTGCGACTCTGGCAGGAAAGACGGCACGCACTCCCCGATCACGCACGGATGTTCCCAATCACAGGCGGGTTAAATACGTGGATCAAATGGGGCACGCCAACCGCAAGAGCAACCGAACAAGAAGAGAGAGTCGTCGCTATTTTGCGAGAGGAAGGTCTCGAACTGACTGGCGGCCATGCTTTTCGCGTAGCGGATGAGCCTGCCGATATTCTGCGATGCCCGGCTGTCCGTTTCCCGCTTGCTCCACTGGAAGAACGAGAGTTGAAACATTGGCTCCACCGATTGGGTGCTGCTCTTCTTCGGTAAGTTTTCCAAGGGAAATGCCATACTAACAAATGGATTTCCCTATTTCCCTTTCACTAGACTCGAAAAAAGCCGAGGTATAACCTGCTATGATTAAAAAAATCGTAGAAAAGCTTCACCTTGATCCACCAAAAACGCTTGTACTTGGGTTTGCCTTGATTATCTTCCTGGGAGCGCTGCTTTTGACACTCCCGGTCGCTACTGTGGATGGACTTGGTCTGCACTGGCTTGATGCTCTGTTTACGGCCACCTCTGCTACGTGTGTAACAGGCTTGGTTGTCGTCGATACTGGAACGACTTTCACGACCTTTGGTCAACTCGTCATTTTATCGCTCATTCAAATTGGCGGTCTCGGATTCATGACGTTCGCTACATTCTTCGCATTGATCATGCGTAAAAAGATCTCCTTGCGCGAGCGACTCATCCTGCAAGAATCCCTGAATCAGATGTCGATAGAAGGTATCGTACGTTTAGCCAAAATGATTTTGATTTTTACTGCCCTTACTGAGTTTATAGGCGGGGTGCTTCTCTCTATTCGTTTTGCCTTTGATTTTCCTCTGCAAAAAGCGATCTACTTCGGCTTTTTCCATGCGATTTCTAACTTTAACAACGCTGGTTTTGACCTTATGGGCGAGTTCGCCAGCTTGACAGCCTATGTGGAGGATCCGCTCGTTAATCTCGTCGTCTGTCTGATGATCATTCTTGGCGGTATTGGTTTCATCGTGGTCAGTGAGTTATACGATTATCGTCATAACCGCCGCTTGTCATTACATACGAAAGTCGTACTGACAACAACCGGTCTCTTGATTACAGCAGGAACAGTGCTTATTTTTATTTTGGAGTACAACAATCCAAAAACGTTGCAGCCCCTATCCATGATGGGCAAAGTGCTCGGCTCCTTCTATCAATCGGTTACACCCCGTACGGCAGGTTCCAACACATTGAATATCGGTGACATGTATCAGTCGTCGCTTTTCCTCATTATTATCCTGATGTTCATCGGTGCTTCCCCTGGCTCGACTGGTGGGGGTATCAAGACGACGACATTTGCCACACTGATTGGTGCAGTTATCGCCCAAGTAAAAGGGAAAGAAGATGTCATCTTCTTCCGGCAACGCATCCTGTCGCACATGGTCTACAAATCGCTGACATTGACTATGATTGCCCTGTTCATTGTGCTTGTCATGACGATGGTCCTCTCTATTACCGAAACAGGGGCGCGCTTTGAGATGGTCCTGTTCGAAGTCACCTCTGCTTTTGCTACAACTGGACTATCCATGGGACTAACTCCTAACCTAACACCCCTCGGCAAAGCGTTGATCATTTTGACAATGTTTGCTGGTCGTTTGGGACCTCTCACAATTGCCTTTGCCCTCGCGCAGCGCAAGCAGAAGGAATACTTCCGTTATCCAAAAGGGAAGATCACCATCGGATAAACCATATAAAAAGGATAAAACCCTGCCAAAGCACCCGAAGGACTTTGGCAGGGTTTCGTTTTGTGTATGATTTATTGTTTTTGCCACTGTTTGGACAGCTCGTCGCGAACCAGTTGACCCATCTCTACTGTGCCAATCGCTTTGCTTCGGTCTGCCGCGATATCGCCAGTGCGATGTCCTGCTTCCAGTACGGACCAAACTGCGTTTTCCACGGCTGCTGCCGCTTCATCCATACCGAGCGAGAGACGAAGCATCATCGCTACGGACAGAATGGTTGCCAGCGGATTGGCAATGCCTTTTCCAGCAATGTCAGGGGCAGAGCCATGAACCGGTTCATACAGGCCAAAGCTGCCTGCTGCCAGACTCGCCGAGGACAGCATCCCAATCGAACCAGTCAGCATCGCTGCCTGATCGCTCAAGATGTCGCCAAACATGTTTTCCGTCACGATGACGTCAAACTGCTTTGGTTCTCGTACGAGCTGCATCGCGCAAGAGTCTACCAACTGATGAGACAGCTCTACATCTGGATAGTCGGCCGCTACTCGCTCGGCTACCTTGCGCCAGAGGCGGGAGCTTTCGAGGACGTTTGCCTTATCAACAGATACGAGACGCTTTTGGCGTTTGCGCGCAATGTCGAAGCCGACTCGAATGATTCGCTCGACTTCCGCTTCATGATAGATGCACTGGTCTTCTGCGACTTCACCGTTTGGACCGTCATAGCGTTTTTTCTCACCGAAGTAAATCCCCCCGGTCAGTTCACGTACAACGATCAAGTCAACGCCAGAAACGACTTCTGGCTTGAGGGAGGACGCATCCACCAGAGAGCTGTGCATGGTAGCTGGGCGAATGTTGGCAAACAGACCAAGCGCTTTGCGAATGCCAAGCAGCCCTGTTTCTGGACGAAGATGCCCAGGATTCTGATCCCACTTCGGTCCGCCAACGGCTCCCAAGAGCACAGCATCCGCTTGCTTTGCCAGCGTTACCGTTTCTTCTGGCAACGGTGTTCCATCCGTATCGATTGCGATACCACCGATCCGGCCTTCTTCACATGTAAAAGTAACACCTTCAAGTTCCCCTACGAGTGTAAGGACTTTAACCGCTTCCTGCATGATTTCTGGTCCAATACCGTCTCCAGGAAGAACGGCGATGCGATAGTTTTTCTTCATCGTTTATCCCGCTTTTCTATACGTAATGGTTTCCGAACGCTGCTGGTTCCTATGATCCTATCCACATTTGACCCTATCTTTATATCGTTGCACTGACGGGCGCAGGCTCGCCACGCCGCTCCATGATCTTGTTGACTGCCCGTACATAGGCAATGGCGCTTGCTTCCAGCACATCTGTACTCACACCGCGTCCCGTTACAATCAGATCGCCCTGTTGAAGGCGTACAAACACTTCACCCAACGCATCTTGCCCGTGAGTAACAGAAAGGATTTTGTAATCGACGAGGGAGACTTCTTCTCCGGTAGCGCGGTCAATCGCTTTGTAGATAGAATCAACCGATCCATTTCCACATGCGGCTTCTTCGCATACCGATCCGTCGGCACGAACCAGTCGTACACTCGCTGTCGGAACAGAAATGTTGCCATAAGCGAGCTGTACGGATTCCAGCTGGAACGCTTCAGGTCCGCGAACCATCTTGGAGTCGACCAATGCGAGGATGTCGTCATCGGTGATTTCTTTCTTTTTGTCGCACAATACTTTGAACGCTGCAAACGCTGCGTTTACCTCTTCTTGCTCCAGGTGATAGCCCAGATCAACCAGCTTTTCTTTGAATGCATGGCGCCCAGAGTGCTTGCCGAGAACCAGTTTGTTTGACTTGAAGCCGACCGATTCCGGACGGATGATTTCGTACGTAGTGACTTCTTTTAACACACCATCCTGGTGAATACCGGATTCGTGCGCAAAAGCATTTGCACCCACGACCGCTTTATTTCCTGGCACGATCATCCCAGTCAAACGGCTCACCAGCTGGCTGGTCCGTGCGATTTCTTTCAAATTCAGCTTGGTCGTCGTCTGGTAGTAATCCTTGCGAGTCTCCAATGCAAGAGCCACTTCTTCCAGAGCTGCATTTCCAGCACGCTCTCCGATTCCATTGATGGTGCCCTCCACTTGCGTAGCTCCACCCTCGACAGCAGCGAGACTGTTGGCGACTGCCATCCCGAGGTCATCGTGGCAATGGCAGCTCAGACGAATCAGATCAGTAGAAGGCACGCGTTTTTTCAGTTCACGGAAAATGTTTCCGTATTGATACGGCGTCATGTAGCCAACCGTATCTGGAATATTTACCGTGGTAGCCCCTGCCTTGATTACCGCCTCTACAACCTCTGCCAAAAAGTCGATCTCGGTACGCGCTGCATCCTCTGCGGAAAACTGAACTTCCGTAAAGTACTTTTTCGCATAGGTAACCGCCTCCACCGCCCGAGCAAGGACTTCTTCCTTGCTCATGTTCAGCTTGAACTGACGGTGAATCGGAGATGTTGCGAGAAAGACGTGGAGGGAAGCGTTTTGTGCGTTGCGAAGCGCTTCGTATGCCTTATCCATGTCGTCTTTTACGGCCCGAGCCAGACTGACGACGGTTGCATTCTTCACCCGTTTTGCAACTTCGGCCACAGACTTTTGGTCACCAGGAGAGGCAGCAGCGAAGCCCGCCTCAATTTTGTTTACGCCCAGCTTCTCGAGTTGAAGGGCGATCTCCACCTTTTCGTTCGTGCTAATATTGACGCCCGGAGACTGCTCCCCATCGCGCAGTGTCGTATCAAAAATCTCAATGGTCCGCATGAACTTTTCACCTCCACATTTTTCCCTACATTATATATAGATTTTTTACACGGCAATTATTGGCCGATTTTCGCTTCTTCTTTTTTCGTATCTTTGTTGATCCAAGACATCATGCCGCGCAGCTGCTCCCCTACTACCTCGATACCATGCTCGGATTCCAGGCGGCGACGGGAGGTGAAGCCAGGACGGTTTGCTTGGTTTTCCAAGATCCAATTGCGAGCGAATGTACCGTCTTGGATTTCTGCCAGTACTTTTTTCATTTCTTTGCGTGTTTCATCTGTGATGATGCGACGACCTGTGCTGTAGTCACCGTACTCAGCTGTGTCACTGATGGAGTAGCGCATACGAGCCAAGCCACCCTCGTACATCAGGTCAACGATCAGCTTCAGCTCATGCAAGCACTCGAAGTACGCGATCTCAGGAGCATAACCTGCTTCCACCAATGTATCGAAGCCTGCTTTTACCAGCTCGCTTGCGCCACCACACAATACTGCTTGCTCACCGAACAGGTCTGTTTCTGTCTCTTCACGGAAAGATGTTTCGATTACGCCAGCTTTTGTGCAACCGATACCGCTGGAGTATGCGAGTGCGAGATCTTTCGCGTTGCCAGTTGCATCTTGGTAGATCGCGATCAAACCAGGTACGCCGAAGCCTTCTTGGTATACGCGACGAACCAGGTGGCCTGGGCTTTTTGGCGCTGCCATGATTACGTCTACATCAGCTGGTGGCACGATTTGCGCGTAGTGGATGTTGAATCCGTGAGAGAAGCACAGTGCAGCGCCGGATTTCAGGTTTGGCGCGATCTCGTCGCGGTATACTTGTGCTTGACGTTCATCTGGCATCAGGATTTGAACCACGTCAGCGCGTTTGGTTGCTTCTGCTACAGTCAAAACTTCAAAACCGTCTTTCGCTGCAACATCCCAAGATTTCCCTGGGCGCAGACCCACAACTACTTTATAGCCGCTGTCGCGCAGGTTTTGTGCTTGTGCATGACCTTGGCTACCGTAGCCGATGATTGCGATTGTTTTCCCACGCAGTACCTCTTGTTTTACGTCCGCTTCATAGTACATTTTTACCATTTGTATAGCCTCCCTAAAAATGTTTAGTTTGAATTTTTATTCTGAAATTTTGCAATTTAAACCGTTGCAGCGGCTGTTGCTGGAACAATACTGCGCGCCATCGCTACTGAACCTGTTCTTGTCAGTTCAATAACGCCGTAGCTTTGTAATAGAACGAGCAGCGCATCAATCTTTTCGGTGTCACCCGTTACCTGCACGATCAGTGAGCTAGGGCCCACATCGACGATCGCGGCACGGAACGGCTCGACAATTCCATTTAACTCTGCCAGCTGGCTGGGCGATGCCGTCACTTTAATCAGTGCCAGTTCCCGTGAAACAAAAGGGTTCTCGCTGAGATTCGTGACGGAGATGACATCGATCAGCTTGTGCAATTGCTTCATGAGCTGATTGATTTGGCGGTCATCTCCCCCGGTTGAAATGATCATCCGGGACAGGCCCTGTTCTTCCGTGCCTCCCACCGTAATGCTGTCGATGTTGAAGCCGCGTTGGCCGAACAGTGTGGCCACTCTGGTCAAAACGCCTGGCTGGTCGTTGACGAGTACGGAAATGGTATGTTGCTGCATCCTAATCGTCCCCCAATTCCATCTGATCTAATGTGTCGCCTGATGCAACCATCGGATATACGTTTTCTTCCTGTGCTACTCGGAAGTCCACCACGACTGGTCCATCATGCGCAAGCGCCTCTGCCCAAACTGCTTCGGCTTCCTCCGGCGTACTTGCTCGCAAGCCTTTTACGCCATATGCTTCCGCCAGCTTGACAAAATCTGGGCTGCACGTCAGATCGATTTGGCTATAGCGATTATCGTAGAAGAGCTCCTGCCATTGACGAACCATTCCCAAGCACTGGTTGTTCACAATCGCTACTTTAACCGGAATGTTGTATTGGGAGACGATTGCCAGCTCTTGGTTGGTCATCTGGAATCCGCCATCCCCAACGACAGAGATTACCGTGCGATCCGGGTGAGCGATTTGTGCGCCAATTGCTGCCGGGAAGCCGAAGCCCATCGTGCCGAGACCACCGGAAGAGATAAAGGAACGCGGGTGCTTGAACTTATAGTATTGAGCTGTCCACATCTGGTGTTGTCCAACATCTGTTGTGACAATCGCTTCCCCATCTGTGGAGTTGTACAAGAGTTCAATGACGGCTTGTGGCTTCAATACGTCGCCATCTTTTTTGTACTTGTACGGATATTGTTTTTGCCACTCTTTCAACTGGCTGATCCACGCTTCCGAATCACAAGTTTTTGCGAGCGGAATCGCTTTTGCCAGCGTGCTCTTTACGTCGCCCGCTACTGTTACAGCTGTGTCTACGTTTTTCCCCAGCTCTGCCGGATCGATGTCGACATGTACGATGCGGGCTTTTGGTGCGAACTCCTTGGTGCGTCCCATCGTGATCCGGTCATCAAAGCGTGCTCCCAGACCAATCACACAATCCGCATTTAAGAGCGCTTGGTTCGCTGTGTAATTTCCGTGCATCCCTGGCATTGCCAGCGACAACTCGTGTGTTCCAGGGAAACCGCCCAATCCCATGAAGGTGTTGATCACCGGAATGCGTGTTTTTTCTGCAAAGTCGCGCAATTCTTTCTCTGCTTGAGCTGCAATGATTCCCCCGCCCGCCAAAATGACTGGACGCTTCGCTTCGCCAACTGCTTTTACAAACTCTTGTACTTCTTCGTCGCTTGGTACGAGTGAAGCGCGGTAGCCGCGAATCTCCACTTTATCCGGGTAGGTAAATGGTGCCTTCGCATTGGCGACGTCTTTTGGAATGTCGATCAATACTGGGCCCGGACGACCGGTCGTCGCGATGTGGAAAGCTTCCTTCACAATCCGCGGGAGATCGCGAATGTCGCGGACAAAGTAGCTGTGCTTCGTAATCGGGATGGTAATTCCCGTAATGTTTGCCTCTTGGAACGCATCGGTACCAATCAGCGACTGTGCCACGTTACCTGTGATGCAGACCAGCGGAACCGAGTCCATCTGAGCGGTTGCAATCCCCGTTACGAGGTTCGTTGCTCCCGGACCGGAAGTAGCGATACATACACCCGGTTTGCCTGTTGCTCGGGCATATCCGTCAGCAGCATGGATAGCGCCTTGCTCGTGGCGAGTCAAAATGTGCTTGAAGTAGCTCCCGTACAGGGAGTCATAAATAGGGAGCACCGCACCGCCTGGATAGCCGAAAATGTATTCGACCTGCTCCAGGATCAAACAGCGCAGCAGCGTTTCTGCTCCTGTCACTTCTTCCCCGAACTGAATCGGTGGAATGCCGTTCTTTTTCTGCAATTCGGCCATTTCAACACTCATTAACCTCTCCTCCTCCCAATTCTCAACAGGTATTGAAAATAACTATAGACACATAGAAAAACCCTTTCGCCCCGACACGGTTTTATTTCCATGTCTTTTGGGGCGAAAGGGTTCGCGGTACCACCCAACTTTATCGGCGCCTCACGGTCAGCCGATCTCAGCCAGTCACAGCAAATGTGGACTGTAACACGTTAACGGGTGTTAAGCGGTTTGGCCTACTACCTGCAAAGCAAGTTTCAGCTAAACGGCTCGGAGGTGAGCAATGCGGCGTACCCTATACCCGTTTCTCAGCATCAGGGCTCTCTGTAAAAGGGGTAACGCGCACCATCCTCGTCATGGCCTACTATTTAAACAATATTTTCAATATTGTTGTTGTCAGAATAAAGTGTTACGTCTGATTATAGCTAGGCACCTAGGGGGTGTCAACGAAAACAAAAAGATTTTACTGGACTTTCGTCCGAACGAATGCTCAGTAAGAAATGGCTATACGGCGCGGTTTTTGCTTGAAAGCGGATACAACAAAACGGTCAAAACCGTTTTGTTGACCGCAAGCGGTCGCTATACTTTTATGAAAAACGTCGAGACGTTTTTCACTGAAAACTGGAAAGCTTGTCCAGTTTTTGCAACGGAAAAAGAACGGCATTGCCGTCCCTCTCCTCCTTTTCGGTTCCGTTTTATTGCGGGGATTTCAATCCTTCTATCAAAATCGTTGCGACTTCCGGACGAGTAAATTCCGGAGGTGGCGTGATCCCGTTTCTCAACATTTCCCTCACTTTTGTTCCCGATAAGGTCAGATGAGAGTCTTTGTCATGCGGGCACGTCTTGGTCGTTGCCATACCTTGGCATGCCGTGCAGTAAAAGCTGTGCTCAAAAAAGAGCAGCTGGATACCGAGCTCGCCTGGCGCAAACTCGGAAAAGATGTGCTGCGCATCATACGTCCCGTAGTAATCGCCTACCCCTGCGTGATCGCGGCCGACGATAAAGTGTGTACAACCGTAATTTTTTCGTACCAATGCGTGGAAGACCGCCTCTCGCGGACCTGCATATCGCATGGCAGCCGGAAAAGCGCCGAGCAGTACACGGTTGTGCGGATAGTAATTTTCCAAAAGGGCGAGATAGCTTTTCATTCGTACTTGTGCAGGAACATCGTCTGACTTCGTTTCCCCCATCAGTGGGTTGAGAAAAAGGCCATCAACAATCTCCAATGCCGCCTTTTGAATATATTCATGCGCCCGGTGAACGGGATTGCGCGTTTGAAAACCAACCACCGTTTTCCAGCCATTTTTTCGAAATCGTTCTCTCGTTTCAGCCGGCGTCAAATAAAAATCAGAGAAGCGCTCAGGCCGTGGCTTTTGCAGTACTTCTACGGGGCCACCCACGTATAGGTTTGGCTTTTCAAACAGTTTTTTCACACCAGGGTGAGCGAGATCCACCGTACGAAAAACGAGCTCTGCCTCACGCATTTTATCTGGCACATAGCAGCTATTCACCCGCAAAATCGCATAATCCACTCCATCTTCCCCACGTAGCAGAATACTGTCGCCAGGCACAAGATCATCGTGCTCATCTGCATCGACAGCCAATGTCACTGGCAACGGCCACACCGTTCCATTGGCTAGACGCATCGTTTCCACGACAGTGTGGTAATCCGCCTCTTCCATGAATCCAGCCAACGGCGAAAATGCCCCGATAGCAAGACATTCGATGTCCGACAGGGTCCATTTGTCCACGATAATGGCTTTTTTGATCCCGTGCGGCAAGATCGTTTGTTTCACGTCTTTCCCTCCTGCGCTGTTCATTTGTGCAGACCGCATTCTGTCTTTTCGAAGCCAGCCCACCGTCCCGACCGAGAATCTTGGCCAGGCATGACAGCGCGCGTGCATACTCGACAGCCAATGCTTGGATAGTTCCGGTCGTGCAATGGATTGTAAGGGACATCATGCGCATGGATATATTCCCACACCTGGGCCTCCGTCCAATCTGCTAGCGGATTGAATTTAACCAGGTTGAATTTTTCGTCCCACTCCACTTTTTTGGTATTCGCTCGGGTAGGTGATTGCTCGCGGCGAATACCTGTAATCCACGCCTGATAGTTGGACAGGACGCGCTTTAACGGCTCTACCTTCCGAATCTCGCAGCAAAGATTCGGTTCTCTCTCCCACAGTTTTTCTCCGTGTTTTTCTGCCTGCTCGGTTAGCGTCAACTGTGGCTGCACTTGAATAAATGTTGTGCTGTATCTGGCTTGCAGCTTGTCACGCGTATCATACGTTTCAGCAAAATGAATGTTGGTATCGAGGTAAAATACAGGAATCGTGGGAGCCAATTTGTGCTGCATGTCAATTAAAACGACATCTTCAGCGCCAAAGCTGGCAGCTAGGATCAGACTAGCTGCATAGTTTTCCACGGCGTTCACAAGCACGTCCTGCGGCGCGTGAGCTTCCAGTCGGCTTGCCCATTCCTGTATTTCCTCATCCGCCATTTTCTGGCGATTGCTCATCAGCGAAACTCCTCTCTTGCTAGGATTCACCCACCATCATATGCCTAGTGACTGGAAGTGGCGCATCGTCCACCCATATCCAACTCGCCCAAACCAAACCGTCATGACCGTTTGGTTGACCGCAAGCGGTCGTATCCACTTTTTTGAAAAATGTCGAGATGTTTCGATCCCCCGATGAGAGGGGACGTTTTTCACAGAAAAAAAGCCGCCAGACATGGTCTGACAGCTTTCTGCTGCGTTATTTTTCATCTTTTTCGTTTACAGCCGGGGCGAAAATAAACGAAGGACCGATTTGTTGTGTCTTTTTGGTATCGGTTACTTTAACGGTTTGAACGGTTGGTATCGCATATGAACCAGGGCTTACGAAGGAAGGCGGCACCGAGTAAGAATCATCCTTGTCTTTCGCAAACGCTCCTGGCACAAACAACGCTGAACAAACTACTGCTGTTACACCCATTATCATCCATTTTTTTCTCATCTATTTCTCTCTCCCTATCCAATGTTTTCCTGTAACGCTTTTTATTGTATGGCATTGGGGAGTCTGCTTGACACGGACGAAAGATTGTTTTTTTCTCAGACTTGAGGTTTACATCCACTTGGTACCAAAGAAAAAGCATCCTGTACGGATGCTTGAAGCCCATTAGTTTTCTTCTTTTTCGTTTACAATTGGAGTAAAAGTAAATGCACTTCCTGCTGTTTGCGTGCCTGCTACCGCATCTGTTTTCTGTACTACTGGAGCCGAGTGCGGACCAGGGGCGAAGATAGAAGGCGTCACGGAATATGAGTCATCTTTGTCTTTGGCAAACGCCCCTGGCACGAACATCGCTGAACAAACAACTGCTGTAATTCCCATCATCATCCACTTTTGTTTTCTCATTTTGATCTCTCTCCCTATCCAATGTTTTCCTCTTATGGCTTTATTTTAAGGGATCAGCCATGTTGTCTAACACGGACGGGAGGTTGTTTTCTCCTCAGACCTGGGGCGGATTCTGCTTTAGGACCAGAGCCTAGTTCTACAGCGAATTAGCAGTTCTATTTTCCTCTTTTTCAAAATGACAGAAAGCATTTATACAAAATATGGTATGATTTTGAATTGTGCTGATTTTCATTTGACAGGAGGTAACCGCATGTCCAAGCTCAGAGGGGTATTGCTTTCTGGATTGTTGCTCATTCCGATTCTATCGGGCTGTAGCCAGGAAGCCAAGCCCGTTGAAGCCGAGTCCGGGCAAACCCAGAACCAGCCGTCAACACAGACTACCACTGCTCCTGAACCGACGGCAGAAACGAAAGCAAAGGAAGAAGCCAAACCAGAGGGTGAAGCTGTAAACTTCGAAGTCGTTGGCCAGCCATCTAGCGACGCTCCAGCAGACCAAGGAGATCCAAAAGCCACTCTTGGAGGGGAACTCACCATCAACTCCAAGACATTGACGATCAAAGGATCATCCAACTTGCTCCCCGGTGCAAAAGTAAAAGCAAATGTAACCGCAAAAGGCTATAATATGTGGGGTTATAACGATGAGACGGAGGTTAACTCCGATGGAAGCTTTGAACTGGAGGTAAAAAAGCCAGACGTGAAGGCACAGATGGAAGTCGAATTGTCCTTCACCTCCGATCAGCAAAGCGATCGAATCCAAGAAGCCTATGGTAAAACCGGCGAAAAGCTAACCGGTGATTACGTGTATCAATACCTCGATTCTGACAAGTTGAAATACAAAGTGGCGACCTTTGCCTATGTCGACCCGAAAGCACAGACAAATACGAAGGTGCCATTCGAAACACCTGTATGGGATAAACCATCTGATTATGGTCAACCTGCTATTTGGATCAAGCCGAGCATAACCAAAAACGGGAAATCCCTAACCGTAGCGGCAAAAAGCAATTTCCTGGAAGGGACTAAGATAAGTGGTGGTCTCGATATCCCTAACCATGTCCATTATGGCTATACAGATCAGACTGAGGTTAAACCGGATGGATCTTTTTCCCTGCAAATCCCCCAGCCTGACAAAGTTAAGCAATATTACGTCCTTATTCAATTCATACCAGACGACAATATGTGGCCAACTGTAAAGGATGCCTATGGGGAAAAAGGTGAAAAATTAAAAGGCGAGTTCATCAAAATCAAAGACTCAGACAAAAAAACAGTCAACATGATTGAAATGAAGATCAAAGTGGATCTATAGGCATGAAAAAAAGCACCCGTTGTGGATGCTTTCGCGGTCGAATTCGTTCGATCGCCTTTTTTTTCTTACACATCGATCGTTGTTCTTGTATGCTTATACAGCTCTTCAATCGTCTGCCCTTTTGCTCGGGCAAGTACCTCCATGCGCACACTCAGTTGCTTTTTCGCAAACTGCTGCAAATCAGCGACCTTCACTCCGAATGCACTCACTCCTTGTGGGTCATCCATCCAGTCGTACAGATGACTTGCCATTGGAGCCAGCTCATCCATCTTTTTGGCAATGACATCGTAAATATGGGGATGCTCACAGATCAATCGCTGCAGCAGGAATGTTCCGTAGCTGATATGCCGCGATTCGTCTGTCTTTAAATACCCGATTCCTTGCATTAAACCGGGCATGAGCCCTGTTTTGCTGAGTGCTTCGTAAAACGCATAGTAGCCTGTCTCTGCGAGCACGCCTTCCACAAACATGTTGTAGACAGTAGAAGCTTCTGCGATGGCTTCAGGGGATTTATCCGTCAGCAGACGATTGAGTGCATTTGGCAAGATCTCATGGAAAATTCGTTTGTACACATCATCGTGAAAATGATGCAAGTCTCCTGACTCGCCGATATTATCGAGAACCAACCGAAAAAACTCCGTATGCTTGGCCTCTTCAAAGAGGAAGGTCGTCAAATACATTTCTTCCTCCAATCGCCCTTCCTCTGCTATGACCATGATCAAAGGCAAAAGATCGAGGGTGACAGCTTCTTCCCCACCAAGAAAACCAGCAATCCGCCCCAAAGTTTCTTCCTTCTGCTCCGGATTCATCTTCGCGTAATCTTCACGGTCTTGCGTAAAATCAATGTCCTGCGGGTTCCAAATGCCGTATCTCTTCGCTTTTTGATACAATTGGTACGGCAGCAGCTCCTGATTCAATCCTTTTTGGCTGGTCGAAACAAAACCATTCCTCATCCCCATCCAACCTTTCTTTTTTCTCATACGCCTTCTATTCCGAACGAATGAAAGAAGTCACGAAATTGTTAATTTATCCCATTTCCATTCTTTACGCTCCGATCAGCGGTTTGATAAAATGAAGGCGCTGTAGGTTGATTATAGGTCAGGCTGAACGATCGTTCATATCCCCAAAAATCAGGGGGTGTTCATCACGCAAATGGAGGTGGCAATCACTCCATGGTCAGTCCAGAGCTGAACATGTACATCGATCGAATCGAAGAAACGACATTTTACGAGGAGAAACTGGTGCTTGCTGTACGCGGCTTCGTGGATCTCTTTCCTTTTATGGGAGCCATTCTGTGCAATTACTCGACGCTCAGTCAAATGGGTGAGGGACTATGGTCGATCCTTGACCAAGAGTTATGCTCTATCCGCGATATACGGGTGGACATGCGCAATATGCCCCTCATCCAGCATGCGATCCGTGAACAGAGAGCCGTCCTGCTAGATTCTGAGGCGATTCGTCAGTTCCCGCCCGATTTAGTGTACGGCGCCCCTTATGCACTCATTCTCCCCATCAGCTATGGGCCTAACGTACTCGGCTACGCCGGTATTTCCTGGCATCAGGATGGCTGTTCCGGCATCAACCATCAATTGGTACAATCCTTAAGCGCATACTGTTCGATGCTGGGCAAAGTATTGGCAACTGACTCCCTTCGCCCTAAAACCGTCAAGCTCTCACGGCGAGAAGTCGAAGTCATGCAGCGGATGTCATGGGGCGAAAGCGTTAAGGAGATGGCGGACTGGATGGGAATCAGTGAGTTTACCGTGCAGGATTACATCAAGTCCGCCTTAAAAAAGCTCGGTGTGCAAAATCGCGCACAAGGTGTGGCGGACGCCATAAGACAGCGAATCATTTGTTGAGTAGAAATGGAAAAAACAACCGAATGTGATTTCGGTTGTTTTTCTTTGGCTCGTAATCCAAAACTCGACAGTACGTCATTGAATTCAAGAGCATGGCACTGTCTGACTACTACCCCACGTCTGACGAAAATGGATTGATAATCACAACAAAAAAGCCGACCTCGCCCTCAATCGGGAAGATCGGCTCTTCTATTCAAAAATTACGCGTTCAGTTTGCCTTTAGCAACTGTTGCCAGTTCGTTGAACGCAGCTTTGTCGTTAACAGCCAAGTCAGCCAGCATTTTGCGGTTAACTTCGATGCCAGCAACTTTCAGGCCGTGCATCAAACGGCTGTAGGACAGACCGTTCATGCGAGCTTGCGCGTTGATACGAGTGATCCACAGTTTGCGGAAATCACGTTTCTTTTGACGACGGTCACGGTATGCATACAGCAGGGATTTCATTACCTGCGCATTAGCGGATTTAAACAGGCGATGTTTGGAACCGAAGTATCCTTTCGCCAGCTTCAGGATTTTCTTATGACGACGGCGTGTAACAATGCCACCTTTTACTCTTGGCATACTAAACTCCTCCTGGTCTTTCCAGCATGGCGGCCTACTGCTAGGCGCTTAGGGAGCTCATGCTGCGTAATGGTGTGTAATAAAGAAAAACTTACAGGTAAGTGAGCATTTGCTCAATACGTTTTTGATCGCCTTTGGAAACGAGTGCAGCTTTGCGCAGGTGGCGCTTAGCTTTCGTCGATTTGTTAGCGAACAAGTGGCTACCAAACGCACGGTCGCGCTTCAATTGGCCGCTTCCAGTCTTTTTGAAACGTTTCGCAGCAGCCTTGTTGGTTTTCATTTTAGGCATCTGAAAAATCCTCCTGTCTAAACTACTATCTTACTTTTCCGCTTTCGGAGCCAGAATCATGATCATGCTGCGGCCCTCGATCTTCGGCTTGCGCTCAGGCGTAGCGAGATCTTCACACTGGGCAGCTACACGTTCCATAACGCCTAGTCCAATTTCGGAGTGGGTGATTTCACGTCCACGGAAACGGATCGTACACTTCACCTTGTGTTGATCCTCCAAGAACTTGCGGACGTTGCGAAGCTTTGTTTGAAAATCGTGTTCCTCGATGTTAGAAGAAAAACGCACTTCTTTCAGCTCGATAATCTTCTGGTTTTTACGCGCTTCTTTTTCCTTTTTCGCCTGCTCGTATTTGAACTTTCCATAGTCCATGATACGGCATACAGGCGGCTTGGCTGTAGGAGCAACGTTTACCAGATCCAATTCAGCTTCCTGGGCAATGCGCAACGCTTCCCTAAAAGGTACGACTCCCAATTGGCTCCCGTCTGCACCGATTAATCGGACTTCACGGGCACGGATCGCTTCGTTAATTAACATTTGATCCTTGCTAATACTTGCCACCCCCGTCAATTTCGAGAAGGAACAAAAATGTGCGAACGCAATCTGCGCCCGCACATATCTCACCTAAGCAATTTCATCAGATCCGAGGATCTTTGCGTAAGAGTTACCTGTCAACAGTCGTATACGACGTCGACCCAGGTGAGAAGCTGGGCGCCTCTGCTTGTTCTCGAAGTATGAAGTGTTTATACACGCAATTTATATTACTAGGTAGCTTGGGTTTTGTCAAGGCTAATACCTAATTATCCCCCGATATGGGACATTTCGACCTTTTCACGCTTGGCGAGACCAGGTGTTTCACTTAGGCGTTCCTCCGAGTAGCGCACGTCACGCCGCTCCCAAATCGCACGTATCAGCTCGCGAATCTCTTCATCCGTGCGTCCATCGCGGACTGGTTCGCGCAAATCATCTCCGGATGAAGCAAAGAGACAGTTGTACAATTTTCCTTCTGCCGACAGACGAGCTCGCGTACAAGTGGAGCAAAAAGCTTGGGTCACCGATGAGATCAACCCGATCTCCTGGTTCGATCCCTCATAGCGATAACGAGAAGCCACCTCTCCATAGTAGTTCGCTTCAGTCGCTACCAACGGCATCTCTTCATGGATCATGCGCACAATTTCACGGGAAGGTACGACTTGATCCAGTCGCCAGCCGTTACTGTTTCCCACGTCCATGAATTCAATAAATCGAAGGGTGTGCCCTTGCTCACGGAAGTACCGTGCCATCGGTAAAATATCTTGATCATTGACTCCTCGCTGTACCACCATGTTGATCTTGATCGATAGCCCGGCATCTGCTGCAACACGAATCCCTTCCAGCACGGCATCGACCTGATAGCCTCTTCCATTCAACATCCCAAAGCGCTCATTATCCAAGCTGTCCAGGCTGACCGTGACCCGATCCAGACCGGCTTCTTTTAGTGCTTGCGCATGGCGGGTCAAGAGAGAACCGTTGGTCGTCATCGCAATATCTTGAACACCTTCCACTCCACGTATCATTCGAATCAATTCAGGCAAATTTCTGCGCATTAATGGCTCTCCGCCGGTAATGCGGATTTTCCCGACCCCAAGCGAAGTAAAGATCTGGGTCAAACGGGTAATCTCCTCAAAGGTCAGCAACTTGCTTTGCGGCAAAAACTCAAAATCCGGTCCAAAAATTTCGGCAGGCATGCAATAACGACAACGAAAATTACATTTATCAGTGACAGATATTCGTAAATCTCGGAGAGGACGGTTCCGTAAATCAAGCACTTTTTCTGGCATAGATGTTCACTCTCCTTTTATCTATAGGACGACTTTTTTCCCTTATCTTTATAATATCGCATTTCGACTTAGTACCAGTCTATTATCATAAATCGAAATAGCCAAATTTTCAAACGCAAACAGCACATTGTTCATAAATGGGACCACTTTACAAAAAAAAGAGTACGAATTCCTCCCTACATTCGTACTCTTTCCGTTATGCATTCTTATATCTTAAATGTACTGATCATTCTTTCCAGTTCGCGAGCCATCTGATTCAAAGATTCAAATGAAACAGCAAACTCTTCCATAGTAGCCAATTGTCCTTTGGAGGAAGCAGCCAGATTTTCAGCATTGTGCGCTGAAATCCTTGCAATTTGGGCAGTCTCGTCCACTGATGCTGCTACTTGTTCCGATCCAGCGGACATCTGCTCAGAGACAGCAGATACCTCCTGAATTTGATCGGTTATCTGTCGAATTTCTTGTAAGATGCGTTGGAAGGCCTCTCCTGACTCCAGTACAGTAGACAATCCATCCTGAACATCTTGATTGACTGAATCCATCGAGTTGACCGCTATGGTCGTATCTGTTTGGATCTCCTGAATGAGGTTGGCGATTTGCCGTGCAGACTCATCAGATTGTTCAGCGAGTTTTCTCACTTCATCTGCTACGACAGCAAAACCTCGTCCATGCTCTCCCGCACGGGCAGCTTCGATGGCTGCATTGAGAGCAAGCAGATTCGTTTGGGAAGCAATTCCCGTAATCACGTCAATAATTTGCACAATTTCTTTGGATCGCTCACCCAATTGCTTGACTACGGATACGGAATGTTCCACAGAGACACGGATGGAGTCCATTTGCTGGATCGCTTTTTGGATGGACTGGTTACCTAGCTGCGCTTCATCCGTCGTACATGTAGATGCTTCCGAGATGATGGAGGTTGTCTCCGCCACGCGTTGGATGCCAATCGACATTTCTTCCATTGCTCTTGCGGATTCTTCCGTACCTCTGAGCTGATTTTGCGCCCCGCTCGCTACTTCCTGTATGGTAGTAGATATTTTGTTCGCAGTATCTACATTGTCCGTCAAGCGAACCGATATGTTATCTGACGAAGTAGAGAGGGTGTTAACCGCTTTTTGGACTTCGCGAATGAGTCCTTGGATGGATACTTGCATCACCTGAATGCTCTGACCAAGCATGCCGATTTCGTCTTTTCTTTCCAAAAGGTTTTTGGGCAATTCCCCGGTAAAGTCACCACGTCCGATCTGCGCAATCTGATCAACGATGGCAAGCAATGGCTTGGTGAATTTGTGCGAGAAAAGGACGGAAGCGACAGCCGCCAGTAAGGCAAAGAAAATGCTTAATGCCCCGATGATGGAACCGATTTGATTGGCTTCAGCAGAGAGCTCCGCTTTTTCAATAAACGAAATATATTTCCACCCAGTTTTGTCTGAAGTAAAGACGTTGGCCAAATACTCGGTATCGTTCATTGTGACCGCAAAGCTGCTGGAGGTATTCTCTGCGATAGCGGCCAATTCAGGAATTTGCGTATCCTTCAGGTTTTTCGAATTGAGCTCGGGGTTTTTGGGATTAGCCAAAATCGTCCCGTCTTTGCCAACCAGCATGAGATAACCCGTTTTCCCGATCTTAATTTCTTTCAGAATGTCGGTTAGCCCTTTTAAATTCACATCCAGTCCAACAACGCCCAGTGGTTCACCCTTGTCATCCTTTAGCATCGTCACGTTACTGATCACGATACTGTTGTCGCCTAAATAAAGATAAGGATCTGTCGTGATCACTTTGCCGGGATTCTCCATTGGCGTTTTGTACCAATCCCTCGTACGCGGATCGTAATTCGGAATGACATCATCTGTCGGCCACTGTATGTATCCTCCGTATTTCGTCGCCAAATAAATAAATGCAGTATTCGGATGAGAATCGACAAATCGCAGGAAATCTTGAAAAATAGCAGCTTCTACCCCACCATTTTGCAGTGGCGTATGCTTGGATTTGGTTGGCTTGTCCATATACGTCGTAATGGTGTTATCTGCACTTTTTAGTAAGGGACTGCCTGCTATCAGGTTTACGTTTTCACGAATCGAGTCGAAGTACAAGTTAATCGCATTGTCTACTTGAGCCACTTCTTTTGTCGTGGATTCAATAAAATAGGTCTGGATTCGCTCCTCCATTTTGACATAAACAAATGAGCTAATCACTCCAATCGGGATTAAAATAATGGCAAGAAATGCTGCTATCAGTCTTTGCTTGATGCTTACCCGCATACGTATCCCCCGCAGTTCTTCTTGATGTCCATATGTTCAATTACCATAAATCCTTTTCCCGTTCTTTTTTCCAAGTAAACGTATCAAGTAAACGTATAATGAAAAAAGCCGCCCAAAACTTCAGAGCGGCTTTACTTCTATGCATTATTACTTCATTTCATTGATTTCAGCGCGGATTTTCTCTACAAACGCATCCACTGTCATCGCGCCTTCATCGCCTACTCCGCGTTTGCGGACGGACAGTGTACCGTCAGCCACCTCTTTTTCACCGATGACCAGCATGTACGGGATTTTTTCAACTTGTGCTTCACGGATTTTGTAGCCGATTTTCTCATTGCGGCCATCCAGCTCTATGCGAATGCCAGCTTGTTGCAGCTTTTCTCTTACTTGTTCTGCATATGGCATGTGCACTTCGCTGATGTTCATGATGCGTGCCTGGATTGGAGTCAGCCAAATCGGGAATGCACCTGCGTAGTGCTCGATCAGGATACCAATGAAGCGCTCCATGGAGCCGTACATCGCACGGTGCAAGACAACTGGACGATGCTTCTCGTTGTCTTGACCCACGTAAGTCAGGTCGAATTTCTCTGGCATTTGGAAGTCCAGCTGGATCGTTCCGCATTGGTGACGGCGTTTCAGCGCGTCGGTAATTTGGAAGTCAATCTTCGGTCCGTAGAACGCACCGTCGCCTTCTTTGATTTCGTATGCCATACCGAGCTCTTCCAACACTGTTTTCAGAGAGCCTTCCGCTGCTTCCCACAGCTCATCAGAGCCCATGGAATCTTCCGGACGAGTGGACAGAGCTACACTGTATTCGAAGCCAAACACCTTGTAGATGCTGTCAATCAAAGTGATCATGCCTTTGATTTCACTCGCGATCTGATCAGGACGGACAAATACGTGCGCGTCATCCTGGCAGAAGGTGCGCACCCGCAGCATTCCATTCAATGCCCCGGAGTACTCATGGCGGTGAACTTGCCCGAACTCGGAGTAACGGATCGGCAGGTCGCGGTAGGAATGCATCTCGTTTTTATAGATCAGCATGTGACCTGGGCAGTTCATTGGCTTCAAAGCGTAAGTCGCGTTGTCTACTTCAGAGAAGTACATGTTCTCTTTGTAGTGATCCCAGTGACCGGATTCTTTCCAGAGACGCTCGTTCATGAGGAACGGAGAGCGTACTTCTGTGTATTGTGCCAATTGTTGCAGACGGCGGGAGAATTGCTCCAGCTCGTTGCGAACAGTGAAGCCTTTTGGCAGGTAGAACGGCATACCTGGTGCTTCCTCGGAGAACATGAACAGTCCCAGCTCTTTACCCAATTTGCGGTGATCGCGCTTTTTCGCTTCTTCGATGAAGTGCAGATATTCATCCATGTCTGCTTTTTTCGGCCAAGCTGTACCGTATACACGTTGCAGAACTTGGTTTTCTGCTTTTCCGCGCCAGTATGCACCTGCCACGCTCATCAGCTTGAATGCTTTGATGTAGCCAGTGGACGGCAAGTGCGGACCACGACAGAGGTCGAAAAATTCGCCTTGCTCATACAGTGTGATAGTCGCATCCTCTGGCAGGTCGCGAATCAGCTCCAGCTTCAGGTGATCGTTCAGTTCTTGGAAAATCGCAGTTGCTTCTTCGCGGCTTACGACTTTGCGGCGAATTGGCAGGTCTTCCTTCACGATTTTTTCCATTTCTGCTTCGATTTTGCCCAAATCCTCTGGGGAAAGGGAAACCGGAATATCCATGTCGTAATAGAAGCCATCTTCGATCACAGGACCGATACCGAACTTCACTTCCGCGCCATAAATGCGTTTTACCGCTTGAGCGAGCAAGTGAGCTGTACTGTGGCGGTATACTTCCAACCCGTCGGCAGAATCGAGGGTAACGATTTCAATCGCTGCGTCATCTGTGAGTTCTGTGTACAGATCGACAACCTTGCCGTCTTTTTTACCAGCTACTGCCTTTTTCTTCAGGCTAGAGCTAATGGAGCCTGCGATGTCTTCGATCGTAATCCCAGCGTCGTATTGACGAACGGCTCCATCTGGGAAAGTAACATGAATTTGTGCCACTGCGGATTCTTCCTTCCTGTATCTTGTTTGGTTGAGAAAATAAAAAAACACTCATCCCCAAAAAGGGACGAGTGTGTTCTCGCGGTACCACCCTACTTCAAGTCTGTTCACAAAAACAGACTCCTCATTCCATGTAACGGTATTTAACCGGCATACCGATAGTAAAAGCCTACGCTTCGTTCCCGGCAGCTACTCGAAGGTGGTAGATCAATAACAGTTCGCAGCGAGCTTCCAGCCTGTGGCCCGCCTCTCTAGAGCGTACGTACTATTGTCCGTGTCCTTCTCATCGTATTTATAAGCGATGTAAAGTTGTTGTTGCTATTATAGTTTAGAGGGATTATTCCCGTCAAGTACACGTCGCTCGGATAGGCAAAGCGAACAAGAGTGGCAAGTGACCAGCCGACTGTCAAAAATACTGCGGATCGTCTGTGCAAGCCCAGGCTTTTCCGAAGCCATATGGAGCACGATACTCTCAGGAGCCAGTGTAACCAAAGCACTGACCAAATAATCCTCGTCCCTGCATTTTTGTTCGTCCATGTTCAGAACGGTATCCAACTGTTCAAGCCAAAGACGATCCCCTTTTTTATCATAAAGATGGAAAGGTTTGTCCACACTAGGAACGACATGAACGACTTCCTGCTTGGTTTCCTGTACAGCAATGAAATAGCGCAACAGCTCGACAAACTCTTGGTATTGCTTGTCTTCCAGATATTCATCAATGCCAGTTTCCACGAGTTCGAACAGCTCGTTCCAATGGTCCTGCAGTCGAAACCGGACGAAGCCCAAGACGTTGATCGTTCTCTCCCATTCCAGATAGGTGAAAACGTTGCGATATACGTTTGCCTTGCGTGTCGTAGCCGTTAACAGTTCCCTGCCATCAAGCTCGACTTCTTGGCACATGCGTTGAATATAAGGAAAAATCTCTGCCCACTCGGTCTCCATTTGTTCGGCAGCGAGCAAGTCAGCTGCCATTTCTTCCATAATTTTCGGTTCCTTCACCTGAATGACCCATTCGGCTAATGTAAGAGCGACGAAGGCTCTCGCCCACTCGATGGTCTGCGCGTCATACTCAGTCTCACACCAGCTTTGAAAGTAGAACAAGAGGTATCCATTCTCTTCTTGCTCCCTGTATGTAATGCGCACAGGTGCAGTGTTGACCCGCTCCGTCATCTCATTTACGATAGCCCGATACGTGTCACAATGCTCAGGGACATTCTCCAGCAATACGCGAAACGTCTGCATAACCATCCCCCCAACCGCCATTGTAGTTACAGTATATGTCCCGTCAGGAGCGATATACTTTTAAACGATTGGAAACTCAGGGAAGGTTGCAGGTAAAAAATTCCTGATTAAAAAACCAAAAAACGCTTCCTGCCGGTTTCCCTTTGTTAAAGGGGGCAGAGAAGCGTTTGGAGGTTATTTAGTTTTGCATCACAAAATCACGTTCTGCCATTTCGCCGTCTTTGAAAACGCGCAAAATGTCATACTGTGTGTTGCGCTGTGCAGGGATTTTGCCTGCGCCGCGAATGAGCTCCAAAATTTGGTTTGTATTGACCTTGTACGTACATGCCGCTGCGGAAACAACGTTTTCTTCCATCATCGTTTGGCCAAAATCGTTCGCTCCATAAGAGAGAGAAAGCTGACCGTAATGCGGGCCCATCGTCACCCACGAAGATTGGAAGTTTTCGATATTATCCAGCATAAGGCGGCTAATTGCCAGTGTTTTCAAGTATTCCTCTGGCGTGTTGTTGACTGCCTTCATATTGGTGTTGTCCGGTTGGAATGTCCAGACGATGAACGCTTTGAATCCGCCTGTCTCATCTTGCGCATCACGAATGCGCAGAAGGGACAGTACGCGCTCCTCCATCTCTTCTCCAAAACCAATTACCATGGTAGCAGTACCAGGCAAGCCTGCACGGTGTGCTGCTTTTTGAGTGTCAATCCATTCTGTCCAAGAACCCTTCAAACGGGAGATCTTCCGACGTGTACGATCATCGAGAATTTCGCCACCCGCTCCCGGCAAGGAATCAAGACCCGCTGCCTTCAGCTCTTTCAGCACTTCCTCGACAGACATGTTGGAAACTTCCGCGATTTTCATCACTTCCGCTACAGACAGAGAGTGCATCGTAATTTGCGGGAAGCGTTCTTTGATCGCGCGCAAGAGATCCGTGTAATAATCCAGTTTCAGATCTGGGTTGGTACCGCCTTGCATCAAGATTTCTGTACCGCCAACGTCCACGGTCTCCTGAATTTTTTGGAAAATCGTTTCTCTGGGGAGAACGTATCCTTCGGAAGAACCTGGAGCTCGGTAAAAGGCACAAAAGCGGCAATACGTGTCACATACGTTCGTGTAATTGACGTTGCGACTAATGACAAAAGTCGCAATCGGTTCTGGATGATGCTTTTGCATGACCAGATTGGCATAATGTCCGATCTTTTCGATTTCATTGCTCGCAAACAAAGCCAGACCGTCTTCGAGACCCAGTCGTTCACCTGCGAGAGCACGTTCCAATATAGAATCGATCATAAGGATCACTCCTTGTACCATACGTAAATTCCATCCCACATCATAACACAATACCGGGACATCGGCTATAGCCCGAGGTGCTGACAGATTCGCTGCCATACGCGAAAAAACCCTGCAAGAGACAGGGTTTGGAATCGCAATGATTCTTATTGTTCTTCATATCCGATCTGTTCGTATACTTCTGGCTCCCAGTAAATCACGGTTTGCGCGAGTGGCAAATTCGTTTCGCGCGCTCCGTTTGGTTTGCCATTAAAATAGATGATTTCTGTTATGGATACCCGATCACCACGTACGTCAATTTCCCCTGACAATTGCAAGTTAGTCCCGTTTGGCGCATAGAAAACGGCTTTTCCCGAACCCAATGTTTTCATTGGTTCCTCCCATGATGTTTGTCCTGTTTCCCTTCATTTTAGTGGATAATCTTTCCTAGCGTCAATGAAAAACAAGGACTTCACTACCAATATTCGCCCTGAGATAAAGCTCATTGGACCACTTATTTTGAAACCGTCTGCGCAACTTGATTCTGACTTCGATTAAAATATACCTTCGATTGTTTGTTGTGGGTCATAACCAAAAGAAGAGCTACATACACCATTGCGATCAAGAAAGTTCCATTGCTTATATCGAGTAAGATCGCCAAACTTATGATAACAATCGACGACTTGAAAAACCTCATCTGTATGAAGATAAACAATAAAGTCGTGATGATCAGTGGAAGCATGAATCTTCCTTGCATTCTTCCTAACGCATAGCTTTGATCTAACATATCTTCTGGCATAGTTACCGCGCTGAACACCATTTTACTGGCCCAGTGACTCAAATTCATCGGGTCCGCCTGTGCAACCACAAAATAGAGCCCTCCCAATACGATGACTTGCAACAGCATAAACCCTTGAATGACTTTGATACATAATGGCATTTTCATAAAAAATATCCCTTTCGTAATGACATGATGGTCCCTCTTATATTCCCACACCATCTTATATTCGGGATATTTTGGAAATCAATTGATGGGCCAATCGTCCTATTTTCCTTATTTTCCCTCTCGACATCAAACTTTCGTTGTGGTCTTTCTTTGGACAAACTGGCATAGGATAGCTACAATAGAAAAAACCTCGTAAGGAGATGCTCATGCTCGAACATATCACACAGCTATTCATGCAATATGGGATGTGGGGACTCGTTGCCATGGCATTTTTGGACTCATTTATTAGTCCGATTCCTCCGTTTTTTATGCAAATTGCGATGAGTCTGCTCGATCCAGGCTCAGCGATTCAGTTTGCGACAGTAGCCTTTACTGCTTCCGTCCTCGGCGCTCCCATCGGATTTTTGTTGGGGAGATGGCTGGGAAAACCACTTTTGCACAAGATTCTCCCTGAAAAATGGGTTATCGTAGCGACGGAAAAATTCGCAAAAAACGGGGATGCTGCCGTACTGATCGGAGCTTTTACCCCCATTCCTTTCAAGGTTTTCACTGTGCTCTCTGGCGTATTCAATTACTCGCTGACCAAGCTCATGTTTTATGCGGTCATTGGGCGAGGATTGAAGTTTTATTTGATTGGCACCTTGTTTTATTTATACGGAAAACACGCAAAGGTTCTAATCGATGAATACTTTGAGATCACTCTGCTGGCGGTCGCAACAGTAGTTGCTGCGATCTGGTTTATTTGGAACATCCGCCGCAAGCGATACGCGTAAAAATCAAAAGCGCCCTAGCCACCTCAACAAGTGGTCGAAAGGCGCTTTTTGATTATCGGGTCGGAACAATAGCGGACTGTTGGGCCCACTCTTCTGCGCTGACAGACTGATACTCCACCAGTTGGGTAAAGAACTGTACATCCAGCAAAGAATCAGCTTGAATCCCCCGCTTTTCTTGTGAATGGAAATGCTTTACGGCATACAGCTTTGCCAAAATGTATTTGCGCGCATTTCCCTCACGTGTCACCTGATCCTCTGCTTCGCTGACGATGCACGATAAGGTGTACAAATCTACCATATGGTCCGCGAGCGCTTTTAATTTGTACGTCAAATAATCTTGGGTCTGTTTCATGAGATAGGCGATATTTTCCTCCAGGATGGCCAGCTCTTTCCGAACCAACTCGGCGTACGGCTGTGAAAAGGCATGCTTCCAGTCAGCTATCCGTTCCCGAAGCAATCTGTTAAACACTTCGTAGCTGTTTTCTTTTTGCATCACACGCAAAATATCGAGTGCAAGTATATTCGAGGTGCCTTCCCATACGGTCAAAACTTGCGCATCTCGCAACAGACGCGGCGTCACGTATTCCTCGATATAGCCGTTACCGCCATGAATTTCAATCGCGGTATGGGTCGATTCGACAGCCTCTTCCCCTGTACGGTATTTCAGCAAAGGAATCAGCAGGCGAGCAAGCGCGTTATCCTCTTTGCTAGCGGAATCAGACTGCAAGCGATCATAGACAGCAATCATATCAAACACCGCACCCGTGCTGACCTCCGTATCCAATAAGAGGCTGACCAGCATTTCTTTAACCATCGGGTACTGATCGATTGGTTTCCCGAATGCACGACGTTGCTCGGCATAATACTTCGCTTCGTAAAAAGCTCGACGCATAATCCCAATCGAAGCAATCGCGTTGCAAATGCGAGAGAGGTTCAGGGCTTCTGCCATGTACTTGAAGCCGTTCTGAGGCTCCCCGATCAAATAGCCCTCTGCCCCGTTCAATAGTATCTCCGCAGATGGTACAGCGTTGACTCCCAGCTTATCTTTCAAGCGGCGGACCTGGATATGATTGCGTTCGTTGTCAGGCTTTATCCATGGCACCAAAAACAGTCCGAGCCCTTTTGTCCCCGGTTTCTCCTCATCGATTCTCGCCAAAACAGTCGCAACAAATGCTCCAGCATTGCTCGCAAAAAACTTTTCTCCTGTCAATCGGTACACACCGGGCCGACCTGCTACTGGCTCTGCTACAGTCAAATTCGCACCGACATCCGAGCCGCCCTGTCTCTCCGTCAGCCAAGTAGCTCCCTCATAGAAGTGATTTCGATCGCGAGAGGTCAGTCCTGTTAGATACTGCTCCTTTTGTTCTTCGCTGCCATAGCGATCAATTAAATAAGCGGCTGACATGGACAAGGTGACAGGGCAATAGAAGCCCGGCTCAGACTGACTCACGAGATAGCCCATGAAAAAGGAATAGCTATACGGCGCTTTTTTCCCCAGCTCAGGAATTTCTTGATACAAATAGCTGACGATGCCTGCTCCGTAAACCTCCGCTACTGTTTCCTTGTAGCCTTCATTGGTAATGATCTCGGAAATATCCTCACCCAACCGATTGTACTTGCGCAATCTTGGCTTGCCTTCTCTGTCTGTATAGGCGGCACGCTCATCGATGGGTCCTGCCACTTGCGCACCTAGCCAGCTCAACTGCTGTCTTGCCCATTCATGCATGGAAGCAGGGAGATAACGTTCCAGCAAGTAATGGAGGTTGGGATCTTCTTTGAAAAAGTTTTGCTCCTGTGGCGTACGCGGGTACGGGATGTTGTCGCTGTATGTTCGCTGATCAATGCTCGTTTGCAAATCACTCATCGCAGTTCCACTTCCTTTTGGGAACTGACATCACGCAATACATGCTTCAGGACTTTTCCGCTCGTGTTCCGCGGCAGCGCAGGAACGATTTTCACCTGTCGCGGGAGCTTGTAATCGGCGAGATGACCACGCAAAAAGCCTGGGATTTCCTCTAGCCACTCTCGATTGGTATCGACTCCTGGTTTCAGCACCACATAGGCCGTAACCGTCTCACCCCACTCAGGATGCGGCAAACCTACAACAGCTACCTCGCCAATCGAAGGATGACGCTCTAACAACTGCTCGATTTCCTTTGGGTAGACGTTTACCCCGCCCGTAATCATCACGTCTTTTTTGCGATCAATCATCCACAGAAATCCATCCTCATCCACGCGTGCAATATCGCCTGTGTACACCCAACCATCGCGTATAGTTTCTGCTGTGGCCTCTGGATTGTTGTAGTATCCTTTCATTGTCCCTTCTCCGCGCAAGCGAATTTCGCCCGCTTCGCCATTGGCGCATCGCTCTCCTCGCTCGTCTACAACCTCCATTTCGGCGAACAATACACCACGATTGCCAATACTGCCGATTTTGTCCGGGTGCTCTCGGTGCAAGAGACACATTCCGGTTGGCCCCGCCTCCGTCAAGCCGTAGACGCACGCCAGTTTATCGCGGCCATAAGCTTCTTCCATGAGCGAAGCCATCTCTTTGGACAACGGAGCCCCGCCATACATCCAATATTCGATGGAAGACAAATCGTACGTCGCAAACTCGGGATGTTTCATCGTCAGCAAATACGCCACTGGCGCTCCGAAGAAATGCGTAATCCGATGCTGCTGCACCAAATCCAAAAGAAGCTGCGGCGAAAAGGTAAGAGCCATTACCTGGGTGGCGCCAAGCATAAGCCCTGCAATGAAAAACAGATGGAGGGGAGCCGAATGACTCAGCGGCATCAAATGTAAAATTCGTGAGCGATGTGTCATCGTCAGTTCAATTGACATCATTTTCGCGACAGTCAATAAGCTTCTATGTGTATACAGCACCCCTTTAGGCCGTCCAGTTGTGCCAGATGTAAACAGGATGCTGACCTCGCTATCTTCGTTCATGTTCGCCAAATACGGCTGTGAAGTAAGCGCATTCATTTTATCAAAAGACACGCCACTGGCATCCCAGTCAGCGATTCCATACCAATTCCCTTGCCTCGCACCTGTTTTGATTGCTACAAGCTGTGGCGCTTGAAGGACCCACTCATTCACGATAGGCACGAGGGCATCATGAACAAGAAGTGCCTTCGCTCCGGCTTGTTCACATATATGTCGTACTTCTTCTTGTGTTGAACGTGCATGAATCGGTACGACGAGGGCTCCACTGCGAATGACAGCGACGTAAAAAATGGCAAACTCCGGGCAATTGGGCATCAGCATGACAACCCGATCCCCTTGGTCGATGCCAAGCTCTCGCAAATGGCAAGCCCACTGAGTAGAGCGTGTATCCCACTGGGAAAAGCTGACCTCTACATCTCCTGCAACCAGAGCGGACTTGTCAGGGTATTTCCTTCCGTTTGCTGCGAGCAGAGCTGATACGTTCATCGTTTCTCCTCCTCATTTTCTTCAAGCAATTTTTGTTCAAAGTTTTGCTTGTAGACGAGAATGTCTTCTCTCAGTTGTCGGAGTTCCATGATTTTCTCGTCGATCTCAGCCAGCTTTTGGTTGCCGTACTCAATCGTTCGCAAAAGCTGGGCACGACCTGTACGGTCCTCACCGAACAGCTCAATCATTTCGCGAATCTGATCCAACGAAAATCCGAATCGCTTCCCTCGCAGAATGAGTCGCAGCCTGGCACGATCCTTGCGGCTGTAGTGCCTGCTTCCCTTTTCTGTCCGACTGGGGGAAATCAAGCCGAGCTCCTCGTAGTACCGAATCGTTCTGGTGCTGACATCCAATTGTTGAGCAAGATCAGAGATGGTCCACGATTCTTCCTTCTGTATTCCTTCTCTGCTCATGTCAAGCGCCCCTTACTTATATTTATAAAATTCTAAATTTACCGAATAAAACGATTGTAACTTCCGTTTACGTAAACGTCAACTTGATGAAAAATTTATCGGGCCAATCACCAATCTATTATTCGCCCATATATTGTTATTGTGATTTTTGTGGAAGGAGGTGAAGCAATGGCCGTCATCAAAGCGAACTCCAATGATGTAGATATGCTTGCCAGGCTGATCCGCGCAGAGGCTGAGGGCGAAGGTGAGTTGGGCATGTTGATGGTTGGCAACGTTGGGGTAAATCGGATTTTAGGTAACTGCCTTGACTTCAAAAACATTCGCAGCATGCGTGACATGGTCTATCAATCTCCGGGAGGATTCGAAGCGATCCAGAAGCCGTATTTCTATCAACGGGCCAGGGAAAAAGACAGACGACTGGCACGGCGTGCAATCAATGGAGAGAAAACCCGCCCTGCGAGCAACGCATTGTGGTTCTACCGTCCTGCCGGAAACTGTCCAGCTACCTGGTGGAATCAACAAAACTCCGGTCGCTTTAAGGCACACTGCTTCTTCGTTCCAACACCAGCAGATTGTCCACGCGTCTATTAAAAAGGAATAGATAGATAAAGGAGCGAGTTCATCATGAGTCAACAAATGCCTTACACTGGTTTCCCTCAACAACAATACGGCTACGACATGTACCCATCCGCCCAGTATCCATACGGCATGCCTCAGCAACAGCAGCAGATGATTCAGCAGCAGCAACCTCAACTGGTTCCGATGCAGCCAAGCGGAGCCTGGATTCCGGGAACGCCCATTACTCCTGGGCAAGTGATGGAAGAATCGTACATCGAAAACATCCTTCGCCTGAATCGAGGCAAAGTCATTACGGTGTACCAAACATTTGAAAACAACAGCCAATGGAACGCTAAAATTTTCCGCGGTGTCCTCGAAACGGCTGGCCGCGACCACATCATTCTCAGCGATCCGCAAACCGGCAAACGCTATTTGCTCCTCATGGTCAACACGGATTACATCACGGCGGACGAAGAGTTGAATTACATCGCGCCTCAGCTTCCAACAGGAATTCGGTAAAAAACCAAGCACAAAAAGACAGTTTTCGTCGGCTATCCCCGGGGAGAACTGTCTTTTTGACGTCGATACAATTCCATGCTATTAATGTTAGAAACACGACCGCTTTGCAAAGGATGAGGAAGAGTGGCATTTGGGATTACACGAGATGAACTAAACCGCTGGAAGCAAGCCGTTAGTCGAGGCGAATTGGCATTTCTCACCCACTATTGGCTGGACCCCCGGTTTCCTGGAATCAAAACCGTTACCAAAGTAGGCTGTGCCAATTACTCGTTACTGACAGACTGGTGCCTTGCCAACGGACTCGATCCTGTCCACATTCATAACCGTGCACCCTTCCCACATTTTGATTTACTTGGCGAAAAACAAATCCAGATCTTGCAAAAGGAAGGCTTGTGGGATCACTTGGAGCGCTTCCGCATGCTTGATGATGGACGAGACTAGGACGGATCTTTTTGCACGTGATAGCCCTGCTCACCATAAGGCGCCAGCTTTTTCATCCATTTATCTTCGAGTTTTTCCAGTGCATCCTTCAAGTCAAAGTACGGATGGTCTTTCTTCTCCACCTTCTCCAGTACTTCGATTTCAAAAGCGTCCGGACCGTATTTATCCCAGTCTTTTTGCAGCTCACGATTCGGATGCGAACCATGCTGAAGCATAAACTTTCTACCGTTGATCGTTTTTAGGTTATTCGTGCTGGCGATGAAAACTTTGTCATTCTGCTTGTTTTTGATTTGATAAACACCTGCATCGACTTCTACTTCTTTATACATCTGCTTGAGCTCTTGTTTGCGATTCATCTGTTGCGCCCCCCGTTCCTCTCCTTCATTTTCCACAGCGATCCGCCAATATTGACTGCCGTCAGCCTGTCTGTCCATCAACCCAACATCGACTAAATATCTCCGCAAGGTCACATAATCGTCGTAGAGACCTTCCAAAATCTCATTCACTTCCCGCTCGGAGTAGAAACGATCGAGCTCAAACTTTTTGGAAATCTCTTCGAGTAAGATGAGTTTATGCTTTTGCTTGCGCGGGAATCGCTCTAATCGACCTGATAGTCCATTCGGCAGGAATTTCTTTACGATCGCAGCATACTCTGTGACATCGCCATCTTTCGTGGAATTCTTTTGCTTACTTGATTTGGCATCATTAGACGATTGATTTTTATCCGCTTCATGCAATAATTCCATCATGACCAGGAATACCTTGGCCTGACGTTCTTTTTCCTTGAGTGCAAAGCGGTGATTACGGATCGTCGATGCACTGCCAATCCCCATTTCATGTTGAACCTCGGCGTCTGTCTTGCCCTGGTAAAAAAGGCGAAGCAAACTAACCTGATGATCAGACAAGCCCGTCAATCGTTTATCCAACTGGCTCAGGTGAGTAAAGACAGAACCGTGCGCAGCCTCGATATGATGGCGCATAAAACGGGACGCTTCGTACAGGACACCCTCCACTGGATAAATGATTCCTTTCTCCACCTGTTCCCCACAGAGCAAACACATAAAATGTTCGTCTTGTTCGATGTAACCTTGCTTCCATTCTTGAAGGGAAGCGCTCCAAAATGCTTCATGAAGACTCATCTATAAACACAACCTTTATTCGTTTGATTTATTATAGATAACTTATCATTGTGTTTGTTTTATGTCAAACAAAAAAGCTCTCTGTTGTGTAATCGCACAACAGAAAGCCTTTTTGTCTATGCTTCACTGGCTCGCATCGCAAGACTTGCTTGCGTCAACTCTTTTAAAAATGCCAGGCGATCTCCTTTAAAGAAACGTCCTTCTGTTGCTGACCGTTTCTGCCGATAGCGGATCGCCAATCGGTTCACCAAGCGATTAATCTCCAGATGTTGTTCCTCTTCCATCGTAAACCGTACAGCGTATTCGTAATAGTCCGTTTCCCACGGAATCGTGCGGACTACGTGGCCGTACATTTTCAGAGCCTGTCCGCACAATTCCGTCGCAAACTGCAGAACGAGCTGGTCATTTGCTGGCATTTTGAGATGAGAGAGAAAACGAAGTCCACCTGCCCCGATATCCTCGATCAATACCTGCGTGCTCCCAATCTCCATGGTTTTCCCTTTGACCAGCACAATGGTCATGTCTGCACAGAGGGCGTATTCTAGACGTAAGCGAAAAAATTCACGTTGATGCCCCTCTGATCTACCTGGCATTGTTTTCTCCTTCTTTCTCTTCTCATAGTGGGTAACACGCAAAAGAAAGAGCGCCTGTCATCTTGGCGCCTTTCTTTTTATTTTTTGGGCTTTCGGTATCTGATCTCCTGCTCTTTCACCTGAAAGCGATTCCATAATTCTCTCTCATCATGTGTGATGGAATCATGCTTTTCCAGCCGGAAGAGGAGTCTAACGACCACCCAAACAATCAAAAGAAACGCAAAAAAGATAACCAGTGTAAGAAACATCATAAAACCTGCCTCCTCCCATTTACTAACAACATATGGGAGGAAGCAAAATAAGATAACCAAATGTGTCAAAAACGTGACGAATCCTTTTTTCTAGAAGGTAGTCACACTTCGCGGCTTCTCGGGAACAGCAAACAGCCTATCCAAAATGGGAAGCTTTTCTGGGGCATCCAGCTCCAATTGCCCGTATTGATACAGCTTGCGGGCAGTTACTACACCCATCACGAGCGAAGAAAAATCCGAAATATCTAGCTGCACTGAAATGTCAGGCTCCACTGCCTCCCCTAGTTCCGGACGTCCATCGACAAACTTGATGAGCCATGTTCCTGCGTTCTCAGGCAGAAACGAATCGCGGATCGTCAGCTTCATATTTACCGTTTCCGAACCAAAATGGTGGTGGGACAGCTGACGGAAAAATCCCGGTACATCAATGATCCGATACATCAGACCGACTCCAGATACATGGCTCTCATGATAAATGCTCCACAACAGCGAATCCGTCCCATTGCCCGGATCAGATAGCAACAAGTGAAAATCTTCGTCCGGCGTCGTAAACTCAATCCTTTGAATCTGATCGGCCTGGCTACGCAGGAAAGAAAGCAGTTGCGCAAGTACTTCGCGGCTCTCATACAGAAATTCTCTCACTTCAATGTTGTTGAAGATTCTGTTTTTTTCATGGGCGCTCTGGAACTGGAAAGCGAGATAGCCACCTAGCCTCCCTTCCTTTTTGTAGCCGACGGTAATCCATTCAGGACCATCGAGAAGTCTGTCCCATTCTCGATCTGTTCGCTTGATCATGCCATGCGTTTGACGGGCGATTCGATGATAGCAAGCTGACAGTTCTTCCTTGTCCTCTTTTCCTATATAGACGATTTTGTCCTTGCCTACAAACGGCAGGCTGGACGGCTTGAACTTGTATTGGTGAACCTTGGTCCCTATTCCAAAACCCATTTGCTTGTAAAAATCAACACGAAACGGATAGAGAGAGACCAGCGAGATTCCCCGCTCCCGATAGCTGGAAAGAAAACCTTGCAGCATTGACATGGCCACTTTTTCCTTTTTATGCAAAAGGTCTACGGCGACCAGCCCAATCCCCCCAGTCAAAAGCGGTGTACCGTGAACATTCATAGGAAAATCATACCATTTCATTATACCCAATAATCGTCCATCACGGTAGCATCCGTGGTAGCTGACTTGTGGGTCGTTTTCGATCGTCTCCCTTACGCGTTCGGCAAATCGCTGTCTGCTCTCAGCACCCAGAAGATTGCTTCCAGGGTAGCTCATTGCTGCAATCCTAACGACCTCATCGATATCGTCAATGGAAACCGGTCGAATCTCCTCCATCGTCTCATGCACTCCTGTCCACAAGAATTTGGGCATCTAGGAAAATAGTAACGATGAAAGTAACAACTGGCAATATGAAGTTTGTATTTTTTGGAAAACTGTAACCAATTATTGAAAAACGCCCGCACTCGGCGGACGTCTTCGGTTTAATGTGTCTGCTTGACTCGGTTTCCTTTTGCGATCAAAAGCGACAGAACAAAGCTGCCTGTCGCAAGCACTAAGGTGCCCGTGAAGACCACATGAACACCACTAGCCAATAAGTCTCGGATCTGTGCCAGCTGTGCCACAGGGATCGATCCGTGTTCAAACGAGGCCCCTAAATTCGTATGACCACTTGCTACAGTCACCATGTTGAACAACATTCCGAATACAGCTGCCCCGAAGGTTTGGCTAAATGTACCCGTGAATGTATTGAGGGCAACGGCAGTCCCCCTCTTGTCGACTGCAACGGATGATTGGATTTTTACCATGATGATCGGGGAAATGAGTCCCATTCCCAAACCAATCAAGCCTACAGCCACATAAATGAGGTATCCCGCTGACTGAGAGGACAGGAGGCTCAACAATGTTGTCGCTACCGTCAGAACGGCTGTCCCTGTGATAAACAATTGTTCAGCTCTCAGCTTGCCTAGCAAGTTCCCGGCAAGGATAGAGCCGATCGTCCAGCAAACCGGCATCGGTGTCAGGACAAAGCCAGCCATTGTCGCACTTTCTCCCAAAACTCCCTGGCTCCAGATCGGCAAGTAAACCACCATGCTGATGACAATTCCATTGGTCAAGAGCGTCAGCAGATTGATCATGGTCACGTTTCGATTGGTAAAAAGCGAAAGCGGAATCAGCGGCTCAGGCGATTTCTTCTCCACCGATACAAACACCAGATAGGTCACCAAAGCAAATACGATCAAGGAAATCGTCACCGGACTGGTCCAGGATTGATCTTGGCTGCCTGTCAGCAAGGCATACAACAAGGCGATGGTCCCGACCGAAAAAATAAGCGCGCCCGGATAATCGATATGGCGCTTTTCTTTGACGGCAAGCTTCTCCTTGTACAAAAAGACGAGCATGAAAAACGATACAAGTCCAAAAGGCAAGTTAAGAAAAAAGATATAACGCCACGTCAGTGTATCGACCAAAAATCCTCCGACCAACGGACCTGCCACACCGGAAAGTCCCCATACAGCGCTAATCCAGCCCTGCGCTTTTGCTCTGGCAGTCTGCTCGGTGTACAAATCACCGATGATGGTCATCGTAATCGGCATGACTGAACCTGCACCCAAGCCTTGGATGGCACGGAAAACAATGAGCTGCCACATGGACGTCGCCACTCCACAGAGCGTAGAACCTAACAAAAAGATGCCGATCCCGATTAACAAAACGTTTTTTCGGCCAAATAAATCAGCCAGCTTGCCGTAAATGGGAGCAGATACGGCAGTGGCAAGCATGTAGATGGCATATACCCAGCTCACCTGTTCAAAGCCTGCCAAATCACTCGTAATACGTGGTACGGCTGTACTCACAATCGTTCCTTCCATCGCAGCAAGGAATGTCGAGAGCATTAGGGCAATCATAATCTGAAGTCTCATCTCGATCTCCTCTCTCTATCTACGCATGATCGCGAGCAGTGAAAAAGCATTGTCTAGTATATCACATTAGAGAACATGTTTTCGCAATCTTTCTCTACCAACGAAAAACCTCGTCTTGTCGATGACAAGCGAGGCATTTCTGTTCCGATCAGGGTTATCGATTGGCTGCGCGTAGTTTCACTGCTGCAAAAACCTGCTGGTAATAATGCACTTCATGTGGTACAAAGTCAGCTTTAACCGCGATCATCGCTGTATCTTTTTGTTCACCATTTTCCGTTAGCAAAAATCCATTCACCGTCATCTGCCCGATCTCGCCTGCAAACAACCGCTCTAACTCTTGCAGCCCGACCCAAAACAGCCCCGTGACTTCTTCTTCCTGTACACGGTACTCGCGTAAGGGCTGATCGCATTCATACAAAAAGGTATGGCACATTTCCTTATCAATGATGGAGGGGGCAACCATTACATCACGAATCACGGCAAGCTCGTCCAATTCCTCAAAACCCACGGACAAGCCCAGCTCCTCCTCCAATTCCCGCACGCCGTCACATGGCTGTTCCGAAGCGAGAAGATGACCAGCAGAGGTAATGTCGAGCAAGTTCGGACAAGTATCCTTTTGTGGATGCCTTTTTTGAAACAACAATTCGATCTGGTCATCTACTACGCGATAAATCCAGCAGTGAAAGGTTCGATGCCACAGCCCCAAGCGGTGTACTTCGCTACGCGATTCTACCCCGATGTGCTGTCCTGCTTCGTCAAATATGTCTAGCTGCTCTTCCTGCATGTTTTCCACCCCATGACTTGTCTCTTGAGCATTTCTTTTCCCCAAGTTACATTCCCGGTCCAGAGCGTGAATTCCTCTCTATTGACGAAAGAAGGGACAGCGACAAACGCCATCCCTTCTAACAACGTTAGTTGATCGATACTTCATCCAGCATCAAGTATCCAACTGGGCTCAGCCAGAAGCCATTTACATTCTTGGATGTAACCGCCACATGATCAATCGTGCGGATTGGCAGGATCGGTACTTCTTTCAGCTCGATTTCTTGCAGCTTTGCGTAAATTTCATTGCGTTTTTGCGCATCTTTTTCGCGACGTCCTTCTTCAATCAGCTTGTCTACCTCTGGATTGTTGTAGAACGCCATGTTACCTGCGCTGCCTTTCGAAGTGCTGTGGAAGACGTTGTACTGGTTGTAGTCGCCATCCCCTGTTGCATTGCCCCAGCCCCCGATGAACATCGCATGCTCACCATTGTCTGTGTGCTCCAGATACGCACCGTATTCCATTACTTTGATCTCCAAATCAATGCCGATGCCTTTCAACTGGGACTGGATGACCTCTGCTACGTTCATGCGTTCTTTACGGTCATCTGTCACGATGGACGTCTTGAAGCCGTTCGGGTAACCTGCTTCTGCGAGCAGTGCTTTTGCTGCATTGACGTCATACGAGTAATCCTGGAGATTCGGGTTGTAGCCGATTACTTTTGGCGACATCGAGGAAACAGCCTGTGTTCCCACATTGTTGTATACCCCTTGTACAATGGCTTGTTTTTCAATAGCATGCGCAACTGCTTGACGTACGCGTACATCATCAAATGGCTTCTTCTGCACGTTAAAGCCGATGTAATCCACACCCAAGCCTTCTGCACGCACCATGTTCATGCCAGGAGATGCCTGTGCACGCTCTACTTCCGTCACTGGAAGCTGATCGCCGATGTGTGCCTCGCCTGCTTCGATCATCGCTACACGAGTTGTATCTTCTGGAACGACCTTGTACAATACTTCATCTACTTTTGGCTTTTCACCCCAATAGGTATCATTTTTTGCGAGCTTCATATCTTGCCCCGGTGCCCACGATGTGAATTTGAAAGGTCCAGTTCCCACAGGCTGCTTCGCCAATGTATCGGAATGCTCGGCGATTGCTTTCGGGCTGATGATACTACCTTCTGAGCTAGCCAAGATGGAAAGGAGCGGTGCAAAAGGATACTCCAGCACGAAATGGACAGTCTTGTCATCCACGATCTTGATTTCTTTGATCATGGAGAAGTTGGATGCACGTGATGATGCAACCTTTGGATCGAGTACACGTTCGAACGTCTTTTTCACAGCGTCTGCTGTAAAGGGTGTACCATCGTGGAACGTAACGCCCTCACGGAGCTTAAACTCCCATGTCAGATCGTCGAGCTGTTTCCATTCAGTAGCGAGTGTAGGCTTGTACTCGCCGTTTTTATCGCGAGAAACCAAGCTCTCATACACTTTTCCATACACATAGTTTGCCGAAGGAATATTGGAGATGAAATGCGGGTCCAGATTGTTGGCGTCTGCCTTGCGGGCTACAATCAGGGTTCCCCCTTCTTTTGGAGCTTCTGCAGCAGTTGTATTCGTCGAACCGGATTGCTCCGAGCTCGCACCACCACATCCAGTCAGCGCTACACTAACTGTCAATGTCAGAGCCAACAAGGAACCGACCATGCGCGTTTTCTTCATTTGTGTCTACCCCCTGTAGAATACTGTCGAAAATTCTGAATGTATTTCTTATTTGCATTATACGGTAGATTTTCAACCGAACCTTTCAGCATCTTTACATCAATTTATAATATTTTTACTTTTATTTAATTTCACGCAGATGGAAAGATACGTGAATTCGTAGCCCCGGTGTAGAAGCGTGTTTCCAGTCTTCGCTTCGGCCTACGCCCCGCAAGGGGTAAAGACTGTCCGTTCCGGAATGACTGACGGGAGCCGCTTCAAAAGTGGTAGCCTCGATGAAGTATTCGCACGTTGAAGCTAAAAACGCTCCCGTCAGTCATCCCTCCACTCGGTCGGGCTCCAGAGGCGCTATGACTGGAAACACGCTTCTTTGGCGTTACTTTTGTCTATTTTTTGATCTGTTTGAAAGGCAATAATGGAAAATTTGTAGAGGTGTTCCATTGTTGTACTTCACGGATGTGTTCCAATGAATAGATTTGAAATGAAAGTCAGTATGGTCACGAAGCAATCTTTTCTCATCTTGAGACGGCTTTCAAAATACTTACAAAAGCTACGCCGGAAGAAGTGCATTTCCAGTCCAAGCGCCTCTGGAGCCCATCGCAGCGTAGGAATAAATGGCGGGGAATTTCAGCTTCATTTATGAGATACTACTTCGAAACTGTCTACGTTTGAAGCGCTCCCGCCATTTATTCCGCAGCGGACAGTCTTCACCCCCAGCGGGGCGGAGGCCGAAGCGTAGACTGGAAATGCACTTCTTCCCCACTACAGCCACTTTTATAACCCAATAAAAAATCCGATCTCCCAAAATGCCATGGAAGATCGGAACAATCTTGCAATCCTTCGATTATTATTTCTGCCAAACCATCTTGCCCGAGAAAACCACCGCTTCCTTCGGAGATAATCTAGCCACAGCCTCGGCGGAGCATTTGGCACGGACGAAAACCGCATTTGCCTCGTCTCCGACTTTCGGCCAAACCTGATTCCCGGCTTGGTCCAGTGGGGTCACGCCACCTGTAACGAATCCCAGTGCTCGCGATAGAGATCGCTCATCGATCCAACGGAACCGTTCAGCCAGACGGTTTGCTTTTTGCAGCATATCTCCGGTTCCAAATGGGTCCCAGTGATCGGTAATGTTGTCATTGCCCAATCCAACATGGACGCCCTTGGAATGAAGCAATGGAATCGGGATGGTCGGCATATCAATGGGAACCGCTGACATGACAGCGATTTGCTGCTCGGCAAAAAGCTCTGCGACCTCTTCTACGACAGCAGTCGGTACCTCTCCCAGCCCGTAAGCATGGCTGACAGTGACTCGGCCTTGCCACCCCGCATCCTTCGTCATAGCAGCCAGTTTTTTCATAATATAAACACCCAAATGTCCAGGCTCGTGCAAGTGCAGGTCAACATCCGCATTCGCTTCCACCGCTATGTCCATCATCGCATCAAGAGATTTCTCGATTTCATCGTCAAACGTGGCAGGATCGACACCACCGACGAGGCCAGCTCCATGCTTCATCGCCTCACGAACGAGGGAAACAGAATCACTGCGCAGCAAGCCATGTTGGGGAAACGCGACAATTTCCCAGGAAAGTTTTTCACGATAAGTTGCCAATGCCTCCAATGTGGCTTCCAGGTTTTTCAGCCCAATGACCGGGTCAATGTTGCAATGGGTCCGCACATGAGTAGCACCGTGTGATTGCACTAACTCCAGCAGCTTTTCTGCACGCTCTCGAGCGACGGGAAGTTGGCGGGGCAGCAGTTCCTGCTCTTGTTCGATTCGAAAAAAACGATTCGGAGCAGGAAGAACAGCTTGCCACGGACCTCCATAAAATGTTTTGTCCAAATGAATGTGCATTTCCCGGAAAGAAGGAAGCATCAGTAGGCCTTGTGCATCCCACACAGATACCCCCTTAGGTATATCCGGCGAAGCAGGTACGATTTTCTCCACGCGGCCGTCCATGAGCAAGACGTGAAAACGCTTTGTCTTTGTTCCCGTCACGATGCCATTCGCCTCTGTATAACCACATTCCAGACTCGCATTTTTGATCCACAAACTTTCTTTCATACTCCGTCTCCATCCTTTTCTCTCTAACATGTTTGCGTTATTCAATCGTAATGCCGTTGATCATCATGTACCCAGAAGGGCTGATCCAGAAGCCTTTGATGTTTTTGCTGATTGCAGCGACATGCTCAAGATTGCGGATTGGGACGATTGGTGCTTCTTGCTTTTCAATCTCCAGCGCCTTTGCATAGATTTGCTTGCGTTTTTCCGTATCCTGCTCGCGGCGCCCCTCTTCGATCAGCTTGTCCACTTCTTTATTCACGTAGAACGTTGTGTTTCCGCCTTTACCCAAAGAGCTGGAGTGGAACAGATTGTACTGGTTGTAGTCAGCGTCGCCAGTGGCATTGCCCCAGCCGCTGATGAACAGCTCTGTTTCACCGTTGTCTTCTGCATCTAGATAGGCTCCATACTCAAGCACTTTTACCTCTACTTCAATGCCGATCCCCTTTAACTGGGACTGGATCACTTCCGCAGCATTAATCCGTTCCTTGCGATCGCCTGTCCACAAGGTTGTCTTGAAGCCGTCCGGATAGCCTGCTTCTTTCAACAGGGCCTTCGCCTTGTTCGGATCAAATTCGTATCCTTTCAACGCCTCATTATATCCAAGAACCTTCGGACTCATTGCGGAGTTCGCTTTCGTTCCGACATCGTTGTATACACCTTTGATGATCGCATCGGTCTCAATCGCATAGTTGATCGCCTGGCGAACACGGATGTCGTCAAACGGTTTTTTCTTGGTATTGAACCCGATAAAATCTGTCCCTAAGCCCTCTGTCCGGTACAAGCCCATATGAGGGGAATTACTGACGCGGTCAATTTCTGTCACCGGCAATGGTTCAGCGATATGCGCCTCTCCCGTCTCTACCATAGCTACGCGTGTCGTGTCCTCTGGTACGACTTTGAAGACAGCCTTCTTGAATTTCACCTTTTCTCCCCAGTAATTGTCATTTTTCACGAGTACGATCTCTTGGCCAGGTGTCCACGACTCGAATACGAACGGCCCTGTACCGACGGGATATTTGCTCAGGTCCTTGCCGTATTGCTCAATTGCTTTTGGACTAATGATGCTGCCTTCGTGATTGGCGAGGATCGACAGCAATGGGGAATACGGGTAGGCTAGCTTGAAATGCACGGTGTAATCATCCACTACCTTGACTTCCGAAAGCATCTTGAACTGAGACGCACGTGGAGAGGCGACCTTTTCATCGAGGACGCGTGCGAATGTTGCTTTCACCGCTTCGGCGTTAAACGGCGTACCATCGTGGAAGTTGACTCCCTGACGCAGCTTGAACTCCCAGGTGACATCGTCCAACTGCTTCCATTCCGTGGCTAGCATCGGTTTGAACGCCATGTTATCATCTCGCTGGACGAGACCTTCGTACACTTTGTGATGGACCACACTCGCTGCATTGATCGCTGAAATAAAGTGCGGGTCGAGATTGTTTGCATCAGACTGCCGGGCAATCACCAGCGTCTGATCTGTTGCCGGGGCTTCCTTCGCAGTCGGAGTCCCTGACGCACCTTGCTCTGTACCCGATGAACAGCCTGTAAGCACGAAGGCAACGCTCAGGATACCTGCCAGCATTGAACCTAGCATTTTCTGTTTTTTCATAGACTCGCCCCCATTGTATTCTTCTTTGTAGAATCAATCAGCATAGCTCGTTCCCAATGGGCGAAGCTATGCTGATCATGAAGCACTTTTTTACTGAAAATTACGGCAATGTTACATCGTCGATCTCGATGTGTCCTGCTGGGCTGATCCAAACTCCTTCTACACCTTTTTGAATCGCTGCGAGGTTTTCTGAGAAGCGGTACGGTACCATTGCCGCTTCGTCCATTTCGATCTGCTGTGCTTTTTCGTAGATTTGTTTCCGTTTTTCTTCGTCTTTCTCTTTGCGGCCCTCTTCGATCAGCTTGTCCACTTCCGGATTGCTGTAGAAAGCGTGGTTGCCGGCTGCCCCTTGCGACTTCGTGTGGAACAGATTGTATTGGTTGTAGTCTGCATCGCCTGTCGCGTTGCCCCAACCGCTGAGGAACAATTCTGTTTCGCCTTTGTTGGCTGCTTCAATATAAGCACCGAACTCCAGCACTTTCACTTCCAGATCGATATTGATTTGTTTCAGCTGTTGCTGCAGCACCTCTGCCAAGCTAATCCTTGCCTTGTTATCATTTAAGTAAATAGTTGCTTTGAAGCCGTTCACGTATCCAGCTTCCGCCAACAGCTTTTTGGATTTTTCCAGATCGTAGGGCAAGTCTTTTACATTCGGACTGTAGCCAACCATGGACGGGGTAATGGAAGAATGAGCAACCGTCCCCACATCGTTGTAGACCCCTTGAATGATGGTTTTCTTATCGATCGCATGTGCAATCGCCTGACGAACGCGCACATCATCGAATGGCTTCTTCGAGTTGTTAATCCCGATATGATCGCTAGCGAAAGCAGGGTAACGGCCAAGTGTCATACTCGAAGAATTTTTCACCCGCTCAACTTCTGTCACTGGCAATTGCTCAGCTATATGAGCTTCTCCTGTCTCGACCATCGCGAGTCTGGTCGTATCCTCTGGAACGGTCTTGAAGACGACTTTGTCCAGATTCGGTTTGTCGCTCCAATAGCTATCGTTTTTCACCAGGACGACTTCTTGACCAGGAGTCCATGATTCGAATTTGTAAGGGCCTGTTCCGCTTGGATGCTTGGTCAAGTCTTTCCCATACTGTTCAATCGCTTTTGGTGACAAAATTCCACCCTCTGCACTGGCGAGTACGGACAGGAGCGGTGCGTATGGATAGTGGAGGATGAATTGTACCGTTGTATCATCCACAACCTTTACTTCTTTGATGGCTTCAAATAAATTGGCGCGATTTGAGCCTACTGCCGGGTCTTGGACACGAGCAATCGTCTTTTTTACAGCTTCCGCATTGAATGGCGTGCCATCGTGGAACGTCACACCGGAGCGAAGCTTGAATTCCCATGTCACATCATCGAGCTGCTTCCATTCAGAAGCGAGTGAGCCTACATATTTGCTTTCTTTGTCCATCCGAACGAGACCCTCGTATACCTTGTGATGAATGATGGCAGCGGAATTGATTTGTGTTAAAAAATGTGGGTCAAGGTTGTTCGCATCAGACAAGCGGGCGATGACGAGTGTCCCGCCTTCTTTGCCAGCTGGTGATGAAGCATTGGTTTGCCCTGAAGAATTGGTACTCCCTCCTGCTTCAGGTGCTTGCGAGCAGCCTGCCAACGCTGTAGAAACCGCAACGGTCATGGCAAGCAGCGTCTGGAAAAAGCGCGTCTTTTTCATGTAGTGATCCCCCTGTTTTGTGAAAAACGTCTCAACGTTTTTCATAAATGTTGATGTGACCGCTTGCGGTCAAAAAAACGGTCGTGACCGTTTTTTGCGCCAGATGCACTTGAATATTTTGACCATTCGCGCACATTTCATTTTACCCACTATTCTGTCATTGTTTTTTCACTCTCTTTACTTGTATTTTCACTTTCTTTACTCTTTTTTTCACTTTTTCTACTTTTGTGCGAATCATGCAATAAAAATAGACTTGGAGTATATGTTGCTGTAGTGATGTGGAGGAAACAGGAGAAAACGCTCAGCTTCTTGTCCCACCCGCTGGGGGATTCACTTCTTTCTCCTGTTTTCTCTACGAGCCTTTAGTGTTACCCGATCTTTTAATGACTTAAATGCTTGAAAAATGTAAGAAGTTACGTCAGAGAAGAATATTTCCAGACGTAGCGACTTGTGGAGTCCATCCCTTCGGAGCGGACAGTGCAGGCTTCAGTAGGACGGAGCCTGGAGCCTAGACTGGAAATATTCTTCTCCCCACCGCAGTTACAATACTGGCTGCGCCAAGATTTTTGGTGAAGCCTTCGTACTCAAAGGGCAAAAGTCTTCCATGTCGATATGATTTTTTATTAATTCTTATCTACTAAAAAAAGACCCTCTCCATTTGTTGGAGAAGGTCTCATACTCCTGCTATTGAATCGTCACTTGGCTCACGTCAATGTACCCGGATGGACTGATGTACACACCCTGTACATTTTTTGCAATGGCTGCGAGGTTTTCACTGCTGCGGAATGGCAACAACGGCACCTCCTCCATCTCGATTTGCTGCGCTTCTGCGTAGATTTCCTTGCGCTTCTCTGGATCTTTCTCCTTACGCCCCGCTTCAATCAACGCATCGACTTTCGGATTATTATAGAAGGAATGGTTGCCTGGCACACCTGCTGACGTGCTGTGGAAGAGGTTGTACTGGTTGTAATCTGCATCCCCGGTCGCATTACCCCAGCCACTAATGAACATTTGCGCTTCACCTTTTGCCGCCAATTCCAGATACGCGCCGAACTCCATCACTTGAATCTGCAAGTCGATGCCGATTCCCTTCAGCTGGGATTGCAGCACTTCTGCCACATTGATTCGTGCTTTGTTGTCATTGAGATAGATGGTTGCCTTGAATCCGTTGGCGTAGCCTGCTTCGGTGAGCAATTGCTTCGCTTTGTTCAGGTCATATTCCGGCGTTTTGATATTCGGGCTGTAGCCGATGACTTTTGGTCCTAATGACGAGATGGCTACTTTTCCGACATTGTTATATACCCCTTTAATAATCGCTTCCTTATCGATCGCATGGGCGATGGCCTGACGGACGCGAACATCGTCAAAAGGCTTCTGCTTGACGTTCATCCCGATGTGGTCAACCGCGAATGATTCGAACCGACCTAAAGACATGCTCTGTGAATTCTGTACCCTTTCCAGTTCAGTGACGGGAAGCTGTTCAGCGACATGAGCTTCCCCCGTTTCCACCATGGCTACACGCGTCGCATCCTCGGGAATGGTTTTGAAAACGACTTTTTCCAGCTTCGGTTGGTTGCCCCAATACTTCTCGTTTTTCACCATGACGATTTCTTGTCCAGGCGTCCATGATTCAAAGATGAACGGCCCCGTCCCTACTGGTTTTTTGGACAACTCTTTGCCAAATTGGTCTATCGCCTTTGGGCTGATGATGCCACCCTCGGCACTCGCCAGTACGGACAGCAGCCCTGCGAACGGATAATGTAAAATAATATCTACCTTTTGTGGGTCAATGACCTTCACTTCTTTAATCATGCCAAACATGTTTGCCTTGGGAGTTGGGTTGTCTTTGTCCAAAATGCGGTCGATCGTCTTCTTCACGGCTTCTGCATTAAAAGGCTCCCCATCGTGGAAGGTAACGCCTTCACGCAGTGTAAACTCCCAGGTGACATCGTCTTTTTGTTTCCATTCCTTTGCCAAAAGAGGTTTGTACTCACTATTCCGATCCATCATGACCAGACCTTCATAGAGCTTGTGCTGCGTCACTGCCATGGAATTAATCTGGGTACTGAAATGCGGGTCCAGATTATTCGCATCGGACAAGCGCGCAATAATCAAGGTACCGCCTCCACCCGCTGCGGCCGATGAAGACGCGGGGCTAGTCGAAGCTTGATTGGAGTTGGACGCGGAATTCGTCCCACTGGATGTCTGACTGCCACCACAGCCTGCCAAGACTGTGGAAACCAAGACAGACAGGGCGAGAATAGATCCTAGCATGTGCTTCTTCTTCACTGTGAATGCCCCCTTATTCTGGATGATAGAATGAAAAGAATATGACATGACTAAATATTACTAATTTTCTTACTTTTAATCTTTTCATTATCTTTACCTTTCTTTTCATTTTCTTTACTATGTCGTTTTTGAATGTTCAAAATAACTCTATTGAAGGTGCCTACATAGTGGAGAAGAAGAAAAAGCACAGTTCTCTTCGTCTCTGACACGCCCGCAAGGGGGATTGACTGTCCGTCTCCACTTAAAAAAGGGGACCGTCGAGCCAAAGCCACCCTACGGGCGGAAGTTTCTCAAGGGAGAAGTGTTCGACAAGCGTGGTCCCCTTTTTTAAGTTCCGACTGGGCAGGCGTTGTCAAGGTCTGCGAGCCCTGTGCTTTTTCTTCTCACCAGCTTTGCTGGTTCATCGGCCTTTTAAAACGTAAAGAAGATAAAAAGCCATCCCTCAAAAAGGGGATGGCCGTGCGAAGATGTCGAAATATGCTCATTTATACGAGTACAAGTGACGGGCGTCGAAAGACCATTACAGTTCAACATCTTTGTCCCGTCTTTCCAGATCCCTCACCGTCGAACTTTTCTCGACATCCTGTTCATTCTTGTAAGTTCCCAACATGACGTCAAAAACAGGGCTGGTAACACCGTACCAATAATGTTCATTTTTGAAGTGATGCCATAGATGAAGCTTTTTCATCCAGCGCCCCCATGGAGATATGGGTTGAACTGGACGATGGGCGATATAATGCTTCCATTCATAAAATAGCAGAAATCCTATCACGCCTGTAACAAAGGCATTGGTCACAATCACGTCGGAAGTAAGCAGATAGCAAATGCCTCCGGTTCCTGCAATGAGCGGCAAGCTGTACCACACGGGCAAGAACAACAGGTGCAAGTTGTTCGGATCGGCGTGATGATCGTAATGTAAGCGTTTTAACAAATGGAGAAAAAATGGATTTCGAGGCGGTTTGAGGTGAAAGAGAAATCGATGAATCAAGTATTCGCTTGCCGCATATCCAATCATCCCCGCCACGAGTGCCAACCAGGTTTCCAACACGTACCATTTAGAAATAGTGAAAGACAAGCCAATCAGGAATAGAATGCTCATGATGAGGATATCCGGAAACGTAAAAAATTCCTTCAGAAACTTTGCCTTCAACAGAACGCCCTCCTCTTGTGTTCCTTCACTTGTCTTGTTCCTACACGGTTCGGTTTCTCCACAGCTCCAAACTTTTTTCCATTGCCTTTCTGGCTACACGCTCTGCTTCGATGAAATCTCCCTGCAAAGCGACGTTCAACAGTTCATGGTAATAGTGCCAAGATGCCTCGCGGTGTTCCGGGATGGAAAAATACCTTCGCGCCATTTTTAGGTAAAAGGAATCAAAACTGTTTACAATCAGTAAATAGATAGGATTTGGGGAAAGCTTCGTCAGATTTTTCTGCAGCTCCCAATCAAACACTGCATAAGAATCAGCATCAGGTTTCAGTTGATCGAGATTGGCAAGCAATGCGACTACCTTCGGCTGTTGAGCAGCAACTGCGTTACGAATGTAAGCAGGCGCCAGCGATATCCGCAATTCCAGCAAGTACGAAATAAACTCATCCGTAACATCGTCGTGGTTTTGAATGATATGGACAAGAGTCATTATATTGCCTTGATGCCAATAATCATTGACAATTGCCGGATGCCCTTTCCGCACAGTGATCCAGCCATCTCTTTCCAAGCGTTGCAGTGCTTCTCTAACGGTTGGCCGACCTACCCCGTAGTACTCTGCCAGCTCCCGTTCCGGCCGCAGCGTACTTCCTGCAGGATACTCTCGGGTCAAAATTGCCTTGATTAATTTCATCTCAATTTGATCCGACGACCGTTCTTTCTTTCCCCCTTTTTTCTCCAATGTCATGATCGCCTCCCTGCGCTGCTGGTCCTACAACAATTTTTTGTGGTATTACCACAAAAGGTAATATTTTACACAACTCCTGTCAAGAGGTGAAATACTGCAACGTAATGCTTTCGTGCGTGAAGGGATTGGACTTTCCTACATGATCACAAAAGGCATAGCCCTCTTTCGAAAGAGAAGGCTATGCCTCTTGTGTTACTGGCGTGATTATTCTGTTACTTCTACCGACCAGCCAAACTTGTCTTCACGCTCACCGTACTGGATTCCTGTCATCTCGTCATACAGTTTCGTTGTCAATTCCCCTGTTTTTTCACCGTTAATGATCATCTGATGCCCGTTCCAGTTCAGATCACCGACTGGGGAAATAACCGCCGCTGTTCCGGTACCGAATGCTTCTTCCAGCTCACCGTTGACGTAAGCGGTATGCAGATCTTCCATGGAAATCCGCTTCTCTACGACTGGAATTCCCCAGTGTTTGAGCAATTGGATCGTCGAATCTCTCGTGATACCCTCCAGGATGCTGCCGTTCAATGATGGGGTCCACACTTCCCCTTTTACCTTAAAAAACACGTTCATACTGCCTACTTCTTCAATATATTTGTTCTCTACGCCGTCGAGCCACAGCACTTGCTCATAGCCTTTTTCCTTCGCTTCCACTTGTGCTTTCAGACCGCCTGCGTAGTTACCTGCCACTTTTGCGTTTCCTGTTCCGCCTCTTACCGCACGAACGTAGTTGTTTTCTACGTAGATTTTCACGGGCTTCATGCCACCCGCATAGTACGCTCCAACTGGAGAGAGCACGATCACCAATTTGTACGTATGCGAAGCGCGCACACCAAAGCATGGCTCCGTTGCGATTACGAAGGGACGAATGTAGAGAGACTGTCCGTTTTCTGTTGGAATCCATTCTTTATCTACCGCTACCAGCTGCTTCAATGCCTCGACCATGAATTCCTCGTCGATCAACGGCATACTCATGCGCTCCAGTGAACGGTTCATACGCTTGAAATTTTGATCAGGACGGAACAAGCTAACCTTGCCCTCTTGATTGCGATAAGCTTTCAAGCCTTCAAAAACTGCTTGCCCGTAGTGGAACACCATTGCTGCCGGGTCTAATATCAGCGGAGAGTAAGGGACGATTTGTGGATCATGCCATCCTTTACCTTCTGTATAATCCATGGTGAACATATGATCGGTAAAATGAACACCGAACCCCAGCTTGTCAGAAGCTGGTTTCTCTTTTTTCTGTTCTGTCCGGGTAATTGTTAACTGACACTCCATCTTCTACATCTCCCTTAGTATTAAATCCACTATTTCTTGAAAACTTCCTATATATACAAAATAGCAACAATTTTGCATGATTTCCAGCTTAAGTTTCTCGTAGGGGCGCAAATACCTATCATTTAGCGAAAACTTCGTTAAATTTTCGCGATGTATGATTTTTTGATCATGCAGGATGAAAGCGATCGTCGTGCCGAAAAGGTATAGTAGACGAAAATGAGGAGGGACAATGATGACGACAAGCCTTCGTCTGCACGGAAAAATTGCCATAGTAACAGGTGCCAGCCGCCTTCAAGGGATTGGCGCTGCTATCTGTAAAGTGCTTGCCTCACACGGGGCCGATATTTTCCATACGTATTGGACCGCCTATGACCACTCCATGGCACATGGGATTCAAAAGGATGAACCCGCAATTTTGCAGGAGGAGATCAGACGCTACGGAGTCAGGTGTGCGGGAATCGAGATCGACCTGTCACAACCGGATGCCTACAAGGAGGTGCTCGACGCAGCTGCAGCACAATTGGGCATACCAAGCATCCTCGTCAACAATGCTTGCTACTCGACAAATGACGGCTACGAGGCATTGGATATAGCTAGTTTGGACGCCCATTATGCCATCAATGTGCGGGCAACCACCATGCTCAGCGTGGAATTTGCTCGTCGCTTCTCTCAACAACGCGGAGGCCGAATCATCAACATGACTTCTGGTCAATCCAAAGGCCCGATGGTCGGTGAGATCGCGTATGCGGCAACAAAAGGAGCCGTGGATGCCCTGACAGCCACACTGGCTGCTGAAGTAGCTACGCGAGGGATTACGGTCAACGCTGTAAATCCAGGTCCTACCGATTCAGGGTGGATGAACGACGAAATCAAGCAATACCTTTTGCAGCAATTTCCATTCGGACGGATCGGACAGCCTGAGGATGCAGCGCGTCTGGTCGCATTTCTGGCGAGTGACGAAGCGGAGTGGATTACGGGACAGATTATGCATTCCGAAGGCGGGTTCATCCGGTAAGTGAAAAAGCACAATCCGCCGTTTCTAGCAGATTGTGCTTCTTCTTTTTTGTTCAGGCTATGGTTTGCTCACGATTGGGAAAGAAGGCTTAAACAGCTCTTTTTCGCCCAACTGCTGATAGTCGCGCTCGACGTAGCCCAGACGCATTTTGTCAAAGTAACGCTGTCCCTTCGCTTTGATCTCTTCCAGATCAACTCCTGGCATGAGGCGGTCTTTCATAACGGTGCGTCCAGCAATGATGGAGAGCTTCACATCACGGCCTGAGCCACACGTGATAATCGTACGGATTGGATCATCAACCGCCCCCATGTGGAAACCGTCCAGATCGATGGCAATGATATCTGCTTTTGCCCCCGGCGCCAATCGTCCCAGATCATCTCTGCCAAGGAAACGTGCGCCGCCCAATGTTGCTGCGCGGTAAATATCAGCATAACTGGAATCCGTGACATCGCCTTCCACCAAACGGGATAGCATGCTGGCTGTGCGAATGTTTTGGATGAAGTCAGGCGGAAACGTATCGGTTCCAATTGCGATGTTGACGCCACGACGCTTGTAACGGGCAAACGATTCGAGTGCCTCGCCGTGGCGGCCGACTACGAGCGGGCAGTGAATCACGGTCGTGCCTGTCTCTTGGAGGATCGCCAAATCGTCTCCCTCTCCGAAATTTGCTTTACTAAAGCCTGGAATGAAATGGGCGTGCGGAATTGCCGTTTTCTTTCCGAGGAAGCCGATCTCATTCAGGAACTGAATCGGTGATTTGTTGTGGCGACGATGAATTTCCGTATATTCATAAAGACCTTGTGCAGCATGCAGACGGATCGGACATCCGAGCTCCTCGCTGTAGCGCTTTGTGTTGATCAAGTTCTCTACAGACTGTGTCTCGATTCGCTCTGGCGCGAGCATTCCACGAATAAGTCCGTTGTGCGCCCCATCGAAATCTTTGACAAATTGTACAGCCCGCTCCAGACCTGCTTGTCCTTCCGCTTCGTTCCACAGTACTTCGATCTCTCCATTTGCCTTCACGACGCGCATGCCGGATTGATAGCTCGGCCCCATGTACATACGCAATCCCAAGCGTCCTGCGTGATCGGCTGCGGCTGCCAGCTCCTCATACGTTTCCGCCCAGCGCTTATAGAAGACGGATGTAATCGGCATCGCTGTCGTTACCCCGTTCAGAATCAGTTGACTGTAGGCGTAAAGGGATTTGAACGCTTCTTCCTCCGGGGTCATTACCTCATGGTAGCCTTTGCGGTAGTAATCTTCTGACCAGAGCATATTTTTGTTTCTCGCAGAAGCTTGCTCCAGATGTACGATGTCGTGATCAATGTCTCCCAACGCATTCAGGTCAATGAAGCCCGGGCTGACTACTGCATTGCCAGTATCGATCACTTCATCTACCTCGCCATCAAAATGATGCCCCACATACACAATGGTGTCGTTCTCGTAAACGACTTCTCCATCCTTGATAATCACATGATCTTCGCCGTCAAAACCGATGACATATTTTGCGGTTATTTTCTTTTTCATGATGATCCTCCCTACTCGTTCTCGTTCCGGCCTCTCCACTTCAGTGTATTCTTCGTCATTATAGGAAATATTCTGTAAAATTTGTTTCAAAACCTTTACGTGTATTTGCACAATCTTTACTCCTTTTCGAAAACAAGCAAGATTCCACACAATACGTAAAGATCATGCAAAAAGTAGTAAAAAAGATGAACAACCTTGTTCGAAATATTCACTACAATTAACATAGACAGCTAGATTGGACTCTCATCCACTACTTGCAAGATAGAGAAAGGGCTGATTTCTAGTGAGGCAAGCTTTTTGGTTAACCAACGTTCGTCTCGATAAAGGATTTGAAACAGGAGACGACGGTGTCTTTCACACAATCTCAGAAATCTGTCATTTGAAGATCGAAGACGGCAAAATCGCAGACATCGTCTCGGCGACAGAACCACTCGACACCACTTTACCGCAAGAAGATGCAAAAGGTTTATTGGCCCTCCCCTCTTTTGTTGAAAAGCATAATCATCTGGATAAAACGTATGCGGGCGCAACCTGGAAATCTTGCCTCCCTCCGAAAAAACTGATCGATCGCTTGGAGTTCGAAGCAAAAGAAATGCCGCTGATGACCGGGACGACCAAAGAGCGCGCACAAGCGATGCTCCAGCTCCATATCAAAGGCGGCGCCACACATGTGCGCACACACGTCAACATCGATCCATACATCGGGCTGAAAAACCTGGAGGGTGTGCGTGCAGCACTGGAAGAATACAGTGATCGTCTGACGTATGAAATCGTCGCTTTCCCGCAACAGGGGCTCCTGCGCACACAAGCAAGCTCCTTGATGAGACAAGCCATGAAGGAAGGCGCCACACTGGTTGGGGGCTTGGACCCGGCTGGGATTGATAATGAATTGGAAGGCTCCTTGCGTGAAATGATGGACATTGCGGTGGAAGCAGATGCGGATGTCGATATTCACCTGCATGATCCGGGGACACTCGGCTTTTATACGATCAAAAGACTGCTCGATCTTACCGAGGAAGCTGGTTGGCAGAACCGTATGGCGATCAGTCATGCCTTTGCGCTCGGAGATGTGTCGATGGAGGAAAGCTCGGACATGGCAGATCGATTGTCCCAGATGGGAACGATGATCATGACGACCGTTCCGATTAATCGGGCGATGCCACCTGTTCCGATGCTTCATGCAAAAGGCGTACATGTCGCGCTTGGTTACGATGGATTCTACGATTCGTGGTCGCCATATGGAACAGGCGATATGCTGGATAAGCTAAACCGTCTGGTCGAGCGCTACCGTTGGGTGGATGAGAAATCATTGGTGCAATCGTTGTACTTCATCACCGGTGGAAAAACAACGCTCGATAAAGATGGCAACCGTGCATGGCCAAAGGTTGGCGACGAGGCGAGCATCGTGTTTGCCGAAAGCTCCTGCTCTGCGGAAGCGATTGCGAGAAAATCTCGTCGGGCTGCTGTTATGTTTAAAGGGAAGATTGTGCATGGTGCTTTGGAGAGAATGGAAGAAACAAAATAGTCAGTTAGACACGAAGGCTTCGCTGATTTTTCAGGGAAGCCTTTTTTCTTTAGGTTTAAATCGAGCCTTCGGTGGTGGGGAGAAAAAAGAAGAAAACGCTCAAGTTCTTGGGCTACCTCCTAAGGGGTCATCCCTGCCCAGCTCCATGGAAAAAAAGAAACCCGCGTCCAAAGTCGCGCCTCAGCGAAGTATTTCAGTGGTGGACGCTAAAGGCAGGTTTCTTTTTTTCCATTGCACTTCGGCTGGTATCCCAAAGACTTTCGCTTATTTCTTCTTTTTTCTCTTACCAGCTTGGGTGTTTGTTCGCGACTAAAAGCTTGAGCTATCAAACCGCCATTTTATAACCAAGCCTTTTTTAAGAGCTTCACTCCACGTTGGATTTCATCACTTGATAAATTACTGAAACCAAGTTTAATGATTGGTTCATCGGTTTTGTTTTTAATGAAGTAGAGTGAAGTAGGATACACTTTCACTCCCTGAAGGGAAGCTTGTTGAATGAGCCATTCTTCTGAACATTCCAGGTGTACTTTAACTAATACGTACAAACCAGACTGCTCGCCAATGATAGAAATATGTTGTTTGAAATGATTCCTTAATTCACAAACGAAGTGCTGCATTTTTCGTTTATAAACCAGACGCATGCGTTTAATATGGCGATTCCATTCCCCTTCCTCCATAAATTTCGCCATGGCAAATTGGCTAAGGAGTGAAGTGGTGCTCTCGAAATGGGCGAATTGACTTTTATAACAGCTGATAAGTGGCTGTGGCAACACCATATAACTTAAACGAATTCCTGGAAGAAAGCACTTCGAGAAATTTCCGAGATAAATAACCCTTGTTGAATCGATGGAAGCAAGTGCAGGAAATGGTTGTTGGGTATAGCGATATTCACTATCATAATCGTCTTCGATAATATATCCTTGCCTATTTTTTGCCCAATGGATGAGTGCATGCCTTTGTTGAATGGGCATGCTTACCCCATATGGACTGTGATGGGACGGCGCCACATAAATCAATCGTGATTTCATATGTTCCAAGTGGGAAAAATCAGCACCTGTTTCATAAACGGGTAATGTTTCCAGTGTAAAACGATTTAATTGAAAAGCTTTCCTAGCGCCATCATAACCAGGGTCTTCCACAATCACGCTAGGAAAATCATGCTTCAAGACAAGACCGAGATACACAAGCATTTGTTGGGTACTGCTTCCGATAATGATGGCATCTGGTTCTGTTCTCACCCCACGAGACTGAAGTAAATATGCTGCGATTTGCTCACGCAGGCTCGATTCACCAAAAGGCTCCCCGTACCGGAAGCTATCCTTAGCCGTTAATACTTGATTCGAAATCCTCCTCCACGTTTTTAAAGGGAAATGCGATTGATCGACGACGTCTGCGCGGAAATCAATACGAACAGGTGGTACCGGCTCTGTTTGCTTGTAAGCAGAAGAGCTGCGAGCCTCTTGAAATAAAACGGGCTCTAACTCATTTACAAAATAACCTTTTCGGCCTTCTCCACGAATATACCCTTCAGCAACAAGTTGCTCATACGCCATTAATGTAGTATTGCGGCTTACCTGTAAGGAATCTGCAAGTTGGCGAATGGAGGGCAATGGCTCGTCCGCCTTTATGTCGCCTTGCTCAATAAATGATTTAAATTTCTCATAGATTTGTTTGTATTTAGGAGAATGATCTTTGAATGTAAAAATGGTATTTTTCATTTCCACCCCTCCTGACATGTATATTTATTTGATATTGTATCTTTTTTTATGTCAGTTTGTATCATACGCTTGGTTCAAGTTCAAGTTGAAAGGGTGGTTACTGTGTACATTCCTAAGCAATATCGTATGGATCATGATGAGGCAGTACAAATGATGAAGTCGAACCCGTTTGCCCTATTGATTACGGTTGATGAACACCGCCCGTTGGCTACGCATATTCCTTTGGAAATTCGTGAAGCGGAAGGGAAAATCTATGCGACTGGGCATATTGCATACGGAAACATGCAGAAGAAAACGTTGGATAACAATCGGGATGTTTTGCTTATTTTTCAAGGACCGCACGCTTACATTTCGTCAAGCTGGTATGAGAGTGAACAGGTTCCCACATGGGACTATCTCGCTGTACATGCGTATGGGACAGCACGAATCCTTACGAAGGATGAACTGAAATCGGCTTTGGATTCGATGCTTACACACTATGAATCTCACCGAAAAAATGGTCGGCTCTGGGAGACATTTGATCCTGAATTGCTTGAGAGAGAAATGAAGGGAATCGTTGGTTTTGAGATTGAAATCACCTCGATTCAAGGTGCAGCCAAAATGAGCCAAAATCGCAACAACACCGATTATAAATCGATTGTGGCAAAACTTGAAAAATCAAATGATCAAGAGGAAATTCAGGTTGCTCAGTGGATGCGTGAGCAACGGAAAGAGTTATTTAAATGATCAGCCTATAGATACAACAAGGAGTTGCTTCTTATGGAGTTTTCAACTATTTGGCTATTTGTCATTGCCGCTTCTACATTGTTAATCATACCTGGACCAGCTGTGTTCTACATTATGGCAAGAAGCATCGATCAAGGGAAGAAAGCAGGTCTGGTATCTGTTCTAGGTGTGTCTCTTGGCGGCTCTGTTCACGTGATAGCTGGAGCAATTGGCGTTTCTGCGATCCTTATGACATCGGCAACAGCGTTTCATATCGTGAAATACTTGGGTGCTGCTTATCTTATCTATCTGGGGTGTAAGACTTTATTTTCTAAAGCTGATAATACGGCTTCCGAAATTCCAAAAGCCCCTCGCAAAAAATTACGAAAGATTTTTTACGAGTCAGCGCTTGTAGAGGTAATGAATCCCAAGACAGCACTCTTCTTTTTAGCCTTCTTTCCGCAATTCATATCGCCTACTGCTGGGTCAGTCACCGTTCAATTTTTGCTTTTAGGAACGTTATTTATTATCCTAGCTTTTGTTAGCGATGGTCTGTATGCCGTTCTCGCAGCAAGTATGAGAAAGCGGATTGTGAGTAGTACGGCGAGTTCAAAGGTAGTGAATCGGATAACTGGTTATTTATATATTGCCCTAGGGATTTTCTCCGCCTTTGCGAGCCCCTCCAAAACATAAGTATGCATGATGAAATTGACAATAAGCTAAATGAAACGGAGAGATAGGTTATGCCTAAATTTATCATTGAAGATGATTTTTGGTCGTTATTTCCGCATGCAAAAATAGGCATCGTGATTTGCCAGGGAATTGATAATTCAATTAGGGACGTTGAAAAATACGAGAAGCTGCTGCAGGAGGCTGAGAAAGAAGCGCATACATTTATCAGTCTGGAGGAATTCAGTAGTAATCCTGTCATTTCCGTTTGGCGAGAAGCTTTTCAGAAATTCAAGACAAAGAAAGGCGCAAGATGTTCCATTGAAGCTTTATTAAAAAGAGTAAAAAATGGCAATCCGATCGGAACAATAAATCCGCTTGTTGACATCTATAATTCCATTTCATTGCGATATGGGCTTCCGTGTGGTGGAGAAGATATCGACACTTTTGTAGGCAATATTCGCCTGACGCAGGCAAATGGCAACGAACCGTTTATCCCATTGGGACAGGATGAAAATGCTTCGCCCTATGAAGGGGAGATTGTTTATAAAGATGATGACGGTGCAATATGCAGATGCTGGAATTGGCGTGAAGCGCAGAGGACAATGCTAACAGAAAATACGAAAAATGCATTCCTCTGTATCGAATTAATCGATGAAACAAGAAGCGATGAATTCCATATGGCGCTTAAAGAATTGTCTGATTCCGTGCCACATCATCTTGGGGGTATGGTGAAGATGGAAGTGTTAGATATCAATCATAAGGAAATGACAATCTTTGATTAAGGTCCTGTGAGTTGATATGGAAAATCGGCAGCCAAACACTGGCTGCCGTTCTTTGTGTTTATGAAACTTCTTTCCATTTCTTCTAGTAACGAATGCGATTATTGTTCCAACACCTTTTCAAGCTCGCCGCACCAATTACTCCAGCCATACTTAGCTCCACCCAGTGCTTGCGCATTTGAGATTCCGGTTTGTTCGAGATGCAGGTTAACTTTTCCGTTCCCTAAATCCTGCAGCGTCCAAGTAACCGTGTGGTTCTCTCCTCCACTGGACCAAGTATAGGACAACCGGTGTGGTTCGTCCACGATAAGCACTTCTCCGTCAACAATTCCGTCCCAATATTCGGTCGGCTGAGTGCGAAACTGAAAACGCTGTCCTACGACGGGCTTAAAATCATTTTCCATCGCCTGACCATTATGGATGTTGACCACCCACTTGGCAAGCTTGCTTGAATCTGTTAAGGCGGACCAAAGCTTCTCAATCGATGTCTTGTACTCAAAATCCAAGGATAATGTTAAACTCATTCTTCTTCCTCCTCTAATAGTTGGTTCAAGCGCAACATATTCGTACTCCAGAACTTACTGTAGAAAGTCACCCAATCCTGAATTTCTCTGAGTGGAGATGCGTTTAGCCTAAATCGCGTTTCTCTGCCGACTTTTCGGTCAAGTACCAGTCCGGCCTCTTTAAGGATTGTCAAATGCTTGGATACCGCTGTTCGGCCCATTTGAAACTGTGCCGTTAATTCATGAAGCGGCATCTCCTCTGTCTCTGCTAACAGGCGAATCAATTGGCGCCTAGTTGGGTCTGCAATTGCATCAAACACATCCCGTAACTGGTTGTTCTCGCTCACAACACTCCCTCCAAAATGTTATTTTCTGTGGTAGAAATCTATTGGTGGTACGAAGAGGACAGTCGTTATTTTCACCACCTCCCTAAAGTTTGCGGCTATTCGGACGAAGCGCCCACGACGCGATATTTAGTGCAGCATATGAAAGCGGAAGAATAATAGCAAACCCGTAATCACCATAATCGTCAGCAAACGCATGAGAGAAAGCCGCACCAGTCATTAAAAAGAAGATACCAGCGTGAGCCCATTCTTTAAGCCGAGGGAAACCTGGGACGACGAGGGCGATGGCTCCAAGCACTTTCCAAATTCCGAGAATGGTCAAGACGTATAATGGATAACCAAGATTCGTCACTAACTCGAGGTTTCCCCCATATTGCATCAGTTGCCCGATACCACTTAACATAACCGCTGATGCGAGTAGTAATGTGACTGACCAATAAGCAATCATCTTTCCTCGGGGCTTGGTCTCTGCTTTCACGTTTGTTTCCGCCCCAATCATCTTACTCATTTTGTTTCCCCCTCATAATGGTTTCAAGTGAAACTTATTCAGGTTCCAATCTTTAAAAATGACCAACATCTAATTGGACACTATTTGGTGTCGTTTTGATAATACGACACTATTTGGTTTCCTGTCAACAACATCTCTTCGCACCACATGAAAACCAAAGTCAGTCTATTCATCCCCTGACTACATGCCAAAAAGCCTCGGCGCGTGAATGCCGAAGCTTTACCATTGTGACTCGGTTTTCTTGGGTACTTTAGAACATTCCATTCTCATTGGGGGAATCATCCGGTATGGGCTGACCTACATCCCAGAATTCGACGATTTGGTCGTTCTGAAAACGGAAGATATGGACCACAGCTCCCCCAAGGTCCTCTTGGTTTTGCTTCACATGAGAATGAACCGCAACGATATCCCCCTCTTCGATGGCACGTTTCACTTCGAGAATCTTATTGGGATTCTTTGCGGCGTTCTCTTCCATTGCGAGCATAAGAGAGTGAGCATCGCCGCGGAAAAAGGGATTATGGTGGCGAAAATTTGGTCCTGTGTATTTTTGGTATGCTTCTCGCACATTACCCGACGCTACCAATTGCAAAAACGACACCGCATTCTCTTTGAGTGAAGTTTTCATAGCAGGTCATCCTTTCTTTAATAAGATATCCGTTCGTACAACACGTCTATCTATGCCCAACTTTTTGCATGTTTTAACGTTATCGCAATAAACTCCGTCATCGCTTGCGAAATCCACTTGTTTTTGTGATAAACAACTTGCACGAAAATAGCAGGAAAGCTACTGTCACAGGGAATGATCTTTACTTTTTCTTGATCGATCTCATCTTTTACAGTCATCAACGGTAAACAAGTGATACCTAGACCACTCCTCACACATCGTTTGATTGCCTCGATGCTCCACAATTCCATCATTTGAGAAAAGGCAAGCCCTCGCTCTTCCAGGTATTTTCCGAACAAGGCACGATAAATACAGTCTTTCCCGTTAGAAATGAAGATTTCCGATATTCACTAAGTATTGGTTCTAGGCGATAGACCGTTAAAGACTCAGGAGTGGCTATTTTTAACTCTCCTCGTACCTCCTTCTCGTCACTCGCTATGCTTTCAATCCTGCCATACGTATTTAATATTTCTTCTGTATAGCCAATCAACCTTTTTCCAACATCGGTAAGCGTTACTTTTCGACCCATTCGATCAAACAAGGGCGCTCCTATATGTTCTATTTGCCAAATACGATAAAGGAATCAATGCGGTAATGTGTTTGTTACTCATCTATTCTGTCTTTACCATTTTCTAGAGGAAACCGCTCATCTTGCCTGCTGCGTTGAGGTATAATAGTGCAAAGCAAAGGGGGCGGGAAACTGTGGAGTGGTTAATAGGACTAGCCTGCAGCGCCGGGATTGCGGGGGCGGCTTATGTAAAACGGTCGCTGTCTGGTTCCGGCTTTTTGGCGGCGGTGATACTGGGTACCATGATGTACGCACTCGGAAGCCCTATCTGGTTCGGCTCCCTCATCGCTTTTTTTGTCTCGTCCACCTTATTATCCAAGTGGAAAAAGCATAAAAAGGAAGAGGCCGAGAGCGGCTATGAGAAAACGGGGAGACGCGATGCTGGCCAGGTGCTCGCAAACGGCGGACTCGGGCTGCTGTTATGTGTAGCAAATTGGGCGTGGCCCCATCCGCTTTGGTGGTACGCGTTCCTCGGCGTGATGGCAGCGGTCACGGCTGATACGTGGGCGACAGAGATCGGCGGCTTGAGCCGAAAGCCTCCGAGATCGATCAAGACGGGTCAGATTGTTCCGCCCGGCACTTCCGGCGGTGTTTCTAGCCTGGGCATGGGTGCTTCGCTGGCCGGTGGTCTATTTATCGGCGGTGTAGCGTGGTTGTTGCTTGCGATACCTGGTCAACCCGCGCCGGATGCGGTCTCGCCTGCATTTAGACTGGCAGCCTGGATCGGAATAGCCGGACTGGCGGGTATGATAGGGTCACTGGTTGATTCATGGATCGGTGCGACATGGCAGCAAATGTACCGTTGCGGCGTTTGCGGTCGTGAAATCGAGCAGTCTCGTCACTGCGGCAAGCCAGCCGTGCGAATCCGCGGTCGCGCTGGTTGGAACAACGATGCCGTCAATATAGTTGGCTCGCTTGCAGGTGGTGCTTTCGCCGCCTTATTGGCGCTGGCAATCGGCTTATCGTTTGACCTATAAAGAAACGGAAAGACTTCGTATCACGAAAACGATACTGAGTTTTTCCGTTTCTTTATTTTGGGGCACAAGTCTAGGCTGTTTTCGTCACTTTCTTCGCGTTCTGTCCCATTTTTGAGACGCACGCCCAAAGTATGAAGCCTACTACGAGAAAGCCAACATTCATGCTGATGACGCCTCCCCATCCGTATGCGGACCAAAACAATCCTCCGAGTGTTCCTCCTACACTTGAGCCCGTATAGTAGAAAAATAAATACAAGGAAGAGGCCTGTGCTTTGTTCTGTAAAGCAAGCTGTCCTACCCAGCTGCTTGCAACGGCATGCGCTCCAAAAAATCCAAAAGTAAAAAATCCAAGTCCTACTATCTTCATAATGAGATTCGCTTCCCACGTCAAGCAGACGCCGATTAATGCAAGGAATAAGCTAATGAATAACAGCCTTTGCTTACCGTGACGATCTACTAATTTTCCTGTCCAGACAGAGCTGAACATTCCGATGATCATAATTAAAAATGTCCAACTTATCAATGTTTGGCTGAGTGAATAGGGCTTTTCGAGTAATACATAAGCGATGTAATTGAACAACGCTACATTACTTCCCAAAAGTAAAAAGCCGATGACAAATAAACAAATGAGACTTGGAGCCTTTAGATGGGCCATTAAAGACAGACCTAGCTTTCTCAATACGAATGGACGTGCTTTAAAGTTTTGTGATGGTGGTAAGGTGTTCCAAAAAATCACTGTGGCAACCAAACTGATGAGACCAATCCCCCCTATTGCGATCTGCCAGCCGAAGTAGTCACTCATCATTCCTGAGAAAACCCTGCCAAACACAGCACCAATTGAGTTGCCGCATATATAGAGACCCATAGCTGCTCCAAGGCTTTTCGATTCGATTTCTTCTCCAAGATAGGCCATTGCGATGGAGGGTAGACCGGCCAAGGAAATTCCTTCAATCGTTCGCAATACCAGGAGAACATGAAAATTCGAACTGAATGCTGTGAGAATACAAAACACAGACGAAGCAAGCATGGAAAAGATCATGATCGGCTTGCGTCCCCATACTTCAGACAGCGACCCAAAAACGAGCATACTGACGGCAAGAACCATGGTTGTAATGGAGAGGGAAAGACTTGCTGTCGTTGGATTAACCGCAAACTCTTTTGAAAATTCCGGCATCAAAGGCTGTACGCAGTAAAGAATAGCAAACGTATTGAAGCCAGCAGCAAAAAAAGCAAAGCTGGTTTTACGGAAGAGTGGCGTGCCTTGTTGTATCATGCGATCACCATATCATTTCAGGATGATTATGGTTTCATGGTATCACCATTTATCTATGATGTATAATTCATTATAATCATGTTTTTCATGCATTTATGTAATGAAAAATCCGAACGGAAAGTGGTGCTTTCGAATGGAATGGCAACAGTTCGAATATTTTCAAACCCTGGCAAGAATCCAACACGTGACACATGCTGCCGAAGCTCTCTCGATTTCCCAGTCTGCCCTTAGTCGCTCGATAGCCCGATTTGAGGATGAAATAGGCGTGCCCCTGTTTGACCGTCAGGGACGTTCGATTCGGCTCAATAAATATGGTCATCTCTTTTTAAAGCGAGTCGAAAACATGATGAAGGAATTTCATGAAGGAAAACAAGAAATCATGGATTTGCTTGATCCAGATAAAGGAGAAGTGTCTCTTGGATTTCTGCACACGTTAAGTACCAGCCGTATCCCTGATTTACTGGCTTCTTTTCGCTCCCACTACCCAAACGTTCATTTTCGACTCGGACAAGGTCCCTCCCATACGCTTATGAATCAGTTGCAAGGAGGAGAATTTGATCTTTGTCTACTTGCTCCTATGGATATGAAATCTCCTTTTGTATGGAAGCCGCTTTGGGATGAAGAACTTTTTGTGATTGTCCCCAAAGACCACAAATATGCAAATCGTACCTCGATTACTTTGGAAGAGATTGCAGATGAATCCTTTATCCATTTAAAAGAAGGGTACTCCCTTCGTATTACCGTCGAGCAATTGTTTCAAGCAGCGGGAATTACACCTCCGATTACCTTTGAAGGAGAGGAAGCAGATACCGTTGCAGGACTGGTCGCTGCCGGACTGGGAATCTCCCTTTTGCCCAATTTAAAGGGAACGGACCAGAGTAAGATCACACAAATCCCTGTCAAAAGCCCGAAGTGCCAACGAACCATTGGAATTGCCTGGGTAGAAGGGCGATATTTATCACCTGCCACTGAAAAATTTAAACAATTTGTTATGAACCATGCCTGCGATTTTGAATAGGGATGGGTGAACCTACGACTGCCCCCTTTCCCTTGATTCTCTTCGCCAACTCATGAGTACCAAAGACAATGCAATCGTCGTGAGGAGAATGCCAAGCACTTGCAACCCCTCGGCACTAAACTTATCTCCCATTACAATGCCGATCAACAATGAGGAGAGAATGGTTCCCAGGTATCTGGATGTATTAAATAATCCGGAAGCTACGCCGATGATTTCTTTTGGAGAACTTTTGAACAAGGCTGCTTGCATTCCGACATTGTTTAATCCGTTGCTAATACCAAATGCTGCTAACGCCACACACACACTAATCACATGTGAATCTTGATTGAACGTCACGAGCCACAATGACCCCAATGTCATAAGCAAGGCGGATGCGAACAATGCCGGCCGAGGTCCTGATTGATCAATCCATCGTCCTGCTAGTGGAGACACAACGAGTGAGCATAAACCTAAGCTGAGCATGAGCATTCCTGTATGGAACTCGCTGACATGGCGAACCATTTGCAAGTAGGACGGAAGCCCGAAAAAAAGCGAATAAAAAAGGACGTTAACGAGCATGAATTCGATATTGACCCACGTCATCGCAGGATACTTGGCGAATGTCCGTAGAGGAATAAACGGAGACGTCGTTTTTAACTCATGTCGTACGAAAGCCCCCAGTGTAACGAGGCCGATTCCTCCAACCAGAATATGCCACCATGAGACATGCCCGGATGATTTTGCTGACAGTAATCCAACGAGCAGTGCAACCAGCCCTACTGCGAAGAGCACGATCCCTGTTGCATCAATCAACTCCAACCATTTTCGAAAGGACATGTTATGTGCAACAGATGCTGCCGATTCATCCTTCGGAATCATCCTCCAGGCTAACAGGAAGCTCGCCACCACGAACGGAATATTCATGAGAAAGATAGCAGACCAATCCCAATAATGAATCAATACCCCGCCAATAAAAGGTCCAATCGCTGCTGCCCCGGACAGGAATATGGACAGTACGGAAAGCGCGGTCGCTTGTTTCTCCGTAATATGAATGCGTACAATGGCCATTCCAACCGCAACCATCATGCTTGTTCCGATCGATTGCACTATTCGGAACACAATGAGCCACCCAAAATTGGGTGATAATGGAGCCAATAAGGAAGCAAAGAAGGATACGACAAGCCCGGTAAGAAATATCTTCTTACGGCCGAACAAATCGCTTGCCTTTCCCATGACAGGTTGGGCGATCGCACTCGCAATGTAGAACGAGAAAATCATCCACGAAACAACCGTGAAGTCAAGACTGTAGACATTTTGTAGCCTTGCAATCGCAACAGAAATCATCGAAGAATTTAATGGGTTCAATAATATCCCTAGTCCAACGGCAATCATCAACCACCTGTTGTGAGCCCCCATTTTCAGCCCTCCTTAAAGCGTTTTGATGATATCGTACTGGAAATCAAACATTTACTCCAACGCATTTCATGTTATCATTTCATTGATTGGAAGGAATGAACGGAGGGTCTGAATGGAACTTCTTCAACTGCAATACTTTCTCACCGTAGCTCGTATGGAGCATGTGACCGATGCTGCCCGAAGTCTGCATGTGACCCAATCGTCCCTAAGCAAAACGATTCAACGATTGGAGGAGGATCTAGGAGTCCCACTCTTTGATCGAAAAGGGAGAAAGCTACGTCTGAATGAGTTCGGAAGCAAATTCCTCTGCCGGGTGGAAAGAGCTTTGTTTGAATTAGAACAGGGGAAGCTGGAGCTTCGCGATTTGTCCAACCCGGAGCATGGCACGCTTGAATTGGCGGTGACTACTGCAAGCACGCTGCCCAATATCCTTCGAGAGTTTCGGAAAAAGCGGCCCGATATCCAATTCCATGTACAAATGCTGACCACGCAGGAAATGGTCACGCTTCTTCATAGAGGAGAGGTCGATTTTTGCTTGTCCTCCCCTCCTATCCAAGAGGATGACATTGAATGTCAAATCGTGTTCATTGACCCTATCCTCGTAGCTGTTCCAAGGGGACATCGACTGGCAGACCGAAGCATCGTATCTTTGACAGATCTGAAGGATGAATGGTTTGTCGGGGTAAAGCGAGGGTACGGTACACGCGATTTCGTAGACGCTATATGCAAATCGGTTGGATTTGCGCCTAAATATGTGTATGAGGGAGATGAACCTGCAAGGCTAATCCAGCTGGTGGAAGCAGACATTGGCATAGCCTTCATACCGACCACGGCAAGAGATTCTCGTGAACAAATCAAGTATCTTCGAGTAGACAATGACGAATTGGTACGGGAAATCGCTTTATTATGGCACAAGAGTCGGTACATTTCGCGAGCCGCTCAAGAATTCCGTGAGGTTGTTGTCGATTATTTTGGGAATGTAAGCAAACTTGAGAGGTGATGAATCATGAAACTTCACGATTGTCCTACTTGTAATACCAACAGTCAAGAATGCATGATCGTCATCGAGAATGCGCTGCACCCTACAGCTGAGAGATTAACGTGCAGGCATATCCCAATAGCGGAACAAAAAACAGACACGTCACATTCGCGTGTCTGTTTTTGTGGACGCTTCAGGTGCCTTTAGGATAATTCGATCTTCTTCCAGCTCGATTCGCAGCATGCCGTCCGCCTGGATCGCCTGGAGGTACTCCATTGGGATCTGCAGTCTCCCCACCTGATCAAGCACCGCCAATTCCTCATGAGTGTCCGTGTCCGCGTTCGCTTCCTCATCCCAAGACTCGGAAGTGTTTTCTTCCGTTCCTTTTCTGCGCAACAATTCGCTAGACGTTTTCCCGTCCCGAATGGCTACGACGCGATCCACTTTGCGCGCCAGCTCCAAGTCATGAGTCACGATGACGACCGTTAGCCCGAACGAACGGTTCAGCTCTTGAAACAAATCGAGAATGATAGCTGCTGTTCGAGTGTCTACACTGCCAGTCGGCTCATCTGCCAAAAGCAGCTTGGGCTCGTTCGCCAAAGCGATCGCGATGGCTACCCGCTGTTGCTCACCGCCGGAAAGTTCGCTCAGCTTGTTCTTTTTTCGGTGGCCCAGCCCCACCAGTTCCAACAACTCGTGGGCGCGCTCCCTTTTTCGCTTGCCCCGCAAAAGCATCGGCATCTCCACATTTTGCAGAGCAGATAGATAAGGGATCAGATTGCGGGCGTTGTTCTGCCAGACAAAGCCTACGGTCTGCAAGCGATATTGAACCAGCTCGGAAGTCGTCAATCGAAACAAATCAGCTCCCGCCACGGAAAGTTTGCCTGCCGAGGGACGGTCCAGTCCTCCCAGCATGTTCAGAAGCGTTGATTTGCCGCTACCGCTATTCCCGATGATCCCCATCAGCTCTCCGGTCTCTACGCGCAAATCCAACCCTTGCAGCGCCACCACTTCCAGATCATTTGCCTTGTAGATTTTCACCAAATTTTCGCATACGATCATCTGTTTAGTCCTCCCCCAGCTTCACGGCTTGATGGATCTGCATCCGTGACAGCAGAATACCAACGATTCCGATTCCGATAAACAGTGTCACAGCAATGAACGTATAAATGATTTGTTCATCTTGAGGCCTCGAAATGACAGTAAAGGGAGGAACTTGCTTATCGGCATGCAAATAGAGACTGAGTGCAGGCAAAAACAGGCTATTTGCCAGCTTGCCCGCTGTCATTCCAATCGCAAAAGCGACGCCAAACGTCAAGAGCTGCTCCCACGCGAGTATGGCAAGAAGCTGTCTGAATGGCATCCCCATCGCGCGGAATACTCCGTATTGCAATTTTCTGGCTCCAAGTGTAAGCACCCAGTACAACACGTAGCCGATAAAGGTGACCAACATGGAAAGCAGGAACCCAAGCGTCAGCGATCCGTTCAGCCCCAAATAAAACGCGCTGTTTTTCACTAGGATGACTTGCTGTTTGGCATTATTCAGCATAGCGAGCTTGACTCCCTCTTGTTCCAGACCCTTGTAAAGCGATTCCGAAGACGCTCCCGCTTTCATTTTGATCCAAACCTCATACGGCTCCTGACGAATCTTGTCTTGCACGAACGGGAGATTGGCGACGGCCAAATACTGCTCTTCCATTCTGCTTCCGTATGTGCTTTTTACAGTCGCAGGATTCCATCCCGGCCAGTAATCCACGATGGCATACACAATCATTTCAACCCTGCGAGAATCCCCCCAACCGAGCAGGATGGTTTGTCCCTCCACCACTTGCAGCTTGTCAGCGAGGCTGCGAGACAGCAAGAGGGCACGCGGTTCTTTTGCTATCAAATTCAAATACTCGTGGAAGTGATGGGGCAGCAAGTCTGGCTTCATCCAAGCCGTCTTTGCAAACTCATTAGGATCAATCCCCATCAAGGTGATATCCTTCACAGGATCACCCCGAAAAGAAGCCTCCGCCAGCCCGTTCACATAGACTTTCGTTGCATGCTCAACCCCGGGCAGGCCGCTGTACAAGTCAAAATCCGGCTCCACATACTGAACAGGAGGAGCTACAGGCTCTTTTTCCACTCCCCCCTCCTCCCCTTCTTCTGCAACATTATTTCCTCGCCGAAAGACCGTTACTTCCGGCTTGTCGCTCTTCCACTCCGCCTTCAAACGAATATCCGCGCCCATTTGGTAACGGATTCTCTCCTCTGCATTTTGATTAATCGTCCGTGCCATGCTTGCGCTGAACATCCCGACGGCGACCGTAATCGTCACGAACAGCATGAGAAAATGATATTGCCGTGGAGCCCTCCCTACCTGCACCAGCGTCGTATGCAGAGAAAGCGGGAAAAAGGAGCGTCCCGCCCAAGACATCAGGCGTAGGACCCACGGATACAATCGGAGAAGAAGCAGGCCAAAACCAAGTGAAAACAGAACGGGCACAAAAAAGAGAAGAAAATCGATCGAGATAGCCGAAGCCCCTTCGCTCGTTTTTGCTGCGGTTTCAGCGGCGTTTTGATAGGAATACCATCCATACCACGAGATCGCAAGCAGCAGAACGTCGAGAAACAGCCGATGCCAAATCGCTCGTCCTCCCATCCTCGCCATGCTTTGCTTGTGTGTGACGATATTTTGCCTGGTTGCCAGAAATACAGAAATCAAAACGAGTGTGATACAGGCGAGCACCATCCACGCAGCATACACGAAAACTTCGCTACTAATGGTGACATCCAGACCTTTGCGATCGACGAATTCGAGAAATCCATTCGAGATGCCAAGTATCTTGCTAAGCTGTATCCCTACAACTGGACCGATCAGAAAAGCGCATAACCCTAAAATGGCGATCTCCATGAAATAAATAGAGAAAATCTGCATTCTGCTGGCTCCCCTGCTGCCCAGCACTGCGATTTCCGTTCGCTGCCTCTCCACAATTAATCCCGAAACCATCACAAGATAAAGACCGAGCATGATGAAAATGGGGATGTAGAGCGACCAGAGAATGGTTTTGAATTGCTTCTCTTGCTCATTGTACTTGCCCACGAGACTGGCCGCCGGAAACTGAACGTTGATCTCCGCTTTTTTCAATCCGAGCTGTTGCAGTTTGCCTTCGATCCCGGCCACGGCTGAATTCAGCTTCTCTGTATCGCTTATTCGAAATGATTGGTAGTGAAAAGCGGTATACATCTGGGTTGAAATGACCAGATTCTTCTCTTCCAAAAATGTTTTCCGAAAAAGGCGTTCATCCAATATGAAGCCATTGGAGTATTCACTGGTCGTAACAAACCAATAAGGATCGTTCCCCTCTTTTTCCTTGAAAACGCCGACTGGTTTGATTCGCACCTTGAGTCCTTTTGCTTCACTCGCTGTCAACTCATAAAGGCTGCCCAGCACCATCCGCCGATCCTTTAACGCTTTTTCCGTCACCAACGCTTCGTACACGCCATCAACGGGAGTTGCAGCAGGCAAGCGACCGTCAATCAGCGTCATGTGCTGCTCCAGAGCACTGAGGGAATAAAGCCGTGTACTTTCGGAACTGATCGGATTCTTTGGCTGTATATTTGGCTGTCTGGCGTCAAACGGGATTGTCCGCAAAATGGTTACTTCTTCATACACGGGTACCCCCAGCGAAGCAATCACTTTGCTTTGAAGATGAGCGGCCATTTCGTCCACAAGACCCGTACCATTCTTCCCAAGCTTGTTTTGATTAACGGAGATCAGCAAACCACCGGGGAAGCGCTTCACATTCTTTTGGTATTCCTCCAGATCCTTTGTCAACATACGCTGGAGTACCCCTGACGTGAATGCGGGTATACTCGATACCAGTCCGACAGCGACGATCAGCCCGATCAGCAGGCTGCCGACCAGCCAGCGGTTATTCATCATTTTCCGCAAGATCATTTGCAGCATCGCCACAAGATTGTCCCCCTATTCCAAAATAACCAGTTGGCCTGCCGAAAGACCTTTGCGAATCTCAATCTCCGTCTGGGTCATGATGCCGGTCTCCACGTCCACTTCCTTCTTGCTATTCCCGTCGAGCACCCGCACGTACTTCCTGCCCAATAGTTCATGAAGTGCTTTTCTCGGTATGATGAGCGCCTGATCCTGCTTGTCCACAATTACTTCGATACTGACTCCTGTCCCGATCTCCAAGCCCTTCGGGGGAATTTTCGGTGAAATCAGCAAACTTCTCTGATACAGCTTCGTCAAATCCTCTGGTAAATTGGATGGGACATGCAGGGGTGTCTGAACAACTGTCCCCTCGCCATTTTCGCCGTCTTTGCCCGAGAGAATGACCTTCATTCCTTCTCGAACGTCTTGCAGAGCCTCTTTCTCAGGAGCGGTATACACCACGAACAGCTTGTTCGGATCGCCTATCGTTACCAACTTTTGATGCGCTTCCACCTCATCTCCTACCTGCTCGTTGCTTGTAAAAAGCACGATGCCGTCAAAGGGCGAGATCAGCTTGGTCTCGTTCCAACGCTGTTGCAGGTTCTTCAAGTCCATCTCTTTTTGCTTTACGTTCAGCCTGGCACGCTCGACCACGTACTGCCGCTTCTTGGGATCCTGCAATTTCGCCAAGTCTAGCTGAGCCTTTTCCAATTCGATCTTGGCTAGCTTGGTCTCGTTTACCTTGGCGTTCATCTCTGCCTTCAAAACGTCCAGCTTTGCGGATTCGACTTCGTAGTGATTATCCTGCTGGGCTTCAAGCAGCTCCAGCTTTGCCTTCTCCACTTCATACCGGGCCGACTCAATCGCCCTTTCCATTTCAGCCGCATCCAATTCAGCAAGCACCTGTCCTTTTTTCACCTGATCGCCTCCTTGGACAGAGAACGACTTCAGCCGCAGTCCCTTCGTCTCTGGGAAAGAGAGCTCCGCCGTTTTCACGGTCGTGAAAGAGGCGTTTCCTTTCACACTTTTTACGATCGTCCCTTGCAAAACTTCTGCTACCTCGTATTTGATAGGTGACGGCTCGACTAATGGCGGAGCCAGAACCTCCTCTTCCTTAGGGAATAAGGAGCAACCCGTCAACAAAAGGAAAACGGTTACGTACGCCCATTTTAATTTGCTATTCCTTGATACGACCGTCCTCCAATTCATAGACATCGTCGGCCACCTCCATTACACCGGGATCATGTGTCGTCATGACAATGCTCATAGCACCCTCATCGACCAGCTGGCGAAACAGGCCGCTGATTTGCATACCCGTTTTACTATCCAGCTCAGCTGTCGGCTCATCCGCCAATAGTAATGTCGGCCTGTTCGCAACAGCTCTGGCAATCGCACAGCGTTGCTGTTCTCCACCGGACATCTCAAATGGCCGATGGTGCACCCGTTTGGAAAGTCCAACGATATCAAGCGATTCGCGAACACGCTCCTTCCATTCTGCAGCAGGCACCCCTGACAGCCGGAGTCCAAACTCGACGTTTTCAGCGGCTGACATCAGCGGAAGCAGGCCAAACGACTGGAAGATAAAGGCCATGTTCTTTCGCCTGATCCTCGTTCGCTCATGATCCGATAGCTGGCCGATTTCTCGTCCCTGAAAGTACACGCTTCCTACCGTCGGACGATCGAGGCCACCCAACAGGTTTAATAGAGTCGTTTTTCCTGATCCTGATCTGCCTTTTAAAACAAGCAGTCGCCCTGATTCTACACGCATTTCTACGCCCGCAAGCGCTCTGACGGCAGCTGCCCCTCTGCCAAACGTGCGTTCTACGTTTTTTGTCTCTGCAATGAACGGCAAAATGACACCCCCGAAAATATATCTGAAAAATGCAAGTTTTGTTAATAGTAACTCAAACAAAAACTATTGTTTAGTAAAATTGGAATAAACTAATATTAACAAAAATAAACACCATATTTTGGCCACTAATGCCACCTACAAAAGAAAAAAGGCAAAACCCTGTGGTTCTGCCTTTTTCTTATTTCTTTCGATTTTACAAAGCCCCAGAAACGACATTCCCGCGGAACATGACTGCTTGGCGCTTCGCACGACGTGCAACAGCCTCTGCTGCCGAGGATGCATGAACGAATACGATATCCGCCTCATCGCCAACATTCGGCCATAGGCGGTTGCCCTCTTTATCCAGCGGCGTCTTCCCGCCTGTAATGAAGCCCAGTGCTTGAGACAGGGAACGCTCGTCCTGCATACGGAAGCGCTCTGCCAAGCGGCCCGCTTTTTCCAAGCTGTCGCCTTGTCCAAATGGCGACCAGTGATCAGTAATACTGTCGTCACCGAGAGAGACCGAAACGCCTTTCTCATGCAGCAATGGGATCGGAATTGTTCCTCTGTTCACGGGTACAGTGGAAGTAATCGAAATGCCCAAGCCAGCGAGCATTTCCGCTACTTCGCCTGCTTCTTCCAGGCTGATGTCGGCAAGGGAGTTGGCATGGCTGATGGTAACGCGACCTTGCCAGCCTGCTTCTTCGGTCATTTTAGCCAGACGCTTGAATGTAAACACCCCGAGATGATCCGGGTCATGCAAGTGAACATCGATTGGTGCATTCGCTTCGACTGCCAGCTCAAAAATGGTAGCGAGCGATTTCTCGATGTTTTGATCGACGGTTGCCGGGTCTACACCACCAACGTAGGTCGCGCCCATTTTCAAGGCTTGGCGGATGTTCTCCACTTGGTTGCTTCGCAGAAGACCTTGCTGCGGGAAGGCAACGACCTCGCACTGCAATCTGCCGCTGAAGGTTTCCAGAGCTGCCATGGTCGCTTCCAGGTTTTTGAGTCCGATATACGGATCGATATTACAATGGGAGCGAATATGGGTGGAGCCTGCGGACAGCAGCAATTCCAGCATTTTTTCTGCGCGCTCTTGGGCTGTTGGCAACAGCTTTGGCATGAGCTGGCTCTCTTCTTCCAGTCGACCCAAGATGTTTTTTACTGGTGTCACTGCTTTCCAAGGGCCGCCATAGTACGTTTTGTCGATGTGGATGTGCATATCCCGAAATGACGGCAGGGCCAACAGACCGCTGGCATCCTTCGTTGGCAGCTCGGTTTGTGGAGCAGCTCCATTCACGATCTGTAGAATTCGTCCGTCTTCTATTAATAGATGCGCCACTTCAGTATCTGTAGCAACCACCTTGTCATTTTCTTTGCGGTATCCGCTCTCCAAGCGGACGTTGGTTATCCAATAGGCTGTAGACATCTATCCATGACATCCTTTCTATTTAAAAGTAGTACTACCACTCACCCGCTACCCGATTGCCTTGGAAAAGAACGACCTTGCGCTTCGCACGTCTCGCAACTGCTTCTGCTGAACATGTCGCTTCGACTGCCATCAGGCTCGCCTCATCTCCAACCAATGGCCACAGGCGATTCCCGGTTTCATCGAGAGTGATCCGCCCTTCTGTCACGAAGCCAAGTGCTACGCCTAACGATCTTTCATCCGTCAAGCGGAAGCGTTCAGCCAGTCGTCCCGCTTTTTCCAACAAGTCTCCACTGCCAAAGGGTGTCCAGTTGTCTGTCAGGCTATCGTTGCCGAGCATGACGGCAACCCCTTCTTGATGCAGCAACGGAATCGGTATGGTCGGGCGATTGATCGGCACGGTCGATGCAAGGGAGATACCAAGAGAGGCGAGTCGTTGTGCCATCTCTCTGGCTTCTTCCTGCGAAACATCGCCTAATCCCATCGCGTGACTAATCGTGACACGTCCTTGCCAGCCTGCCTCTTCAGTCAGAGCAGCGAGGCGCTTCATCGTAAACACGCCGAGATGCCCCGGATCATGCAAATGCATGTCAATGTCGGCATCCGCTTCGACTGCCAGCTCTAGCATCGTTTGCAGGGAACGCTCGATGTCCCCGTCTACTCCACCCGGATCGACGCCGCCTACATGAGTGGCGCCTTGACGCAGTGCCTCACGTACCATGTCGCGTGCTTGTGTACGCAGCATGCCATAATGCGGGAACGCAACGATTTCGTGGGAGACACGGTCTGCATACGTCTCAAATGCTCTCTTCATTCCCTCCAAAAACCCAAGACCCACCTGTGGGTCCACATGACAATGCGTTCTTACATGCGTAACCCCTGTTTCCACCAGCAGCGAGAGAATTTTTTCTGCTCCTGTCTGCGCCTGCTTGAGATACATCGGCAACAGCCCTCTGTCCTCAGCGTGGCGTTCGAACAAGTTTTTTACGGGAGTTGTTGCCTTCCATGGGCCGCCGTAATACGTTTTTTCCAGATGAATGTGCTTCTCGGCCATAGACGGCAAGATCAGTAAGCCCTTCGCGTCCTTTTTCGGCAGCCCATCCTCCAAAATTTCACTAGAAGGGACAATGCGCGTAATTTTCCCATGCTCAATGAGCAAATCGCACAGCTCTGTCCGTGTTCCACTGACCACGCCTTCTTCCCACTCATACCCGATTTCCAATCGAGCGTTGACGATCCAATAAGGAGAAGATTTCACCGGCTTTTCACCCCTCTTAAACGTTCACTTCTTCCACTTGACCAGAAGCGAGATTGCCTTTGAAGAATACAGCGTGTCGATCTGCACGGCGCGCGATCGCTTCTGCCGAGCAGGTCGCATCCACGAGGATCAGGCTAGCGTCTTCCCCTTGTGCAGGCCACAGCTGTGTTCCGTTGGCATCCAGCGTCGTTTTGCCACCTGTGATAAAACGCAGCGATTGAGACAGCGACAGCTCGTCCAGCCAACGATTGCGTTCTGCCAGTCGCCAGAGGCGCTCCAGCACATCGCCATTTCCGTATGGCTGCCACGTGTCAAAAATGTTGTCGCAGCCGACCGCAACGTCTACGCCATTTTGGTGCAACAGCTGCACAGGTGGAATGACGCGGCTAAATGGCACGCTGGTGATGATCGTAATGCCTGCTTCCCGCAGGATCGTCGCCATCTCCTCTGCTTCTTGCACAGGGATGTCTCCGAGCGCAAACGCATGGCTGATCGCTACGCGGCCTTGCCAGCCAGCGTCTACGGTCATTGCTGCCAGCCGCTTCATCGTGTAGGTTCCCAAATGTCCCGGGTCATGCAAATGCAAGTCCACACCTGCGTTTGCTTCTACCGCCAGCTCCATCATTTGGTGCAAGGATTCTTCTATATCACCATCCACATTAGCTGGGTCTACGCCCCCGACATGAGTCGCTCCTTGGCGCAATGCTTCACGCAAGAGTGCTTTTGCATCTGTACGCAACAAGCCATGCTGCGGAAATGCCACGATTTCGTGGGTGACTCGATCCGCGTAGGTTGCTAATGCTGCTTTTACTGATTCCAAATTGGAGATTCCTACTTCCGGGTAAATGTCCACATGTGTACGCACGTGTGTCGAGCCATAGGACAAGAGGATCTCCAACAGATTCTCCGCACGCTCTTGTGTGGTTGTCGGCAAACTTGGCAGTGTGCGCTTTTCAATTTCACAGCGTTCAAAGATATTGGACACAGGAATGACAGCCCGCCATGGTTCTCCCTGAAGCGTCTTGTCCAAATGAACATGCTTCTCTACTAATGATGGGAGTGCCAATAAGCCTTTTGCATCCTTTTGCAAAATACCGTCTGTAAGCGTCTCTGTCGCTGGTACAATACGCGCGAATTTTCCGTCTTTTACCAAAATGTGATACAAGGATGCCTCTGTCCCCGTGACGACACCATTTTCCCGACGGTAGCCCGTCTCCAAACGAACATTGGTCAACCAATAGGTAACGCCCATCCATTATCCACCCTCTCTTTGTCTCTCTCCATTCCTTTCTCCCCCATTATCTAGGAAGCCGGAAGACTTGATTTGCACAATCTTTACGTCTATTTTCACTATTTTTACGACTTGTTCAAATTGCCTTTACTTCGTACATTTTTCTGATAACTTTGACGTAAGCAAAGGAGGGGTTACACCATGAAGGTTGAGATCGCACCAACCAATCAAGCTCTTCCGCCCAAAGCAGCGGCTGCTCGCCCTAGCAGATGGCGGACTTTTTACAGGAAACTACGAAAAAACAAACTCGCCATGGTAGGCGGCTGTATCGTGATTTTCTACATCGTGATTGCCCTGTTGGCACCATTCATCGCTCCCTACGATCCATATGAAATTGACTTGGTCAACAAGTTGAAGCCACCATCTGCTGAACACTGGATGGGTACCGATGACAAAGGCCGGGATGTACTGAGCCGTCTTTTATACGGAACACAGCTCTCGATGTCCGTCGGATTTGTCGCCGTCTTTATTGGTGCATTTTTCGGAATTATTCTCGGCTTATTATCCGGTTACTACGGAGGCTGGGTAGATACGGTCATCTCCCGTATCATCGACGTTCTGCTCGCCTTCCCCGGAATCCTGCTTTCTCTGGCCATCGTCAGTGCCTTAGGGCCGAGTCTCTTTAACGTTATGATCGCCGTTGGTATCTTCTCGATTCCTGTATTTGCACGGATCGTCCGCGGCTCTACTTTGACCGTGAAAAAACTGGAGTACATCGATGCGATCCGCTCACTCGGTGCCAATGACTTCACGATTATCTTTAAACACATTTTTCCAAACATTTTGTCTCCTATTATCGTACAGGCAACGATGCGCCTAGCTACCGCGATTCTATCCGCTGCTGGCCTTTCGTTCCTCGGACTGGGAGCACAGCCTCCTCTGCCGGAGTGGGGCGCCATGCTCAGCAACGGACGTGACTTCTTGTTTACCGCTCCACATCTGGCCATGTTCCCTGGTTTCGCTATTGCAACTCTTGTTCTCGGCTTCAACATCTTTGGAGACGGCCTTAGGGACGCTCTCGATCCACGAATGAAAACTTAGGAGGGAATGCTACCATGTTTGTTTACATTATCCGTCGCCTGCTGCAGATGATTCCCGTCCTGCTCGGTGTCATTCTGGTCGTCTTTTTGATCATGCAAATGGTTCCTGGCGACCCAGCTGTATTGCTCGCCGGAGAAGGCGCTTCTGAGGAAACCATCGCGAAAATGCGCACACAGCTCGGCTTGGATCAGCCGATCATGGTTCAATACGCGCAATATGTCGCCAACGTGTTCCAAGGCGATCTAGGTACATCACTTCGCTCTAATCTTCCCGTGTGGGATGAAATCATGGCGCGCTTGCCCGCTACCATCGAACTCGCCATTGCCAGTATTTTTGTAACGGTTGTCCTCGGAATGATCGCAGGTATCATCTCTGCTACCAAGCAATACTCTGCTGCTGATATTACGATCATGGTTATTGCCTTGCTCGGTGTATCCTTGCCAAGCTTTTGGCTCGGCTTGAGCTTGATCTACACGTTCTCCGTCAAGCTGCAGCTCTTCCCGGTCGCAGGCTGGGGCACCTGGAAGCACATGATTTTGCCAGCGATCACACTCGGTACCGCTGGGGCTGCTATCGTTGCTCGTATGACTCGCTCCAGTATGCTCGACGTCGTGCGTCAAGACTATATACGCACAGCAAAAGCAAAAGGCTTGCGTGAAACAGTCATCATTTACAAGCATGCTTTGAAAAACGCATTGATCCCGATTATTACCGTCGTCGGCTTGCAGTTCGGTTTCCTTTTGGGTGGTACGGTTCTCGTAGAATCTGTATTTGCCATCAACGGTTTGGGCCGTCTGATCGTCGATGCGATCCGCATGCGTGATTTGCCCGTCGTACAAGGCGGCGTACTGATCGCTTCCATTATCTTCGTGTTCGTGAACCTGCTCGTCGATGTATTGTATCGCTACTTTAATAAACGAATTGATCTGAACTAAGGAGGGATCACCATGCCGGAGCAACAAGATATCATCCTGGACGTTCGCAATCTGCAAACGCATTTTTTCACAGACGATGGCGTCAGTAAAGCAGTGGACGGCGTTGATTTCTCTCTAAATAGAGGAGAGACACTCGGTCTGGTAGGAGAATCGGGCTGTGGAAAAAGTATCACTTCCCTCTCGATCCTGCGTTTGATTGCCAGTCCTCCGGGAAAAATTGTAGGAGGAGAAATCCTTTTCAAAGGGCAAGACCTGACGAAGAAATCCGAGACAGACATGCGCGCGATCCGCGGGAACGAGATTTCGATGATTTTCCAAGAGCCTATGACCTCGCTCAATCCGGTTTATTCGGTTGGGGAGCAAATCGCAGAAGTATTGCGCCTGCACCAAAATATGGGACGGAAGGAAGCGTGGGACAAAGCAGTAGACATGCTGCGTCTGGTCGGTATTCCTTCCCCGGAAAAACGCGCGACGCAAGAGCCGCATGAATTGTCTGGGGGTATGCGCCAACGCGTTATGATCGCGATGGCTCTCGCCTGCCGCCCGGAAATTTTGATCGCGGATGAACCGACGACGGCTTTGGATGTTACCATTCAGGCTCAGATTCTCGAGCTGATGAAAAAGCTGCAAGTCGAAATGGGCATGAGCATCATCATGATTACTCACGATCTTGGCGTCGTTGCTGAAACATGCGATCGCGTCGCGGTCATGTACGCGGGAAAGGTCGTGGAGTACACGACTGCACAAAACCTGTTCGCGAATCCACGCCATCCCTATACAGTAGGGCTGATGAACTCCCTCCCCCGTCTGGATGAGGACGTGGAAGAGCTGCAAGCGATTAAAGGGAACGTACCAAGTCCGTTCAACATGCCAGTTGGATGCCGATTCGCTCCGCGTTGCCCGCATGCAACAGAGCTGTGCAATACGAAGCTTCCCGAGCTCTTGGAGTATGCAGACGGAAGCAAAGTACGCTGCTGGATGTATACGTCTGAGTGGGACGGCGACACCAAGACTGCTACGGAAGTGGGGGTATGACCATGATGACGACACAAGCGAATCCAACGAAAAAACCACTGCTCGAAGTAAAAAATCTCAAGCAGCACTTCCCGATCAAAGGCGGCATTTTAGGCCGTACCGTCAACCATGTAAAAGCCGTAGATGACATCAGCTTCACAATCTATGAAGGAGAAACACTGAGTATTGTAGGCGAATCCGGTTGTGGCAAATCCACTACCGGTCGTGCCATCCTCCGTCTGGATGAACCAACGAGCGGAACGGTATTATTCGAAGGACAAGATCTGCTGGCGATGTCCAAGAAGCAAATGCGCGACATGCGCAAGCATTTGCAGGTCATTTTCCAGGACCCATTCGCTTCGCTCAACCCGCGCCAATCTGTATCCGCTATTCTCGGGGAAGCGTTGGCGATCCAAAATATCGTACCTGCGCATCAACGCCGCGAGCGCATTATCGAGCTGCTCGGCTATGTAGGCTTGCGTCCGGATCAAATTGACCGTTTCCCGCATGAGTTCAGCGGCGGACAACGCCAACGCATCGGAATTGCCCGTGCCCTCGCGATGCAACCGAAGCTGATCATTTGTGACGAAGCCGTATCCGCACTCGACGTATCCATTCAGGCTCAAGTGTTGAATCTCTTGAAATCGTTGCAAAAGCAATTCAAGCTGACGTATTTGTTTATCTCCCATGACCTCGGCGTCGTTCGTCACATCTCGGATCGCGTCATGGTCATGTACCTCGGTAAAGTCGTAGAGATTGCGGATAAAAAGTCCCTGTTTGACAACCCGCAGCATCCTTACACGCAGGCACTCTTGTCTGCAATCCCGGTGCCAGACATAAACAAAAAGCAGGAACGGATCATTCTGCGCGGAGATGTACCTTCTCCCATCAATCCTCCGCAGGGCTGCCGCTTCCATACGCGTTGCCCGTATGCGATTGATCGCTGCAAAACAGAAGTACCTGGCTTGACCAGCCTGCACGATACGCATCAAGTTGCCTGCCACCTTGTCCAAGTCTAATCATAGAGAGATTAAAATTTTCTAAAAACGCAAGAGATCACGAAGCAGCATGATATGATGGTAACTGCAAAATCTATCCATACAGAAGGGATCTCATGATAAGCTTCGAAGGTTTCACATTGCTCATTCTGCTGTTTATTTTGGCTCCTATCATAGGAGCTATTGCTTTATTGTTTCTGTTCATTTTCGAGAAGCGGATTGATCTGTTAGAAAACAAGAATCTGAAGATCGAGCTGGAAAAAGAGCTGCAGCAAGCGCTCTACAATCAGTTGAATCAACAGATCCAGCCTCACTTCTTGTTTAATACGCTAAATGTCATTCTCAGTCTGGCGCGACTGAACCGAACGAAGGAACTGGTGAGAGCGCTCGAAGTGCTCTCCCAGTTTCTCAAATTCAAATACAAATCCACAGAGCCGTTGATTTCATTGGCGCGGGAGATTACGTACACGGAGCAATATTTGGAGATTCAAAAGCTGCGTTTCGGCGATCGGCTCAGGATTCAGCTAGATTGTGCAGATGATCTCTTGCAAGCATCCATTCCCCCATTCGTCTTGCAGACGCTCGTGGAAAACGCATTTAAGCATGGATTGGAACGAAAAATGGGCGAAGCTATCTTAGACATCCGCCTAAGCCGAAAAGATGACGATGTCCTGCTTACGGTCATGGACAACGGTTCTTCCGGACTCACAGCATTCCAGAATGAAAGTGAGATCGAAACGGAACAGCCACATGAGAAGAGCGGTCACGGGTTGGACAACATCCGCAGGCGGCTCCACCTTTGTTTTGGTGATCATGCACATCTGGAGCTTGCTCCGATATCTGAGGGAGGAACTCTTGTGTCTGTCAGGTGGCCCTGTACTTATGAACAAATCGATCTGAGGTGAGAAGATGAACGTACTACTCGTGGATGACGAACCGTTGGAGCTGGACCAACTCGAGTATTTGATTCAGCCCATGTTCCCCTTGTGGAAATTCTACAAGGCCGCAGATGGCAGCAAGGCCATGGCGATCAGCCAGAAGGTTCCTCTTCATCTCGCCTTTCTGGACATTAATCTTCCGGGGAAATCCGGGCTGGTGCTTGGCGAAGAGCTGAGAGCTCAGCACAAAGACATCGAGCTCATTATTGTAACAGCTTATCAAGATTTTCATTATGCCAAGCAATCGATCCGCCTCGGTGTCGTGGATTACATCACGAAGCCCGTCATTGAGAGCGAGCTGGTCGACATTCTGAAAAAATATCAGAAGAGCCCTGCCCTCTCCGCTTACACCCGAATTATTTCCGATGCGATGAACATCATTCATCAAAAATTCGCGGAGAAGCTGAATTTGGCTGATCTTGCCGCAGAAGTCCATATCAATCCTACCTATTTGAGCCGCCGTTTTCATGAAGAAGTAGGCGTCTCATTCTCTGAGTATTTAATGCAGTACCGCATTCAAATGTCGAAGAAGTTCCTGATCGCTCATCCTGATTGGAGCATATCGACGGTTGCCGAGCGGACTGGCTTCAACAGCCAACACTATTTCAGCACCATTTTTCGCAAGGTAGTGGGGAAAACCCCGAAAGAATACCGGGATAAGGGGAATGCATCTTGACCTACTTATCGTTTCGCGAATACGTGGTAGGTGCAGCAAAGATCGGCATTGGGCTTGGGGTCGTCTCGATCCTCGCCCGCTGGGTAACCGGAAACACGATATTCGGTTCACCGGAAGCACTCGTCAAATACGGGATATTTGGCGGGATCGGCTTCGCTTTGATGGGAGCATTTGCCCTCAGTATGTTTGGCCTGCTTGGTCGTAAAGTCCGCCGTGAGTTATCGGAAGGGATGACCATCGGGGATTACATGCGGGACAAGCTGCATCCGTTTGGTTACTGGCTGATGATCATCATCCTTTTGATTACCACGATTGAAGCGATGTTCGTTCAGGGAATGGCTGGGGGCGTATTGCTGAACATCTTGTTTGGCTTACCGATCCCTCTTGGCTTGCTCTGTTTTTTTGGATTTTGTGTGCTGTTTGCAGGCATCGGAGGTATCCGCTCGATCCATCGTTTTGCCATCGTGCAAATTGTCATTACGTTTGCGGCCATCATCCTGATTCCCGTCTACTTTTTCGTCGGAAAAGGTGTAGAGCACGTCTATAACGGACTGCGCCTTTACCATCCTTACCTTTTGGTGCTCAACAACAACGAGGGGCTTTTTTTTATCATTACCGGGCTGTTGATCGGGTTTGGTCAAGTGTTTGTCGATCAGGCATCGTGGCAGCGGCTCTATATGATGGAAGAGAAAAAGATCGTCCCTACCTTTCTGGTGTCCGGGCTCATTTTTGCCACCGTACCACTGGCGTTTTCCTCGCTGATCATCATCGTCCTTTTTACGGGCGGCTTTGATGATATTTACTCGCTGTTGTTTGATCTCGTACGCAAGATTGACACGATGATCTTGCTTGTATTATTTGTCCTCTGTGCCTTTGGTGCGATCATGTCCGCTTTTGGTGCAGGTCTTCATTCCATGATTAGTCTAATGGTCAACAACGTCTATCAGCTGTTCCGACCAGACGCTTCTGAACGGCAAAAAATCCGTTTGGGCTACATTCTTGCCATTGCTATCGGTGCGCTTTCGTATGGTTTGACGATCTACTTCCAGCCGACCTTGCTGGATTTGCTGTTCTTCTTTGGCATTATGTATGCCTCACTGTTTTTGCCTGTCGTCGTTATCGTGTTGACGAAGGGAAAAGCACCTACTTTCATTTTGATCAGCGCAGTAATGGGATTCGTCGCAGGCTATAGCAGCCGGATGTACGTCGATCCCATGATGGCAATCTGGATTGCCTCCTTATGTACAGCTCTGGTCTTAACCGCCTACTTGTGCATGACCTGGCTGTGGAAACGGTACATCCGAACGCCGGATCACACTCGCTGACCCACAGGAAGGAACGAATCCTATGCTACGCTCCTACTTGCTGCTCATTTTTTGCGTAACCGCTTGGGGCAGCAATTTCGTCTTCGGGAAAATGCTCGTCGCCGAGTTTTCTCCGCTCTTTTTGTCGGCTATGCGCCTCTTGTTTATCGTGTTGTTTCTGCTCATCTGGTCCAGAGGGCGTCTGAAAATGCCAAAGCTCTCTCGTACGGACTGGCTTTTGCTCGCGGTACTGGGAGTTGTGGGCGTATTCATCAACCAGTGGTCCTTCTATAAAGGGCTCGTTACAGCCGATCCGACCACCTCTGCCCTGATCCTGGCGCTGACGCCAATTACAACCGCTCTCTTGGCTGCCTTGTTCTTGAAAGAATCGCTGACTGGCCGCATGGCAATCGGTTCGGTAATCGGTACATCAGGCGTTTTATTCGTCATTTATACAGGGGCAGAGCTGCATTTTGATGTAGGCATCCTCTGGATTGTATTGACGATGCTGACGTTCGCAACCTCGATCATACTCGTCAGGTTGTTGGGGCATCGACTCCCTCCACTCGTGACGACGCTCGTATCCAATTTGATCGGTTTCGGATCGATGCTGCCTTTTGTCCTGATCAGCATCCCTACGGCCACGGTAAGCACCAGCCTCTCATCCTGGATTCTCTTGTTTGTCACCGCTGTCGTCATGCACGGCATTGTGACCTTAATCTGGAACAGCCAACTACAGAAGGTAGGCGCTGCCAAAGCCGCGATGTTTGCGAATCTGGAACCGTTTATTGCCATGCTTTTTGGCTTGTTATTGCTGGCAAAGCCTGTAACAGCCGTACAGTTTTTCGGTGCGATTCTCATCATCGCAGGCGTGACCTTGACCACAACCTCCAAGGACCCGCGCGAAAAGAAGAAGCTCTCCTCACTTTCATCCTGAGCAAAGCAGTTCGCCGCACTTTTCATACTAAAATAGTCGGAATTGTAGTTGAGAAGTACAATTTCATTGCTTTATACTGGGAGAAAGCGGGCGAGTCTGTACCGTTACATCGTGCTAAGAGGAGGGACAGTCCATGTCTACCGTAAAACTATCCCAGTGGGAAATGATGCTGTTAGAGGCAGCCCGTGCCCATGGATTCGTCGATGAAGAAATCATCCACAAGCTGAGAACAGGTGACCCTGCGCCTTTTTCGGATGTGGAGGGCGGCAAGTACGATTACACCCATCTCTTTGAACTGTCCAAAACCGATCCCACTACGCTGGAAGCCGCGATTCGCGAAGGCTACCAAATCAAATTCACCACTTTTAAAGGGATCAAGTTTTTGCTGAACAAACGCTACAACATCCAAGCGGAGCGTGACTATCAAGTCGAGGAAACAGCGCTGAACCACGTTCGCTTATCAGACGCTGCACTGGCATGGATGCGCAGGACAATCTCCCATAACTGGCGAATTGTTGAACTAGAAAAGCTCGCAGACACCAAAGAAACGCTCGTCAGATTTGAACTGGCAGCATCGTAAATACGAAAGAGCACTTTCCTTAGTGGAGAGTGCTCTTTTTTCGAAAAGCGGAATATGGGAAGGAGAATCATGATGAGAACGCAAGCGTATATCCAACACATTCAAGCAACGTATCCGGAATTGACCATCATTTCCGCCTACTTTAACGAAATGGGCCAAAACAATGATGTGCTCATCGTCAATGACGCGTACGTGTTTCGCTTTCCGAAATATACCGCCGGAATCGAGCAACTGAAGATCGAAACGAACATTTTACGTACGGTAAAACCATATCTCTCCCTGCCAATTCCGGCTCCGATCTATTTGTCCTTTGCCGAGGAACTACCTGGGCGGGTGTTTGCCGGATATCCACTACTCGAAGGTGAGCCTTTTACCCGAGAAGCTTTTCAAGCAGCCTCTCGTCAAAATTCGGTACCGACTGTCGCTGCCCAGCTGGCACAATTTCTTCATGAACTGCACCAGCTTCCCGTCTCCTCCTTGCTCCCAGAGCTTATCCCTGGCGATTTTGACATGGCCAAGCAGTTGACTGAGCTGTATGAACAGATCGTTTCGAAATTGTTCCCAGCCATGCGTGAGCAAGCCAAAAAGGATGTGGCAGAGCGCTTTGAAACGTACCTGGCTGACCCTGCCCATTTTGATTTTCAGCCTTGCTTGACTCATGGAGATTTCGGCACCGGCAACATCTTGTACTCCCCAACAAAACAACGCATCACAGGCATCATCGATTTTGGCGGCTCAGGTGTGGGCGATCCTGCTTACGACCTCGCCGGACTTTGCGCGAGCTACGGGGAACCGTTTTTGCAGCACTTCACCCCGGTGTACCCCCAGCTTGAGCAGGTGATGACAAGGATGAGATTTTACCGCAGTACATTCGCCTTGGAAGAAGCGCTGTTTGGTCTGGAAAACGACGATGAAACAGCGTACCAAGCTGGCATGCAGGACTACATCTAGCCTTTTACGGCACCTTGTGTGAGCCCTTCCACCAAGTATTTTTGGCAAAAGGCAAACAACAGCATCGTCGGGATGACTGACAGTACCGTAGCTGCCGACATCGCTCCCCATTCGATATCGTACTTTTTGATGAAGGCGTTCATCGCGACGGGAATCGTTTTGACCGACTCTTCATCAATGAACAGAACTGCCATAATCAGCTCGTTCCAGCATTGGACAAAGGCGAAAATAAACGTGGCCGCAATTCCGGGGAGCATGATCGGCACGATGACACGAAACAGGGCACTCAACCGGGAACAGCCGTCCATCATCGCTGCTTCCTCCAAGGCATTGGGTATCCGTTGGAAAAAGCCAGACATGATGATCGTGCAAAACGGAATCAGCATGACCGTGTAGATGAGCATCAACGAAAACAGGCTGTTTAAGATGTGCATCTTGGACATCATCATGTACAACGGCGCCATGCCAATGAACATCGGGATCATTTGGGTGACGAGAAATCCGAACATCACCTGCCGCTTTCCTTTAAACGAAAAGCGGGCCAACACGTAACCGCCGAGCATCGCGATGAATACGACCATAGCCGAAGCGACCAAGGAAACGAGAAAGCTGTTCCAGATGTACACCTGAAAGTGGGAAATCTGAAAGATCTCCAAGTAGTTGATCAACGTCACCTGTTGTGGCCAATATTGAATCGGGAGCGAAAAGATTTCCTTTTGACCTTTGAGCGACGTAATGATAATCCAATACAGCGGGAAAATCGCGAACGCAAGAAACAGGGTCAGTACAATCGCTCTGCCAGTCCTCCACCCTAGATGATCGCGTTGCATCAGAAGTCCCCTCCTTTCTCTACTTTGGTCGCTTTCACGTAAAAGATCGTGAATAACATCAAAATCAATACGATGATGCCCCCCACTGCCGAGGCTTGCCCGTAGTCTTGTCCAAAGATGACTTTATCGATCATGTAGGTAGCGAATATATGCGTGGAGCCTGCAGGAGCTCCATTTGTCATCGCGTAAATAATGTCCGGGAAGTTGAGAATCCAGATGACCCGCAACAGGATCGTCACCAGCATCGTAGGCATGATATATGGCAGTGTCACGCTCCAAAACTGCTGAATCCGCCCCGCTCCATCCATCGCCGCCGCTTCGTACAGCTCCTCTGGGATCGATTGCAGGGCAGCCAGAATCATGATGGCAAAAAACGCGACGCCATACCAAATATTCGCGATAATGACGGCAGCCATTGCCCAAGTGCCATCCGCCAAAAAGGAGATCGGCGCATCGATCAAACCCGTTTTCAAGAGCAAATCGTTAATGACGCCAAACTGGGCATTGAACATCCACCGCCAAATCAGCCCAATCAGAAAGCCGGACATCGCCCATGGAAAAAAGACAAATGCCTGGTAAATCCCTCTCCCGCGAAATTTTTTACGCATCAAGAGGGCCAGCATGAAGCCAAACAGCAATTGAAAAACGAGCGAGAAAAACACCCAGTAAAAGCTGTTCATGGCAACTCGCGGGAAGTCTGGGCTTGTCAGTACGTTCACAAAGTTGTCCAGCCCAATGAACTGAATATTCATCAAGTCAAAGAGCGTGTAGTTCTGAAAAGACATGATGATCCCACGCACGAGTGGATAATACGTAAAGACCGAAACAAACAAAATGGCAGGCAGGAGGCACAAAAATATAAAGCGACCTTCTTTGGAGATTCGGAACGATTTCTTCCCTTCCGGCACAACCTGCTTCGTCGTCATGACGATGGGTTTTTGCGTGTCCAAGCTACCATCCCCCCACGTCTACTTTCGCTCGGCTTTTTCTTTCGTCCAGTATTGATCCCATTTTTTCAACAGGTCCTCTGCGGTGAGCTGATCGAGCAAAAAGCTCTGAATATCTTTATCCGCCGTGCTTTGCCAAGCTCCCCAGCCTTTGTAGTCCACAGGACGTGAAACATCGAGGAACTTCGTCGGCTGCTGGCTCATCTCAATAAACGGCTGGAAGTAACCCGTCTTGTAAAATTCATCTTCTGCCGCGCTCTTCACGACAGGAATCGTGGACGTCTTTTTCGCAAAATGAGTGCTCTGTTCTGGATCAGAGAGGAATTCAATCAGCTTCCACGCCTCTTCCTTGTGCTTCGAGTACGAAGCCATCCCCCAACCGGGTCCACCAACTACTTGTTGCGCGACACCTGAAGGACCAATCGGAATCGGAGCGGTCGCCCATGTCCCTTCCTGCATCTTCTCCTTGGCTCCATCGATGACGTCAGGGTCCTGAATCAGCATGGCAGTCGAACCCGCTACAAAGCCCTGTACCATCTCCTGAAAGCCCCAGCTCACGGAATCTTTTGGAGAGGCTTCTTTGTAAAGCTGTTTGTAATACTGCATCGCTTCTAATGATTGCGGCGTGGAGAAGATCGTGCGTCCATCCTTCATGAAAAAGGCTGAGTCAGGGTCGACCTCTGTCCCGTTATAGGCCCACATGGTGATCAGCGCGTAATCCCACCCGGTCGCACCTCCCCGGAAGCTGTACCCGTAGCGGTTTTTGGCTGGGTCCGTCAGCTTTTTGGCTGCGACCAAGAGCTCATCCCATGTCTTCGGCACCTCGATCCCCGCTTCCTTAAACCAATCCGTCCGATAATACAAAACGCGCTGGTACAGTCCATTCGGAATGTAATAAGGAGTTTTGTCCACCCAAGTGGCTCTACGTTTGGCGACGTCTGTCAGCTGATCGTAATTTTGCCATTTGTCTGTGTAGGGCTTCAAATTTTCAATAAAGCCGTTCATCGAAAACTGCTTGGCATTGAATTCGCGAACCTCTAGTACGTCCAGCTCTTCTTTTGCCATCAGCATCTGTGTGATCTTCTGATCCGCTCCTTCAAATGGAGGTGAAATCAGATCGACTTTGATCCCCGGATTCTTCGCTTCAAACTGGACTAGCATTTCTTTTAACAGCGCAGTTCGTTGTGGGCTAGTAATACTCTCGACCATTTTTAGCGTGACGCCATTCGTACCTGACGACGATGCTGAGTCAGGAGTGGCGGCCGGCTGACTACAGCCTACAAGCAATGCTGTCGCCAACGTTAATTGGAGCGCCACAGAAATCCAGGAACGAAATCCCATACACGAACCCCCTCATGATCTTTTTTGCGAGACAGTTCGTATTATATTAAATATTCTGAATTGTAAGTTTTAATATCTTTACCAGTTTTTTCGTTTTCTTTACTCTTTTTTCAGTGAGGCTTTCCCGACACTATTTTATTTGACTAACTGAAATAACTAAGTTACCATTTTATATGCTACAGCATGTATACGAAGGAGTTAGGATTTTCTATGGAATTATTCAACCTGACCGGATTTCTTCTTCACCGTACAGATATGAAGATGACGAACTATTTTAAGAAGAGGTTAAAACAATTTGAGATCACGCCGGAGCAATGGGGAATTCTTAGTGTCATGGATGGAGAAAGAGCGATCACACAAAAGGATCTTTCGGATGCTATTGACCGCGACCAAACCACCGTCGTCAGAATGATTTACTCGCTTGAAAAAAAGGGAATCGTCATTCGCACTTTAAATGATGCCGATAGACGCTCTCATAACTTGTTGTTGAGTGACAAAGGGATGGAGCTAAAATCAAAGCTTATACCCGTCGTTACCGAAGCGCATAACCATGTAACGCAAAACCTTACCGATGTAGAGATTGCGAAATTGCATGCATTGCTCGACAAATTATATCAAGTAGTAAAAGATGAATAAATGGAGAGGCAGATACTTTTTCCGCCAAATACATGCTATAGCATATATTAAATTTGATATGGAATAACGAAAGTGAGGTAGCCGTTATGACCCTAATCGTTTTGCAAGTCATTGTTGCGATCTTCTTTATGTTTACAGGTACAAAAATTATTTCCGGTAAAATGGCGACGGAATTTGAACGATTTGGACTCCCTCCCATCTTTAACTTCTTAACTGGCATTATTGAGATCATCAGTTCCATTGGCTTGATTATTGGAATATGGTTTTCGATCGCTGCATTACTATCAGGATTGCTTTTAGGCGTGACCATGTTGGTAGCTGCCTTCATCCTACTTGTGATTGCTAGAGATCCTTTTCCGAAAGCAATACCGGCGCTCGTTCTTTGCTTTCTGTCCTTTTTCATCTCGACGTATCATTTTTAGTCTAGGCAGGGGAATCCCAACCAAACTGAGGATACAGTCATAACAGCGGCGGGTCTAAGACTTTATTTCCATGTCTTAGGTCGCCGCTGTTTCATTTATTAAGAATCAGTCTAGAACTTGTTTTCGCTCCTGCAAAGCATCCTCAGCCCCATGAGAACAGCCCATGCTTGCTGCTGGTCTTTGAAAAAAAAGCGGAGCGGTTGACCGTTTTGTACATCGATCAGCGTATCGTGACTGCTGGCCCGCAGCTCATACTCCATACCAGCTACCTCTGCGACAGGAGCATCACCTCGAAGGAAGAGTCGCAATCTTCCGCCTTCCCTTGACGTGTACGTCCCGATGAGCTTCTCTAGCTCTTCTCTCGTTGGTGTATAGAGCGGGGCTTCGTCTTCTTTGTGTGCAAGTGGCAAACCAAGGACAGCGTTTACAGCAGCAAGCCAGACGTTGCGAATTGGCACGTTTTCCAGATTGGAAAGAACGGTGACGACTAGCCCATTTTCCGGTACAAACCCGAAGTTCGACGACACCCCAGGCTGACCACCCCCATGCTCAACTAGCGTAATTCCAGCATAGTTCGGAGTAGTTTTGAGCGCATAGCCATACCAGGTGTCCTTGGTCAGTCGATGAACCGGCTGCCACATGGCTCTAAGCGAAGCTCCATCTGCTACTTGCTTCTCTTGATAGCGGCCGGCATTGATATAGAGCTGTCCGTAATTCAGCAAATCAACGACGCAGGATCGGATGCCTCCCCCCACTTCATAGTTGCCAAGTGTGGGCCACGGCACTTTTTTTAGTTGCTGCTCCTCCCCTTTGACATAAGGGACGGAGACATCGGAAAAACGAACGACTTCTTCCAGGTTAAAGGTCGAACGACTCATTTCGAGCGGCGCTAGCAGGCGTTCTGTTACATAGGTACGGTAGCGCTGCCCAGTAACACGCTCGATAATAGCTCCCAGCAGAAGAAACATGTCGTTACTGTAACTGATATACTCACCCGGTACACCAAGGGCGTCAAATTGGACTTCGTTCAAATAGGCGATATGCTCAGGGAATCTCGTTAGTTCTTCACGGCGCAGCAGCGGTGGAACACCTGATGTATGAGAGAGCAAATGGTGAATCGTGATTTTTTCAGTATGTATGTCCGCCTTTACTTGTAAATCAGGCAAATAGCTGCGAATTGAGTCGTCCACAGACAGCTTGCCTTCTGCCGCGAGCTGCATGATGGCGGTAGCGGTAAACGATTTGGTAACCGAAGCAATGCCGAAAATGGTCTCAGGTGTTACTGTCTGATTCGTCTCCAGATCAGTGACACCAAAGCCTTTTTGATAGAGGGTCTCACCATTCCGGGAGATGCCAATGGAGAGTCCCGGTACCTTTTCCTTCTCCATGAATTGCTGCACGAATGCTTCCAGAGCTGAAACGCTTGCGTGGTTCATTCCATTCAACATGCCTTCGGAACACTCCTTTTCTACGTAATCTCATATTTTTTCATTTTATTGCACAGCGGCATCGCCCTTACATGGCTTTCCCCCATTCGACCTCTTCCCATTCAAAAGAATAGGCCAACACATCGATACATGAGTCATGCCCGCATAATACCCAATACTTGACTCTAGGGGACGTAAAGCCAAATGCTTCTTTTACTTTTGACTCAACCACTTCGTAAAATCCTGGGTTTGGGCAAACATCAGTTTTGTCCCATTCGTCACGCAAAGACAGTCTCCCATCATAGTACTGATCGAGCATGCTGAAGTCATATCGCTCGTAGCCCTCCATTTTACCGTACATCGTAAAAAGACAAATCGGCTGGAAAGTAAATCACTTCCACGCTTACTTCCCGCTCCTCATAACCAGTAAAACCGACAAAATCATGTGAGGGGCTGATCATCCAAGGAACTTCGACCGGTACAACTTTCATTTGGCTCATCGATTTACCCCCGCTTCAAAGAACACCATTTCATCAAATGGAATCCCCAGATAGCTGTACTTTATATTCACTCTGTTTATTGCTTCATGATGAATGACACTAAGTCCATAAATTTTATCGTTTTTCGTAGCAGTATCCTCAGATGTGCCAGCTTTCATTGCTATATCCTCTATCTTCTGAAATCCATAGGGTATTGATTCCTTTTTATCATAATCGTCAGTTACGATGAATCCTTGTAAAGCATTACTAACCTGTACTTTTGTTTTTGATGGTTTTTCATTGTTATTAACTGAAACATCTATTATTTTCACTTCACCAAAGCCCTTATTACCAATTCCCACAACAACAGATTTATGATCTTTGCTTGAAGCAAGGGTACCAATATCCAATGGCGGATTCCCTTTCACAAGGAAATAAAAACCTCCCACAAATATGGCTATAAGCAGTATAGAGATCCACAGTGTTTTCTTCAATTTCCCCATCCTTAATCGTTGATTTTTCATGAGCTATTGAAAACTATATATTGGTAAGTTCTAAAAGAAATAGCCGATATCCTGCACTTTAGGCAGAAATATCGGCTGTCAGTTCCCTTACGAATTATGATTGAATAAACTCCATCAGCTTCTTATTAAAATCATCCGCCTGACAAATCGGCAAGCGGTGTCCACTGTTATCAAACGGAATGTCACCACTTGTAGGGTTATGTTACTACTCTCCTATGCCCTGACTTGGATACGCATGAACGATGCGTCCCTTTCTTCCCGTTGTCGTGACTGCTTGGGAAAGAGAATGGTAGATCGCTTCCTCTGTCGCTTCTGCCGCAGCAGCAAACAATTCGTTCATGATCGGATGATCCTCGCGTAGTTGCACGCGCGTTTCCGTAACGGCTGTTGTCTGATGTGGGATCTTTTGCGCTGTGGAAAAAGCAATGACGATGTCGCCGCTCCCGTGCCCAAAATGGCTCCCCGTACGTCCCAAGCCGATTCCTGTACGCTTTGCTACCCGAAGCAGTTGGCGATCACTGAGCGGCGCATCTGTCGCCAGTACGATGATGATCGAACCATCTTCGGACTTCTCTACTGCGTTTTCATTGCTTTTGCAGCTTGTGAACAGATTCGCTCCCAAGAAATCATTCTTGTTGCCAAAGTTACTGAGTACCAAAGTCCCCAATGTATATACTTGCTCCTCAGTCACTACGATACGAGAAGACGAGCCGATACCGCCTTTATAGCCAAAGGCAATCATCCCCGTCCCTGCCCCGACAGCTCCTTCTTCTACGGCCTGGTCCGTTGCGTTCTGAATCGCTTCTCTAGCATCTTCCGGGCGCACGACACAGCGGCGAATGGAATTGAGATAACCATCGTTGCATTCGCCCACGACAATGTTGATCGTCCCGGTCGTGTCCCCGATCTCTTCGTTCGTATCCAGCATGTATTGCAGCGTCCCTTGTGTAACCGCGGGCACGGAAAACGTATTGGTGAGCATGATCGGCGATTCCAATACCCCCAGCTCATTTACTTGCACGAGTCCCGTCGTTTTGCCGAAGCCGTTGATCACATAGCTGGCCGCAGTCACCTTTTCACGAAACAAGCTGCCGCCATGCGGCAAAATGGCTGTCACTCCTGTGCATGCATAGTCGTCGTTGTCCAGCTCATGCTGGATCGTCACATGTCCCACTCGGACTCCGGCTACATCCGTAATGTCATTTTTCTCACCGACCGGCAGCCTCCCGATTGTCGCACCGAGCTGCCGAATTTTTTTCGTCATGCGTTCCATTCCTTTCGTAAGGCTATGCCGATCGCTTACACCGGACGATTGCGCAGAAAGTTCTCATAGGCAAACCCGCGCACTTCTTCTTCCTTATAATGCTTGAGCAGCTCGTTGATCAGGTTTTGGCTCTGACCCGCGTGCTCCAAGCCTACGACCTTTGCGGAAATGCCGTCGAAGTCAGAGCCGAGCCCGATATGACGCACGCCACCGAGTGAACAAAAATGATCGATATGCTTGATCAGATCATCTATCGTGGTTGGTGTCGTTTCATTGATAAACTGGGTGCAGTAGACGACATGTACATTCGCGCCTTTGGCAAATAACGCTTTTGCCTGTTCATCCGTCAGATTGCGTGGATGGTCGCAGATCGCTCGTGCATTCGAATGACTCGCGATCGGGTATGCAGCAAGCTCAATCGTATCCCAGAAACTGCCCTCCCCTAGATGCGAGACGTCCGTCAACATTTTATGCTCATTGTGGAACTGAATGATTTCCTTGCCAAAGGTCGTCAGTCCAGCATTCCTCGGTTCCAGCGCACCATCCGCAGCGAGATTCGCGAAGTTCCAGGTGAGGCCCACAGAGCGAACTCCTAACTGATACAAAATGTGCAGCTTCTTCAAATCGTTGCCGATTGGTTCTACACCTTCCAACGTCAGCAATGCTCCGATCTCACCCTCTTGCAAATGGTCGAGATCGCTCCAATCACGGATTTGTTTCATTTCTGGATGTTTTCCGAGAACCTCTGTATAAAAGTAATGAATTTGATCCAAAGCTTTTTGAAAACGTTGCTCCGTGGACAGTTCAGGTGATGTCCAGATCGCATAGCATTGCAGCTTTACCCCGCCATCGTGCAGCCGTTTTCTGTTGACGTCCAGCTCGTCCGCTTCCGCAAAGGACAGAGCCCCATTTTTCTCCCAAATTTTCAGAAGTGCATCACAGTGCAAATCGATAATCGGCATCTTGGCCATCTGTATCCATCCCTTGTGCTAAATTCCTTTGAGAACACTACCTATTCTGTTAATTTTAAGGTAATGTATTTTGAAGAGCGAATCCAATAAATTATTGCTATAAGCCACTTAAGAAAACATTATCGAGGCATGTTCGAGGAGGAGCGGCCGCATTTTTGCGGAAAGTGTAAGCATGGTCGCTTTTACACTGTGAAGCACGTAACCTTTCCTGCGCAATTAAAAATTCACATAATGGAGCCACTACTCATGAATATGGAGCAAATTGAAGCATTCATCTTTGTCGCCCTGACCGGGAGCTTCAGCAAAACGGCTGATTTGCTCTATCTGTCGCAGCCCACGGTCAGCATGCGGATCAAGGCACTCGAAACGACTATGGGCTGTAAGCTGTTTCAACGAACGGGTCATACGATTTCTCTTACAAAAGAAGGCGATCTGTTCCTTCCCTATGCGAAAAACATCATGCACATGCTGCAAGAGGGACAGCAAGCGATTCAGCGATCGCAAGGCGATGTAGAGGGAGAATTGACCATCTCCACCGTTTTTGTCTCCGCCTTTTACATTTTGCCTGACCTCGTCCAGCAATTCCAGCAGCTGTACCCCAAAATCAAGCTGACGATCCTCACCGGACATTCCCATCAGGTGCTCGATATGGTTCTGAACCACGAGGTGTCATTCGGAATTGCTCGTGCCGTTACTCATCCACAGATTAATCGGATTCAGCTAATGCCGGATGACATGGTCTTAGCGATTTATCCCGATCATCCGTTTGGATTCCGCCATCAGGTCTCCATTGAAGAAGTCGCACGGGAACGACTAATCTTGTTCAATCGGGGCTCACTCGACTGGAAGCTGATCAACAATGCGTTCAGCCATTTTCAGCTACAAAACAATGTCGTCATGGAGGCTGACAACATCGAGGTCGTGAAGCGGATGGTGAAACAACGGCTGGGCATCGCCTTTTTGCCTCGCTTTGCCATCTCCAAAGATTTGGACGAAGGCGAGCTGCAGGAAGTAGACGTCCTGAATCTGCCGCAAATCAACCGGAACTTCGAGCTAATTTACCTGAAGGATACACCTGTTCACGGGATTATGCGTACGTTTATTGACTTTTTGATGCAGAGCAAAGCCTTGCAGCAGTAGGAAAGGACCATCGGCTTACCTCCTAAAAAAGCTTCACATCTGAACCAATGGAGTTGGTTGATGCGAAGCTTTTTTAAGAAGCGCTGCGTCTCTCTCATACTTTTTTGGGTGCTCGCAATTTCGTACGAATGATCATCTCCGCGGTCACGACAAGTCCAATCATGGTGACATATACACCGATTGTGTAGCTGAGCTCATACGGCAAACCTACCACCTTCTCTACGATCAGCTTCACGAGATGAATCAGCATGTTGGTGAACAAGAAGACAAAACTCCGAACCATCCATTCCTTATGCTTCATGACTTGACGCTTTTTAATTTTAACGAGCGCCGTAATGGTAATTGCCGGCCAGATAATGTTCAACAGGTGGAAGGGCCAACTCGCTACTTTTCCGCCCGTTACATAAGGAGCCATATATCCCGATGTGACTACCACAACCAACACACTAAAAAGATAAACATAGCCTGTTACTTTATGTAGCTTGCGGTTCTCTGCGAGCAGCTTGTCCGAAAAGTTAGCCACCCCACAGACCAGGGCAATCATGGCGAAAAACAAATGGACATACATGACCGTAAGCCAAATCGATGTGTTCATTCGCTCTTTGTTGTAATCAGATTTGTGACTGAGAAAGCCTTTTGCTTCTGGATCGATGATAAAGTTTTGCACGAGTGCATACGTGATCGCCATACAAGCGACGAAAATGACAATCGAATACGGTTTGATACGGTTCATCCTGTCACACAACCCTTTGTTCGATTTTAGAGACCGAACGGTTCGGTCTCTTTTTGATTTTACATGATTGCCTTCTTTCGTACACGAGAGAAATGTTACAATAACTTGGACGAATATAGACCGTGTTGGCCGAATGAAAGGACTATCGCGATGCGAAAAGGCGAAAAAACAAAGCTGCATATTATCCAGAAGTCAGCAGAGCTGTTTAATCAAAATGGTTATACAGGAACCTCCATGCAAGACATCATGAATGCCACGGGACTTACCAAAGGCGCACTCTACCGAGGTTTTACTAGTAAAGATGAGATTGCAATAGAGGCCTTTAAATATGCGGGTGAAGTGTTACAAGAACATTTTGCAGCTGCACTGGAAAAGCAGGACACAGCCACTGCAAAACTCGTTGCCATGGCAAAGGTATATTCTGATGCGGTAAACAATCCCCCGCTCCAAGGCGGCTGCCCGCTTCTCAACACAGCCGTCGAAAGTGACCATTCATTCCCGGTGCTCCGCGATTATGCCGTCGCGGCTTACCAAGAGACCATTTCCTTCATGCAGGGCTTGCTGGAAGACGGAATCGCCCAAGGAGAATTTCGTTCTGAAATGGACGCAGAAGCCGTCGCTTCGGTTATCTTCTCTTCCATTGAAGGGGCCATAATGGCAAGCAGACTCACCCTCGACAACAAGCATGTCCTTTTTGCCATCAAGCATATTGAGCAGCTTTTACTGACATACAAGCCATAGCAAAAAGAAAAGAGCAGCCGCGCAGGATGTGTTACTCCTGCCTGGCTGCTCTTTTTTCGTGGACTTTTCCTGCTCATTTCTATTTGATATAGTGTACTTTTTCATGTCCGAGCAATGCTTCCAGCACTTGCTGTACTTTCACGCCTGTTTCAAACGTAACCAATCTAGCATCGCCACCGTTCATCGCCATAGACAGCTCATCTAACAGGAGAGAGAGACGATCATGCTGTGGAACTTCAGCCGGAACGAGCGCTTCACCGTGTCCACCCACAAACAGATTGCTCCAGTTCACGACACTCAGCGTCCCTTTTGACCCGTACACGCGATAATCCAAATGCTCTTGATGTGCGATACCCGCCAAGCCATTGATCGTAACCGGGGTACCATCTGTCAGACGCAGGAAGGCCGATACGCCTGTCTCGCATAGCCCAGGATCTGCTGGATAGTCTACCTCTGAGCGGACTACATGCAGGTCTCCGAAGAGCGCGTAAGTCAGGTGAGCGAAATGAGGGAGCACTTCACGGATGAAACCGCCTTGCTCACGACCAGCCAGCCAAGGTGTTTGCTGCCATGGACGCGGCCATTGGTGAAAATGCGTCAGGATATCGATGCGGCGGATATCCCCGATTTCTTCAAGTCTGCGGGAGAGCTCAGGAAAAATGCCTTGATAGTAGAGCGGGAAGTTCATCGCATGGACAACCCCTGCGTCATTTGCTGCTTCCAGCATTTCTTGCGCTTCTGTCAACGAATTAGCCAACGGCTTTTCACAGAGCAAATGCTTTTTGTGCGCCAGTACATCCAAAGCAATCGCGTGATGGAATTTGGGAGGAACCGCCAAATAGATGACGTCCAGCTCTACCTTTTTCAGTAATTCCTTATAATCTGTGTACCAAGGCACATCGCCGGACTTTTGCGCGGCTTCCTGTGCTCTTTCCGCAGATACATCACTCACTGCGGCTACTCGAAATTTTTCGTGGGTACGGATCGCGTTCATCATGCGCTCGCCCATGACGCCAGCGCCAACAACCCCAACGTTCCATTTCACTTGGTCCATCTGCATTTCCTCTCTTCCTGGTGAATGTTCGTCTTCGTGCCTCTACCCCTTTCTCCATTCAACTGAACATTCCTTCTGAAAAGCTCAGATTGTCAGCTGCGGACGATTATGAAGACGTTTGGTTCGACCCAGAGATGTTACATGACTGAAGTAAACAGCTAGGGAACCGGTGTACCAACTATGTTCTCTAGCTGTTTGTTTATCCAACCGCTTTGTCACCCGATATGCAAACCAAATGTTTTATCTCCAAACGAAACGGTCTCCATATCTGCTATTTTCGCAAAAGACACATCCGAAACGAGTACACTCTCGCGCAAAACATGGGCAAAGCGCTCCAATGCTGCTCGCAGCTCATCGTCCACATCGAGTGTGAGCTCGATACGTTTATCGATGGGCAAATCCATCTTTTTGCGTGCATCCTGAATGACGCGGATGACCTCACGAACCCAGCCTTCTTGCTCAAGCTCTTCTGTAAGTGTCGTATTCAAGGCCACGTGGAGCTGATAGCCGGATGCAGAAGCGAAGCCTTGCTTCCCTTGCTTTTCCACGAGCAGCTCATCTAGCGTAATCCGCACGCTCTCGCCTGCGACCTCTACATCCAAGTAGCCCTTGTCCACTGCTTTCTGTGCATTGGCAGCATTCAGTTCTTTTAAATACCCTTGGATTGGCCCAACGAGCTGGCCGTATTTTTTCCCGGCTACCTTCAGGTTGAGCTTGAAATGATACGCCACGAAGCTGCTGTTACTTTGCTCCACCCGAATGTTTTTGACATTGATCTCGTCTTGGATAATTCCGGCAAATCGCTCGAGGTTAAATGGCTGCTCCATCGATACGATCAGCTCGGACAGAGGCTGTCTGGTCTTGAGTCCGGTTTCCTTGCGGACATTTCGCGCTAGCTCCACGATGTGACGAACCGTTTCCATGTCCCGCTCAAGGGTTTCGTCGATTTCTTCTGTATTCACCTTCGGATAGTCTGTCAAATGAACACTGCCTTCTCCCCCCAGATTGCCATACATATCTTCTGCGATCAGCGGCGCGAATGGTGCGATCATCTTCGCCAGCGTCAACAACACTTTCCGCAGGGTCTGGTAAGCAGACACTTTGTCGGGTGTCATCCCTCTGCTCCAGAAACGATCCCTTGAGCGACGGATATACCAGTTGCTCAGCTCGTCGACGAACACTTCGATTTGCCCGGCCGGATTCATGAAATCGTAGGTTTCCAGACCTTTTACCACGTTCTGCAAGGTGGTGTTCAAACGGGAAAGTATCCAACGATCCAATTCGTTCACAGGTGGATGTGCCGGATGCTCTTCTGGCTTGAATACATCGATCAAGGTGTATAACGAATAAAAAGCATGTGTGTTATGGATCGTATCGATCACTTTGTACTTCGCCTCGGCGACGATCCGCTTGGAGAATCGCTTGCTGCTCCACGGCGCACTGTCAGACAAAAGCGCCCACCGGAATGCATCTGCACCGAACTCCTCGATTACCTCCCACGGATCGATCCCGTTTCCTTTGCTTTTGGACATCTTTTGACCGTGTTCATCCAAAACGTGACCGGTAGATATGACCGCCTTGTAAGGCGCTTTTCCATTATACAGAGTAGAAACTGCCAACAAGCTGAAGAACCAGCCCCGCGTCTGATCGATTCCTTCCGAAATGATATCGGCAGGGTACTGCTCTTGGAATACCTTTTCGTCGCCGAATGGATGATGGTACTGAGCAAACGGCATCGAGCCGCTGTCGAACCACACGTCAATGACTTCAGGGGTCCGCTCCATCGTACCGCCGCAGGAGCAACGCAGCTTCACCTCATCGACAAACGGTTTGTGCAGCTCCAGATTCTCGTCGATTGGCGCCACAGATTTCTCACGCAACTCTTTTACACTGCCTGGCGCATATTCAGAGCCACAATCCTGACAAAGCCATAGATTGAGAGGCGTCCCCCAATACCGATTGCGGCTGATATTCCAGTCTACAAGCTCTTCGAGGAATTTCCCGAAGCGCCCTTCGCGCAAGTGGCCCGGATACCAGTCAATCTTGCTATTGTTTTCGATCAGCTGATCCTTGATGGCTGTCGTTTTGATGAACCAGCTCTCCATTGCGTAGTAGAGCAGTGGCGATTTGCAACGCCAGCAGAACGGATAGCTATGCTCGTAGCGCTCCTTGGAAAACAGCAGACCGCGATGCGACAAGTCTTTTACGATATCGACGTCGCAATCCTTGACGAAGCGACCCGCAAAATCCGAGATTTGATCGGTATAGCGGCCAGCCAAATTCACGACGTTCACGAAATCAAGTCCATGCTGACAGGTCGTGCGATAGTCATCCTCCCCGTGCGCTGGCGCAGTATGCACGATGCCAGTTCCGCTCGTATCACTGACATAGTCCGCATCGACGACGATATGTCCACGGTTTACTTTGAGATAGCCAAAAGGCGGCTCATACGCGGTACCGACGAATTCTGCCCCTTTGTGCGTGGACAAAACCTCGTAGTCTTCCTTGAACACTTTTTCCGCGAGATTTTTTGCTACGACGTACACTTCACCCTTGTGCTTGACCCGCACATAATCGAGCTCTTTGTTAACAGCCAAAGCTACGTTGGCTGGAAGTGTCCATGGTGTCGTCGTCCACGCGAGGAAGATGTCATCGCTTGTCTTGCTTTTGAATTTGACCGTTGCACTCAAGTCCTTCACGTCTTCATAGCCTTGTGCTACTTCATGGGAGCTGAGCGTCGTCTGGCAATCCGGGCATTACGGACTGACACGATGTCCTTTGTAAAGCAGTTCTTTTTTATGAATTTCGGAAAGGATGTGCCAGACGCTTTCGATGTAGTCGTTGGTCAAGGTGACGTATGAATGCTCCATATCTGTCCAGTAAGCGATCCCCTCCGTCAGCTCGCGCCATTGTTTTTCGTACTCGAATACGCTGTTTTTGCACTCCTCGACGAACTTGGCCACTCCGTAGTTTTCGATCTCCTGCTTGCCGGAAATGCCGAGTCGCTTCTCCACCCCAAGCTCTACCGGGAGACCATGCGTATCCCAGCCTGCCTTCCGGACGACACGGTAACCGGACATCGTTTTGTAGCGTCCGATAAAATCCTTGATGACCCGTCCGAGCACGTGACCGATATGCGGCTGTCCGTTTGCAGTCGGAGGTCCTTCATAAAAGACAAAATTAGGCTTTCCCAGCCGATTGTCCATCGACTTGCGGAATGTGCCATCTTCCTTCCACTGATCCAGAACGCGCAGCTCGCGTGTCCTTGCTTTTTCTTTTACGTCTACTTTCCTCATCATGTACACTCCTTCTTCTGTAGTTTGCGTAGAAGTGTAGGTTCATAGAACGCAAAAAAATCCCGCCCCCTAAGGGACGAGATTTGATCTCGCGATACCACCCTTGTTCCGAAATCTTCATGCAAGCATGTCATTTCGGCATCTCTACTACGTACCATCATACGCGTCCCTTGTAACGGTGGGATTCCGGGTCAGCTTACTCCAAAATGCTTCAGCTTTCCTTCTCGGAGAGGATTTTCGGCTAAGTCTTGAACGTTGGCTTTCAGCACAAGGCCAACTCTCTGGGGAACAAGGGGATTAGCTTACTCTTTCTCGTCAATGAATTTGTTGGTGTTATTTTTTTACTTTACTTTTTACACTGGTTTCAAAAAATGTCAAGCGAGCGTATTACGGTCAAGGTCTTTTGTCGTTTGCGTCCCGAACCCCTTGTTGTCCTTCCTCAATAACTTCACGCCACTCCTGATTGCCTT